>CAMCMB010000062.1 GCA_945875845.1 Pirellula staleyi DSM 6068
CGATTCAATCCGCTTTACACGCGAACGAGTTTACTGATCTACGGGCTAACCCTCGTAAGATCGAATAGCAGCTTGCGGCGTACGACGGAAAATTTACCAACAATTGTCCCGACCACCCTTGACACAAAACAATACATAGCAGCGTGATGAGTACTTTAAAGTACCGATCACGCTCCGCGTGATCTCAAATTTGCTACTTATCCTTCAATGTTTGCTACTTATCCTTCACTGCTTTGGTGAACCGCAGAATCCGAGAGGCCCGCTCAAGCATCCATTTGGTAGCCTTAGGGCATCTCTCTAAACATGTTTTCCTCGACTTTGCCCAATCCATTCCTTGCTTGGGAGGGTGAGGCTCCTGCCGAACCATGGCGTCGTAGGCTCGGCAGGAGCCTCGCCCTCCCATTGGTTTCCAATGCATTCGACATTGCAAAGATGTTTAGAGCGGTGGCCTTAGGGTCCCGCGATGTATCGAACAAATCCCCGAACTCTCCTGATTCCGGCTACATTTCACTTCGGGTTGCCTGTTGGGGTTCGTATTTTTCTTTCCACGGGTCTTTTGTACAATGAGCGACGGTTAGATCTCTTCGACCCCGCTCCCTGTCGGCTCAACGCATCCGCTCAACCCAAAACGAACTGGTTTCCATAGTGCCTGCTGCTTCCGGTTCGCTAACTCAACCTGAAAAACTCGAAAACGCAATCTCTTCTGAGGAACCAGCCCTTGCGGTAGTCGATCTTTGGAAAACTTACGGAACAAATCAGGCCCTTAGCGGCACATCCTTTTCCGTGAAGCAAGGTGAAAGGCTAGCATTGCTTGGCCCAAATGGGGCGGGCAAGACAACTCTCATCCGTTCGATGTGTGGACGCGTAAGACCCGATCGAGGCGAAGTTCAGTTGCGTGGGCGGTCGATCCGCGAGCCGGATGTATTGCAAAGAATGGGTGTTATTCCTCAAGACTTAGCCATCTATTCCGACCTGACAGCCAAGCAAAATCTTGAATGCTTCGGGCAACTGTATGGGCTGCGATCTCGGCGGCTTCGAGAACGCGTGTCCTGGGCGCTTCAATGGATTGGTCTCGAGGATCGGGCGAACGACCTAACGAGTGGTTTTTCTGGCGGAATGAAACGTCGGGTCAATATCGCCTGCGGCGTCATGCACCGACCTCAGATTTTATTGCTAGATGAACCTACAGTGGGAGTCGATCCACAAAGTCGCCAACGCATCTTCGACATGCTGGATGAACTGAACCAAGAGGGGACGACCATTGTCCTAACGACACATCACCTGGACGAAGCGGAGACGCGTTCCGATCGAATCGTGATCATCGACCATGGCAAAGTCGTTGCCGATGGAACGCTCGAGCATCTGATCGAATCGACCATCGGCGTACAGCGTCAAGTTGCCATCGAAGCGACAGGAATTGTGACCGCTCCATCGGGACTGGAATGGGATGCGTCCCGGAATCGATTTGTTTGCTTCGTCGATAATGTTGCCGAAGAGCTGCCGCAGATTCTCGACCGTTTCCGACGCGTGGGTAGCGTCGTCACCGACCTGGAAGTTCACCAACCTAACCTACACCACGTCTTCTTGCATTTAACCGGTAAGGAGTTGCGTGAATGACCGATCCAACAAGTTTCGCGAAGGAATGCAACGTATGATTCGGACGGTCATTCAAACTAGCTGGAGACGGTTGCGCAACAACCCCTCAGAGTTGTTCCTCACGTTTATTGTCCCTATGGTCTTTTTCAGTATCTTTGCGCTTATTTTTGGATCGAGAGATGCATCGTCCTCAACGCCCAAAATCAAGATTGCAATCAGCAATGAATCGCCTTCGGAATTATCCGATCGATCGGTTCAACTTCTTGAGGAGCAATCGTCCCTTCGCATTTCACCGCCCAACAAATCGAATGGTTCGAAATCGAACTCCTCCAAATCCCAGACGGTCAAGCGAGAAACGGCCCAAGATCTTGTGCGACGTGGAATGGTATCTGCGGCCGTTGTTTTTTCCGCACCCAAGAAAAGCAATCCTTCGGATGATATGTTCAAGGTCGAGATCATGACCGATTCGTTCGACCAGGTTGCCTCCCAGGTACTCGCTGCGATCGTTCAGAAAGCGGTCATGACGGCGAACGCCGAAATTGCCAAGAAGAAACCGATCGACGCAGGAAGCGAATCGATGTCGAACGGAGTTGTATGGGCGAGACACAACAACACAATGGGTATTGGAGCCAATTTTCCTCAGCCACCCGTGGTCGAGGTTGTCGACGTGATTGGAGGCAAAAAAGCCAATCCTGTAGTCGCCATGTATGCCTCTGGAATTGCCGTCATGTTTTTATTGTTCAGCGCAACGACGGCGAGTGGATCGTTGCTCGAAGAACGCGAAAACTCAACCTTGGACCGGTTGCTCTGCAGTCGTCTCACCATGGATCAGCTTTTGCTTGGCAAGTGGGCTTACTTGACAATCATCGGTGCGATTCAAATGTCACTCATGTTCCTTTGGGGAGCATTGGTCTTCCGAATCGATTTGTTCAATCATCTCGAAGGTTTTGCGGCGATGACCCTGGTGACTGCGGGTGCCGCTTCCAGTTTCGCTCTGATGTTGGCTGCGATTTGCCAGTCTCGCATGCAGTTGGGGTGGGTTTCGACCATCGTCATTTTGTCGATGAGCGCCCTTGGCGGCAGCATGGTTCCAAGATACTTAATGAGTGAAAACATCCAGCGAGTTGGCCTGTTGACCTTCAACGCCTGGGCGCTCGAAGGATACAACAAAGTCTTTTGGCGCGAGTTGCCGCTGAACGAACTCGGTATGGAATTGGCGGTGCTAACAACTTGCGGTTTTGTATTCATCGTAGCGGCTCGCATTTTCGCCGTCCGCTGGGAACGCTCATGAGTCCAGTGTGTCCGCTTTCAGAACAGGAAGTACTCCGCCGATCCTACTTTCGATTGAAGGATCAGTGGCAACGTATAACCCGGTTGCCAGAAGGGGAGCGCAAGCAAGCCGATACCCAACGCTGGCATCACGCAGCCGCTCAAGCACGCGAGCAATTCGCCAGCCGTTGCAACACGAAATACACGATAGCTTACGATGCCGAACTTCCCATTTCGGCATATCGAGACAAGATCATCGATCTGCTTGTTCACCGGCAAGTCCTCGTTCTATGCGGTGAAACAGGCTCGGGCAAAAGCACGCAACTTCCAAAGCTCTGTTTGGAGGCGGGCTTTGGCAAAACCGGATGGATAGGCCATACGCAACCAAGGCGGCTCGCAGCCCGTTCGATCGCTCATCGATTGGCGGAGGAGCTCGACACCAAAGTCGGGGAAGTTGTCGGCTTCAAAGTCCGATTCAACGATCAAACTCAGAATGCGAGTTTGATCAAACTGATGACGGATGGAATCTTGTTGGCCGAGGTTCAGCGAGATCGATTTTTGGATGCATACGATTGCATCATCCTCGACGAGGCCCATGAACGGTCGCTCAATATCGACTTGTTGATGGCGTATCTGCAACGCTTGCTCCCACGTCGACCGGATCTGCGCATCGTCATTACCAGCGCGACAATTGACGCCGAACAATTCGCCAATCACTTCCAAGACGCCATTGGTCCAGCACCCATCGTAACCGTTGAGGGCCGTGGTTTTCCAGTTGAGGTGCGCTATCGAGGTGCATTGAGCGTTCGTGAATCCAACCTCTCCAACCGAGGCTCAATGGCAGCTGAGAATAGCCCCAATGCATACGATGATTTCGATTCGGTTACTCAACGCTTTTGCGATTCCGTTGACGAATTGCTTTCGGAAGGCCGCGGAGATATCCTGTCCTTCTTTGCAACCGAACGCGATATCCGCGACGCGGCCAAACAGTTGCGAGGACACTTGACCAACCGAGGGCTTCACAATTCGATCGAAGTGTTGCCGCTCTATGCAAGGCTGACAGAGGCCGAACAGCAACGGGTGTTCCAGCAGCACCGCATGCAACGTATTGTCCTAGCGACCAACGTGGCGGAAAGCTCCATCACCGTCCCTGGTATCCGATACGTTATCGACACCGGAACAGCCCGTATCTCGCGATTCGCCGCCAAGAGCAAAGTCCAACGACTCCCCATCGAACCCATCTCCCAAGCCTCATGCAACCAGCGCTCGGGCCGTTGTGGTCGCCTGGGGCCCGGTATTGCCATCCGTTTGTACGATGAGTCGGATTTCTTGTCGCGGTCTGCGTTTGCAAGCCCCGAGATACGCCGTAGTGATTTGGCGTCGACGATCGTGCACATCAAATCCCTCGGCATTGACGACATTGAATCGCTTCCTTGGCTTGACCCACCCCGCCCCGATGCGGTGCGCGAAGGCATGAATGTCCTGCGTGAGCTTTCCGCAATTGATGAAACAGAACGACTGACGGAGACTGGCCGCAAGCTTGCTAGATGGCCGGTGGATCCTCGCGTCGGTCGCATCCTTATCGAGGCCGAGCGCAATGGCTGCCTCAACGATGCGCTCATCATTGCGGCTGCGATGGAGACGCAAGATCCCCGCGTTCGGCCACCGGAAAAAGCCGCATCTGCCGACGAAGCACATCAAAAGTTTCGCGATCCTACTAGCGATTTTCTATCGTTCCTGCGAATCTGGGATTTCTATCATAAGCTTCGAGAGCAACTCGGTCGGTCACGCTTAGAAAAGGCTTGCCGCGACTCCTTTCTCTCGCTCGTTCGAATGCGAGAGTGGGCAGATGTGCATCGCCAATTGCTTGAACAATGCAAGGAAATGAACTTGAGCGTTGGTAAGCGAAAAGCGCACTTGCCTGAGATAACTCTCCCCGAAGTCAACCCAAGGAACGTTCCAAAACAACGCGTTGCACCGAATCAAACTTCGCCAACTCGCGAATCATTGCAGCCGCCGGTAGTCAAAGGTCTACCGGACGGGTATGAGTCGTTGCATTCCGCGCTGCTAAGTGGCCTTCTGTCGAATATTTCGATGCTTGAGGATGTTGGGAAGTACAAAGGAGCCCAAGGTCTCGAGGTCAATATCTGGCCAGGGTCCGGTCTTAAGCAAAGTCGCTCCAAGTGGATCGTTGCAGGCGAGTTGATCGAAACCACACAGCGTTATGCGCGCATGGTCGCTCGAATCGAGCTGGACTGGATCGAGCGATTAGCCCAGCACTTGATCAAATACAGTTTCGACGAACCCCACTTCAGCCAGAAACAAGGGAGTGCACTCGTCGTGCGGCGAGGCACACTCTATGGATTGCCCGTCTCGCCTCGCGTCTCTGTGCCCCTGGCACCCATCGATCCGGCCATGGCTCGCAAGTTGCTGATCGAACAGGGGCTTGCCGAAAACGAACTTGTTTCGCGAGCCAAGTTTTGGCAGCACAACCAATTGTTTCTTGAACAAGTGAAGGAACTTGGGGATAAAACGAGGCGCCGAGATTTGGTGATTGATACCTATGTGTTGACCGATTTTTATCGGGCATGCATTCCTGCGTTTGTAGTAGATCGGGTAACCCTCGAAAAATGGGACCGTACGCTTTCCGCACCTGCAAAAGACAAGTCTTCGGTCAATCTATCGCAAGGTGAATTGGTTAAGTCTCCCTATTTAAGTTGGGAATCCCTCGCGGTTGATCTGGATCGACAAGAGGTGGAGGAACAGTATCCTGAGAAACTCGTCATGGGCGTCAGTCAATTGCCGCTTCGCTATCGCTACGAGCCGGGCGATCCAGCAGACGGTGTCAGCCTGGTCGTGCCGCAGTCGATCGTACATCAGTTGCATCACGAACGCCTGGAATGGCTCGTCCCAGGTTTGCTTGAGGAAAAGCTGGCGTGTCTGATCAAATCGTTGCCGAAGCGTTTGCGACGCCAATTGGTTCCGGTGCCGGACACCGTCAATCAATTGCTACCGAAGTTGATTCAAAAGCAGCAACAGCAGGCCCCTTTCTGGAAATCGCTGTGCGAACTCTTGTCCGAGTTCATTCGTGAACCGGTCAAACAGTCGGACTTCGACTTGCAAAGCGTGCCCGAGCATTTGCGAATGCGGGTTGAGTTGGTGGATGACAAGGGTACGCCCATTCAATCGAGCCGGGATTTGGTCGATCTTCAGCAATCCCAGATGGCAACGGCAGCAGCCGCAATTTCGACCATGAGTGTTGATCAAAGGACCAAGTACGAGTGGTCGCGTACTTCGCTGGAGACTTGGGATATCGAGACTCTGCCCAAGTCGGTCGTCGAACTCCGTGGCGGTGTGCGGATGAATCGATTTCCAACCTTGGTGATAGATAAGGACAAGATCCGAACGGAGTTGGTGGATCATGAGGTCTTTGCGGAACAATTGTTTCGAAGGGGAATGACGACTCTTTTTGCAAGGATCGAACGGCGCGAAATTCGAAGTCAGATTCAATTCTTGCCTCAGTGGTCCTCGTGTTCGCTTTGGTTATCGGATCGTTATGCGGGGGATCGGTTGCGAGAGCTGGTTGGAGATTTGATCGCGCGCCTAGCTTTCCTCGATACGAATTGGGCGAGCGAGCAACTCTTACCTGTGTTTCGCACGCGTGTGGAGTTCGATATCAGTCGGTTGAAACGACTCGAGCGGATCGCGGGCGCGGCAGCCGAGGTGGGGCGCTGGTTACCTCGCTTTGCGGAGGCCAACCACAAAGTGCGTTCGCTTTTGGAACGGTCGCCGGCCAGTTGGTCTACCAATGTCCAATCGGTTCGAGGACAACTCGCGGCCTTATTTGATGAATCGCTTTCTTACTTGACACCTTGGTGCTTCGTCCGCGAAATACCCCGGTTTTTGCAAGCGGTGGCCGTCCGACTGGAGCGGTTGAAAACGGTTGGGCCCATCAAAGATTTGGAATTGGATGCAAGTGTGTCTCGATATTGGCAAGACTACCTTGAGAAGCTTGCAAGAGCACAGCCACCCCAAACGGTCATGCAATTCATCCCAATCTCGAATGGGACGAGACTCGAAGCGACCGGCAAGCTGTTAGAATATCGATGGCTGATTGAGGAACTGAGAGTTTCGCTGCATGCACAGCAGCTAGGCACTCGCGTGAGTGTTTCTCCCAAGCGGTTGGACAAACTGGAAATCGATTGCAAATCGTCAGCTGAGTTCCTCAGAGAGCGGTAAATCTTGTAGCGATTCGAGTCCGATAATTTCTAAAAAACGGTCGGTGGTAAAATACTGTGAGGGCGAACCCGTATCGTCAGGTGATTTCTCCACTTTCAACAAGCCCTTTCGGACAAGCAAGCTCAGCATATTTGCGGCGGGCTGATTCCATTGCTCTTCGAGCGCATCGCGTGTGATGCCAGGTTGATACGCAACCAACGCGAGGCAGTCGATCGCAGCTTGTGTCAGTTGCGTCTCTTTGACTTTGCCATAGAACCGATCTCGAGTCAAATGCATGTCGGAGACTAACTGCATCCGAAAACCTCCGAGCTCGCGAACGATCTCGACAACATATCCATGTTCTCGATAAAGCCTATTCAGTTTATCGATCGACAAGTCGAGTTCGGCCGCTGTGACTCCTCGAAACATTTCCATCAATTTGACAATGGATAGCGGTTGATTGTTGCTTGAACCAAGGAACAGCATGGCTTCGAGAATCGATTCCGGTGTCACGGGAATTCCATCGGACTCATCGACGATTGGTGCGGAAAGCATTTGCTCTCGGGGTGATGTCGTCGGGGCGTCGGCATCCAACGGTCCATTCACTCCAGTCGAAACAAGTTGACTCGAATCCGTTGCTGGGGATGTCGTTTGCCCAAGGGCATGTGCGTAAGCCGTACCGAGTTCTTCTAGCGAGAACCCTTCTGAATCCTCATCGATGACCTCATCGAAATCATTGGGTTCAACTCGTGTTACGCCCTTGCTACCGAACATTAAGCTTGAGTCCTCGTCGACATGCATCCAACCTCGAAAGTCTCTATGGACGAAGGACTGCGTTTGGAGCAACGACTTCTGGTTTCAGCGCTTCGATGGAGATACCGGCCGGAACCGAAGTTGGCAAACCAAATGCGTTAGTGGGTGGTGCTTGCCGAGAAGCCTGTACCACGTTGGAGTTGTTCGACGACGGATTTCCAATAGCCGAACTGAGCATATCGGCGATGGCAGGAGCAAGGGTCTTAGCGGGGATGGCGTACGACGAGACGCGTCCAGCTCTGGCGATATTGATTCCGACGACGTTTCCGTGGATATCGATGACGGGTCCACCGCACTGATTCGGAGCAAGGACGGAATCGTGCTGAATCACTTTCTGAAAACCAGTCGCGCGGGCACTGATTTCGCCGTTGACTTCCATTTCGGTTGGATCGAGAAGCGCGTGGTTGAGATCCATCATCTGGGCCGTCAAGGATTCGGTGGTTCCTTCGCGTTGGATGCCAACATCCACGCGTTGTCCGGCGGCCAGACCACCGAGTCGATCTAGAACTTCCTTACGTGTTATGAGTGCATCCCCGTTGATTCGGTGAATCACGTCCCCCGTTCGGACACCGGCTCGATCGGCTCCACTGCCTTCGATGACTCCTTCGACTAACGCACCTTTCTCACTTGCGGGTGGCTCGCCCAAGGTCACACCAAGCACGGCTCGTTCGCGAGGCACGTTTCTGCTAGAAACACTTAATACTCCAATGGCGACCGGCAGATTCCGATTGTCGGAACTTATCAGCCAACCGCCTACAGGAACTTCGGCACGTGTATCCCAAGAGATGACAGGAAGGCCGATTCGTTCGATTTTGATAAGTGCTAAATCCAGGTCAGTCCGACGCGTTTTAACCATCCCTTCGGCCTTCGAACCGTCGAACAATCGAACGTCGATCTTGCCATCCGGAACTTCGCTCGATTTGGTAACAATCCAGCCATCGACGGAAACAGTGGCACCGAGAGCGATTTGCCGGTTTTTTTCGAGGATCTGAACGGTGGACTTCCAGTGATCGCCGACCGATTCACGAAAGGCTTTCAGGGTCGCGTACTGGTTACGCTGATTCGCTCGATTGCTACCGTCGTTCGATTCTCGACCAAATCGAGAGTTTCCTCGCTGCTGAATCAACCGGGATTTGGTCTCGGATTCCGAGTCTACGTTCTGCTCGGAGAGTTCGTCCGTTCGGGCAGACTCATCATGATCTCGTGGCACATCGGTGAAGGACCAAAATTCCTCGATGGAATGAGCAGAATTCAAAAGATCTCGAGTTGGATTACCCGAGCTAGCGTAGGTTACAACGCTAGCCGCGACGGTTCCGCCAACAATCCATGAGAGCCAATTCTTCATCTGGGCTTGCCTTCGGTTGCTTAAAAACTATTTGTGGAAGTGACCATTATAGTCATAGATAGTCCGACAATGGAAACACTTTGTATTCTATTCTCGAACGCCCACGATAAGCCGCAATGATTTGATGAGTCCGTCCCTTTGCAGTTCGACCACGACTTGCTCGCCGGGAGTTACGGAATCAACCGCTTCCTTGAGATTGTCAAAGTTTTGGACAGTGAGGCTATCGAACTTGAGAATGATATCGCCTGCTCGGATGCCTGCTTTGTCTGCGGGCCCACCTGCGTCGACGATCGCAATTTTGCACATATCGCTACTTCCGGGTTCCGTCGCCCCACGAACGCCGATCGCAGGTTTGAAGCCAGGCAAGGTGCCCCAGGCTTCGCGTTTCACCAATCGGTCCCAGCTTTCGGCGAAGACGTCGACGGGTACGTGCATATTGTCATCCACATCGACACCGATTCGACTGTGGATCCCGATCAGTTCGCCGTGGAGATTGAACAACGGTCCGCCGCTATCGCCACCGATCAAGGCGCAGTCGGTAATGAGCGTTGACGGCAGGAACTTCAAAAGCCGCCCCACGCGTAAAACGGCAGGCCGATCCGGAGTCCATCCACCAGGATGCCCGGTTGCCAGACACCATTGTCCTTTTTTCAAGTCGGATGAGATGCCGATCGTGGCGTGGGGCCAAGGGTCCAACTTGGTGTCGCGTGCGGGTTTTGTGATAAGAACCAAGCCTGCATCCATGTTCCGATTCACCCCCATCGTTTCCCCTTCAATTCGCGTCCCATCTTGCAAGATGATGTTGATGCGCTGTTTGGGGCGACCCGCCACATGCGCCGCAGTCAAGATAAAGCCGTCGCCGGTGATAATAACTCCACTCCCTTGCGTGCTGCCGTGCTGCAGATTGACGGTTACAGCGTTGATCTTTTCCGCAACTTTGGCTTGTTGATTTTGAAGCGCAATGAGTTCCAATTTGTTCTTGGGTTCGTCGCCGCGAAGAACACTTTCGAGACCAAGCTCCACGCTTACCGAAGTAACTCCGATAGTCCGTTCTCGGATTTTGAAATCTGAGCTCGGCAAAGAGGGCTTGAGCATCGATCGTTCGAGCGGCTTGGCCTGTGCCGAGGGTTGCCGAAGCTCTTGTGCCGAAACGATCGACAATTGCAAAATCACTTGGAGTCCGGTCGCTGCCAACACTTGCCAAAATTTTGGGCGCGAGCGTGGATTCGCGAGGTTACACCATTCTCTTGGCAAGGTAGACTCCATACAATGTTCGTCGCAATCATTCCAAGGACAATCCGCACAAAACGTCGTGTGGGTTTGATTATTCGCTAACAATCTCGAAAATGAAACCCGTTTGTCTCAAGAAACTTCAGAAAGCAACCGGCCCCGCGTGGAAATGCAGGGGTTTTGTAGCGATAGTGCCGATTTAGTCATGGGTGTCGGACTGTTTATGGGGCAATCCTGGTGACAGCAAGATTGATCGCAGGCTGCGGCTACGTCGGAATGCAAGTCGCTGCGAAATGGCTTCAAGCCGGGGACAAGGTTTTTGCGTTTACCCGGGATGGAACTCGATCGGACGAACTTGGCAAACTTGGGATTCGACCGATTCTCTGGAACTGGCTATCTGGAAGTCCGCCCCGCGAACAAGATTCTTGGAGTGAATTTCGAAAATGCATGGTAACGTCCGAAACCGCGACGCTGCTTGTTGCCGTTTCGCATGCTCCACAGCCCGACATCGATCCTCGGGAGACTCACACACGCGGTTTGGTCAGCCTGAAACACGCTTTGCTCGCTGTCGATCCTCGCAACACGATGGATTGGATTTATCTATCGACAACGGGGGTGTTCGGCGATACTGCCCCGGGCGAATGGGTGGATGAAAAGTCCAAGGTTGGTCCGAATCGTCCTGGCTCGATTGCAGCCTGGGAAGCAGAACAATGGCTTGCCGATAATCTGGAGTCCAACAGGCAACTAATTTTGCGGCCGGCAGGAATCTACGGTCCTAATCGCGTTCCGCGATGGCAGTCCATTCGAGATCAAATGCCCCTGAGAGCGGACCCGGATAGCTATTTGAACTTGATTCATGTGGCCGATTTGGCGTCGATTGTGGAGTGCTTCTCGAACCAAAAGACACTCGAAAGGCTTTATTGTGTTAGCGATGGCCAACCTGTTCTTAGACGTGAGTACTACGAATTTATCTCGCAATTGGGAAATTGGCCCCCTCCATTGTTCGAATCGCTCGAATGGAACTTGACGAGCAATAGGACTTCGCGAAGTGATGGCAACAAGCGCATTAGCAACAACCGCATTCAAAGGGATTTGTCCTATCCATTTCTTTTTCCCTCCTATCGCGAGGGATTGCGATCTCTCCTGAAAGAATTGGGAAAAACTTAGCAAATGCCTCGAAAAATGGCAGTGAACTCGAAAAATGGCAGTGAAATAGATGTGTAAGCGTTGCTCAATTGCAACCATGCACTCTAAAATCTGTCTGCTCCACAAACACAGACCAATCTGAAAACTGCAGAAACAATTAATGCTTCAGCGAAAACCAATCTTTCCAAATGTTATTGAAATCAATGTCCAGGCTGGTCACTTGATCGGTTGTAATGTGTACTTGGTTTACGACGCCGATGAATGGGCGCTGATCGACATCGGATACGAAGACTCCGTCGAAGAAGTGATCGATTTAGTGAGAGAACTGGACTTTCCTCTTTCGAAATGCAAATCTCTGATAGCAACGCATGCGGATGTAGATCATTGTCAGGGTTTCGCAAAGGCAAAACAGATTCTCAAGACTTCGATTACGTCGCATCCCAAAGCAGCCGCCCTATTGGAAGCGGGTGACCGAGTTCAAACCTTTGCCGAAATCCATGCCCAGGGGATTAGCGAGTCGATGCCTCCCGTGACCGTCGAAAAGCATGTTAACAATGGAGATGTTATTAAGATTGGGAATATTGAGCTTGAGGTTTGGTCGACGCCAGGCCACGCCGATAGTCAGTTGGCTTTTCGATTAAACAGACTTTTGCTCAGCGGTGACAATATCTACCGAGACGGTGGAGTGGGGGCAATCGATGCGCATCATGGCAGCGATATTCCGTCCTTCATCAAGTCGCTTGAACGAATCCGCGATGCAGACATCGATTGGCTGTTGCCAAGTCATGGTCCCTATTTCCGAAAGGACCCGTCTATGATCGAAAAGGTTCTAACGCGGTTGCAAAGCTACTTGCACTTGTCCGATTTTGGAACATGTGCGATCGATTGGCCGTTGATACGCCAATGGGAACAAGAGATTGCCGAAGGGCGACTGCCCGCGTAGTCACTCCCTAAGCAAAGGAATCGAAATAAGTTGAGGCCAAAAAACTCTGCAAAGGATCGTGTTCTCGCCTCCAAGGGCACGATTCTTGCGATTCTCTTTGCTGTCACTGGTTTTCTAGGTTTGCCGCTCTTGTGGATGAGTCCAGCTTTTTCACGAATGGAAAAAATTGTCTGGTCGGTCATCAATGTCGTTTACACAAGTGTCATGATTGCCGCCTGTGCGGCGATCTGTTGGTGGTCCTACAATCGAATCATTGGAAATTGATAGCCCTCCCACTCTTCCTGTTCCCTAAAAATAGCCCAGTCTGCTTGAATTAACTGGTGTTCTGGCTATCCTGCATGGAGCAATTGTTCTTGCTGCGAGGTAACGCAGTTTTAACCCATGGAACCGGAGGAACGTCATGAGAAATACATTAAAATGGTTGTCTGGATCAACGCTCGTTGCGTTGCTTTGTGTTGGTGCGTGCGACGCGAATGCTGGCCATGGCTCAGGCGGTGGTAGCAGCGGCGGATACGCCGCGGGGTATGGATCAAGCGGCGGTTATTCTGCCGGATACGGTTCAAGCGGCGGTTATTCTGCTGGATATGGTTCAAGCGGCGGTTCTTCCGGTGGCGGTTACTACGGCGGATCTTCCGGTGGCAGTTCGTCGGTTGGTCACGTTGGACCCTTGCGTCGACTTCACGCGAAAATCCATGACCATCTTCATGCCAAAGTAGCTACCCGCTCAGCTTATTACGGTTCATCTGGCGGTTCTTCGGGTGGGGGGTGGTCTGGTGGGTACGCTCCAATACGTTACTCGGCGAGTTACGGCGGTTCGGGTCGGCGCGCAGGTTACGGTGGCTCCTCTGGCGGTGGCTCCTCTGGCGGTGGCTCCTCGGGCGGTGGCTCCTCGGGAGGCAGTGCCTATTACTACGGCAGTAGCTACTCCTCAGGTGGTTCATCCGGCTATTCCTACGGCGGCGACAATCCAGGTTCCTCGTTGAACTATGGCAATATGGAGGTTCCAGGTCCGTCCATTCCAATGGAAAGCGAATACAGCGGATACAGCGGATACAGTCCGATTATGTCCAGGACCACATCGGGAATCCAAGCTTCAAGCAAGTTGGCATCCGGCGTCGCCATTCAGCCAACCGAAGTTCATCTGGTAGTGAAATTGCCCGAATCCGCAAAGGTATTCGTAAACGGAAAATTGACCTCAACGACCGGCGAAGTACGACGTTTCGTTAGCCGTGATCTGAAAGAAGACCAAGCCTATCGATTTGAAGTAAAGGCAGTTTTGACCCATGAGGATGGCTCGGAAGTCTTTCAAAACAAGACAGTCGTAATCAATAGCGGCTTTGCGGAAGAGCTGACCTTCGATATGAAGAACGCAGACGATCCGGTCGAAACGATTTTGACCTTGAACGTTCCAGAAAATGCAAAGGTTGTTTTGGCCCAAAACGCAACCAAGTCGGATGGCTCGTCCCGCGTTTATCGGACCAAGCAATTACGCGAAGGCCAAGCATGGGACGACTATAAGATCGAGGTGACCTACGAAGGCGTGACCAAGGAAAAAACCATCCGATTGATCGGTGGCGATAAATTAGAACTAAGTTTCAAATTTGATTCCGAGTACAACGCGAACAAAGTTGCCTCAAACTAGCGTCTAACCGCGCCGGGACTCGACTCGTCCTGCAGAGAAAGACCATCCAAATCTTGATAAACCTCGGCCTATCGGCCGAGGTTTTTTTATGACAACTTTCGTTCAGCACAACTTCCATGGTCAACTCAACTGCCATGGCCAGCTCGACTTTGCGAAGGAATTCCGCAAATCAAATTCCAGTTTGACTTGAATAAGCACATAGGCGTTGGATACACTGTGCGGAGTTTATAACGGGTTGAACTGGGGTATTGTTAACCCAAGCGTCAATCCCCTCCTTGCTTTAAGTATTTGCAATTCTAATGGTACGATCAGCGCTCATCACAGGTATTACCGGTCAAGACGGATCCTATTTGGCGGAATTGTTACTCCAAAAGGGCTACTTAGTACACGGATTAGTTCGTCGATCGAGCAGTTTTTCGACCGGCAGAATTGATCACCTTTATCGCGATATCCATGAAAAGCCTCAGCTGTTGCTGCACTACGGAGATCTAACGGACGGCCAAGCACTCACCAATTTAGTCCAAGAGATTGAACCGGACGAGATCTACAACCTAGGGGCACAAAGTCACGTTCGCGTTTCCTTCGACCAGCCCGTCTATACGTTGATGAGCGATGGCGTTGGTTCGCTGAACGTGCTCGAAGCGGCTCGCTTGTTGAACAAGCGAAAACAAGTTCGGGTGTATCAGGCCAGCAGTTCTGAAATGTATGGCATGGTGCTTGAAACCCCCCAAACGGAAAAGACGCCTTTTAACCCGCAGTCTCCCTATGCTTGCGCCAAGGTGTATGCGTTTTTCCAAACGATCAACTACCGTCGCAGCTACAACATGTTTGCTTGCAATGGCATTCTTTTCAATCACGAATCACCGCGTCGGGGTGAGACGTTCGTAACTCGCAAGATCACACGTGCAGCGACTCGTATCAAACTGGGGCTCCAAGAGAAACTTTTTCTTGGAAATCTAGACGCAAAACGAGATTGGGGTTATGCCAAGGATTATGTGGAAGCGATGTGGATGATGTTGCAGCAAGACGAGCCCGACGATTTTGTGATCGCAACCGGGGAAACTCGGACGATTCGGGAATTCTTGGATCTGGTGTTTGGCCAACTCGATCTCGACTGGAGTAAGTACGTTCAAGTCGACCCAAGGTACTTCCGACCTGCGGAAGTAGATCTGTTGCTCGGCGATGCAAGCAAGGCAAAACAAAAGTTCGGTTGGACAGCAGCGACCGACGTTCGGGAGCTTGCAAGGATTATGGTTGATCACGACCTGGAACTTGCTCGTCGTGAAAAACACGACCAAAAATTTGTTAATGCATAGAAGCGTGCCTTGATTCCGCGGAGGGGGATTTGCTAGTCTCCCATCGCATGCATGCCAGCGAATTCGGAGCATGGTGCTTTTATCCCATCTTCGTTTTCCTGGTCGAGCAGCTATGTTTCTGCGCACGCTTTTGATAGTAGGAATTTTCAGTTCCGCCATTGCGTCTTTCCCCTGCGTGAGCGCAGACGAAGTGTCCTCGAAACAGGTTTTCGTGCTCCTGCAGAACGGGAATGTTCTGAAAGGGCAAATTTCGAAGCAAGCGGATCGCATTGCTATCTTGATCGCTGGAAACAGCACGTTGTTGCTCGATCCAAAGCAGATTGAGCATGTTGGGCCTACACTCGAATCGCTCTATCTTTATCAGCATGCAGGCGTTCGAACATGGGGGACGGGGGAACATTGGCATCTTGCCCATTGGTGTATTCAGCAGAATCTAATCGATCACGCCATCGAACACTTCCAAGCTCTTGAGAAGACCGCATCCGGTTCGCCTCGATTCAAACAGCTTGAACATTTGCTGCGAGAAGCTTTGTTGAAGAACAAAAATCAATCCGTAGAGACAAGTCCGAGCGAAGTTGTTCAAGCCAGCGCAGCATTGCCGAAGCAATTGCCTCCGCTGCTCGAACGCAGTCGTCCCGAAGAATGGACCAATCGCGAAATACCGGGATACATTCGGAAGTCCTTTCAGACTTCGGTCTTGCCTATTTTGGTAACTCGATGCGGACAGTCCGGGTGCCACGGTTTATTGGGGAAATCCGATTTTCATATTTATCAGCCGGTGGGGGATCAAGCCTCCACGGTGCTAGCAAGCGACTTGCAGGAAGTGCTTCGTTACATCGATAGCGAGCATGCACAAGATAGCACGTTGATGGCCTATGCGACCAAAGCCCATGGAATACTGAGGCACCCAAGCCTAAACCCAGCGAGGGAAAACGATCGCGGACATATCGATCGCCTCAATCAGTGGGTGAAATCACTGACGTTATCTCAGCGAATGGAGACGACGATGCCAACTCAATACCCGAGTGCGGCGATCCCGACGCAAACCGCCAATGGTTCAACGGTCACGCAGGCTATCGCAACGATGCCGGTCACGCAAAACACACGTTCCGCTCGGGCGTCGCTTGGAAAGGCGGACGATTCTCCGAATCGTGATGCGAAACTGTCGAAGCCAACCAAGACAGCCCCGCCTGCGGTGTTTCTGTCCGGTTCTGAAATCGCGGACCTTGAATCCACCATTGAAAAACTTGAGCGGAAGTTCGATGGAACGGAAACCGGTAAGTCGTCTGCCAACAAAGATCCGTTCGATGTCGACTCTTTTAATCGCAAATTTCGCTAATCCAGTGCGCAATCCCATCGGGAGGGTGAGGCTCCTGCCGAACCATTGCGTCGTAAGCTCGGCAGGAGCCTCGCTCTCCCATTCGTTTTCCGATGGTTCGACATGGGAAAGATTGTTTAGAGGGGTGGCCTTGCTCTCCCATTTTCCCCAATGATTTTTTGGGCCCACAAGCGACTCCGGTGTCCGCGGACCAGGGAGTGCTTCCAAGCCGGCGGGTTATGGCTTCGATTGAAGTTTTGCGTAAAACAAGCTTTCTGGTAAACTGTTCGGATGAATCGCCCAGCAGACATCGAATTCAGAAAGTTCCAATCATGAGCACGGGAGAAGGATCCTCGATCTCGTTTGAGACCATGCGAGGCCGCAACTACCCAACCATCCGCCAATTCACGGTTTTCCTTGAGAATCGAGTGGGTCAACTCCTGGAGGTCGTGCGTCGGTTCGAGGGTACGGGAATTCGTATCGTGGCCCTTTCGATCAATGATTCCGCAGAATGCGCGTTTGTTCGATTCTTGTTAAGCCACCCGGAACGCGGTCGCGAAATTCTCGAACGTGCCGGTCTCGCAATTATTGAAAGCGATCTGATCGGAGTAGAGTTGCCCGATGGGGGACAACCGCTGCTTCAAATATGCACCGCCTTGCTGCAAGCGGAAATCAATATCATACAGGCTTACCCGCTTATCGTTCGACCGCGTGACGAACCCGCGGTTGCAATCATGGTCGACAATACAGAGCAAGCCCTCGAGACGTTGGCTCACAAGGGCTTTAGAATGATTACCGAAGGCGATTTGCTCGATGAAACTTGCTAGTACCCCACGCGTTCTTGGGATGTTTGCTGGTCTCTTGGCGGGTACGATTGCAGCCCTCTGCTTTCGGGGACCGCTCACAACCAGCGACAATGCAAAACGAACACCGATGGAACCTAACGTTCTCTCGGTGGACGTCGATGACAATGACTTGGCTACTCGAACACAAATTCCCGACCCGGGTAGCCGCAACGCGCTCAAGCAACTTGTGGAGGGCGCAAAAAAAGAGAAGGGTTGGCTGACCGAGTTTGAGTTGATGGAACGCAGTGGCAAAACGATTAAGTCCGAAGACCTTCGCGGCGAGCCTTATATCGCATGCTTTTTCTTCTCAACCTGCCCTGGCACTTGCACTCGCCAAAGCAACAAAATGCAACTGTTGCAGAACAAGTTTAAAGGTAAGCCAATCAAGTTCGTGAGTATTTCTGTCGACCCCGAAATAGATACTCCGGAAGTGCTCCGTTCGTATGCAGACAAGTTTCAAGCGGACCAAGAAAGATGGTTGTTTTTGACCGGACCCATCGAAACCATCATCCGAGTCGGAACCGAGAAGTTTTTCCTGCCCGGAATTGAGAAACGAGGTCACCCCGATCGCTTTTGCCTCGTTAACGCTACGGGCGACTTGGTCGGTTCCTATATCTGGTTAGATCAAGAAGAGTTCGAACAGTTACTTGCCCACACAAACGAGTTGCTAGAACGCAAAAACTGATCATGAACGGTGGGCTAGCCCACTGCCGTTCAGAATGTAGCGGAACAGCGCAAGCTGTCCGGTGAGGATTCGCAAAACCCTTCGGAATTCACCGGGTGGCTCGCGCCGCTCCGCTGTAGGATCGTGCATTCGAACCGAACGTGAGTCGCAAGCCCTCCTTTCTTCAAATAGAGTAAAATCAAAGCTATCCACGAAAGTTGCTTGTAGATCGCATCTTTTGCGGAGCAAAAGGCGACAATCGCTGAGGCGAAATTCTTCCCCCATTCCTCGCATCCTGCTCTTTCCTATGTCCGACATCGATATTCACCAACAGCTACAAACCGCCCTCGAATCCTTCAAGGAGCCCGAAAGCGGTCGCCCCATATCAAAGACAGGCCAAGTCAGCGATTGGACGGTCTCGGAAGGAGTGGTGGGTTGTCGCCTCAGTTTGACCTCAATGATGCAGCCCATTGCGACCGAGATTGCAGACTCGCTCCGCGATCATTTGCTTGCAACGGTCACTGGCATCAAGCAAGTCAACGTTCAGCTCGATATAACCTATCGCCCAGCCCCGACCATCGGACAGATCGGCTTGAAGGCCAAAAGCGTTATCGCGGTGGCGGCTGGCAAAGGGGGCGTTGGCAAAAGTACGCTCGCTGCGTCGATCGCCATCGTGCTCGGCCGAATGGGAGCCAAAGTTGGCTTGATGGACGCAGATGTTTATGGTCCAAGCATTCCGCACTTGCTAGGACTCGATGGCCGTCCCGAAATCGTCGATGGCAAGATTCAGCCGATCAAGTCCGGGGAAATGCCAGTCATGTCGATGGGATTCCTGGTTGGCAAAGATCAAGCTGTGGTGTGGCGTGGTCCGATGTTGCATGGTTCCATCACACAGTTCCTTCGCGACACGGCTTGGGGTGAACTGGACTATTTAATCATCGATATGCCGCCAGGTACAGGGGACGTTGCGTTGACGCTTTCGCAATTGCTCCCGCTCTCTGGAGTGGTCATCGTCTGTACTCCCCAAGAGGTCGCGTTGCTGGATGCTGGCAAAGCGATTTCCATGTTTGAAAAGACGAAAGTGTCGGTGCTCGGAGTGGTGGAAAACATGAGCGGCTTTACCGATCCCCAATCAGGGAAAACGTTTGACATCTTTGGCAAAGGTGGCGCAAGAGCGAAAGCAGAAGAGCTCGGTGTTCCGTTTCTCGGTGAAGTTCCGATTCAAATTCCATTGCGAAGCGAATCCGACCAAGGTCGCTTGGCGGAGGTTCTTCTCGACCCAACCATTGCGAAGCCATTTGAAAATATCTGCCGAGGCGTCGTTCGATCCTTGGCAACGCAAATCGCAAACCGGCCGACCCTGTCCGCGCCACTCCCCATCCTGTAAACGCTTGGTTGCCTACTTCCCATATTGGCTCGTGGCGCGATGCGTTCCACTAAACGCGAGACAAAATCGCGATACCGAGCTCGTCGGCCATTCGAAGTGTTTTTTCGCGGTTGATGAGAATCGTCTTTCCCGCTTCGATGGCGATCACTTTGCCCCCCGCATGCTTCATTTTTTCGATGGTTTGCGGGCCGATGGTAGGAACATCGAACCGCATATCTTGCTGTGGTTTCGCAACTTTGACCAAGGTAAATCCGCCACGCGTGCAAATCTGGCCTGTCCGAACAATGCACGCATCGGTGCCTTCGATCGCTTCCACGGCCAAAATCGTACGGTCTCGAACGGTGACGCTTTGCCCCACGTCCAAACCACCCATTTGCTTGGCGATGGACCAACCGAACTCGATGTCATCGAGTTCTGATTTGGACGGCTTACGTCGTGTAAGTCCACCAGCCTCAGCGATGAGTTGAGTCGCGAAATCGGTACCCGGAATTGTCTTGATCCCATGTCGGCTAAACGATGCCACCACGGCGCCGAGCAACGAATCGTCGTTCGTGTTGACATGACGAAAGTAAAACATAGGTAGCATCGTCTTGATGCACTCCCAATCGGGAAAATGCTCCATCCATCCCCAACCGTGAAATAGGATTCGATCCTTGAATAACTTCCCCGACAGGCAAACGTGCTTAACGTCGTGTTGTTGAAAGAACTTCTGCATCCTGCCGAGCTTGCAAACGCCAATCCACTTCACGTGGTGCGACAATGCCTCGATCTCTTTGGGTGCGTGCCCATAAACGGCAGCGACGACAACCGTGTGCCCTTTTTCTCGCAATGCACGTGCCACGGCCAAAGGATACTCTCCCCAGCCAGCGACGATACCGATCGATTCGGAGGTGCTCATGGCGTTGCAGTTTTCGGTTGTTGCAGTTGATCGACTTGCTTGGACAATTGCTTGACAGTCTTTCTAAGCTCTGGAAGTCGGTTTAAAGCTGCGAAAATCAGGGCTTGTTCGTTTCGTGGTATCGCGGGACTGCCCAGCAAGACCTTGTCCTCTCCCGTATCCGCAACGACACCAGCTTGAGCTCCCACCATGGTTCGAGAACCGATGTGGATATGGTCGCGCACGCCAACTTGGCCGGCCAAGACAACATAGTCGCCAGTGCTCGCACTGCCAGCTATACCAACATGCGAGCAAATCAAATTGTGCCTGCCGATGTTGCAGTTGTGAGCAATCATCACCAAGTTATCGATCTTGGTACCGCATCCGATTCGGGTTGCGCCGTAAGTGCCGCGGTCAACCGTTGAGTTGGCTCCGATTTCGACATCGCTTTCAATATGGACCCATCCGAGTTGTGCGGTTGGAACATGACATCCATTTTCCATTCGAAAGCCGAAGCCATGTGCACCGAGTACACACCCTGAATGCAAAATGACTCGGTCTTCGAGTACGGTTCCAGGATATAAGACGACTCCAGGGAACAACTGGCAGTCTCTGCCGATCCGACACCCTGCCATGACGGTAACGCCATGGTGCAGATGTGTCCCTTCATCGATCAAACAATCCTCCGCGACGCTTGCAAAGGCCTCCACGAAGGCCCTTTCGCTCACCTGTGCAGACGAATGAACGCTGGCAAGTCGATCGATCCCATATTCGCGTTGAAGGACACTTTGTGGTCGAAATAGCTCGCAAATTTTGCTAAAGGCTTCGTGAGGATTCGCAACGACAATTTGCGAAATGGAGATTTCTGGAAAGGATCGATTCGTTACACAGGCGCTCGCCTTCGATTCTTGTAACTGAGGTAAATATTTTTCGTTGTCAATAAGCGTGATCTGTCCAGCTTGGGCGTCCGCGAGTGGAGCCGCACCCGTAATGAGATGATCATGGTTGCGAGAGAATAATTCACCATGCACTCGCGTTGCAAGCGTTGAGAGATCGATGGGAGTCATTGGCTTGAACCTTTTCAAAACAAGTGCTGCGATGCAACGCATATCTACGGATTTTGGGTAATCTACTTGAACCAGGACGAACGAATCAAGGCTGTTTCGAATGTCGGTCCGCTAGGATGCCTTGGCCTGCGTTTGATCGAATCGACTCATTATTGTGTCGCACGCTAAGATGACATCCTCGATCTGGATGGAGAGCATTGGAACGCAGTCCGACTTTCGATCGGACAACTTCGATTCCGGCAATCGTTCTTTTTGAATTCCGATGTTGTGATTACCATAGGGTCGAACGCGTTTGATTGGCATGGGCCCAATCATTCCAACCGTTGGCGTACCAACCGCCACGGACAAGTGCATCGGTCCCGTATCCGAACCAAGGAACAAACAGGAACGCCTGATTAGGCTCCTTAGTTGCGTTAGGGTTGTGGATGGAGCTAGTTGGGCAAACCCTCCTGCTTGGGCGACGACGTGTTCCGCAGCAACTCGTTCTTGTTCCCCCGACCAGACCACCAGGCTTGGAACACCCCAAATTTGTCCGAGGTGTTTTGCAACGCTAGCATATCGATCCGAAGGCCAAATTTTGGAGGGCCAGCCGGCGCCCACATTCACCATGGCGAAGGGACCTGTGAACTGGATAGCCTGCAATACTTGGTCGGCGAACTCGATTTCTTGTTCGGTTTCTGGGAGATGAAACTCAACGCATTTGTCATTCACTCCGAGCAATCCAAGCAACTCGAGCCCACGATCCACGATGTGTTCTGCGTCTGCTTGGAAGAGTTGGTTATTGAACCAAGTACTCAGTTCCCTGCCATCGAATTTGCCCTGATGAAAACCACAGCGGCTCTTTGCACCCGAGAGCCAAGCGATCAACGAACTTTTGGTTAAACCCTGTAAATCAAGCGTAATGTCAGGCTTCCATTGCCTAAGTTGATTGGCCAATGCCCAAAGTTCTCTTGGATTTTTAAAGGTACTCTTGGACGTGACAAACAATTTGTCTAGGGCAGCATGCCCCTCGATCAGTTGGGCCGAAGCGCGTTCGGTCACCCAGCCAATTTCGGCAGTTGGGAAATTGCGGCGAAGCGAGGTCAGAACGGGGACGCTCAAAATAGAGTCGCCAATTGCGGAAAGGCGAACAATTAGGATGCGTTTTGCCATCGAGAATAGACTGCCATGATCGCGCGAACAACAAAGCGAGTTACGAGAGTAGACTAGGGATACGACGCCAAAAAATCAAGCTCGGTTGCAATTCATGCCGAGTGGAAGCGTTTCGTGCTCAACGACCTTCACCCTAGTGGCGGCCACACACGATTAGAAAACGAATCTTCGCTAATCGAACACTAATTTTTGTAGATAGGCTATGACTTTCGGGTCAACAGGCTAATAACCCAACGCGACTCCATCATTTCGACTTTCAGTTGCACCCTGCAAAAGATTGCGTTTCCAATCGATGAGGATCCCTTGATAGCCGCCCATCGATCCGCGGCTCGATTGCGTCTTGTGTCCCATTTTTTCGAGCGCACGAACCGCATCCGTCGAAATCCCGGATTCGTAATGGACCACGCCACCATTTGGATCCGCCAAGTCACCGGTCGGTGTCTGGCTTCCCTCGTGGCGAACGCGGGCCGCATCGCCAGCCATCTGGATGTTCATACCAAAGTCGATCCAATTGACCAGAACTTGCACTTGACCTTGCGGTTGCATGTCACCACCCATCACACCAAAAACAAATACAGGCTTGTCGTCGCGAGTGACCAGCGACGGGATGATCGTGTGGAACGGACGTTTACCCGACTCCAATCGATTCGGGTGGCTCGCATCGAGCGAGAACAGATTGCCGCGATTTTGCAAAGCAAACCCAACGTCACCAGGAACCACTTGGCTTCCGAACCCATGGTAGTTGCTTTGGATCAGCGAACAACAATTTCGATCTTTGTCGACGACGCATAAGTAGACAGTGTCGCCTTGAACGAGTTTCGGGTCTCCTGCATCGACGTGCGTTGCAGCTTTCGTGGGGTCGATCCGTTTCAATTGCTGGCGGGCATATTGCATTGAATTCAGTCTATCCACCGGAACATTTTCAAAAGCCATGTCCGCATAGAATCGAGCACGGTCAGCGTATGCAAGTTTTTTTGCTTCTACCAATAGATGAAGGTATTCCGGCGAGCCCCAACCCATCGCGGCAACGTCATGTTCGCTCAGCACGTTTAGCATTTGCAAGACAGACAGTCCTTGTCCATTCGGCGGAATCTGCCAAATATCATAGCCTCGGTACTTCGTCGAGATCGGCTTGACCCATTCATTGCGATGATCGGCAAAATCTTCCAACTCAAAGTACCCACCGTTCGCTTTGCTAAATCGTACGATCTCCTCGGCAATCGCGCCTCGATAAAATACTTCCGCCCCATCTTTTGCGACTTTGCGGTAGGACTCGGCCAATCGAGGATTGCGAAACAGATCGCCGGCACGTGGCGGTCGCTTGCCCTCGAGCAAAAAAGTCCTTTGCGAATCCGACCACTTTGCGAAGTTCTGATCCGCCTTGGCCCAAAATCCTCCGATCACGGGTGAAACAGGGAAACCATCCTCCGCCAATCGAATGGCTGGCGCTAGGATATCCGCAACAGGCAAAATGCCAAATTTGGAATGAAGGTCTAGCCAGCCTGCCACGCAACCAGGAACACTCCATGAAAGTGGACCCTGGAGCGGTATCTGTTTCAGGTCGCGCGCAGCAAACACATCGCGATTGATTTTCATAGGGCTGCGACCGCTGGCGTTGAGTCCATGAATCTGACCCGTCTTGGCCTCCCAAACAATGGCATACAGATCACCGCCCATGCCGCAACTCATTGGTTCCACGACACCAAGTACTGCATTGGCCGCAATGGCTGCATCGACAGCACTCCCACCCTGGGACAATACCTGAAGTGCCGCTTGCGTCGCGCGAGGATCGCTCGTACACGCCATTGCGTTACTCGCCATAACGACCGAACGACTTTGCCCGACAGGGCCAGAGGGTCTGTCATAACGCCCGATGGTGGGCGATTTCGATTCGAGGCTGGTTTCTTGAGACATGCTGAATCGCGCGAAAGGGCACATGGCTAAAACGAGTATCGCCAAGGAAAGAGAATTCGAATAAGTACGCACGATGAGTGGTTTACTCCGAAGAACTGCGAGGTTATTCCATGATGAATGCCGCTGGGCTTTTGCCTAATGGTAGCTGAACTTCGCGCGAGCGTGAAGCGTGCCACCGCTGCTTCTACCCCCTCATAACCTTGTGCCATGGGTCTGTTAAGTTTCTAACGTCGCGGGGCCGAGGGAACTTTCCTCACCCATGCAAGAAAGTATCGTAGTGGATTTCGCCAGAAATCCCATGCACTTGGAATTCTGGCGAATCCCACTACGGCAATAAGACAAGTGGCAAGCACATGGGTGCCGGGACGCTCGCCACGCTCGCATAATGAACGTTTGATTACAACTAACGCAATTCGCGAATACCTGCTATCTGCAGGAAGAGTGTCTCAAGTTCCTGATAGTAATCATCCTCAAGCATTTCTTTTTTGCGCTTACGCAAGCCTTCTACTTGCGTTTCCAAGTGGTCGATTTGGGTTCGCTGATCGTCTGTCAAGCGATCGGGTTGTGCGGTTGTCGAAATGATGATTCGGCCGGCGAGCAGGCCATCGACTTGCAATCCTTCGGCGGGCGCTTTGAGGGGCCTCGCCCCTCGATAGAAGACGGCTGGCGTTCCCTTGGAGTCTCCGTTGTCATCCAATAGCGATTGTTCGGATGCAAGACGTTCTTCGTTGGCGTAGAACTGGGCCACTCGATTGGATGCAGCCAGAAACGCCTCCAAGATTGATACGCTAAAATCATGATCCAAGTCTGCTTCAGGGTCCGAGATCGACTGGGAAAGGTAGTCACCAAAGCGGGCATAGTTTTGCTCTGAACCACTCTTGGTCGCCGTGATCACCACGCGATTCTTGCCCGAGAGCGCATTGATAAATGGACCACTGCTCGAAGCGCAGTTGATAATCACCCATCTGGAATCTTGATTACCGATCGCTTTCGTCAACTCCTCCGCCGAAATATCCGGACCTCGCAAATTGAACTTCGTCGCGTCCCGATCGCTCGTACCGTGTCCGATCAAGATGATCCAGCGCTCTTTGGTCTCGGGGGTTTCCGAAATCCACTCGAGGACGCGATCATGGTCTGACTTGGTATTGGCCTCGCTCGCTTTGGTACCATCGATCCATTCCACTTTGCTGGTGTTGGAGCTACAAACCGTTCTCCATCGCCCGGCCCATTCGCGAAAGGACTTTGCGTATTCTTCTTCGCCGGGCGCACCAACGACAATCAAAATGGAGCGAGTTGGGGCGTCCGGTTCAGCGGCAGTGCTTTTCGGAGGCGCGAAGAAACCGTTGGTTGTTATGCAGAGCAACGCCATCAGGACCAGTGCCATGGGTCGCTGAAGTGGTACGAAACAATGCGGAAACTTTCTCACCCACGTGACAAAGAGGCCGTCTCGCTTTCCTATTGGAATTGCTTGCAAGTTCATCGGGAGGGCGAGGCTCCTGCCGAGCTTGGTCCGTAAATAGCTCGGCAGGAGCCTCGCTCTCCCCTTTTTTTCTAATGATTCGTTGGGTCTAAAAGCGAGACGTCCTCCAAGCACGTCGGGGCAGTCGCCCGCTCCGCGTGCGATCGTGCACGAGTACGAAACGGGAATAGGGGAGCAAGAACCGTTTATCATTTATGCCAACCCATAGCGTCGTCTTAGCCCCCACTCAGAGCAAATACAAAAAATCGCCAACAGCAGCACCCAACTTTGATGCCACAACGGAAATACGCGTGTTTCTGACACAGGGACTTTCTTCGACGGCAAATCGGACACGAACGCATCAAGATCATCCCAGCCGACCACGCTACCGCCCGTTTCCGAAGCGATCGATTCCAGGACTTTTGTGTTATCCCCTATCTCCTGAAACTCTTGGGCGGATGGATCGTAGACCCAACCCAGTTGGGACGAGCCCATGGCGCTCCCATCGAGCGCTTTGACCTCCGTGGTGGCGGTGTAGACTCCTTCTTCCTCAGCGACGAAGGTCGATTCGTATTGGCCCGCAACGGCCGACGAACCTTCGGCTGGAGCGGTCGAGGACTTGCCACTGGGCGACACGATGGAAACGGTGACTTGTGCGTTGTCGACCGCTTTAAAATCGGTCCCTTTGACATCCACCAAAATGTGGGCCGTTTTCGAGGATGATGCTGCGTCGTCCCTCAATTTCATTTGAATGGGCTTTGGCACATCCGCGATCAACCAACGGACCATCTGTCGCCATGATTGGCCGATAGGAGAACTACCCGGCCCATCATGATGCAGTCCCCATCGCCACATGTCGCCAATCATAAAGGCTGCGGTGCGCCCTTTTCCAAAGCGTTGCGTCACAAGCACGGGCACGTTTTCATCGGGCGACACCGAAGCTTCCGCCAAAACCGACGCGCCTGGCTTGATTCCCTTCGTTCGATTCAATACTTCAAACGGAGGCATGCGTTGCAATCGCTCTTTCTCTGCGATCTCATTTTCAGCCAATCGTAAAAACGGTTGCAGCCAACCTTCACGTGTCATTTGATAACGTACCGACGGATTATCGTCGCCACCTGCAATGTTCATCGATGTCGCCGCCGACGCTTCCGAGATCCCTTCCTCTCCATAGACTGGCAGGAGTTGGCTTAGAACCGAGTTTCGGAACCCTTTGCCACGCATCGACTCTTGGCCACCAAGAACCAAAAGCCCTCCCCCCCGGACTGCAATGAACTGTCGCAGCAGCGATTGTTGTTCTAGTGAGAAAAAATCATGTTCGAGATCATCCAAAATGATCGCGCTGTATTCAAAAAGCTCTTCCGCATCTTTCGGAAAGCCCTTTTTAAGTTGATCGACAGACGTCCGGTCAAGCCTCGCAAAGACCGGTTCATCGTATTTCTCTTTTTCCTCCTGAGTCACATCTTCGAAGCCGGAAAACAACGGGTTCGAAGAATCTACCTTCGAATCTCGGAAACTGAACTTAGGCTCCTTTTTCGCAATGCGGATCAGGGAGGTCATTTGAATCTCGACATCCTCCTCAAGTGCTCGCTTCAGAAATTTGTATTCCCAATTCGGTCGGCCAGCCACATACAAAATGCGGTACGGACCTCTCCCACGGTCTACGACTTGGAAACGTCGATTGTTGCCGAGCGTCAATTCCTCGGATTGGGCAGTTGGGCCGATACCGATTCCCGGTGCCGATGCTGGCAATGGGTCAGGAGTTGTATTCGCGGAATCCGCTTTAGGCGATAGTGCAACGGGTACTTTTTCAACCACAATCTGATACCCTTGAACGCCTGGTTTTTCCGGTCGAAATCGAAATTCAACGCCCACCGGTTCAGAATCTTTTTTGAGAACTACCGATTGAAATTGAACCGTCTTCAGACCGGCGTCCATCAGGTCCACTCTGACAAGTTGGTTTGCGAATCCGTTGTGCGTGATACTTGCCTGAATCGTGACCGGAGCTGTCTCAAAATCCGATTGCCTCGTCGTGATCGAAGCGATTCGAATGTCGCGGCTATGGGTGAGTTTGCCGACGCTAACCGGGTAAACTGGAAAACCCAATCGACTAAGCGAATGGGTTGGCTGGCCACTCGAGGACGTTTCCACCGCAGGTTGCTGGACTAAGTTGTCCAGCCGATCCAGCCGATCCGTCGCTTGTCCGTCCGTGACCAACAAGACACCCGCTAACGGTCGACCTCGAAAGCGTTCGGCAATCGAAGCAAGCGAACCGTAGAGCGCCGACTCTTTTCCCCGGTACTCGACCCCTTCGAATGTATCAACAGGCTCCAATGCAGAATCAAATGTGTAGCGACGGACACGGAAATCGTCGGAGAGGTTTCTTTGCCATTGTGACTCGTCGCTGAGCAAGGCTTTGATTTTCTGAGATTGCAGAGGCAAACGATCTTGGCTCACAACATCAATGCTATTGCTCGTGTCGACCAAAATGGTAAAGACGTTGGCTTGCGGTTTAGGACGCTCCAAAGTCCCCAGTGGCTCCAGCAAGCATACCAGCAGAATTCCAATACCGAGACATCGCAACACAATCCCAAGGGACTTCAGCGACCACGGCATCGAACTACGGCGATACGAGAATAGCGTTAAAATCGCCAACACCGCGCCCGCCAACGCGACCCATTTCATCCACCCCATATTGGCGAACACAAGATCCCCGTAACTGCTGTCGACTTCGGCGAATAAGCTACCTATCGAAAGACGAATCATCGACTCTTGCCACTCCCGATATTCTCGTAGTACCGATCCTGTTGTTGTTGGTACAGACTCGGAACCGGATCGCGATCGATTGGAATCAACGCGTTGCGTTCGGCAGACTGTCTCAACAACTCCTCCTGTACCTTTTCACGCAATTGATTTAACGGCTCGGCAATCAAGCGGCGAACGAGCGGCCACTCGGGTTCCTTGGCATGCCTCTTGTAGTCGATTCGCATGGACCGTGCAGCCTCTCGAATTCGTCCAGCCTCTGCTCGTAATTCTGGAGATCGCACCAATTCTTCCGCATCTCGCAACGAATCCAACCACTCCGTAAAATTCTCACCTGTTAAAGGTGCACTCTCAGACGCTTGGCGTGCGGATTGCTCCGCTAGTTGGTCAAGTCCTCCACGCCCAGAATTATTCGCTGGCGGATTGCTCCGTTGTCGCTCGCCGCCAAGTTGCCCGCTTTGTGGCTGCCCGTCTTGTGGTTGCCCTCCCTGTGGCTGCCCATCTTGTGGCTGCCCATCTTGTGGCTGTCCTCCCTGTGGTTGCCCATCTTGTGGCTGTCCTCCCTGTGGCTGTCCTCCCTGTGGCTGTCCTCCCTGTGGTTGCCCTCCCTGTGGTTGCCCTCCCTGTGGTTGCCCATCTTGTGGTTGCCCATCTTGTGGCTGTCCGTCTTGTGGCTGTCCGGGTTGTGGTTGTCCGGGTTGTGGTTGTCCGGGTTGTGGCTGTCCGGGTTGTCCATCCTGAGGCTGTTGTTCACCCTCTTTCCTTTCCCCATCAGCTCTTTGGCTGGACTTGGTACCACTTGGGTCTTTTCTCTCTATCTCCTCATCGAGTTGGCGTTGGGCGCGTTTCAGTTCGCTCAAGGCCCGCCGCAAGGACTCCTGCTCGCTCCCAATCACGCTTTCGGAAGCTTGCTCGATGTTCTCCTTTAGGTTTCGGATCCCCTTGGAGACTTCGTTCGTCGCCCGCGCAGCCGGTTCTTCCAATCCCCTGTCGACCAGACTGGGGATCTGGTCGAGTCGTTGCTCAAGGCCTTGTTGTTTGGCTTCGCGAAACGAGTCGTATATCTGTTCGGCCAAAAGAGGTTCGCTCGATTCCGCTTCGCTCACGGTCTCTCGCATTTTTTCTAGCAATTCGTTGAGATCTTTCTTCTGTTGTTGAATTGCTTGCTGCAAGGACTCCACTGCTTTTTCGTCTCCTTCGGGGCGCAATGGCGTGGCAGACTCGTCCGGTAAGTTGCCATCCCTTGAATTGGGTGTGGCGGCATCGGCACCACGAGCTGGTTCTGAAGCCGAATGAGCATCCTTGGCCGACGGGATTCTTTCAGCCAGCTTCTGCTGTTGCTGATCGAGTTTGCCCGCATCGCGCATCAAGTCTCGCATTGTTTGCTCAAATTGATTCGACGACTCTTTTCGCATCTGCTCCCTTGTTTCGTCCAGCTGCCGTTCGGCCCGAGTACCGGATGAGAGTGCTTGCGATGTCTCACCCTTGCTGAGCGCTTCAGCCGACTGCTGCAAATCGCTCCGAGCTTGTTCGGTCTGTTCGCGAGCTTGGTCCATCGCTTGACGATTCTCCGGTTGGTTCATTCGTTCGAGCAGTTCATCGGAATCTTTTAGGAGCTCCTCTTGGTTGTCCCTCAATCGTTTTAGTTGTTCCTCAAGCTCCTGCTTTTTCTCTTCTGTTTTTGCTTCGCGAAGAGCCGTTTCGAGATTCTTAAGCTGTTCGTTGATATCTTTTTGGCGTCTTGCCAATTCCTCTAATCGATTCATCACTTGACGCGATTCACGCTGGGCGGTTGGCTCCGGTGCATCTGCTTGTTTTTCCGATTCGTATTTGTTGTCCTCGTCTTGCAGCTTCAGTTGCTCAAGTTGTTCCTGGCGATTTTTCTGGCTCGAACTCTTGGAAGCGGACTTCGATTGCGACTGCTGTGATTTGACGATATTGTGCTCACGAGCCCGAAGACGCAAAAGACCCTCATACGCCTTTCTCTCGCTTTGCAAAGCGTCGCGAAGGACTTTCAAGTCGGATGCATCGACTGAGCTTTGCAACGCTTGAATGGCACCGGTCATTGCATCTCGAACATCCTCCAAGTACTCCAACGATTTTTCATCCTTGAGCTTTTCTTCAAGATCGCTCGTCATCTCCATGGCGCTTTGCTGGCTCTCAAGCAGCGTCTTGGCGTCCTCCAAGAAACTCTTACTGAGCGTGGCCGGTTTCTCTCGGCGCAGTATATTCCAAGTTGCAGTCACGATCTGCTTTTGTATTTCGGCCAATTCCTCTGCTTGCTTACCACCCTCGCTCTGTTGCTGTTGTTCTTGTTGCTGTTTTTGTTGCTCGGGTGACATCGACTCCCCTTGGCGGAAAATCTCTTCGAAAGGCCTTACTTCCGCGAAGAACATTTCGCCATCTACGCGTCGCGGATTGCCGTCGCGGTCAATATCCTCGGCCCAGAAGAAATAGCTGAGCAACTGATCGGGCTGAGCTTGCAGCGATTCCAAATCGACCAAGTGCTTGAGCTCGACCTTGCCCGATTTGGCAGGCATCGAGACTAGCGACACTTCCTCAGGTTCAGAATCACCCATCACCAATGTCAAACCGGATCGTTGTATGCCAAAGTCGTCTTTGGCAGTCGCCTGTATCTGCACTTCTTGGAGTGGCGAAACTCTCAGGTCCGAGGCGCGAGCAAGCTTCATTTCAGGAGGGAGATTGGCGAGGACTTTCGCCGACAGATCGTCTTCGAATTTCGCGGATCGACCATCTTTGTCCACCAAACGTACACTCCATCGTTTTGATTCCGACATTACGAACTTTGCTTGATACAGCAATGGCACATCGACCGATACGGTCAAGGGCGTTGACAGACCAGATTCATCAACCAACTCGGCCGTCATCAAAGGCTTGTTGACCAAACAAGACCAAGTTAGTTCCGCTCCGTCTACCACTGTAACGCGTCGTGTGTTTTCGATGGTTCGAGTCTCCTTGTTCGCATACAAAGGTGACGCAATGGTTGCGTCGCTTCGGACCAAGGCTGGATACTCAAACGTTTTGATTTTGTACTGTTTGGTCGAATTGGTTCCGTATTCGATTCGATACTCTTGATCCTGTTGAACGTTTCGAACATAACCGCCGAACAGAGGATCTTTCAGGCTGCGAACCATAGCTTGTCGAGATGGTTCGTTTCTCTCGGATGTAGCCGTTAACCATACTTCTGCAGGCGCTTCGATTGGAAAACGGACCGTCACGACGACATCCTTACCCCTCTCAATTTCCACATCGCCCGGCTCTACGATCAGCGCCTGCGATGCTGGATTCAACAGCGAAATGATCGATGAATTGCCTAAAGTGTTTTCCCTCCCCAGGCATTGCAAGATTGTCCAGGCAGCACAAGCCAACAACAGGAATTGAGATATCCAAGCCATAAGCACTCTGCCATTCGGAACGGTTCTTGACCAATCGTTCGATCGCGCATGGTGAATAGTCTCATCGATGAGCGACTTTTCAAAAAAACCCTTCGTCTCCTGAACTTGGACTGCGGTTATCAATCTCTCTTTCAGCGACGGCAGGTGTCGTTCGATCTGAGTTGCCAACCAGCGCGGATCTCGGTAAGTCCATCGGCTAGCCAACCAGCCAAGAAGCAACGTTCCGGCGATAGCACTCAAGGCCAGATACGCTGTCTTAAACCCATCGAGCTTAAGAAGTCCGCCTGTGCTCGCGAAAACGACTGCCGCCAGTGCCCAAAGGACCCAAGCAGCCGAAAGAAACCAACCAAGCCATACCAATCGGTAACGGCGAGCAACTCCGGAAATGAGATAGTTTACGTGTCGGTTCATGCGAATCTATTCCTTGCAATACACAAAAGGGACTCGATGCCAACGGCACCCAATACACCCATGACTAACCAACGCCACCAACCTTGCTTTGCTTCGAGTTCAACGGCCCGTAGTTGACGTTGCAAACCTTCTTTTTGCTCCAGCGGTCGCTGATCCACCATCGCGACTCCAAGGCGTTCGAGGCGTTCTACGTCTGCAACCGTGGTGAGGCTCTCCGAGTCGTCGAGGTTGACGGCGATTCGAACGTCTCGGCCTGTTTGATCCATGCGATGATAGATTCCCGGCTGGACTGCTTGGCTTGAAAGCAAACCGCTCTCACCCCCCAACTCGACTCCGGTAGGATCTATCAATCTTTCACCGGACGACCAAGCCAGGGTGCCGCCGACCGTGTGTTTGTCCGAATCACTCTCTTCCGGTGCAGCCAAACGAAACAGAGCGGCCATGATCGGCACAAACTTGCTGGAAAGTGCCAGTTGACTCTGCGATGGTTGCCAACCCGCAGTCAGGATCCATAGCTTTCCCACTCCTTGAGCCCGACGAAGCAACGCAGGCGAACCATCATCGAATCTCGCCAGAATTTGCCATTGCGTATCGTCTTGAAGCTCCAGTTTGCGATGCTTCCAAAAGCGTACTTTCGTAAAGTCGTTGAAACGTGAACTCGACAAATCAGCGAAAAGCGGATGCCTGAAATCAATCTGCTCCAGCATCGCGTATTGCTTGACTTTGGCTTCGGAAACAGCGATGCCAGTCTCGCCCGTAAGGCTGCGAAGCCCCTCTGTTGACGTTTCGCTCGCTGCATCCAACACCCAAAGAACGTTGCCGCCAAGCTCAATGTACTTTGCTAATTCAATAAGATCGGGCACGGTGGCATGATGCGATGCAACAATCAGAGGTGATTGCGAAGGGGTCGGCCAGACTTCACCGCTTCCTGGGGCTCGGGCTTCATACCTCACGACTCGAGAGGGGCTACTTAACGGTAGTTGTTCCAAAAAATAACTTAAGGAGTCTTCGGGCAATTGATTAGCAGCATCAAGACAGATCAGCTTCAATTGTGCTGGCTCGGTTTTCGCAATGTAAAATTGATTGTCATACTCCGATGCGTCTCCCTCCAATTTCAACGCTTGCGAATGGATTGGAGGCGAGGGCATTTGAACAACGAGCGAACTGCCCGATGGCACTTGGCACTTCGTCACCGTACCTGGCACACTTATCCCTTTTTCGTCCAACCATGAAAGCTGAAACTGCTCTTGTGTACTGGGTGCATAATTTGCCACCCGAACACGAACAATGGGTTCATCGCTAGAACTTCCTTTCGCAACGGCTTGGGGTTTGCCCAACCCGTCTTCCGGTCCCGTCGACGTTAATAAAGTTGCGCGGGCATTGCCCGATGCGGTTGGCCGCATGCGTTCCATTCGAACTTTGCAAGTGCTGGGCCACGTGTAGCCAGTCAGCTTCTCCAACGACATCCCGTTTTGAAAGTCGGTAACAATCACAATCTCGCTGGCGGAAGTTGACGAATCGGTCGAAGCGTCGTTGTCCGCTTGCAGCAAATCCGCAGCTTGAACCAACGCGGAGCCCAGATCGGTCCCCATCCAAGTTGGCTTCATTGACTTCAGTCCCGCGCGTGCAAGTTGTTGACGCTGAGCAGGTGGTGTACCAATGGCTTCCTCAACGGAAACCAACGGCTTAAGCGATCGATCGAATGTGTATACCGCCAGTACATCGGTGGGAACGGATTGCTCAACGATCTTTTCAACACGCGCCATTGCGGTTTCCCAAAGTCCGGGTCTCTGCATACTCGCACTCGTATCGATGAGTATCATACGGCGCATTCCAACAGGATTCGTGTCGGTCTCCGCAGCAACATTCCAGTAAGGACGAGAAAACGCGACTGCTAGCAGGCCCAGTGCCAACGCTCGCATCAACAGTAGCAGCCATTGATCGATGCGGCTTTGACTCGTTAAGCGTGGTGGCGCGGACTCCAAAAACATCAACGAACTAAATAACTGTCGATCCTTGGGACGCTTGCGCACCATGTGAAACAGAATCGGAAGCGCGATCGCGAGCCCAGCCAATGCAAACAGAGGTGACAGAAAACTCATCGAGAACCTCCAGCAGAAGCACGAACGGCACCCCCCGATCGATTCGATCGAGCGCGGTTGGAACGGGAACCGGCATTCTGTTGCCGAAACAGCAAATCGAACAATGCATGCTCGATCGATTCGTTGGTTTTGAGCGATGTCCACCCGATACCATACTGACCGCACATTTCAATGAGTGCCTGTTCGTGCGCCATGAATTTCTTTTGGTACGAGGCACGAGCGGTATCCGGATTGACGTACATCTCGCGGCCTGACTCCAAATCGAGAATCATCGATGCTTTGCTCCATCCAAGATCCACTTCGCCAGGGTCCAAAACTCGCAGCAACATCACTTCATGGCTGCGGGCTCGCAAATAGGACAACGGTTGACGCAATGACTCAACCGGGACCAAGAAATCTGAAACGATCAAGACAAGACTTCGTTGGCGAACCATGTCCGCCAAATGGGCCAAGGGGCGCTGCAGATCGGTCAAGGTGCCTTGCGGAGGCTTCTCGAGCAACGAAAGGATTCTTTTGAGCTGTCCTGGCCGAAAGCGGGCGGCGAGAAACTCAGTGACATCCGCCTCGAAGGTCAAAAGCCCGACTGCATCGCGTTGCAACGTCAAATAATAAGCGAGTGTTGCAGCGAGCGTTCTCGCATAATCGATCTTTTTGTACTCAAGCGAACCAAACTCCATCGACTTGCTCTGATCGACGACCAAATAACAGCGGCGATTGGTTTCGTCTTCGAATTTCTTGAGGTAGTAACGATCGCTGCGGGCGAAAAGTTTCCAATCGATCGAGCGAGGATCGTCCCCTTCGCTGTACGGACGGTATTCGCTGAACTCCACCGAAAAGCCGTGCAACGGACTTCGGTGAAGACCGTTGTGAAAACCATCCACGACCGACTTGGCACGCAATTGCATATCTTTGATCCGCATCAACGCAGCCATATCGATCCACTTATCGATCGTCTTGGTGCTGTTATTCGTAGATGTGACCGAGGAAGCCATGTCTAACGGACCTCTGCGATTAAACGATCGATGCAATCTTCGACGGTAACGCCTTCGGCTTCGGCTTTGTATCCGAGCAATAGTCGGTGGCGCAAGACAGGATGCACCAAGGCCTTGATGTCGTCGATGGATACATGCGATTGTCCATTGATCAAGGCTCGAGCTTTTGCGCCCAGCACCAGCATCTGAGCCGCTCGCAAACCGGCACCCCAATTCACCCATTGATTGACGAAGCTGGCCGCTTCCGGACGACCGGGTCGAGTTGCGGCCACGAGTCGCACTGCGTAGCCAGCCACTTCTTCGGCGATTGGCATTTGCCGAACCATTTCGTGAAACCGTAGGACATCTTCGCCGGTAAACAACGGTTGGATGGGATCGGATTTCTTGCTGGTCGTATCGAGAACAACCTGCAGTTCATCTTTGAACGGCAAATAGTCGATCATGACATTGAACATGAACCGATCGAGTTGTGCCTCGGGCAATGGATACGTCCCCTCCATTTCGATTGGATTTTGCGTTGCCAATACGAAGAAAGGTTCGGGCAAGGCGTATCGCGTGCCGGCGGCTGTTACTTGATGCTCCTGCATTGCCTCGAGCAAGGCGGCTTGTGTCTTGGGTGGTGTGCGGTTGATTTCGTCGGCCAGAATGACGTTGGCAAAGACTGGGCCTTGAACAAACTGCAAGACGCGTCGCCCGTCGACTTCATCGAGAATCTCGGTGCCCGTTATGTCGGCGGGCATCAAGTCGGGCGTAAACTGAATGCGGCGAAACTCAAGATGAAACACTTGAGCCACACTGCGAACCAAAAGCGTTTTTGCCAATCCAGGCGCACCTGTGATCAAACAGTGCGATCCAGAAAAAAGACAGATCAGCAATTGCTCGATGACCGCCTTTTGACCCACGATCGTTTTCGACAACTCCGCATCGATCTTGTCTTTGCTTTCGCGAATTAGCTTCACGAGCGCCGCTTGTTCTTCATAAGGTAAACTGGCAGTACTCAAGGTGTTTTGGTCCTAAGTTGATGTGGGTTAGTGTGTCATAGCGTAGGTTACGATATTGATGCCGAGAGGATAGGCTTTTTTGACAGAGAACTCTTCGAAGTACCATTTGTCCTCTCCTTCGCGCTCCCAACCATCACCTAAGTCTGTGTTGTGGCAGATAAAGACCATAATACGATTCGCGTCGTCTCGGACGGCTTTGTAATGAGGAATACTTGTGTCCGACCCGGAACGCGGCTCCCATATGACACCCGACTCTCGCCCGGCCCAAGCGGCGTGAATCGAGGGCAATTGCGGCTTCTCTTTCAGGTCGTAAACGCAATGGAAGATCTCATGTTCAAGCGGCACTTCTTGCGGCTCGCGGCCTGGGAAAACGCGTTTGATTTCTCGGTAGAAGTTGTTGTACTCGTCTTCCCCCCAGAAATCATCCACCATCAAGAAACCGCCACCGAGCAAGTATTTTCTCAACGCGATCACTTCGTATTGGTTAAACTCTAGCGCGCCTGGCTCGATAATGTAGATGAACGGATAGTCGAATAACTTGGGATCCGTCAGTTCCAACACAATCGGTTCCGGGTTGACTTTGAGTGTTGTCAGTTGTTGCAATCTCAGGGAAAAGTTCAGCTCGCTATCGCGATAATCGGTCGCCCAACCACCCCCGCGGCCATAGCCATTGGAGTCGTATTTGATCCGAACAAACGTGAACAATTCCTTGCTGAACTTTTTGTCGATGTCCCAGGTTGGTACTCCGCCGCGATCGGTGGACTGATAATCTCGGCCACGTCCGCGTCCATAGCCCCCTCCACGCTGGGCCACAACGACCAGCGCGGAAATCATTACGATGACCAACGCCAAACTAGCAATGAGTGTTGATCTCCCTCGAATTAATTTCATCATCGTGATTCCTCGTACTTTTCCGTCGGGGTAGACTTGCTCATCGACGCGAGCAACTGCAATGCATCTTGATACCGAGGGCTCTCCTCGAGCGCCATCAGCAAATGCCGTTTGGCTTGCGAAGTCAATTGCTGTTTGTTCAGAGCGACCGCCAAACGGTAGTGAATACTCGCAGGGTCCGTCAGATCCATCTCCAAACAGGCTTCGAGCGATTGGATCACGTTGTCATACCGACCGATCTTTTCCTTGGCAGTAGCTCGTTGTTGTTGTACGTCGCTTCTCAGTGGGTCGATTTCAATCATGCGATCGCACCACTTTGAAACGCCCTCCCAGTCTTGTTCGCTCGTATCCAATTCAATCAATCGCATCAAAGCTTGTCGGCAGTCCGCCGAACGTTCCGCAAGCGAAACCAATGCCATCCGTTCGTTCTTCAAGTCATTCTTGCCGCGATGGATGGTTGCCAGCATGGCATAGACTCCGTCGTCGCTGTGATCGTCCGGCAGCATCTCTCTCAGTTTCTCGGTAGCCGTCAAAGCATCATCCCAGGATTTTCTGCGAATCAGTTCCATGCAACGAGATCTTAGCCCCCAGTAAGAATCCGGATTGGCTTCGAGCCAAGCTGGCATGTCCTTCTTTTCCAGTTCACTCGGCTTTTTGAAGTTAACGCCGCTTCCGAACTCGCCAGCCAATCCCTTTGCGTACTCGCTAAATTCTTGATCCAACCATTCAAGCGAGCCAGGAACTCGCTTAAGCGCTTCGTCCGCCGGCATACCGATCGCCAAGTCATCCAACAGCATTTGCAACTTGGGCATTCCGTATCGGGCTACCCAAAACTCAACCGCTAGCGACGCTTCGTAGTAGGCAAACTGGAGATGCATGGGCGTTTTCGGCTGCAAGAAGGCGCTGCTCAACTTGCTCATTGGCACGAAGTCGTCGCCCAAAATCATTTCTCGGTACGTCGAGTCCATCGATTGTCCCCAGATCGGATTTCGTTGACGCTCTTCATAGACCGAAATCCCCTCGGACAACCAACGTGGCATTTTGTTCTTGGTTTTCTGTAGTGTGACAACGTGACAGTACTCGTGCCACAGAACAGCTTGCCAGTTGGAATCCGTATTTAACGCCGCAGGTGAATTTGCGGTAATCAAGCGGCCGAAACAAACACCTAAAAAACCCTCGCCGCCGGGCAAGCCGAACGTTCGAATAGCGAACTCTTTTTGTCGTGGAAAAATCTCGACAAAGATGGGTTCGGTCAGTTGAACCGCATATTTCTTGGTGAGCGTTTCTCGAGCCTCACTCAAGAGAGCAATGACATCGCGACCATAAATGCGCGATTCGCGAGCATCCATACGAACAACGAAGCCCGGCGCTTCGAGCGTGGCAAACTTATCAAGCTGCGATTGAAGTTGCTTAAGATTGAAAATCGTGACATCGTAGGGATCTTCTGTACGAACGCTATCGACGAGCGACCAACCAAGTTCGGTATCACCTAGTCGCAACAAATCTTGAGCCATTTGAGCTTTTGCAGGTGTGTAGGTGCTGTCCATCTTGATGGCACGTCGCTGGTACTCCACCGATTCGGCAAACCGATAGTGCATCGCCAAATGCTTACCGATGGTGTAGTCCACTTCGGGATTCAAACTCCAAGGCACAAGCGCTTTGCGGCGGCACTCCCCCTCGTCTTGATAGCGGCCCTGCAAATTCGCTATCGCGGCTCGCAATGCCCAGAGCTTGGGGAGCCGAGGATTGGTCTTTTCGATTTCAGCCAGGATCAACTCGGCAGTGGAGTAGTCCTCGGCGGACAATCGCGATTCCGCTTGAAGGATCAAACTCGGGAAGTACCTCGCGTTGAGTTCAAGCGACTTGCGCAAATATTGAGTGGACTTTTCGGAATCGGAGGAACTCCAGGCTCGCGAGAGAAGATAAAAAATCTCTGGATCGGACTCGTCAATCGCCAATGCCTTGGCCAACGCTTGCGAGGCGACCTTGTCATCGTTCTTTTCCAGAGCCATGCGGGCGGTCGCAACGTGAGCTTCGACGCTTTTCGGATCGTATTTGATGGCCTGGTCGTAGCATATTTTCAAGACTTGCTTTGGGTCTTCGCCGCGAGACAGAAAATACTCCCCTAGCGGAACCAAATCCGACCTGCTGTTGAATCGCCAAGATGCACGCGCAAGCAAATCGTCCAAATAGGAGATTTGCTCCTTTGCCTTGAGCGCGTTGTTGTTCATCTTGTAGACACGCACGCCCACGAGCCGCAATCGAATGCTGTCCGGGAAACGCTCAAGGGCTTTTTCATAGGCAGCGAGAGCAGCTTGGTACTCGCCGGTAACCATATACGCCTCAATCAACATTCGAGGCCAGGATTCATTCCAGACCCCTTTCTCGACTTGGGCCTTGGCTATCGCAATACAAGCGGGATAGTCCCCGGTGCGAAAAAACGTTCGGACGTCATCCAGTTCCGTGGCATGGAGCCTAGGTGCAACGACGCCGACAACGACAACGAAGCTGGCAACGCACAGGGAAACGAAAAAACCAAGCCGCACAGCGCGAACGCAGAAATTGGTTTGAAGATGAGTTGAGTGAGTCAAAAAGCGCACCTTGGCTCGAAGTTCCCTAGAACATTGTCCACTAACCCGCTGAACCGATCGAAGTTTCGTTTGAACCGATCGCTGTGGACCGATCGCTTGCAGCCGGGGTCGTTAGACGAGTCCAGCTACGACATTTGCTTCTCGAATGATCCACGATGATTGTAGCTCTTACTGCGCCCGGTTTGCTACCTGGTTTGTTACTTGTTTGAAAAATTCGGCTCAGGTCGCAATTTCCACTTGGCAACAACCGAATAATGTCAGAAAACGTAAGTACTCCAACCAACTCTCACGAAAACAAGTTGTTTATGTCTACTGTCTCGACAACCCCTGCGGCTCCGACCACCCCCCCCCCGCCCTTGGAAACGGTTCCGGTCGATGCCATTTTGATCGTTTCCTTTGGCGGACCGGAAGGAATGGACGATGTCATGCCCTTTCTCGAAAACGTATTGCGAGGAAAAAATGTCCCGCATGAGCGCATGTTGGAGGTCGCCGAACACTACCGCCAATTCGATGGCATCAGCCCTATCAACGAGCAATGTCGCCAACTGATCGATGCCATCCGGAAAGAATGCGGTCGACGAGCATTGAGTTTGCCTATCTACTGGGGTAATCGAAATTGGCATCCGATGTTGACCGATACGCTTCAAGAAATGGCGAACGACGGGCGGAAACGCGCAATCTCTTTTTTCACCTCGATGTTCAGTTGCTACAGTGGTTGCAGGCAATATCGCGAAAACATCGCCGCCTCTCAGTCCGCCGTCGGCGATTCAGCCCCCTTTGTTGAAAAAGTCCGCAAGGGCTTTAATCATCCGGGCTTCATTGCTGCACAGAAAGGTTGCCTTGAACAAGCCCTAGCTCAATTGCCCGAAGAAGTTCGCGCGGAAACCATTGTCCTTTTCACCGCTCATAGCATCCCGAAAATAATGGCAGACAATTCGCGGTATGAAGAACAGTTGCGAGAGTCGGCCAGATTGGTTTGCAAAGCCGCCGGTCACGGACCTTGGGAGCTAGTCTTTCAAAGCCGATCGGGGCCGCCGCAACAACCATGGCTTGAACCAGACGTATGCGACCGAATCGAGCAACTACATACGGATCGCAACATTCGACACGTCATCGTTCAGCCACTGGGATTTGTCTCGGATCACATGGAAGTGCTTTTCGATTTGGATCACGAAGCGGCTGATCTATGCAAAGAAAAGGGGATCCAAATGGTTCGGGCGGCAACGGTAGGGTTGCATCCCAAGTTCGTCTCGATGATTGTCGATTTGATCGAGGAACGATTGGAACCGGATACAGCCCGACCCTATTTGGGAAGCTACGGCGCAAGTCATGATTTGTGTCCCGGCAACTGTTGCCTCTACCCCCAAACGGGCAGACGACCGGGATAGGCTGAACGACGAATACAACGATTGCTAGTGGTGATAACCAACTCGAAATCCCTTTCATCAACTTCCTTTTTTCGGCTTTTGCTCATTGGACACAGCTTGGCGTGCAAAGTCCCAAGAACTCTATCTCCCCTTCTCCTCGATTGAGGCTGCTGATTTAATCCGCATTAATCCAACCCGAGGCGTAACGGCTTGTTGCTTTAATGGATTGTGAGACGGGGGTATTCGCAAGTGGCATGGGCGTCTCGCCCATGGATTCACGAGCAAGCGAGCTCGTGCCACGCGATGGTAACTCGACGCGTAAGCGAGGAGCCGGACGATTCTCATCTCGCACATCCCCCGCCTTGCCAAACATAGTCGAGAACACGGACGCAAAAAGCACTCGCATCCCGCTCGGCTTCACACCTAGTATGTAGCATCGGTATCCGATTTTAAGCGATTAGCTTAGGATCAACCCTGGAAACAGTAGCTTCCACACTTCTTGTAGGTCGTTTTGTCCTAGGTTCTTGAAACCGTAGTTGAGCTTGATCGCAAGAAGTTTATTTTAAACCCGAACCGT
>CAMCMB010000063.1 GCA_945875845.1 Pirellula staleyi DSM 6068
TCTCCGATTCAATCCGCTTTACACGCGAACGAGTTTACTGATCTACGGGCTAACCCTCGTAAGATCGAATAGCAGCTTGCGGCGTACGACGGAAAATTTACCAACAATTGTCCCGACCACCCTTGACACAAAACAATACATAGCAGCGAAACGCGACGCAATCTCTTTCGTCCGTTCAACCTCAGGCCGAATGCACAGTGCCGAAAAACGCGAATGACTGAGTCGTCAAGGGCGTCCGATCCTCTATTTCTTCTACCTCGTCGAATGCATACTGGCGAAGTCCGCTGCTTTAGGACTAAAATGAACGGTTGATGTGCGTGCCATTCTTGCCCAATTTCCATCTCTCCTTTCAGGCCAACGGAAAATGATCTATCCGCTTCTTCGCGTCTCCTGCGTGTTTGCGATGCTTGTACTACTGCACGCAGTTGAGGCGTGCGACGCTGCAGAATCGCTTCAAGCAAAACGGCCCAACATCATTTTGGTCATGACAGACGATCAAGGCATGGGCGACCTTTCTTGCTTGGGTAACCAAGTCCTCAAAACGCCAAACCTTGACCGCTTCTACAAGTTATCCACGCGTTTCACGAATTTCCATGTCAGCCCGACCTGTTCACCGACACGGGCGTCGATGATGAGCGGTCGACACGAATTCTACAACGGTGTCACCCACACCATCAACGAACGCGAACGAATGGCATTGAGCACAACCACCTATCCTCAGTTGTTGCAATCCTCGGGTTACGCAACAGGCATCTTTGGCAAGTGGCATCTAGGTGACGAGGAGGCCTACCAGCCTTATCATCGGGGGTTCCAGCACGTCTTTATCCACGGTGCGGGCGGTATCGGCCAATCCTATCCAGGTAGTTGTGCCGACTTCCCTCCCAACCGAAAGAACAAGTACAACGATTGCGTCATTCTTGAGAATCAGACCATCGTTCAAACAAAAGGATTTTGTACGGACGTTTTCTTTCAAGCGGCCTTGGGCTGGACCAAACAGCAACTCGATGCTGGTAAACCGTTCTTGACCTACCTCGCACCCAATGCGCCTCACGGTCCAATGATTGCCCCGGAAAAGTACACCAAACGATTTACAGAGCTCGGATACGATAACGAAACGGCCGGTCGGTATGGAATGATCGAAAATATCGACGACAACTTTGGCCGCTTGATGGACAAGTTGGATCAATGGAAAGCCTGGGACAATACCTTGGTGATTTTCATGACCGATAACGGTCAAGCGAATCTCAAGGGGAAGCTCAATGACAAACAGGTCCCACTTTTCAATGCGGGCTTTAAGACCGGCAAGGGAACACCCTACGAAGGTGGGACGCACGTGCCTGCCCTGTGGCGATGGAAAGGCGTACTCGGCGAAGGTGTCGATATCGCAGCACTTTCCGCACACATTGACCTGTTCAAAACCTTCTGTGAGCTAAGCGGAACCAAGATTCCGAGCGACATACAAAAGGTCCAAGGACGCTCGCTTGTTCCATTGTTAGAAAACCCCAAAGCCCCATGGTCGGACCGCAATTTGTTCGTCCACGTGGGCCGATGGGAGGTTGGTGCGGATCCCAATACAGCCAAGTTCAAGAACTGTGCGGTTCGGACCCAACGATGGCGATTTGTCAACAACAAAGAACTATTCGATATCAGCGTCGACCCATTTGAATCCAAGGACGTGTCGGCCGATCATCCCGAGGTGATTGCCTCTCTGAGAGCTGTTTACGATACTTGGTGGTCCGAGGCGTTGCCGATGATGGTCAACGAAAAATCGGCTCCAACTCCCCAACAACCACAAGCAGTTCGCTACGAGAAACAACTGGCCGAACGCGGTATCCCCGCATGGCAACCCCCCAGTGGCATAGGCTTCTAGCCTGTCATTTTCAGCGTGGCAACCTGGAAGCCTATCCCACCACAAGTAACTAAATTCCCCCGAAGCTGTTTTCGACTAACCCAATTCACGAAATTATGACATCCATTCCCTTTCGCCTCATCGTGATCGCTCTCGTGATGCTTCTTTGCGTCGGCAAACCTGCGTATTCCACGGATGCGAATTGGTCTCAGTTCCGCGGCCCGAGAGGAGATGGGATTTCGATCGGGACGGAACTACCCGGAAAGGAACTACCCATCGAGTTCAACGAGTCCGAACATGTGCGATGGAAGACCGCGATTCACGGGAAAGGCTGGTCGTCGCCAGTCATTTGGGATACTCAAATTTGGATGTCGACTGCCAACGACGAGGGGACTGAACTCAGCGCCGTGTGTGTCGACAAAGAGACGGGGAAGATCATTCACGACGAATTACTTTTTCGGATTGAAACGCCACAGTTCTGCCATAAGTTTAATAGCTATGCGTCGCCAACTCCGGTGATCGAACAAGGGCGCGTCTACGTAACTTTCGGTTCGCCAGGAACAGCTTGTCTCGATACGGCCACGGGAAAAAAGATTTGGGAGCGAACCGACTTTGTTTGCAATCACTTTCGCGCGGCAGGCTCTTCGCCCATATTATGGAAGGATTTGCTGTTGATGAACTTCGACGGCAGCGATCAGCAGTACATGGTGGCGTTGGATACTGCCACCGGAAAAACCGTATGGCGAACCGATCGAACTGTCGATTTTCAAGATCTAGACGCGGATGGCAAGCCGGGTGCAGATGGTGACATGCGCAAGGGTTTTGCCACACCGCATGTTTACGAATCCGACGGGCAAGCCATTCTCCTCAGCAGCGGTTCGAAAGCTCACTATGCTTATGATCCGCGAACTGGCAAGGAACTTTGGCGAATCGAAGATCGTTCCTCGCATTCGCCATGCACTCGGCCTGTCGTCGGACATGGACTTGCCTTTATACCGTCGGGTCACGGTAAAGCGGGTATGCTCGCTGTCAAACTTGGTGGGAACGGAGTTTTGGACGAGACAAGTATCGCTTGGTCCATGACCAAGACCTATTCCAACAAGCCGAGTGTTACACTGGTGGGCGACTTGCTTTTCGTCATCAACGATCTTGGAATTGCATCCTGCATGGAGGCGACGAGCGGTGAAAACATATGGACCGAGCGCCTGGGGGGTAACTTCAGCAGCTCGCCAGTTGTATCGGGCGGACGCATCTATGTTGGGAACGAGGAAGGCAAAGTTTATGTCTTCGAAGCGAGTCGCGAATTCAACCTTCTGGCAGAAAATCAGTTCGCGGACGGATTCATGGCCTCCCCGGCAGTCGACACCAAATCGCTCTATTTGCGTTCCAGGACGAATCTCTATCGGATTGAAAAATGACGCGGATTGCCAACCCAACCAATCATTGGAAACCAATGGGAGGGCGAGGCTCCTGCCGAGCTTACAACGCAATGGTTCGGCAGGAGCCTCACCCTCCCAAGCAAGGAATGGATTGGGCCAAGTCGAGGAAAACATGTTTACAGGGGTAGCCTCGCCCTCCCGATGAAATTGCAAGCAATTCCAACAGTCTTTCAACCGTTTACACTCTAAAATCAATATCTAACTTCATGCGAACCCTATTCCTCGCAATCTTGTTCTCACTTGGCTACGTGCCATTCGGAGTATCAGCCGAGCCCATCGGAATCAAAGTTTTTCCTGAACACATCGATCTCACCCATGCACAAAGCTCTCAACGTCTGACCGTCCAGTACGAGTTGGGCAATGGGACAATCGGCGCGGCGGTCAACTCGGAACTAGAATTCCAGTGGAGCAACCCGGCAATCGTCAAATTGGAAAGGAACAACTCGCCCTCTAGCGCAACCTTGTTCGCATCCCAATCGGGCGAAACGACGCTGACTGTCCATTGCGTTTTGCCCAGCGGCAAAGCAGCCACAGCGACCGTATTGGTGACATGCAAACAGATCGACAAGCCCCTGGACATCGAGTTCAACAACCATGTACAAGCAGTGCTCGCGCGCACCGGGTGCAATATGGGATCCTGTCACGGCGCTCTTGCTGGCAAGGGAGGGTTTCGTCTGTCCCTACGAGGTTACGACCCCGTATCCGATCACTTCAACATCACGCGACAAGATCGCGGACGACGCGTTGAATTGTCCGAGCCGGCTAAGTCTTTGTTCATCGCAAAACCGAGTGGCGGCATCGAGCATAAAGGAGGACTTCGGTTGCCTACGGAATCCAACGACTATGCGATGCTTGCAAAATGGATCGCGGCGGGAGCGGATGGCCCTCGAGCAACGGACCCAACACTTTCTCAAATAGAGATCCTGCCGAATTCGGTCCGGTTGGAGATAGGAAATTCGCAAACGCTGGTCGTTCGGGCTCATTATTCGAATGGACGAGTCGAAGACGTTACGCAATGGGCAAAATTCAATGCCACAGATGAGTCCGTTGCGACCGTAGACGAACACGGAATGGCTACGGTGATTGGCCCAGGCGAAGGAGCCATCAACGCTTGGTTTGCTAGCCGCATTGTTTCGTCCCGAATCAGTGTACCATTCTCCACGCGGGAAGCCGGTGCATTGGCGCAATTGCCTCGCGCAAATTTCATCGACGATGATGTGGCTGCTCAGCTCGCGTCGCTTGGTCTGGACGCATCGGTACGTTGTAGCGATAGCGAGTTTCTCCGTCGTTCGGCTCTCGATACAACAGGTACTTTGCCAACCGAAGAACAAGTGACTGAGTTCTTGGCGGACACGGCTCCCGACAAACGTAGTCGTTGGATAGACTCGTTGCTTGAAACCCCAGAGTATGTTGACTACTGGGCCTACCGTTGGTCCGATCTGTTGATGCTTAATAGCAATCTGCTCCGAGCCGACGGCATCAAAGCTTATTACACCTGGATCCGCGGTCACGTTCAAAAGAACACTCCATGGGATCAGTTTACCCGAGAAATTATCACGGCGCGTGGCGAAGCGCTTCAGAACGGCGCGACCAACTATTACGCCATCAATCAAGATCCTGAGGGAATGACGGAGAACGCTTGCCAAGCGTTCATGGGACTCTCGATCGGATGTGCCAAATGCCACAATCATCCGCTTGAGAAGTGGACCAACGACCAATACTATGCCATGGCAAACATGTTTGCTCGAGTCCGAGCCAAGGGTTGGGGTGGAGACCCACGCAACGGAGACTCGCTTCGTACGTTACTGGTTTTGGATCGCGGTGATTTGATTCAACCCTCGAAAGGAAGACCACAACTACCCGCTCCTTTAGACGCCAGCCCTCTCGACATCGATTCGACGGCAGACCGACGCGAGGTCTTGGCAGACTGGCTCACGTCACCTGAAAACCCTTATTTCACCCGAGCCATCGTGAATCGTATTTGGGCAGCCTATCTTGGGATCGGTATTGTCAACGCGGTCGACGACTTGCGATTAAGCAATCCGGCGAGCAACCCGGCTTTGATGAAGAGTCTTGGCAATCACCTCATCGCGAACCAATACGACCTAAAGGAACTGATGCGATTGATTCTGAACTCAGAAACCTATCAATGCAGCAGTACCACCACCGAGGGCAACAAGAACGACAAAAAGTACTTCTCGCATTACTACCCCAAGCGACTGATGGCGGAAGTCATTCATGATGCGATCGCGTCCGTTTCGTCCGTCCCGACCGTATTCGACAAAGTCGCTTTTCTCGGCGGAGACAAGACGCCGACGAAGTTCTACCAAAAGGGAACGCGAGCGATTCAACTTTTCGATTCCAGCGTTGACAGCAATTTTCTAAAGACTTTTGGGCGAAATCAACGCCGGATCACTTGTGAATGCGAACGAAGCGATGAATCGAGCATCATCCAAGTGCTCAACCTGAACAATGGGAATATGCTCAATGACAAGTTGGCAGAAAAAGGGAGTGTCGTGGATCAGTTGATGGATTTGCACTCAAGCGACTACGGTGCACTGGTAAAGTCAGCGTATGCCCGTTGCTTATCGCGTTACCCGACGCAGACCGAACAAGAGCGGCTCGCCAAAGAGCTTACGGATGCAAATGGGGATGATCGCCGTTTGGTCGTAGAAGATCTAGTGTGGAGTCTCATCACTTCACGCGAATTCCTATTCAATCACTAAGTTTGCTGCTTGCCGAATGCCGTTCGCAACATGGCTAAGCTCTTGGGGACTGCTACCCATGGATCTTCTTTGCCTTCGAACTCCAGACTGATGTAACCGCGGTAGTTGGCGTTCTGACAGATTTTGGCTATGCGATCATAATCGATGTCGATCGTATAATAAACTCCACCACCGTAGTACGTTTTCGCTTGCACGAAGACTGCTTCTGGCGCCAAGATCTCAAGCTGCTCATAGTGTTGTTCAAAGAAATTGCCGGTATCCATCGTAACTCGCAACCACGGTGAATTGATCGCGTTTACAATTCGCAATACACCTGCTGCTGTTCGGCCGAGTCCCCAGTGATTCTCCAAACCAAGAACCACTCCGCACTCCTCAGCCCGTTTCAAGCATTGCGACAAAGAATCAATCACCCACTTGAATCCTTCTTCATCGGTGTGATCCGGCAAATTGGGTTCAATTCCCTTATTGTTCATCAGCTCTTCGAAACTCTTGGTTGTTCCCCAACGCCCTGTGTTGACGCGAATCGTCGGAATACCGAGTTTATAGGCGGTTTCAATAAAGCCGATCGTGTCGTCAACGTTCTTCTTGCGGAAGTCCGGATCGGGGCGTAGGAAGCCTTGATGAGTTGACATGCCACAAAGGTCCAGCCCATGGACAAACGCGCGCCTCTTGAGTTTTTGTAAGAAGCTATCCGAAGTATCCTCCATCTGGACCAACAGCAACTCGACACCATCAAATCCAAGTTCGGCTGCTGCATCGATGCACTGCGGCATGGTGAGCTTCGATCCGCCCCGAAACGTGAAAAACGAATACGTCGAGACGGCGATTCGGTTGGGCACATACGGCTTCACAGGCTTAGTCGTTCCATCTTTTGTTCCCGGGCTTGCCACGGGCTTGGGCTCCTGAGGTACGACAGCGGCCAGTGAACTGCTGACCTGCGAAGTCGCAGCAGCCATTGTGCCCATAGCAATGGATTGATTCAAAAAAGAACGTCGATCCATACCCATCACGGACTCCCATTGAAGATTTGCTCTATTCCCATTGTTTCCACGCTCCGTATCTCACCATCTCACACCTCGCCATTTCGATGCGGCTTACCCATGAAACGAGCAAGGTTACAGAGCCAGCAAAGTTGCTGAGCCAGTATTGTAAACCAAAATTCAATCGCCAGTCGGCGCAGAAATTTCCAGTTTGCGATGAATCACGGATGGCAAACTGGACACGTAGGGCAAATCCGAGACGTTACTCGTTTTGCTTCTCGATAGCTATTGAAATAGCAGGCCAGCCGTCCGCCAATATTTTCTTCATTGCGGCGAGCGTGGTTTTGCTAATGTGATGCTCAATTCCTTCGCTATCGGCCGCTGCGGTTCCTGCATCGACTCCAATCGCAATCAGGAACGCGTTCACCACCTCGTGCCTTTCTTTGCATTTCAAGGCCAGCTTTCGACCTTTGGAAGTCAAGCCAATCGGCTGATAAGGCGCTGTAATCACGAGTCCATTGCGTACCAACCTTGCTACCGTGTTGTTTACGGTCGCGGGCGTAACGGCAAAGCACTCAGCGAGATCGACAGATCGACAACTGCCTTTGACCGCGACAAACTCGGCAATCGCCTCGACATAGTCCTCAGCAATTTCGCTCGCATGATCCCTGCGTGTTCGGATATGAACTTCATCCAATTGCTTCCGCTCCTTATCTTAACAATTGCTTGGCTGAGTATTTCCACATTACCCACAGTGTACTCTTGACCAATAAATTAGCCAAGGCTAAAATTTGCAAGATAGTTAGCTTAAGCTAACATTTAGATGTGTGCGATGGGTTGCGCTCTTCGGGTCAAATTTCGACACTCAATTCAAAGGTGAGGCTGAAAATATGACGATGTCGATGCACAGGGTCCTATGTTTTGCGAGTGGGAGAGTGAAACGCTGTGGTTTCACGCTTGTTGAATTGCTCGTTGTTATCTCGATTATTGGAGTCTTAGTTGGACTATTGTTACCTGCCGTTCAGGCGGCTCGGGAAGCAGCAAGGAGGACGCAGAGCCAAAATAATCTGAAGCAAATCGGACTCGCATTGCTAAATTACGAGAGCGCTTTGAAATCGTTTCCGTCGGGATATGTGTCGAGCATCGGCAGGCCAAGTAGGAACGCGGCGACGCTGGATGCGGCTCCGGGTTGGGCTTGGGGGACATTGCTGCTTCCCTACATGGAGCAGTCGTCGTTGTACAACCAGCTCGACATGACATTGCCGTGTTGGCATCCGAGGAACGAAGCGATCGTCAAATCGCGAGTTCCTACATTTCTCAACCCGGGAGCAGCCAATTTCGATGGGGACACGATCGTAACCAATGACTCCAATATAGTCCTCGCTCGTTTCGGTCGTTCCCATTACGTCGGCAATTGTGGTCAAGATGAGCCGTGGGGCTACGTGCCACCGGTTCAAGACTGGAGTCGCCTTGCTGCTAGTGGACCACTTTATCGCAACTCGCGAGTACGGATATCCAGCGTGACAGATGGCCTCTCCAATACAGTCTTTGTAGGCGAGCATACGACGATTAGCGACAAGACTTGGGTCGGTGTTGTCCCAGGCAGTTTTTCATGCCCCAAAGATCCGCAGAGATTTCCATTTACGGACTGCGAGCATGGTGCGACATATGTTTTATGTCACTCTGGACCAGCTGCCGCTGAGCCGGGCATTGTCCATCCACCTTCCTTTCCGACTTGCCACGTTTGCCAAATGTATGCTCCCTGGAACGGTGGCGGTGGGTATGTTCTTCTCGGGGACGGAAGCGTTCGGTACATTGCGACTACTATTAACCTGGATACGTGGGCTGCTATGAGCAGTTGCGCGTTGGGGGAGGTGTTTTCGCATGACGAATAGAGTTCAGGCGAAAGGAAACCCCTATCCAATCGTTACCTTGCTACTTATCGGGGCCTCGCTGTTTGTGGGGTGCAGCCAGCATCCCAAAGCGACAAGCCGAGATTCCCTGGATCTGATAAAGCAGGTTTATACCGCCTGCAACACAAAGAATGCGAAAAGGTTGGCTGCATGCGAAGAGCGATTGGCTGCTCTTGAATCGGAAGGCAAGATAAGCAAGGAGGAAGTGAAGTCCTTCCGGAAAGTCCTTGATCTCGCAGGCAAAGGGGACTGGGATTCCGCTCAGACCATGGCAATGAAGTACGCGAAGGATCAGATTCGTTGAGGAGCAATCGTTGCAATCAGTTCTACGATTGCAGCACCTTAGCCAATAGCACTGTTGCACCTGATGAATCCTCGGGCGAAGATTGTGCGGTCTTTGAAAGGTAGCATTCCGATTCAGCAGGTTCTGAATACCGAGCGTTTAGATTGGTGACGACGAGCCCTTCGATGTTTTGGTGGATGTGCAGGCGCAGCGGGCCTAGGTGTCAGTGTTGCCCTCAAGCATTTGGCATGCTCGACCTTATTTTCCAACAAACAAGTCTTTGATGTGAAGCACCGATTCGAGCGAACACTGTGGCGAGAGCGTCATCGACTCGTCGAAGCTTGTAACGATTGTGTAAACTCCGTCTTGAGGAACTCGATACACGGTGACCATGCGACTTGGAACATCGACTTGCCAGTATTCTTGGATTCCGGCAGATGCGTAGAGCTGTTGCTTTTCCGTCCGGTCGAATAGAGAACTGGAAAAACTGACTTCGATGACGAGATGGACATCCTGGGGGTTTGGATGTTGATCGACATAGCGACGGCGGGTAACCCACGCGAGGTCGGGCTCCGGACAACTGTTATTGTCGGGTATTCGAATCGGCTTCTCGGCGCGTATCGTGAACCGGCCCATTGCATTCAGGACACTCCACTCCATGAGGAAATCGATTGGGTCGGAGTGTTGTGGTCCCTGCGGATTCATTCTAACTATCCGTCCATTGATAAGTTCGATTTGCCCAGTCTGTCCCTCAAAAGTACCCAGTTCCACGAGCTTTTCATATTGCTCGGTCGTTAACGGAAGGGTGGTAGGAAGCGAACTCGCATTCGGTCCAGATTGAGTAATGGTAGCCATATTTTTTAGCTTGAAGTTGCGAAGGCATTGCCGTACTTACACGGATTGTACCACTGGGCGAGTGCCGCTGCCAGAAACATCAGAACTAGCCAGCGATGAGTTGCGAAATATAGAAGGAGCCGATGGCGATGATCGCCAATGCTTGTATGGTCGCCAGTGTATTGGCTGAGATCCGGTTGCGATTGATGCTACGAAAAAAGCTGCCCACAAACTGAAAGAAGAATCCGCAAAGGATTAATGATGAGGCGATGCCTGCCGAAAAGACTCCAATGACTAGATAACCTTGAGCCGGATTGCCTGAAGAAACCCCTGCAAAATAAGCTGCCAATGCAGTCGGGCATGGCAACAGCCCAACCGCAATTCCGAGCAGGACCGTCATTCGCATACTCGTCCCCACGGGCTTGGCGGGCGTAGAGCAAACCGTTGAGTCCGGAGCGACCTTTGCCTCGCGACAGCAACTACAAGTTTTCTTCGAGATCTTGCCACGCCGCGCCAGATATAACAAACGCAATCCGATCCCAACCAACAACACGGAACTTATCCACTGCAACGCTTCGCCCGCATGCTGATGTCCCGCATGTTCATCGCCGGACAGAAGATGCACCCCGAGATGGACGGCCAGGGCGATGACCATCAGCGATGCAGCATGGCTAAGTCCGGTCGTAACCCCCATGACAATGGGATGCCAAAACGACTTGCGCTGTTGGAGCATGTAGACAAACATGGCTGACTTGCCATGACCCGGCTCCAATGCATGTAAAACGCCCAGTACAAAACTGACACCAATCGAGAATTCGAGAACGTGACTGTGGTTATGCATTGCCTACCGCTTCTTTGCGAATCCTGAAACTACGATTCGTCCAACTGTCGCCCTCACTATTGTTGCCAGGAAAAGACAAAAAGTGAACAACGATTAACTTTGCGTACAAAGTTGGATCAGATCTTTTCCGAACCCGACTTTGGAATGAACAAGTTTGTCTGTACACAAGCGTTGAAATTGCAATCGCAATCGAGTAGGGCTTGTGCTCATGCAGATGATGATTTTCGGAGTTACGGGGAGAATGCAATGCAGGTTCAGAACCACAGCACGAAAAAGGCGGATTGGATCGGGATCCTGTGCTCGTTTGGATGTGCGATTCACTGCGCATCAACACCGATTCTATTGTCGATAGCCACGAAAAGGCACAAAGGCCACAAAAGGTTTGAAGGTTCGATTCAACAGAACATCCGGTTTGTGTCTTTTGTGATTTTTTGTGGCTAGGAAAAATGGTGAGGTGCGCGATGGAATGGCGACCTGCTATGCAGTGCTGTAACCTCCATCCATCGACACAATTCCGGATTTTCACTTGACGAATTGATCAAGTATCCTATACTCCATGGACGATCAATCAGTTGGTTGATCGATTGATCGATTAAGTGAGGAGTTTTTGTGAGTCTCAACGAAGAAGAGATCGGCTGCCTAGGCGAACCGCACGTTAGTGCTTTGGTTGGTCTACTGCCGGCAGACGAGAAGACATGCTCACGAGCAGCAAGTATTTTTCGAGCGCTCGGGGACTTGAGTCGGCTCCGGCTGCTTTCGTTGCTTGCAAAGCAAGAAATGTGCGTAACCGAGTTGACGGAGTGTTTGCAAGACAATCTTCCGGCGATTTCGCAGCGGCTCAAGTTGCTGCGAGCGGAACGTATCGTTGCCACGAGACGGCAAGGCAAACACATTTTCTACCGACTCGCGGACAGCCATGTGGCCCACTTAATCGCCAATGGACTTGCTCATGGCGAAGAGCCTGACGAGTGAGTTTCAAACCTATCTGTTTCTATGTCTTTGGAGGAGAGAATTATGAGTCATACGCACGAAAATCACCCCCATGTTCATGGCGCTCAATGCGGTCATACTGCAATTCAGCATGGGGACCATGTCGACTTTCTGCACGATGGGCACTTGCATCATCAAAGCAGTACCGGCCTAGTCGAAGAACACACGCTGGACGTGAATGAAGCCAATCCGGCCAATTGTTCTGGCGGGCATGTTTGCAGCGGTCATGATGCCGCTCACGTTCACGGACCGGGTTGTGGCCATGAAGCGGTTCCGCATGGCGACCATGTGGATTACCTGGTAGACGGCCATTTGCATCATCAACACAATGGACATTGCGACAATCACGGTGCCGTGATCTTGGCATAGCTGCACTAAGGCGAGCGGCGACTTTGCCGTTACCTGTGGCATAGGCTTCCAGCCTGTGAAAACGCTTATACACAGGCTAGAAGCCTATGCCACTTTCGTGGTTTCTAAACTGCCGTTCGCTATCCAACATCAGAGGACACAGATACGTATGTGTCCTCAAATAACCGAGCTTGGCGTCTTGACGCCGTGTATCGTATCCTCAAGGCTCTTTGGCGTCGATAAAATGGTTCGTGAGTCTGCGACCATCTGCTTAACTGCGAGAACAAGTTGTTGCTCGTTTGGGCAATCGATGTGAGAGTCAGTGGACTTTGGCAGTCCAATCTGCTCAACTAAATCGGTACGGCATTTGCCTCTTCAGCACCAAATCCAATATCAAGAACAAGTGGAGTGTGACCCATGAACCAAATTACGCGTCGCGATTTACTAAAGTCCGCTGGCATGTCGACCGCTTTTCTAACGACGACACCATTTGACAAACTCTTGGGGCGAGTGGTTGCGGACGAAGCCAAAACGGACTCCCTGCCGATGCAGTTGTACAAAAGCATGAGCGAAACCCAAAGGCAAAAGGTTTGTTTGCCGATGGATCATCCCAAGCGGCAGTATGTCAGCAATTGGTGGTACATCCAACCTGAGCATCGAATACCTGGCACATTCAACCGAGAGCAGCAAGAACTGATTCAAAGGATTTTCACGTCGCTTCACAGCGTTGAGTATCAAGAATCGATCAACAAACAAGTCGAGATCGATCAGTATGGTGAAATGAAGAACGCTCCTGCGGTTGGATTTTTTGGAACACCGAACGACAAAGACTTTGAGTTCATCTATACGGGGCATCATGTCACGCGACGTTGCAATGCACATACCGATCATGGAATGGGATTTGGCGGTGCCCCCATTTTTTACGGCCATTATCCGCACAGCCCTTCGGACATGCGTGAAAACTTTAATGAGACCAAAGATCATCCAGGCAATCCGTATTGGTATCAGGGGACCGCTTTCAACAAGTTTGTGCAGAGCTTGGATGGGAGGCAACAGGCAAAGGGCCTAGTTTCCACCGAGCCTCGCAGTGAAAACCCCGACAAGGTGGTGAAAAAGTCCAAAGAATCGCTTGGTCTTAGTTGCTCTGACTTGAGTACCGACCAAAAGGAATTGTTCTTGTTAACCATGAAAAAGATGATGGCCATGTTTCGCGCGGACGACGTTAAAGCAACCTTCGATTCCGTAGAGAAGCAGGGAATAGTCGATCGGCTCCACGTTTCCTGGTACGCGGGTCAATACGATATCGGTTCCGACAAGGTCTGGGATACTTGGCAAATCGAAGGTCCAGACATGGTCTGGTATTTTCGCGGTCAACCCCACATCCATTGTTACTTCCACTTAAAGGGATGAGTGATGCCGTGAGATAGTCCACTAGCCTGTCGTTTTCGGCGTGGCAGACTGGAATCGCTGGATGCCTATCCCACCTTAAGCGAGCGGCAGATTGCAGTATCCCAACCCGAAGCGTGAGCGAGGAACAATTTTGCAGGACACTCACTTACCGGCTTGTTGCTTTAGTAAAGTCGTTATTGAGTAAGGGCATTGCGACGGACTTTCAAGTCCGTCAATTGGGAATTCGACGGACTTGGAAGTCCGTCGTACCATTAAAGCAATACGCCGTTACGTATCGGATTATGGTTGGTAGTTTTCAGCCTACCGATCGCCTTATAGCAATCCGTACGCTGTCAACGTTTTGCGAAGGATTGCAATTTCAGTCTCATCGAGTTCGGTCATCGGCAATCGAAGCTCGCCGGAGTCCCGTCCGAGTAGCTTCATGGCGCATTTGACCGGAATGGGGTTGGTTGCGAGCGACAGCATATCGCGGCACAGTGGGAACAGTTTGTGGTGAAGTTTGGCTGCGGCCATAAAGTCTCCCGCAGCGGCAGCGGCAACCATAGCGAGTAGATCTCTTGGCACGATATTTCCAGCAACCGAGATGACTCCTTGGGCACCGATGCTCATCATGGGCAACGTGAGCGAATCATCGCCACTCAGCACGGTCAAGTTGGTGGAGTTAAGAATTTGCGAACATTGATCGAGCGAACCTGTTGCTTCCTTCACCATCGTGATGTTGGGCAGTTCGGCTAAGCGGGCGATGGTTTCCGGTTCGATGTTTTTCGCCGAACGGCCCGGGATATTGTAAACGCAATGAGGGATGCCAACTGCTTCCGCGACGGCTTTGAAGTGTTCGTAGAATCCTTTTTGAGTTGGCTTGTTGTAGTAGGGCGCAACTTGCAAGGAAGCGTCAGCTCCTTCTTTTTCCGCCCGCAGAGTCAGTCGCAGTGCCTCGGCGGTGCAATTGCTGCCGGTACCAGCCATTACCTTGCAACGGCCGGACGCAAGTTGGATGACTTCGCTGATGACACGTTCATGCTCATCGTGAGTCAGTGTCGGTGATTCTCCAGTCGTCCCTACCGGAACCAAAAAATGGACTCCCGCCGCGATTTGAAACTCAATTTGAGTCTTAAGTTGAGCGACATCCAGTTTGCCATCGGTAAATGGAGTAACAATCGCAACGCCGACGCCAGCAAAGGCGCTTCCCTTTCGATCCGACATTCAAATCCTCATTTGCTTAAAGTCAAATCGCGGCGAAGTGGATTGGCATCATAGATTGGCCGTGCCGCGAGAAGCCGCATTTTACGGGCAGAACGTCGAAAGCCCAATCCCTACTAGACGCGGTCTTGTCGACGATCTCGGGAGCGTAGCTTGGCGCATTCATCGCAAACGCCGTGGATGATAAAGCGGTGGTCGCGAGCTCGAAATCGATGTGTTTTTGCAACGGATTCTCGAATTGCAACAATCTCTTGGCTGGTAAACTCGATCAATTTCCTGCACTTCGTGCAATAAAGGTGATCATGCTGAGGATAGCCATAATCGTGCTCATAAACGCTTCTCCCGTCCAGTTCAAAGCGATTTAAGAGACCGGCGTCCACAAATTCACGCAATGTCCGATAGACAGTTGGCCTAGAAACGTAATTCGGATCCCCTTTGGACGGCAGTTGTTCCATGAGTTGATCGGCGTCAAAATGCTCATGTCGATTGAAAACCTGTTCAATCAAGAACTTCCGTTGGTCCGTGTTGCGCAGCCCTTTGCTTTGAAGATACTCCTCGAATCGCTGTAGAGGCGTCATCGAGACCGCTACTGCTTCAAGAGATTCTTGTGGATTCGAATTGGAGCTTGTCATCGATTGAAGGTCTGGAAGAGATCGATTCTTTGTCATGTTTTGATTGTACACAAAGGGTCAACCCGACGCGATGTAATCGTCAATGGATTGGGCCAGTACCTTCGCTTTGGACCGCTCGATAAATGATCTTCGCTTTCGCTCCTAGGCTAGAAAAATGCTTGGGGCATCACCGGAGGGCTCGCGCCCTGCCGCTACCATTTGGTAGCGGAACGGCGCGAGCCGTCCGGTGAGTCAAACAGAATGAATGAACAGCCTAAGTACTGACCGGCACATTTCCTACTTTGAATACGGTCTCAACCGTTCGAAAACCAATCGATTCGTACAGTCTGATTGCACCCAGGTTGTGACTGGTTACTTCCAAATTTACCCGCTTGCAACCGATATCTCGAAATCCTTTCAAAGCAAGAACCAACAAGCGTTTCCCTATCCCATTTCCGCGAAACGCGGGCACCACCCCAATATTCTGAATAGCCCCCAATTGACTATCGATTTGCAATCCTTGGATCGTCCCAACCGGTGAATAGGGAACACCACTCGCGACCGAGAGCGCCAGCCAAGTTGCTTCCGGTACAAAGTTGGATCTTTGCATCAGATCTCGCATCAATTGCTTGCACCCATCCCGATCTCCAAGGCAAGGGAAAACGGTGGCATCCATCTCGAAACGAAAGCTCTCCCATGTCGCCAAGGAATGAGAGCCCACTGTTTTTTCCGACCAGGGAAGATACTGAATCTCGCTTTGAGTTAGCTCAATACCCAAATCGGCCTGCTCAAGATTGATCTGCATTTTATCGCGTTTGAAATAGACGACAGGCATGAATTCTTAAATCGATATCTAGTAACTGGTTCCCACTAAAACCGAATTTGAGTGTTATTAGGCACTCACTTTGTAGCGGAACAGCGCAAGCTGTCCGGTGAGGACTCCCGAAGTACTCAGGAATTCACCGGTCGGCTCGCGCCGATCCGCTACAAGAATATTTGTACGAACCGAATTTGAGTGTTCTTAGGTTGCCACCGGCAAGGATTTGCACGCCGCGTTTTCCATCATCAAAACGCCATCGCTGCTCCATCCGTCCTAGGATCACTTGCGGCAATCAAGCCATTTGATGTTGCCTGAATGCCTTGGGCGATGGCGATCGAGTTCACGGGTCTGATGGAATGTCCCATCGAAGCCAACTGCCTTGCAATGGAGTCGTCCCCCTCTTTTACCGAAATTTTTTCAGTGGCATTCGGAATACGCAATCCGCCGAGTCCTGATTCGACGTACAACAAATCCGGCCGCCATTGTTGATGCACTCTCGCTGACGCAATCGCTTTGTCGATGGATTCATCCAAGTCGAGACACCGCACAATATTTTGCAGAGTCGCGTTGATGATTTTTGGGCCCCCCGCTGCGCCGCATGTCAAAAAGGGTTTGCCGTTTTCGTCCAAGACAATAGAGGGACTCATACTAGACAATGGTCTCTTGTTCGGTTCGACCGCATTCGCTGCGGAACCGATCAAGCCGAACGCATTAGGCACGCCTGGAGCGATGCTGAAATCATCCATCTGATTGTTGAGCATTACGCCCGTACCAGGAACCATGACCTTGCTCCCCCACGAGGTATTGACGGTCGACGTCAAAGCAACCCAATTGCCTTTCGCATCTGCGGTAGTCAGGTGAGTCGTATGCTTTTTGCTTTCATCGGTGGCGTTTGCATTGCCATGCCCGGCCACCGAAATCGCTTTCTCCAGATCGACTTTCTTTGCCAGTTTCGCAGCATAGTCTGGATCTGTAAGAAAGTCTGGTACCTTGACGAAATCGCTATCGCCAAGCCAATAGGCTCGATCCGCAAAGGCAAGTTTCATGCTCTCTGCGAGCAAATGAAAGAATCTAGCCGGCGATTCGCGATACATCTGGGCCACGTCAAAATTCTCAAGAATATTGAGCATTTGTGCAATGTGAATCCCTCCTGAGCTGGGCGTTGGGAATCCAAGCACACGATGTTTCCGATACTTGGAATCCAGGGGAGTTCGTTCGATAGCCTTGTAATTTGCAAAGTCACTTTTGGTCATCACTCCGCCGATGCTTTGCAGATACTCGGCGCAACGTGTTGCAAACTCCCCCGTGTAAAACCACTCTGGTCCTGCCTTTGCGAGCTGTCGAAGCGTGTTGGCAAGGTCTGTTTGACGCAGTGTTTCACCGATCGCGAGTGGTTGGCCACTGGCGGACGACAAAACCGATTTGCTTGCTTCAAACTTCAGGATGTCCGCAAACTCAGACTTGATCGTGCTGCTTGTCGCGTTTCCGATAACGTACCCATCCTGGGCTGCGTGAATGGCGGGCTCAAAGAGAGCACTCCATGAGAGCGATCCGAGTTTGCTGTGTGCCAGATGCAAAGCAGCAACTTGACTTGGTACACCGGCAGCCAGTGGGCCGGTTTGGCTGAGTTCCACCGATGGCTTTCCGTTACGCAGATAGAGCGTTGGCGAGGAGGCCGCGGGTGCTTTCTCACGTCCATCGATCGCGTAGACGGCACCTGAGCTCGATCGAATGAGAATCAAACATCCACCACCGATCCCAGAATTGTGCCCATCGACAACACCCAGGCACAACGCCGCCGCTACCGCTGCGTCCACGGCATTGCCACCCAGTCGAAACATTGCAAGGGCCGCTTGGGATGCGATTGGATGAACCGTAGCGACTACATTCTCGCCCGTCGCCGTCCGAGACCGAGTCGTATTCGAGGACGAACCCGAACTCTTCTCTTGACCAAATCCGATGCCGAGTGGACTCGTCCATAAAAGGGTGCCGGTTGCAGCGGTGGACCGGATGAATTGTCGACGCGAAGACATTCTGGATGGAATCCTATGTTGGGTCTCGAGCCTCTCCACGAAGCATCGCACTTCGAGGCAGAAAATGACACATGGCGATGCCGATAAAATAAAGGCCGATGAGTGGGATAGCCATACCCAACATGCTGCTAACCTCGGCGGGGGTTAGGATCATCGACACAAACGCGATGATGAGGACGGCCATTCTCCACTGGGTCAAGTACACCTTCACCGAAAAGATACCGAGTCGCTCCAACACCAACATGACCAATGGCAACTGAAACGAAATACCAAACCCCAACGGCAACATCAAGGCGAATGACATGTAGTCCGTCAAACGCGGCGACGCGCCGATTCCCATGCTCGCGTTGAATTCCAGCAAGAAGTTGATAACGATCTGAAAGATAAAAAAGAAGGCTAGACAGGCTCCTGACCAAAACAATAGGAGGCTCATCGGCAAGAAAAAGTAAACGTAACGCCTCTCATGTGGATAGAGGCCGGCCGAAACAAACTGCCAGATGTGAAAAAAGATGCCTGGGCTTGCGACCACCACTGCGACGGAAAGCGCAGCTTTGAACCAGATCAGAAAGGGCTCCTGCAGGCCGAGCGCTTCGGTGCTTGCGTTGACTCCAATAAATTCGCGAAAAGCGACCAAATTTTCTATTTTAGGTAGGCCACCTGAATCCGGATTAATGCGTTCGGACTCGGAAAGTTCACCAGCGACGGCCGCTAACTCTCTCGAAATATCGCGAAAGACAACGTGGCTGACTCTTTCCTTGTCGACCATCCAGTTCGTCAGTTTTTCCGAAACTTCCTCGCCGGATGATTTCTTCATCTCCAAAACACTGCGTTTTTTGTAGAAGTCGCGCAGGGATTTTTCGAGAGGCACTTGCATGTAGGTGACAACGGAGGATGCAAAAGGGAGCCCGATAACGAGCCCGATCGCTAACCAAATCGCGCATTTGAACAGCGCGCGACGCAATTCTTCGAGGTGATCCCCGAAACTCATCGAACTTTTTTCGAATAAGTCGTCAGCCTTTTTCAACGCCAAGGTGCTTTTCAACATCAATCAACTCTCCGGATTCATTGGTCGGCTTGCGTTTGCAATCCTTGGTGCGTAGTTATGGCGGGTCGAGTAAACTTGTATAGTATCCCGGCAGATTTTATTCACCAATCGGTGTCCATCTAGTTTGTTCTTACTTGTCCATTTGGCAATCCATGTTTTTACCAGATCAACCGATTCGTTTTGAACCGATTTTTCGTTCGTACATTTGGGGTGGCGATCGGCTGGCTACTCAGCTACACAAAAAACCACCTGGAAGTGGAATTTGGGCAGAAAGTTGGGAAATTGTTGACCACCGCCAGGGAGAATCCATTGTGGCAGAAGGCCGATTTTCGGGCTGGACCCTGCGACAGTTGATCGAGTCGTTCCCCTTCGAGATTATCGGTCACGATACTCCCAATGAGCGATTCCCGCTGTTATTGAAGTATCTCGATTGCCAGCGTGTACTCAGTGTGCAGGTCCACCCAGACGATACGTATGGTGCACGTATGGCCCAACCCGACCGCGGCAAAACCGAGGCTTGGTACGTCATCGACGCCGAACCAGATGCCAAGCTATATGCCGGACTCAAGCCGGGCGTCGACCGTGCAGAACTCGCAAACGCTGTTGCGAACGGACAAACCGAAGACTGCTTGCACGTTTTGTTTCCGAAGCCAGGCGACTGCGTTTTTATTCCTGCCGGAACCCTCCACGCTTTGGGCGAAGGCCTTTTGGTTGCGGAAATACAACAAGCCAGCGATTGCACGTTCCGGTTATTCGATTGGAATCGCGTTGACAAAGATGGCAAGCCCCGTGAACTGCACGTCGATCAAGCCATGGAAGTCATCGATTTCGAACGGGGGCCGGTTGATTTTGCAACTCGCACGGCACCGTTGGAAAATGGGCCGCGAACACTCGTCGAGTGCGACAAGTTTACACTCAACGAATACGATCGACCCGGTATCTTTTCGCTGGTACCAAACCAGATAGCCGTTGTAACGACTCCGAAAGGCTCTGCGATGTTGCGGACGGAGTCCCAAGAGTATGGTCTGGAACGGGGGCAAACGCTGCTGGTTCCATTTGGTTGCAATCAAACGGAACTCATCCTTTCGCCGGACTCCAAGGTCCTCGTTTCCACGTTGCCACCCACATCATGAAACGCACGTTGCAACCGCAGCTTGTTCAAAACTGGACCTTGGCCGGAATGAAGCCGATGCATCGAGCTTTGGTTCGTCGAACCGTGCAATCGCTCTTCGTCAAAGCCAATGTTGCATTTTCTTTGCTTTGGCACGTCGAAGAATTTTCGCATTGGGAAACAATGCTTCGACCAGGCGTACTCATCCTGGATCGGGAGTCGATGTTGGACGCGATTGCAGTTCCACCACCCAACAGCCCCAGTGCGAAAGAAATCACGAAGGAAGTGGCGAATCGCTCAATAAATCAAATTCGATTACTATGGAGTTGGACGCTGCAGGGAAAAAAAGATTTTTTATGGTGTACGGAACTGTCCTTTGCTGGCGTCATTCATGATATCCCGAGCCTGGAGCGGTGGAGTCGCGCATGCCTTGGCAAGGCCAAACAAGTGGAGGTACCAGGCAACTCCATCCTTGCTGGAATCCAATTACCAACATTGTCGCCATGCACTTTCTAGACCACTTCTAAGCCTCACGCTATGCAGACTTTGTTAATAACCGGTGCAGCGGGATTCATCGGCTTTCATGTGGCTCGCAAGTTTTTGAAACGTGGCGTCCATGTCGTTGGTTTGGACTCCCTAAACAACTACTACGATGTTGGCCTCAAGACAGCAAGACTAGAGCAATTGCGATCCTTCGCCAATTTCGAGTTTGCGCATTTAAATCTGAATGATCGGGAGGCGATAGCAGGCTTGTTTCGCGATCGCAAGTTCCAACGTGTGATCCATCTGGCCGCACAAGCTGGCGTGAGATATTCATCGGACAACCCCTTTGTCTACCTGGATTCCAACATTTCAGGCACTCTGACCATACTAGAAGGGTGTCGGCAGTCCCGAGTGGAACATTTAGTCTACGCGAGCAGTTCAAGCGTTTATGGAAGCAATACCGCTCAGCCGTTTTCGGTGCATGATCCCGCCGATCATCCACTCAGTTTGTACGCGGCAACCAAACGAGCGAACGAATTGATGGCTCATTCGTATTCGCATCTGTACCACATACCGACTACAGGGCTTCGATTTTTTACCGTGTATGGTCCCTGGGGACGACCCGACATGGCCCTATTCAAATTCACGAAAGCCATCTTGGAGGGGACTCCGATCGATGTCTACAACCAAGGCAAAATGAAGCGTGACTTTACGTATATTGACGATATCGCGGCCGCTGTCGTACAGGTAGCTGATTCCATTCCCCCATCCAATTCAAGTTGGAACAGCGAGCGACCTGACCCCTCCACCAGCTCGGCACCTTTCCGAATTCATAATGTCGGTAACCGACAGCCGACCGAGCTTTTGAGATTTATCCAAGTGTTGGAGCAAGCGATAGGAATTCCAGCCAAGATGAACATGCTCCCAATGCAAGCGGGAGACGTGCTAGCCACCTTTGCAGACGTTGACACCTTGATGGATGCGATCGGTTCTTCGCCGTCGACGTCCATCGAAGCAGGGATAGAACAATTCGTGAAATGGTATCGTGTTTACTACGAAGCAGGATAAACGAGGACAACGCAAGTCGCCTCGCAAAGTTCACCGCGCCCAATTTCGCCTACCCCCTCGCCCGTTTTGCCTTTGATCGAGACTTGGTCCGTCTCAATGCCTAGGATGTTTGCAATCCGAATTTTCATGGCTTCTTTGTGGGGTGAAAGCTTAGGCTTTTCCAGTTGAACCACGCAGTCCAGGTTTAGAATTGCCAGTTTCTTTTCGCGGACTGCATCGATAGCGATCTGCAGCATGTCTGCGGAATCGCGCCCGCGGTTCTCAACTGCTGTGTTCGGAAACCATTGCCCAATATCCGGCAAATTTGCAGCGCTCAGCAAGGCATCGGTAATCGCGTGCAATAAAACGTCTGCGTCCGAATGTCCAACAAAGTGCATGTCGACATCTAACTTCAATCCACCTAATATCATCGGACCGCCTGGGGCAATCCGATGAGAGTCCATCCCTAATCCGATTCGAAGTCCGCCGAAAGGATTCATTAGGCGATGCCGGCGGGGTTGAAATACTCCGGTTCAGCCCCTTGTTTCCACTTGATGTTGCATCCGATGCTCGGACGCTGATCAGCAGATACCGGATGGTTCGATAAGATAGAATCCAGCGAGGCGCGAAGATCCTTGCCCGTCAACGGTCTATCGGACTTAGGTCGAGAGTCATCGAGTTGCCCGCGATAGGCTAACTGCATCTGGGAATCGAAAACGAAGATGTCGGGCGTGCACGCAGCCTGATAAGCCATTGCGACAGACTGATCTCCATCGATCAGGTATGGAAAGCGATACCCCTGTGCAATCGCTTCTGCCTGCATCGGCTCAGGGCCATCGTCAGGATACGCCGTCGCATCGTTGGAATTGATGCCGACAAAACCGACTCCTTTCGCCATGTATTCATTCGAAAGACGTGTTAGCTCTGGCGCGACGTGTTTCACGTACGGGCAGTGATTGCACATGAAAATGACCACAAGTGCTTTTTTTTCTCGAAAGTCAGACAGCCCTATCATCTGGCCATCGACGTTTTTCAGCTTGAAGTCTGGGGCTCGGGTCCCCAGGGCAAGCATAGTGCTGGCAGTTCGAACCATTGTAGTACTTTCTTTGGTAAGATGTGGCAAAACTATCCGGGCCGGCCTTTGCCAACGTAAACCGCCTCTTCGGTCACCACCTTATCCATGTAGATGTCGTGGCTTTCGGCTGGGATTTTTTCAAACAATTGGCACTCGAACGACAACGCGATGAGCGGTGCATTTAGCCGGGCATGTTGGAGCAGTTTGTCATAGTACCCTTTTCCGTGTCCTGTGCGTCCCCCATTGCGATCGAAGGCAACACCAGGAACCATGATCAAATCGAGGTCCGTCGGTTGTAAGCGTTTGCTGACAACGCCCCGCATCCCATTCTTGGGTTCTAAAATGCGATACATACCAAGTTCCAGCTCATTCATGTCTTCGAGCCAAAACAGTTCCAGTTCGCCATCCACACAATAAGGAACGACAATTCGTTTGCCGCTGGCCAATGCTGCTGGCAGTGCCTGTCGCGTTCGAACTTCATCTCGCACGTCGACATAGAACATGACTGTATCGGCGGCTTTGTATTCCTCTTGCTGCATGAACCGATCGACGATTCTTAGGGAGACTTCCTCTTTGTCGGGCTGGGCGCGGCGATTTTCATGGGCTAGTTTTCGAATCGCGGTTTTGAGCTCATGCAGTTCTGAGACGGGAGCGCCATCCATTAAGTGGGGTCCTTTCGATCGGCAATCTGGAAAATTCTTGTTTACAACGATATGGTAGCAACCTGCCCCCCTCCTTGCCAATTGCCAAGGATTCCGAATGGCAAAATTTTAAGAGACTTCTGGCGAAACGGCCGCTCGCAAACCGAAGGCACGGGGGCAGTGCAGCTTATCAGCAGCTGCCACCGCTGGACTTGGATGCCGTCTCGCATACCATTTTGAAATGGTTTGCAATTCTATCAGGAGAGCGAGGCTCCACCCCTGTAAACATGGTTTCCTCGACTTCGCCCAATCCATTCATTGCTTGGGATGGGGTGAGGCTCCTGCCGAACCATTGCGTCGTGAGCTCGGCAGGAGCCTCGCCCCCATTGGTTTCCGATGGTTCGACATGGGAAAGATGTTTAGTGCGGTGGCCTCACTCTCCCATTTTCCCTAATGATTTCTTAGGTCTTAAAGCGTGGCCGCATTAGTAACCCTAGGCTGCCATTCGGCATTATTTACTTGCGAGCTCGCGGGTGGTTCATTGGGAGCCATGAGCCGTTTTGAGAACTGCTCGCAACGCATTGCTCAATGAAATACATCCCCTCCACTCCATCGGACACATTGGGATAAAGCGTGTTGACGCGCTCTACGGGTTTGCCTTGGGATGCGTCGACCATGGCGTCAAATGCAGACACATAAATATTGGCAAAGGCTTCGAAGAACGCTTCGGGATGCCCACTTGGCAAACGGCAAGCTCCGCGACCACTTGCATTCATGTAGGGGGCATTCGGATCTCGAGTGTAGATTCGATGCGGCTGGCCATTCTGCCGAACCACCATGGCATTAGGATCTTCTTGTCGCCAAGACAACGAGCCCTTGGTGCCGTCGATCTCGATGGACAGATCGTTTTCGCGACCGTGGCTTATTTGACTGGCGGTGACCGTACCAAGTCCTCCATTTTGAAAGCGAACGATGGCAGTTCCATAGTCATCGAGTTTGCGTCCCGATTCAAAGATTTTCAAATGGCAACTGATCTCCGCGGGAAGCAAGCCGGTCATGAAGCGACCAAGATTGTAAGCATGCGTTGCAATGTCTCCAAAACAACCTGCGACACCGCTTTGTTTAGGATCGGTTCGCCATGACGCTTGTTTCTGTTCTTGATCTTCGAGTCGCGTTCGTAGCCAGCCTTGGATGTATTGAGAACGAACTGCTTGGATTTCCCCCAGCTCGCCGCTTTGAATCATCTCGCGAGCTTGTCGTATCAAGGGGTAGCCGGTGTAATTGTGCGTCAAGGCAAACACCGACTTCGTTTGATCCACAAGCTTTGCTAACTGTTCGGCCTGCGCGAGATCGAATGTCATCGGTTTGTCGCATACAACGTGGAAGCCGGCTTCCAAAGCTGCTTTCGCAACTTCGAAATGCGTATGATTTGGGGTGGCTATGGACACAAAATCAATTCGCTCGCCGATTGGCTTTTTCGATTCTGAGTCGAACATTGCTTGATAGGACGGGTAGGCTCGCTCTTGGGATACATCGTATTCAGGAGCCGACGCTTTGGACCGTTCCGCGTTGCTGCTGAATGCACCTGCGACGAGGGTCGCGCGATTGTCCAAACATGCGGCGATTGAATGAACGCGACCTATAAAGGAACCTTGGCCTCCACCAACGATGCCCATCTTGAGTTTGCGGTTAAGTGGTCCGTTCGTCATCAGCAGTATCTCCGAAAGTGTGGAAAGGGATTCAAGCGTTTGGCTCCGAAACTATGTTCTACCAAAGTTGAATGGCTTTTCTAGCATGGTTCCTTGCAGTTTGCCTCTTGCATAACGGGCTGTTTCTAGCCCCCAAGTTCTAAGCTTTAAGGCTTTCGAATAATTGTCCGGTTACCTGATTGACACGATCCCAAAAGGTGCCAACAATGCCGTCCATGAAGGATCATCAGAAGCGGCAGGATGCCGCGTTTTACTTCTCGCTCGCTCGGCCGAGAATTTCTAAGCAAAGCATTTCTTGTGCCGGGAGGATATGATCTAATTGCGTTTCGATTGCGTTGTGTCAGTCGGACTCTTTCACGCGATCGCCATTTGATTCTTCCTTAGATGAGTGAGCCATCTGTTGTCACGAACCGCCCGTAGGCTCTCGATTTTTGCAATCGCGATTGCGATGATTGCGATCCTCAGTGTTTTACCAAGTAAGCCCGCGTCGAAAACCGGGTTGGCCGCCCACGCAAAGGAATGGATGGGTCTCGAAGAATCTGTTGCGCAAGAATCGCCGGAGCTCAATGCAAAGCGTGCTTTTTCCTATCTGGAAATGATCTGTGCAATCGGCTCGAGAACATCCGGAACGATCGGGATGAAGAAACAGCAAGACATGCTTCAGGCGCATTTCGAAAAACTTGGCGGCGTGGTTCTTTGGCAGCCGTTTCAAAGTCGCCACCCTGAAACGGGCGCCATTGTTGAGATCAAGAATATGGTCGTCCAGTGGAAACCGGAGATCCCCCAACGCGTTTTTCTTTGCACCCACTACGACACCAAACCTTTCCCAGCCATGGACCCCAAGAATCCAAAGGGATTGTTCGTCGGGGCCAATGATGGCGGTAGCGGTACAGCATTATTCATGGAATTAGCACATTGGATGAAAGACTTACCGACCAACGTGGGTGTTGACTTTGTTCTCTTTGATGCCGAGGAGCTCGTTTTCGATGAGAAACGCGATCCATACTTCCTAGGCTCCACGTACTTTGCACAAGCCTATGCAAATGATCCTACAGGCACACGCTACCGGTGCGGTATCTTGCTCGACATGATCGGCGACTCCGATTTGCAACTTTACTACGAAGAAAACTCATTCAAATTCGCACCAGCTCTGGTAAAAGAAGTTTGGTCGGTCGCAAGAAAATTGCGAATCAAAGAGTTCGAGCCCAAAATTCAGCATTCGGTGCGAGACGACCACATGCCCCTCAATGAGATTGCTCGAATACCCGTCATCGATCTTATCGACTTTGATTACTTCCCACGCGGCGGTCGCAAGGACAAGGCTTATTGGCATACGATGGCAGATACCCCCGACAAATGTTCAGGAGCCTCGTTGGTTAAGGTAGGCAGCGTGATGATCGAATGGATCAAGCAACAGTGAGTGAACAGCCGATCATCGAGATCGGGAACTTGGTGAAACGATACGGAAACCAAACGGTTCTCAACGAACTCTCGCTTTCCGTTCGAGCCGGGGAACTTCTAGTTGTTCTGGGAACAAGCGGCAGCGGAAAATCAACACTCCTTCGACTCGTGGCCGGCTTGGAATTGGCCAACGGAGGGCAACTCAAGATCGCCGGTGTTGAGCAATCCCAAGTGCCACCCCACAAACGCGACATCGCGGTTATCTTTCAAAGCGGAAATGGCTATTCCCACTTATCGGTTCATGAGAACCTGATTTTGGCGGCAAAGGCCAAGGGCAGGTGCGATCGCCCCAATACGGTAGAGATGGATCATTGGATACATGAGCTTGAGCTTCAACCATGGCTCCAAAAGAAAATCCCTCAACTATCGGGGGGGCAAGCGCAACGCGTTGCCATCGCCCGAGCGTTTCTTTCCGGCAAGTCCATCGTGCTGCTCGATGAACCATTGTCGAATCTAGATCAGCCGAGTCGAGCCGAAGCGCGCAGCATCATTGCAAGAGTGCATGCCCAAACCAAGCGAACGTTGATCTACGTCACACATGATTCCGACGAAGCACTCTTCCTCGCGTCAAGAATCGCCATCCTTGCTTCCGGACGAATTCAACAACTGGGAATTCCCCGCGATCTTTACGAAGCACCTAAAACCAGAGAAGTAGCTCGAATGCTGGGCCAGCCCGCAATGGATATGGTCCATGCCCCGACCGATTGGATGAATGGCACTGGAGCCATTTCAACACAAGCCAACTGCGGTATCCGATCCAACGACTGGAACATTGACCGCATTGAACTACACGACAACATCCCGGTCTTGCCCATCAATCACGGCTTGTTTTTTTCCGAAACGAAGATCGAACTCGTTGGGGCAATCGCGAAGGTTCGCTGGCTGGGCGACCGCTGGCTTATTGAAGTACGGGTAGAAAGGGAGTCGCTCCACTTGACATGCCCAGCACCTTGCGACGGAACCCTGGAGTCGAGACTGAGACAACTGGAGTTGATAACATCAACCGGTGCGATAAGGTCGGCGACCGTTTTTGCAATTGCTCCCAGGTCAAGTACCAAGTCGTTTTGTTAAAGTTTATGCAATTCGTCCTAAACGGCCAACCGCGAGGGCTACTCTATTGCGAGGGAAACGGATCGCAACAGCTATCCGAGTGCCATTGGCGCTTTTTTTTCGAAAAATATCCAAAAATGATCCTAGCTCCACTATCTTGGATAGGCGGGAACGTTACACTTACCCGCTGGAAACCTTAATTGTTAGCAGGACCGCTCCGACAATTCTTGGGTTAGCAGCATTTCGGGCAATCATTGCGTTTTTTTGGGGGGAGAGCATTGGACGGATACTTTGTTGTTCAGATTCAAGCTCCTTTCGATCAAAACTGCTTTTGGCCAGTGGCGAGGCGTCGAAGAACGCCAAAGGTTTCGCATTGGATGCTCCAAACCCCTCTTTCGGCAGATGTATTCTGTTGCGTCGAACCAAGTTGAGTCTTTGAGTCCAACCGTCGTTCTACTTGCATCCTGAATTCGAATCATCTTACACTTCCCTTTAGACCACTTTGAGAATTAGCTAGTCTCCATGGCAACATCCTCCAAGCGACGACTTGTTACCACCACCACGCGTGTTTTTGGTTCTGGTCGAAGTCAGTTTCCGATTCCAAACTTGACAACCCTGCAAACGGCTTCGTACGAAGCGTTTTTGCAAGAGGATATTCCGTCGGACAAGCGGAAAAATCAAGGTCTTGAGTCGGTTTTTCGCGAGATATTCCCAATCGAGAGCTACGACAAAACCGTGTCTCTTGAGTATCTTCGTTTTGAGCTCGGCAAGCCGCGGTACACTCCGGATGAGTGTCGGCAGTTGCGGCTTACTTATGGAAAGCCGCTCAAGGTTTGGTTTCGGCTCAAGCGAGATCAGCCCCTCGAAGAGGAAGTTTATTTAGGCGACATTCCGATTATGCTCGGTGGTGGTGAGTTTATCATCAACGGGGCGGAGCGCGTTGTTGTCAGTCAGCTTCACCGTTCGCCGGGCGTCGACTTCGTCGAAGAAACCGAAGGCACTTCGGAGCGAAAAATGCCTTCTTGTCGAGTTATCCCGGAACGCGGAAGCTGGATCGAAGTCAACGTTACCAAGAAGGATTCGTTATCGGTTCGAATCGATCAGAGCGGTAAATTTTCGGTGATGACTTTGTTGCGGGCGATGTCGCCGAAGTTGAGCACAGACCAAGATTTGCTCAAGGTTTTTTATGAAATGAGTTCGGAGAAAATCTCCGATGGTCGAAGTGTTCCGAAAATTGAGAACAAAATTTCAGGCGATGATGTGGTCTACCCTGCCGATAGTGAGCGTGCGGGTGAAATCATTGTCGAGGGTGGACAGAAAATCACCAAGGCGATCGCTGAAACGATTTGCACTGCTGGCGTAAAAAGTGTGGAAGTGATGGAGGCCCCCAAGGTTCCTTACATTCTGAATTCGCTCGCCGAGGATAACACAAGTTCGCACGAGGAAGCCTTGTTGCGAATCTATCAACGGCTGCGACCAGGAAATCCGCCTGCCCTGGAAAAAGCCCGCGTACTTTTCCATGAGAAGTTTTTTGACGTCAATCGTTATCGATTGGGTCGCGTTGGTCGTTTTCGAGTGAATCGCAAGCTTGGGACGGAAGTTGCCGAAGACGAAATGGCATTGCGACCAGAGGACTTGATCGCTTCGATTCGGTACTTGATCGACTTGTTCGATTCCGAAGCGGAAGCTCGCTTCGATGATATTGACCACCTGGGGAACCGACGTTTACGAACCATTGACGAATTGGCTTGTGAAGAGCTTCGCAAAGGCTTTCTGAAGTTGCGTCGGACCGTTCAAGAGCGGATGAGCCTCAAAGAGGTCGAGGACATGACTCCGCGATCGCTCGTCAATCCGAAGAGCATCAGCGCAGCAATCGAATACTTTTTTGGTCGTGGCGAGCTTTCGCAGGTTGTCGACCAGACAAATCCGTTATCGCAACTGACACACGAGCGCCGTCTTTCGGCGCTTGGTCCAGGTGGATTGAATCGAAAGCGAGCGGGCTTCGAAGTACGCGACGTTCACATTTCCCACTACGGTCGTATTTGCCCGATCGAAACGCCGGAAGGTACCAACATCGGTTTGATCAGTTCGCTGTCGATCTACGCCGGTGTCGATGAATACGGATTCTTGGTGACGCCATACCGCAAAGTGGTCGAGGGCAAGGTCACCGAGGAGGTTGTTTGGTTGCGAGCGGACGAAGAGTCCGATGCGTACATCGCACCCGCAGACTTGACAGTCAAGGACGGTGCTCTCGTATCGGGTCCGAGCCTAATCGCTCGCCACCGAAGCGACTTCGAGATCGTGACTCCGGAAACCGTCCATTACATGGACATTGCCCCGAGCCAGATGATCGGTGTGTCTGCCGGTCTGATCCCTTTCTTGGAGCATGACGACGCCAACCGCGCCCTCATGGGTTCCAACATGCAACGCCAAGCCGTGCCATTGCTAGTGGCTGAGCCACCTATCGTTGGAACTGGTCTTGAGCGAGAGGTTGCTGCCAATAGTTCCATGGTCGTCAGAGCCCGCAAAGCTGGCAAAGTGACCTATGTTGACTCCATGCGAATCGAGGTTGGCACCGACATTTATTTGATGAAGAAGTACCAGGGCCTCAACGAGCGAACGTGCCTCAACCAACGCCCGATCATTCAAGTGGGCGATAAGGTTGAAAAGGGTCAAATCATCGCCGACGGCGCTTCAACCCATTTGGGGGAACTCGCATTAGGGCGAAATGTCTTGGTAGGGTTCATGTCCTTCGATGGTTACAACTACGAAGACGCGATCATCATAAGCGAAGAACTCGTCAAGCAAGATGTTTATACGTCCATTCACATCGAAGAATTCGATGTTGAGATTCGCGAAACCAAACTGGGTCGAGAAGAGTTCACGCGAGACATTCCGAACGTAAGCGAAAAGGCTCTACGAAATCTTGACGAAACTGGAATTGTTCAAGTTGGTACCTATGTCCAACCTGGCGATATCTTGGTCGGTAAGGTCTCTCCCAAGAGCAAGACAGAACTCACGCCGGAAGAGAAACTTCTACACGCAATTTTCGGTCGTGCCGGGGAAGACGTCAAGAACGATTCGCTCGAAGTGAGCTCGGGTATCGAAGGCATTGTCATCGATACTCAGAAGTTCTCTCGACGAATGAGCTTGTCCGAAGAAGAGCGAAAGGAATTCGAAAAGGAACTCAAGCGAGTCGAAACAGAGGGCAACAAGGAAATTGCTGAGTCGTTTGCTGCGTTTGCCGAAGAACTTGAAAAATCCATTGGAGGCAAGCTAACAGACGATGATGGTACTCCATTGACCGGTGGACAAGATCCAAAGTACATCGCCGAAAAAGCTCAGACTTTCAATCTTTCGCGATTGATCAATCGATTGGATTCCGGGCTGCATGCGGAAGTCAAAAAGGTTTACAAGAACCTCTGGCCTGCCGTGGAAGAAACCTTGGATGTGCGTGATCGACAACTCAACAGCATGAAACGCGGCGATGAATTGCGAAGCGGCGTGCTTCAAATGGTCAAGGTTTATATTGCGACCAAGCGGGTCATTAGCGTCGGTGACAAGATGGCTGGACGGCACGGGAATAAAGGGGTTATATCCAAGGTATTGCCGGTGGAAGACATGCCGTTCTTGCCTGACGGAACTCCTTTGCAAATCATGCTCAATCCACTCGGTGTGCCAAGCCGTATGAACGTGGGGCAGATTCTAGAAACTCACCTTGGCTGGGCTGGAGCAATGTCAGGTTTCCAAGCGATCACGCCTGTGTTCGATGGAGCCACCGAAACGGACGTAAACGACGCGTTGGAAAGCGCCGGCTTGCCTCGTCACGGAAAGATTCGTCTTTATGACGGTCGGACCGGCGAAGCGATGGGGCAAGAGACCACGGTCGGTTACATCTACATGCTCAAATTGCACCACCTTGTCGACGACAAAGTTCACGCTCGAAGCACTGGTCCTTATTCGCTCATCACTCAGCAACCGCTGGGTGGTAAAGCTCGGTTCGGTGGCCAACGGTTCGGTGAAATGGAAGTGTGGGCGCTCGAGGCATACGGTGCTGCATACATTCTCCAAGAGCTACTCACCGTGAAGAGCGACGACGTTGAAGGGCGAACCAAAATCTACGAATCCATGGTCAAGGGCGAGAACACGCTTGAAGCCGGCACCCCGGCCAGCTTCGACGTTTTAACAAACGAAATCCGTGGTCTTGCACTCAACATGCGACTTGAAAAGCGTCGCATCTAGTTCGCGTCCAAACAACCAACCCGCGAGATTCAATGAATCTCGCACGACAATACAAACACCTTAATCCATCCCCCATAACGATTCGGAAGCACTCCTCAATACCGAGGTGCCAACGAGTTGTTGACCACAGGAGTTTTTCGTAATGGCCAATGCTGAAGGTGCCTACGATCGCGTTAACGACTATACCTCAGTCAAGATTTCTCTCGCCAGACCACAGGACATTCGTTCTTGGTCCTTTGGTGAAGTCAAAAAGCCTGAGACGATCAACTATCGTACCTACCGACCGGAAAAAGATGGTCTCTTCTGCGAACGGATTTTTGGCCCTGAAAAGGACTGGGAGTGCGCTTGCGGCAAGTACCGTGGGATGAAATACAAGGGGATGATTTGCGATCGATGCGGCGTCAAGGTCACGCACTCACGCGTCCGACGTAAGCGCATGGGCCACATCGAATTGGCTGCTCCCGTAGCTCATATCTGGTTCTTTAAGGCCATGCCAAGTCGCTTGGGTAACCTTTTGGAAATGAAGACGACAAGCCTGGAAAAAGTCATCTATTTCCAAGATTACGTCGTCACCAATGCTGGGACCACGGAACTCGAAATCCAACAGTTGCTAACCGAAGACGAGTATCGCGCAGCGCGTGCGCAGTACGGCGATAATTTCGAAGCCGACATGGGCGCCGAAGCCGTTCGCAAGCTCCTGCAAGCACTCGATCTTGTCAAGCTCTCGGGCGAGCTCCGCACCGAACTAGCAGAAACCAATAGCAAGCAACGCAAGAAAGATCTGATCAATCGATTGAAATTGGTTGAGTCGATCCGCGATAGCGAAAACCGTCCCGAGTGGATGGTCCTGGACGTGATTCCGGTCATTCCTCCCGATCTAAGACCATTGGTGTTGCTCGACAGCGGTAACTTTGCAACCTCCGACCTCAACGATCTCTATCGCCGGATCATCAACCGAAACAATCGCTTGCGCAAGCTCGTCGATTTGAACGCACCAGAAGTCATTATTCGCAACGAAAAACGGATGCTGCAACAGTCGGTCGATGCATTGTTCGACAACGGCCGCTGCAAGCGACCCGTACTCGGTAGCAGCAATCGACCTCTCAAGTCTTTGACCGATATGATCAAGGGCAAGCAAGGTCGTTTCCGCGAAAACTTGCTCGGCAAACGTGTTGACTACTCGGCTCGAAGCGTGATCGTCGTGGGACCGCGTCTTCGCTTGCATCAATGTGGGCTTCCAAAGAAGATCGCTCTTGAACTGTATCAGCCTTTCATCATTCGAAAGCTGAAAGAACTCGGACACGCGGATACGATCAAGTCCGCCAAGAAAATGCTCGAGCGCAAGGACGAAGAAGTTTGGGATATTCTCGAACAAGTGATTCGCAATCACCCTGTTTTGCTCAACCGAGCACCCACGCTACACCGAATGGGTATCCAAGCCTTCGAACCCATTTTGGTCGAGGGAAATGCGATTCACTTGCATCCGTTGGTCTGCAAAGGTTTCAACGCAGACTTCGACGGCGATCAAATGGCCGTTCACTTGCCACTCTCCATCGAGGCTCAAGTCGAAGCTCACACACTGATGATGAGCACGCACAATATCTTCGCACCTAGCAACGGCAAGCCGATCATGAGCCCGTCGCAGGATACCGTTATGGGTTGCAATTACATCTCGGTGGAGTTGCCCGACCTAAAGGGTGCCGGAATGGTCTTTGCCACCATGACGGAAGCCGACTACGCTTACAACCAAGGGGTCATTGCCCTTCACGCGAAAATCAAAGTTCGTCTGCCTGCGCATCGAAAGCTCAAGTCAGAAGATCCAAACGCAAAACCAGGTGCGGTTATCCAAACCACATTCGGCCGAATCTTGTTCAACTCGATTCTTCCGGAAGGGATGGATTTCTACAACATTGCTCTGAAAGGCAGCGATTTGGCTGCGGTCATCAGTGACTGCTATCAACGCCTCGGACGGCGTCCCACGATCAAGTTGCTCGATGATATGAATCAGCTCGGTTTCCGAGAGTCGACCAAGAGTGGTTTGTCCTTCGGCGCGGACGACCTCGTGACACCGGATTCCAAGATCAAGCACATTGCTGACGCGGACAAGAAAGTCATGACGTTCCAGAAGAACTACTTGAAGGGAGTCATGACCGCTCAGGAACGCTACAACCAAACGCTCGACGCTTGGACTGCGACGCGTGAGTTGATCACGAAAGACATGTTGCAAGCCATGGAGAGCGACACACACCGAGGTGACTGGTACATCAACCCAGTGTTTCTCATGGCGTCTTCCGGTGCCCGAGGCGGTATTGAGCAAATTCGCCAATTGGCGGGTATGCGGGGGCTGATGGCCAAGCCAACGGGCGAAATCATCGAAGCACCGATCAAGTCGAACTTCCGTGAGGGCCTTTCGGTTCTCGAGTACTTCAGCTCAACACACGGTGCACGTAAGGGACTAGCCGATACGGCACTCAAGACGGCCGACTCGGGTTACCTGACCCGGAAGCTCGCAGACGTTGCACAAAACGTCGTTATCACAATGAATGACTGCGGTACGACTCAAAGCGTTACCAAGGGCGTTATCTACCGTGGTGAGAAAGTCGAAGTTCGCTTGGCGGACTCGATTGTCGGTCGCGTCAGCCGGCAAAACATCGTCAACTTGATCACTGCCGAGACAATCGTCGATGAAAACGAAATGATCACTCGCGAAATCGCGAGGCGGATCGAAGAAATGGGTCTAGAACGGATTCAAGTGCGTTCGCCAATGACATGCGATGCTCCTTTGGGTATCTGCCGCACGTGTTACGGTATGGACATGAGTACCGGTGCTTTGGTCGAAGAAGGCATGGCCGTCGGGATCATTGCAGCCCAAAGTATCGGTGAACCGGGTACGCAATTGACAATGCGCACGTTCCACCAAGGGGGCGCTGCGAGTACGAGTATGGAAGAAAGCGATATCAAGGCCAAGAAAGCTGGTATCGTGAAATTCATCAAGATGCGTTTGGTCACCAATGACGATGGCGATGATGTGGTCCTAACACGTAACTGCGAAATCGCAATTGTCGACGCTCGCGGTCGCGAACTCGAACGCTATGACGTTCCGTCCGGGGCTCGATTGTCCGTCAAAGAAGACCAAGAGATTCCAAAGGGTCAACAACTCTGTGAATGGAACCCGCACAAGATTCCAATCTTTGCAACTGCTGGCGGCAAAGTCGTCTTCGTGGATATCATTGAAGGTGAAACGCTCAAGTTGGAAAAAGACCCAAGCGGCAACGTTCGCCGTCGAATTATGGACGCTCGGGGCAAACTGCACCCGCAGATCGTGATCGAAGACGCCGACGGAAAAGCACTCGATGTTCACTATCTACCTGACAAGGCAGTTATTAACTGTGCCGAAGGCAAGAAAGTCAACGCGGGTACCGAGCTGGCTGAAATGCCGCGTGAAGCAACCGGTGTTCGAGATATTACCGGTGGTCTGCCTCGCGTTACCGAAATCTTTGAAGCCAGAAAGCCCAAGGATCCTGCTGTCGTCGCGGAGCTGGACGGCATCGTCGAAATTTCCAAGGATCGCAAACGCGGCAAACGATCGATTGTCGTTCGCAGCGAGAGCGGCGAAGAAACAGAACACTTGGTCCCACCAGGCAAGCGATTCCTGGTGCACTCTGGCGATACCGTCAAAGCTGGTCAAGCGTTGGTCGAAGGCCCGCTTGTACCGCACGATATCCTGCGAGTCAGCGGCGAAGAGGCCGTTCAGCTCTACCTGGTACACGAAGTTCAGCAAGTCTATCGCCTGCAACGCGTTGAAATCAATGACAAGCACATTGAGATCATCATCGCCCGAATGTTGCGTAAAATAAAGATAACCAATGCGGGTGACACAAGCTTGCTCTCGGGTCTCGTCATGGATCGATTCGAATTCAAGCGACAGAACGATAATCTAGCCAAGTGCTTGAAAATCAGCGATCCAGGTGACACGGAGTTCGCTCTTGGAGCCATCGTGCCCAAGGATGCGTTTGAAACCTCGAACGCGCAATGCGAAGCCTTGGGCGGAAAGCCTGCAAAGGGCAAGAAACCTAAGCCAGCACAGGGCGAAGTGCAACTGTTGGGAATCACTAAGGCAGCCGTACAAAGCAATAGCTTTATCTCGGCAGCTAGTTTCCAAGAAACGACCAAGGTCTTGACCGAAGCAGCATTGGCTGGCAAGGTCGATCGGTTGGTTGGATTGAAGGAAAATGTGATTCTCGGACACTTGATCCCAGCTGGAACAGGCTTCCGCGTTTTCCAAGATTCCGAAGTCAGCTACCGCAAGGAAGCTCTTGAGGATCTGGTCAATCGTGGAACCGCAGCGGCAGAATCGAGTTTCCCGTTGCTCAACGAAGCTCCACGGCCACAAGCTGCAGCTGAGGTTGCCCCGCCACCTCCAGTCTCGGACGCCGAAGTCAACGAAGACTAACGTGAACTCCCGTAGGTCGCATAGGTAAGCTTCTAGCTTGCCTCTAGGGATTCCCCTCGCAAGCTGAAGTTAGTTGCACGACGCTCCGCGTCGTGATTCCCACGACGCTCCACGTCTTGATTCCCACGACGCTCCACGTCTTGATTCCCACGACGCTCCACGTCTTGATTCCCACGACGCTCCACGTCTTGATTCCCACGACGCGGAGCGCCGTGCAACTAAGTCTGCTCTAGTAGAAAGTCCATTCCCATGAACCGTTGGTACTGCTTTTCCGTTTGCCTAATCCTGTTCGTGAACGTTGGGCATGCTCGGCAAGACAAATCGGATTTGCAAGGAGTTGTTGCAACCTCGCAAATAACCGAGGGACGTGTCATCGCGACCATCTCATTTCTAGCAAGCGATGAACTTGCAGGTCGCGCGACAGCGTCGCCCGAGTTCGACATCGCCGCTGCTTATGTGGCGTCTCGTTTTCGAGGCGCTGGATTGGTGGGCGGAGCAGACGGCAGTTACTACCACGAGACGAGCAAACGGATGGTGCAAATTCCAAGCGCCCCATTCACAATGACCAATGCAGACAATGGTTCGATTCAACACTTCGGCTTGCTGGCCTGCGGCAGTGAACCATTCAAGTATTCGGGCGAACTAGTTGCGGTCGATCTTTCTGCGGATCTGCCGACTACGGGCTTAAGTGGAGTCGTAGGGGGTGTCTACCAAGGTGATGCGATAGGCCCTCGATTGATTTCACAAGTGGTCCGAATGGCTGGCAAGCTTAGCCAGGCCGGTGCCAAGATGCTTTTGCTCGGTGTCGCACCGGATAGTGGACTTATCCAGCTCGCGCAACAATCGCGAGACAGGCCTAGTCCCGAGTCACCTCAGAATCGGTTCGCTATTCCGGTGCTACTCGTTCCGGAAAGCTCGCTTGCCTCGAAATCGATCAAACTGGAAGTGCCTGCGACACTCGTTTTAGACAAACCCATGCGGAACGTCATCGGATTGCTGGCGGGAACAGATCCGGAACTTTCCAAAGAAGCGATCTTGTTCTCGGCGCACTTGGACCATTTGGGTGCTCGAACTGGGGTAGGTGACGTGATCTACAACGGAGCGGATGATGACGCTTCGGGGGTCACTGCCGTTGTCACGTTGGCGGACGCATTTGGTGCCATGCCAAGACCAAGGCGCAGCTTGTTATTCATGGCTTTTTGGGGCGAAGAGTCCGGTCTACTCGGCTCGAAACAATTTGTCGCCACCCCATCATGGCCACTCGATAAAATTGTCGCGAATATCAATATCGAAATGATTGGCAGGCCAGAGCCTGGTGCAAACGGCAAGATTTGGATGACAGGCTGGCAAGAGTCCAACCTAGGATCGCTCATGAACACTGCATCGATCTTGAGAGGCACAGAAATATTTGAACATCCGAGCTTCAGCTCACGACTCTATCGAGCGAGTGATAACTGGTCTTTTGCCGAGAAAGGGGTTGTGGCGCACAGTTTCTCGGCCGGCTCGCTGCATACGGACTACCATCAACCGAACGACGAGTGGGAGCGGTTGGAGATCCCACACATGACTCGGGTGATTCAAGGATTGTTCTACGCGAGCCAACCGTTGGTCCAAGGAACCGCGACGCCAACCTCGTCCAAAAAAGGGCAATAGCTTAACGAATGCCCCTGGGTTTATCCCAGGGGATCGTTACCTTCACGCTAGGGCAAAGGTCAGATACCACTGGCGTAAAGCCAGATGGCATGAATCGGATGCCCCTGGGTCTATCCCAGGGGATCGTTACTTTCACGCTAAGGTTATCGATCCTTGCCATCAAGCCCCAAAGGTTTGTAGCCACCGATCGACTTAAAGTAAAACAGCAAGAGCAGATAAATCAAAGCCATCGTTGCAGGAATCAATGCATCGGCTTTCAGGGTGTTCCGATCTCCTTGTTGGTCTGCAGCCACGACCGCTTCTTGATCGGGTGTGCGTGACTTACTTTCCTTCGCAGCTGCGAGCTTGGTTCCATCTAGTCCGTAGATCTCAGTCGATTTGAGATTTAGGAACGAACTCGATTTCTCCGATTTGTAAGAATCTGCTAGCTCAGGATTGATCCGACGCAGTTCTTCGCTCGCGAATCGATCCTTGCCATATCCGAGACCAGGACCGCCAATGAGACCAGCGGAGAGCATTCCAATGCCACCCATGATCGACATCGCAACGGCACCCGTCTGTGGATAACGGTCACCCACGACCGCCAACATGGTTGGCCAAAAGAAAGTCTTGCCCACTGCATAGATTCCAAGAGCAACCAACGCCATCGAGAAAGTCTGCATCGTACTGGCCAGATTTAGACCGATGCAAGCGATGATCGAGCAAATGAGCAACAAACCGATCGGCGAAAGCTTGAGCGTTTTCTCGATCCAATGTGCACAAAATCGCAGGCCAAACATGATGACCGATGTCCACAGAAACAAGTACTTTCCTTGTTCTGAAGTAAAGAGATTGCCAGTGATGTTCTGAATCCAACTGTCGGTACCCAGTTCAACGGATCCTACCAATGCGTGCGTCACGAACAAAACAAACAAGAGAAAGGATCCGATGGAAAACTTGGTCATAAAGGCAACCGCAATCAACAGCAGTCCACCAATCCCGTATCCAATGTAGGCAGCGTATTCAGGCGAGACGAACTTGAAAATGTCTCCAAAAAACAGCGCCAACAAGTAGCATGCGACCAAAGAGCCAAGGATTCCAACGGGCTTGTACATTTCGACGAAGCTAGCTCCGCTTGCGGCAGCCTGGGATTTTGGAAACTTCTGTCCAAAGAACATGATTGCGTAAAGAACTGTTGGGATCAAATACAAAGCTAATTGTAGTTTCCAGTCCCATTGAAATTTGTCATCGAGAACCCATCCCGCAAATGACCCGATGATCAATCCCGCAGGCCAGCTTGCATGCAGAATATTGAGATAGTGCGTTCGGTTGTTCGGAAACACAGTTGCAACAAGAGGATTTGCGACGGCTTCGAGCGTTCCGTTCGCATACGCGAAGATAAACATGCCCCAGAAAAGATAATTATATGCATTCTCAGGTGTTGAGGCGGCAAAGGTCACAAAGGCTGAAAGAATGTGCCCAAGCAATGCGATCGCCACTAGTTTGCCGTAGCCAATTTTGTCAACGATGACACCACCGATGATGATGCCAAAACAGAAACCGGAAAGACCTGCACCACCGATCGAGCCCAATTGAGTTGCATTAAAACCAAACTCTTTGCCCCAATTATCAAAGATGCCTCCTCGGATAGCGAAGCCAACGCCCGCCGCGAGGATCGCCATGAAGCCTGCCCATAAAAGCCGATGCGCGTTGGGCACCGTTGAGTGGTCTAGGTTTTTTGAATCGGATTGGCTCATAGGTCGAACTCGGAATACAAAAGGAGGGGTGGGAGAATGGGCTGCACGCGACGTGCTTGATTTTTCAATTGGGAAGTTTAATCGCCCAATCGCCGTCACGCTACCTGAGTGGCACGACTTGAGACCTGAATTTTGCGATTCAACGGCACCTGAAATGGCGATCCATGACGTTTGGGCGAGAAAAATAGCCTATATTGACACAGCTGTCCAAAGTCAAAGTAGTAGGCACATTCCATGTGCCGTCCACCTAGAATCCTGTCAAAAGCTTGACTGCGAACTGCACGACGGAGCGTGCCTGCACCTTTTGTCGGCTGTATCTATATTACACCTCAGACCGGCGTCCTTAGACTTGGTTGGGAACCGAAACACACCCACTCTTGCCCCCGTTTTTGTCATTTCGCTTCGTAGGGAAAATCATATGAGTGTTGCAGTTCAAACGGTCTGTAGCCGGACTTGTAAGAGTTCGGCTGCGTTCGCCCTCGGTCTACTCCTGTCCGTGTCGTTTTCTCTGTCCTTCGCCCAAGACCAAAGCGTTCTGCCGGGCATGTCCTCCATCCATCATGCCATGGAGGGCTTCGTAGCGAGCAACGAAGTCGCAGGCGCTGTCACGCTGGTCTTGAACTCGGATGCAACGCTTTACGTGGATGCGACCGGCTATTCGGACCTGACGACGAAGTCGCCCATGCAGGTCGACTCTATTCACTGGATTGCATCCATGTCCAAGCCGATCACGGCTGCGTGTGTGATGATGTTGGTGGATGAAAACAAGCTTGCCCTAGAGGATTCCATCACGAAGTACTTGCCTGAAATGGCCAGCCTAAAACGAACAGACGGCTCACCCGTTTCAATCACCATCGAACAATTGCTAAATCACACGTCCGGCATGAGCGAGATCGGCGACGGTAAAGCTTACTCCGATCCAACCTTGGCTGCAGCCGCCCAGAAGTACTCGAGCCTACCTGTGCTGTTCGAACCCGGCAGTAAATGGCAATACAGTCAGACCGGCATTAATACGGCGGCCCGCATCGTGGAAGTCGTTTCGGGAAAGTCGTTCGATGTTTTTGTAGACGAGCGAGTGTGTAAGCCGCTCGGTATGAAGGACACGACGTTCTACTTGTCTGAACTGCAAATGACGCGTCTCGCCAAAAGTTATTCGAAGGAGGCGGATGGCTCCCTCAAAGAAACGCCGATTCGATTGTTGTCTGGCAAGCAACCAACGGATCGGGGTCGATTGCCAGCGGCCAACGGTGGATTGTTTTCGACTGCGGAAGACTACGGCCGTTTTTGTCAAATGTTGCTGAACGCAGGCCAATGGCAAGGAAAGCAGATTTTGTCGGCAGGGTCTGTCGCGCGCCTGAGCAAACCGACCACGGGCGATCTCAGGACAGGATTCACGGACGGCAATGCATGGGGAGTGGGATTTTGTGTTGTTCGTGAGCCGCAAGGAGTAAGCGAATCCCTTTCACCTGGCTCGTTCGGTCATGGCGGGGCCTATGGCACACAAGCCTGGATCGATCCCGTCAAGAAACGATGTGCCATCCTGATGGTTCAGCGTTCGAATTTTCCGAACGCCGACAATTCCGAAGTGCGAAAAACATTTCAAGCGATTGCCGCGAAGTGACTAGACGCGGTGTGTTCGAAAGTGGCATGGGCGTCCCGCCTCATCTTTACCCACAATTCTACGGTAGTTTTGTTTTCGATCAATTGACGCATGTTGTTGCCAGCAATGAGCTTACCGAATGCTTTCATTGCGTGCGTAATTTTCTTTCGTGAGCCACTTCCCCATGATAGGAGGCGGGTAGGGATCAAACCCATGCGTTTTCTAAACGAGCAGGGACTGGTAGCTGTTTATTAAGGAGTCTTACGTGGACGGAGTCTGTCGTGAAGGTGTTGGACATTCATCTCGAACTTCTGCATGAGGAGGTGGCCGAGTTCGAATACAAGCCCCACGCATGCGGGGTGCAGTCGCTTGTAGACCAATGATTTTTCAGGCTGCGACGAGCTCATTTTCGGGTTTCGGCTGACTTATGTCTATTGGTTGGTCAATCGTACTCAGATAGCGATTCCAGATTTTGTCCCACAGCCTACTTCGACATGCCGTACGCAAGTCTACTATCCATTGC
>CAMCMB010000064.1 GCA_945875845.1 Pirellula staleyi DSM 6068
ACCGAAATCGAGTGCGAGAATCTTCATTGTCGTTTGTCCGTGGGTTTGGGGTTGGTCAGTGTGACACGATCGCTTTCGTGATCACGGGACAGAGTCGCCAGTTTTAGCAAAGACTCCCGCCCCAAACCTAGGACTTCCATGGATTCTGCGGATTGCAGTATCCCAACCCGAAGCGTGACGGCTTGTTGCTTTAGTGAAGTCGTTATTGGGTAAGGGCGGTAAGACGGACTTCCAAGTCCGTCAATGGGGAATTCGACGGACCAGGAAGTCCGTCGTACCATTCAATCAACACGCCGTCACGCGTCGGGTTACCATAGCCTATCCGACGGAGAACGCCCCTTTCGTGGAGCAGAAAGCCTACGCTCGAATATTTATTGACCGAACGATCGTAATGCCCAAGGCGGCCGATTCCATGTTATACTTAGGATATTCCTAGGCTACGGTCTAGTCGATCGAGGATCGTCGTAGCGAAACTCGTCGAGAGTTTCGGCTTCCCACCGTTTCGAAAGTCTTAGTGACTTTTTCCCTCCCCAATATTTTTACGAGATCGTTTCTAACGACACGAGTTGAATCATGACTTCTAGAAGATGGTTTCTTGCCTTTGCTTGCACAAGCCTGTTATGCATCGTTCCATTCGGACATGGCTTCTATAAGACAGGCGGAGTCGCCGAGAAAATCACAATCGCTGCGTCCAGCTTTGTCGGTTCACTTACCGATGGTCAAAAGAGCAAAGTACTTCTACCGATTGATAGCCCTCTGCAACCCGACTGGCACATCATTCCGAAGGACACTCGCAAGGGTCTGCAGTTGAATGAAATGGACGAACGCCAACGTCAAGGTGCTATGGCTTTGCTTCGAAGCGTGCTGAGCGAAATGGGTTATCGCAAGTCAACTCAGATCATGCACATGGAGAATTTGCTCAAGGAATTGGAAGCCGGAAAGACGAATAGCCCGCTTCGAGACTCGACGCGATACTACTTCACGGTCTTCGGTACACCACAACCTGGCCAAAAATGGGGCCTCAGCATTGAAGGGCACCATCTTTCGTTAAACTTTCTTATGAATGGTGACCGAGTCGTCTCGTCGACACCACAGGCCTTTGCGTCCAACCCAGCCATCGTTCGAATTGAAAACAAGGCAGACGTGCCCGTCGGGAGGCGAATGCTGCGATTAGAAGAAACGTTGGCCTTTGAATTAGTACATTCGCTTTCCGAAAAGCAACGTGCACTCGCAATCTTAACGGACAAAGCCCCACGCGAAAACCGGACGCTTGGAGTACCGCAACCGACACCTCAAGCTCCCGTTGGCATCGCGTGTTGGCAGTTAGCTGCACCTCAACAAACGCTGCTTAAGGCGTTGGTCAACGAGTATATCAATGCAGTCCCAGAAGAAATCGCGGACGATCGACGAAAAGCGATTGAAGGTGCTGGGGGTTGGGATGCTGTCTTCTTTTCCTGGGAAGGAGCACTTCAGACAGGTATCGGCCATTCCTATCGAGTCCAAGGTCCTACTTTTCTGATCGAGTTCGTCAATACGCAGCCCGACGCAGCCGGAAACATTGCGAATCATGTGCATTGCATTTGGCGCGACATTCGAGGCGATTTTGGCGTCACGTTGTAACCATCTCCTGAGATAAACCCAGCGGCATTCGATTCATGCAATTCGCGACTCTGGGCTTTGTGGTTGAACACCTTCGGCTTTGACGATGCGAGCCGAGCGGAGTTCAGCTCGAAACCTAGAGTTGCGTGGTCTAGCCGACCGGGGGGATGGCAACTGCCTTACAATCTGCCATTGTCAGTTGCTCGCTCAAGTAGTGTCGAATTCACATCACAACATCGGAGTGTTCTATGGCCCGTTCTGAGAAGAGAGATTTTACGAGGTTGACGTTACGCAATCGAAAGCGGAATCGGCTTTCGATGGAGTTGCTTGAGCCGCGACTGAACTTGGCATTGGATGTCCCGGCATTCAGCAGTTTGCCTGGCGCGGACCATACCATTTACTTGGACTTTGATGGTCATGTGACCAGTGGTACGGCCTGGAACAATGGAGCGACCATCAATTCTCCTGCATATAGCTCGGATGCAGACACTGCGAATTTCAGCGCATCCGAATTGACTGTGATTGAACGGACGTTCAAGCGGGTTGCAGAGGACTTTGCTCCATTCCAAGTCAACGTAACAACCGTTGCACCAACCATTGAAAACCTTCGAAACACCGGCGGAACCGATACCAAATGGGGAGTGCGGGCGGTTGTCACTAAAGACGTAGCATTCAACTGTGGTTGCGGTGGCATTGCCTACATCGACAGTTTTGATTGGAACTCGGATACGCCCGTGTTTGTGTTCAACACCGGCGAGGTCGGAGTCGCCGAAGCGGCTAGTCACGAAGTCGGCCATAGCTTGGGACTCTCCCACGACGGCACATCTACGTCAGGCTATTATCAGGGGCACGGCTTGGGAACGGATACCGCCTATTGGTCAACGATCATGGGCGTTGGTTACTACGTCGACGTTTCGCAATGGGACAAGGGAGAATACACCGGCTCGAACAATGCCGGCGCCGGTGCGAATTACAACAAAGGTCCGGACGACTTATTTGTCATCACCAACTACAACGGTTTTGGTTACAAGTCCGATGACCATGGCAACGACGCTGCGACCGCTTCCCCGTTGAATGTTGTTGGCACAGCCGTCAGCGGTAGCGGAACGATAACGACTCGAACGGACGTTGATTACTTCCGATTCACGACCAGTGCTGGGGCGGTGACGCTGAATGTGAACTCAGCCCCGTTGGGTGCTAACCTCGATATTGAAGCGACACTCTACAACAGTGTCGGAACACTCGTTGCTTCGTCGAATCCACTGCTATCGCTCAATGCGAACATCAGCGCGTTTCTTGATGCCGGCACCTACTATTTGAAAGTGGATGGAACCGGAGCAGGCACCCCAACGGCTACCCCGCCGACCGGTTATAGCGACTATGCAAGTATCGGACAGTATTCCATCAGCGGCACGATTGGTGCAGTCGCTGGTGATACGATGAGTATCGTTGCCACCGATGCGTCCAAGAATGAATTGAATAGCGGTGGCACTGTATTTACCTTCACGGTCAATCGCACGGGTGATCCATCCGGCACCTCGACCGTCAATTATGCAGTGACCGGGTCGGGTTCTTCACCTGCCAGCCCGAGCGATTTTGTTGGCGGTGTTCTTCCGCCCGCTGGAACGCTGACGTTTAGTCCAGGAGTGACTTCGCTACCTGTAACGGTCAACGTTCAAGGAGATACGACGGTTGAGAGCAACGAGACCTTCCTGGTATCCATCTCCAGTTCGAGCAGCGCGACACTTATTGGAGTAGCCTCTGCCATTGGTACAATCGTGAACGATGATGTAGCGCAAGTGCTGCCGACGCTCAGTATTTCTGCCACGAGTGCCATTAAAAACGAAGGTACGGGCACCGCTTCAACGCCCTTTGGTTTCAGGATTACGCGTGCAGGCAGTTTGACTGCTGCATCAAGCGTTCTTTACACGGTCAGTGGCACTGGACTCAAGCCAGCGAACAGCACTGACTTCGCCGGCGGCTTTGCCCGCAACGTTTTGGTCAGATTTGCCGCTGGAGTTTCTGCCGTGGACATCACCATCAACGCTCGGGCCGATTCAACTCGCGAAGCCACCGAGACATTTCGAGTTGTGTTATCGGGTGCGGTGGGCGCAACGCTTTCGACTTCATCTGCCAACGGTACCATTCAAAACGATGATGGGAAGACCACTGCTCGTGGTGAAGAGCAGGAATTCGACATCGAATTGATTGCAGTCGCAGATCCCCTGTGGATGTTTGTGCCGCCGGAATTCCTGAGTGCAGAGCAATTGTCGGTACCTGTGATGACTTGGATGGACGGCGTTGCCTATGTAGGTGACTTGGCGCATGACCATGAAGATGACCATGACCACTTCCATGACTATGACCATGAGTTTGCCGGCAAGGGCGAACTGCTGGCGGAACAGCATTCCCTTGCAGCCCCATTGATCTTTGGCGCGCCAAGCGTGCAACTTAACTCGATGTTCTACGTTGGCGGATTGACTCAGTCCGTTTCATCGTGGGGTTCTCAAGTCGAAATGGAAAGGGCGAATGCACCGTTATCGGTTGAGCGTTCGGGCTACGTGGCTATAACACCCGTCGCCACTGAGGATTCCTTCGCCGGCATTGAGACCGGCACGGATAGCGATTTGCAAGTGAAGTTCTCCGGCTCAACGTTCGCGGCGTTCGATCGTGCTTTTGCCAATAGTGATGACGACGCTTGGTCCGAGTTCTAAGCCGCTTGGCTTAGGAATAGATTCTGGCTCAGAATCGCGGTAGGGACGGCCATTGCTGGCCGTCCCCCGCACAGATCCGTACGTGCGGAACTACCGCATACGACTCTTACCTTGGATGATGACGTTTCGAGAACCGCACGTTGGGATAAGGATGTAGGATTGTCGGAGTCGGTAGCCAGCGCTTGCTGAGTGAAACAAACTGAGTGCCGAAGGGCGATAGCCCCGGTTCTCGACGAATTTGGAAAACCGGGGCTATCGCCCAACGGCGCGTTGGTATGAAAAACAGTTGCGGATGTGACTAGCACAAAATGCTTTCAAAATTGTGGAGAATTTTCTTGCAACGAAAATTTCAATCCGCTATAACGATACGCGCGATGGTTTTGCTGCAAATTCAAGTATCCCGGAGGAGTTCATCTTGCGAACCAACTCTCCAGCTATCCAAATCTCCAGCACGTCAGCTTTCCAGTTCTCGCGAGTGGTCACTCACTTTCTAGAGGTTGCCATCGCGGATTCGGCGTTTGCTCCGTCGTCTATGCCGTTCGTTAAGTTCAACGCGCTCAAACGATCGGGTTGCAAGATCAAGAGCCGCTCTCGCTGTGCCTTAACGCTGGTGGAGTTACTGGTAGTGATTTCGATCATCGGATTGTTATCTGGCCTGCTGATTCCTGCGGTTCAGGCAGCCCGAGAAGCGGCTCGTCGAATGCAATGTCATTCGAATCTAAAGCAGCTTGGTCTGGCTGCAATGAACTTCGAGTCATCGTATCGCTATCTGCCAGGCCCAACCATGAACGCCCATCCCAAGACCGTTAGTTATCAACGTGATGCTGGTCTTTTCGTAAATATGCTCCCTTTTTTCGAGCAAAATGCACTTTATGAATCAATCGATAAGAACGTGCCAAGCAATTCGCTACCGAATAAATCAAAAATTGAGAAATCACCCTCACTGCTAAAATGCCCGAGTGCGATGGAGTCCGAATTGCTCGTTGATCTATCCGATCGCTTTTCGGGTCCATCTGTCGCGGGGCTACAAGCTCAAGCATGCGATTATTCTGGAAATGATGGTGCTTACATCTCGGGAAAAGCGCATTTCGGCACGATTCGACTACGCGTAGGTTCCGTTGTTCGAGAACGTCGCCTCAGCGAGGTAAGCGATGGCACATCGAATACATTTTTGTTTTGGGAGAGCGTGGGAGAACGTATTTGGTTCTCTAGGCAGGTAAGTATTCCTATGAACGAAGGGGCATCGGCAACTTTCACCTATTTGATCGAATTGGATCCATCCAGCGCCCTTCAGTCAACCACACGTGCCTCTACAAAGTCGTACCTGTATTCCTGGTCTGGATTTCGTATTGGAACGGTAGTTGGCGGTGCTATCAATGAATCCAACCAGATCGGAGAGCCGTTCGGAGAACATACTGGCGTTGTCAACTTTGCGTTTACGGACGGGTCCGTCCGAAGCCTTAGTCAAGATGTCGACGCAGCGGTTGTTGTCGCGCTCGCAACAGCTCAAAACCACGATTCGGTCGATATGGAATGAAAGGGGATAAACGTGACTGAATTGTCTTATCGAGTTTCGCAACCCAAGTGGTTTACGTGGGGTTTGATTCGTCCACTTTTCAGCGTTTTCTTGCTAGCAGCTTCGTTTCTTAAGCTGCGTGATTTTGGAACGCCAAATGCGTTATTCGATATCGCACCCTCGTTGGAATTTGGACTAATTCAGATTGAGGTCCTTATCGCACTTTGGTTGCTTTCTGGCTGGAAAACGTTCGCAGCTTGGTTTTGCACTCTTTGTCTGTTCGCAACTTTCGCCGGGGCCTCATTGGCGATGATCGTACAGAGGAAAGCTACGTGCGGATGTTTTGGGAGCGTTGATTTCAATCCGGCATGGGTGTTCGTAATCGACATCGTTGCGATTTCACTGTTGTTGATTGTTGGACGAATAGAAAATCAGCGAGTTGTCGATGACTCGTCCGACCGGCTTGGATTTCGATTCAAACAACCCATTTGGATTTATACCGTAGCCGTTTTGTTCGTCGCCACAACTGCTGGGTTCGGTGGGATGTTTTTTCATTCAGAGATAGGGGCGTGGTATGCTCGGAACTTGCCGATCGGTGTCACTGGCCAAGTACTCGTGACGGAGCCTGCAGTGGTTGCAGCAAGTCCGGGAGTGGAAGGGGAATGGCAAACGTTAAGCTTTGCGGTAGTCAATCGTGGAAAAGAATCGGTTCGGCTAATTGGTGCTGAGCAAAACTGCAAGTGCCGAGCAATCAAGTCCTTGCCAGTCGTCGTTCCTGCTGGAGGGAAAGTCGATATTGATGTCGACGTGAAATTAGGATCAAAGTCATCCTTTGCGTTGTTAACGTCTAGCAAGCAACAGATGAGGATGGTTTGTAGATGGCGAGAAGTCGAATAGTTTTTTGTGTGTTTGTTTGGTTCCTTTTGGGAGAAACTTAGATGAATGTAAAAAAGTTCGCTGGTAAAGCTTTGATGGGATTGGGGTTATTTCTGATGTTGATTGGAACGACATCCGTGCCCTCCGTATTGGCTGGACCGGTCGTCGTCGTACCATGCCCACCCGGGTGCAACGCTTGTGGAACACCAGAAAATCAGAAGGTGGGCGGACCAAAATGTATACGGAAAGGGTCAACATCAACACCACCATCACTTGGTAATTGCAGAAATGATAAGGGATGCAATAGATGCAGTGGCGGTTGCGAAGTGATACAGCAGGAAGGCAAGGACGTATGTGTTTGCTCCGTAAGATAGCTTGATTCAGGAAAAACCTAGAATCACCGTCTTATTGACTTAGTCGGTCACGACCGCTTCGTGACCGACTTTTTGATCTTAAACCATAGTAGGCCTGCAATAATTCATTTTGCGGATTTTTGATTCGGAGTTTGCCTTGTATCTAAAGAGTCATATCTCGACTGTTGGCGTTGCCACAACTTTGATCGTTTGTTGCCTTTGCCAGGCAGTTCCATTGGCCGGGGCTGAATTGGACGAAGCATTGTTTAGGCGGTTTCAAAACGAAGCTCCGAAAGCTTGGAAAAAACAGTTGGAACTCCGCAAGAAGTTTTTTCCCGCAACGTCTGGCGTGACCATTAGCTCCAATCAAAAGGTTGTTCGGGAGGGTAAGGTTATCCAGATGGATCAATACCAAGAGAAGCGAATCCGCACTAATTACCGGCAAATGAACTCAAAGGAAGTGAACAAAGGGGAGCAAACGCTACATTGCGCTAATCCTCGATATGCCTTCGAACTTGCAAGCTCGTCCTCGGGTGAATGGGTAATCATCGGGGTACATCCCTATCAAGTGCCTCCTCCAGATGGAAGCGACAACATCGATGCCTACAATCGAATCATGGTGCCGCCTGGGGAAATTCAATCCCCCGAGACGCTTCCGATGCGAGGAGCATCGAATCAAATTGAGTGGTTTAACGATGAAGTGAAAATACAAGACATCAAGCTCATTTCGGTCAACAATCGTGAATGCTTTGAGGTCAATGTAGATTTTCCATTCGTTTTTTTCGAGCAGAAAGGGAATGAGTTGGTTCGATCAGTAGAGCGCAGATCAGCGGTGGCTGTATTCGATCCCACAAACAACTGGCTGCTTTACTCTTTCGTTTGGAACCAGGCTCCAAATGTAAAAACGAGTTACACAGCCAGCTACGATGAGAATCTTGGTGGTGCTCCCTTTATGACCAGTTCACGACACGAAATTCGAAACATTGCCACCAATACAGTTATTGATGACTTTACCTATCAGTCTTCCGTTGCGGTCGCTGCCTTGAGTGAACGCGACTTTACACTTAGCGCGTTTGGATTTCCAGAGCCGACCTTGAATGAACCGCCACCGTATTGGCTGTACTCATCGTTGGGTGGATTGAGTCTGGTTATTATTGGCGGCCTCCTCTATCAGTGGGGAGTCGGGCTACGAAGAAGCTAGTAGTTCATCCCAGCCAAAACGAAATATCTTATGTTGCGTTACAAAAAGCTCATATCTCGATTCATTGCCGCCGCGCTTTTCATATTCGCTTGCGGCCTAATTGGATCAACTATACTCACCCGATCAACTTCACTTGAAATAGAATCATCAGAACTTACCCTCCGCGACTTTCCATATGGAGAGGATAGGATTGTTTCCTTCGGTGTACATAACCCAAGTTTTTTCGGTGTCACCCAGGTCGTAGGAATTCGTGGAGCTTGCGGTCTGGGCTGCGTTGAAGACGTTGACTTTCAACCATTCCAGTTGAAGAGCGGCGAGACAAAGAAGATGACCGTGCTGTTCAAGTCTCCAAAGCAACCTGGCCCGATAGAAGCAGCGTTCTCTTTGTACTATACGTCCAGCAATCGGACTCGCTGCAAAGAGCTGTGTATTAGAGGAAACGCTGTCGAGAACGAAAATCCTTGACCGACAAAAATCGTATGCGATTGCAAGTTAGAAGCAGCGCGCCGGATATGGGTCGAGCTCAATTGTATACGCAGTGCGTATACAATCTGCTCGTCATGACAAAGCAAAAAGGGGTCAAGTCTGATTCTGGCTCCCCTCACCCCCCGACCCCCTCTCCCTGGAGTACCAGGGCGAGGGGGAGAATAGACTCATGGGTGTTAGTGTAACCACTAACCACTAACAAATGACAAATGACCACTACTGGCTCGTTTGCCTTTGATAGATCGCTTGAATCATCGATTCGGTATCTTTGTACTTCTTCGATACCGCTAACGCTTGTTCGATCAATCGCCGAGCGTCCGCTTCGTTGTGCCCGAGCACGATCAAAGCTTGGAACGTTTCTTCGACGACGCCAGGCGCTTGTACCTCAGCACCCGGGAGTTCACGACGCACGAGCAACGCAAACCTAGGCATCTTGCGGCGAAGCGTTGCGATGATCTTCTCCGCAGTGGCTGGCCCAACGCCAGGTAACGTTGAGAGTCCCTTAGCATCTTGTTGCTCGATCATGATGGCGGTGTCCTGTACCGGACGCACCATCGCTCGCAACGCTTTCTTCACTCCCACTCCATCGACTGAGCAAAAGAGCTCAAAGAAATCGCGCTCAATCGTCGTTAAGAAACCGACCAGTTTCGGCATCAGCTTTCCACCTTGTGCTGCATTTCCATCAATGTAATGAATCGTGTGCAGAGCGATGCTTTTCCCAATCTCTGCCTGCAAGTGTCGACGCGTGTATTCTGGGATGGCGACTTCATACTCGAACGGGGGAACATTCAGCGTGGCGGTGTCATCCGCGAGAGTAAGCAGTTGACCGGAAACCTTAGTAATCAATGTGTCTTCCTTGCGTTTTTGAGTAGTTGAGCAACGGGCCCCGTTGCAAAATGATGGCATAGGGCGATGGCCAGTGCATCGGCCACGTCGGGTGGATCGGGCGGTTCTTTGAGAAACAATTGTTGTTGGATCGCGAGTTGCATTTGCGATTTGGGTGCTCGGCCATTGCCCGTTAAAAGTTTTTTCACCTTGGTCGGTTCGTAAGAATGAACTGTCTTGCCTGCATTGGCCGCTGCCAAACACAAAACACCTCTGGCATGCCCCATCAAAATGGCGGTTCTTGGCCGTTCATAGTGGGAATACAACTGCTCGATCGCGACGAAATGGATCGGGTAACTCTCGAGCACCTCCATAATGCCGGCATAGAGTTCTTTCAGCCGTTCGGCCAAAGTTTGATCGCGACGAATCCGAATCACCCCGGCCTCGATCAACTCGACCTTCGAATGGCTACGAATGATTCCATACCCAGTGATGGCCAGACCGGGATCCAACCCCAAAATGATTTGGCCGCTATGGGGAGACGGATTCGTCATTTCTTTCGGCATCCCTTTCCGATAACAAACAGACCACTTCCTCGGAGTTTCGCATTAATAGATAGGGCCCTGCGACGGCAGGTACGTTCCATGTGATGGCGTCTAGTACTTGCATTTCCGCAATGGAAGTTCCATCTTGGATGGAGATCAGAGCGATTCGACCATCTTCGGCGCTAACCAATACATGGTCATTGACGATGATCGCTTGGCCCTGCCCGTATCTCTTGCCTCTCCAAATTCGCGATCCATCGGATGGATCGACGCATTCAAGAATCCCATCGCTCAATCCATAAAGGGCCCCCTTGTACGAAATCGCACTTGTAAATTTTGTTTTGAGAATCCGCGTATTATTCCAGATCGTTTTTGTCTGCCAGAATGCCTTGTCGTAGGCATTATCCGGCGTCTCCCCCGTGTAGACCGTCTCAAACAGTTTTGAACCGAGCGCGTAGCCCTTGCCGAGAAGAATTCGGGAATCGTCGATGGCTACCGGTTGAGATGCACAAGCATCTCCATTCGATTTGCTTGGCCAAGGTGTCGTCCACAGTACGTCTCCGTTGGCAGGATTATGCCCTGTTGCACAACCCTCGTTGACGCTCACGATTTGACGAACACCGGAAAGTGTAAGCAACATGGGCGATGCATAGGCGATTTGGGATTCCCCGCCCGTCCAAAGCACATCGCCCGTTCCCAAGTCCAATGCAATCAGCGATTTGATATTGGGGTCCTCTCGTTTTCCGCCAAATGGCACAACCACTTGTTTATCCACAACAAGCGGTGACCCACTTCGTCCCCAAGCGATATCTTTTTCGGACGTTGCTTGATCAATACCTGCGAGTTGAAGGAGGTCTTTTTGCCAAATGACTTCTCCCGACTCCAGGTCAGCACAAAGCACGATGCCTGTGGCCGTTTGAGCCAACACTTTGGCTTGGTGGATTGTCGGCGTAGAGCGAGGCCCAACACCGCCAATCGCATGCAAATGCTTCCCCGGAAGCGCAATTCGCCAGTGAACATCTCCCGTCGTGAGTTCCAATGCGGTGATGCACTCCTGCTCATCCATTTGTTCAAGCGTTATCGCCAGCCCATCGCCGACGGCAAAACTAGCCCAACCTGCACCGATCGATTTCCGCCAAAGGACCTTTGGCAGCCTCTCCTTCCAAGCGACAGAAAATTCGTCGTTTTGCATAACACCATCGCGTGCGTTGCCCCTAAACTGCGAGGATCGAAAACGCATGGCAGCTCGATCCAACTTGGGGGTCGACTGTAACTTTTCCTTTGAGAACATTTCCTTCGCGCGAGGCGACTTGCTTAGCCAGGACCGCATTCGAAAGACGGGCACGGTCTCGCCCGTGACCCCAACGTACTCAAAGACAGCCAAGGTGCTGCCGGCTAGAGCGATAGGCACGATCGCAAACGCAAGATGCTGTAAACGTGTTCGTGCAAACCGCAACCAAAGTCCGGCGAAACCAAAGGCGGCAGAAATCAGCGAAAGGCCCGCGCCCGCCAGATTGGCGAATTGATGATCGACTTCGAATAGAAACCACCGAGCAATCGGAACCAACACTAAGGCGAGCAGCGAGATCGAAAACAAAATGGACAACCCGATCGATCGTCCATTCTTTATCCAGTTTAGTCGCCGGGAAGGTTCTTCGGCACTCATTTGATGGGAGTTTTTTGCTCAAGTGCGACGACGTAATCCTTGGCAATATTCAAAATCTCTTGATTGTAGAAATTGGAGTAGTAAACCGAACTTCGTTCCGCTTTGGCTTCCATTTGTTCCTCTTCTACTTTCTCGGAGTTGAGTTCTTTGCGAAGGGCCAGGTAATCTGTTTCTTTGAGCGAAATGGTCTTCTCGTCTTTTTGACGAACGTAAGCATCGATCTTGGCCAATTGCTTTTCGAATTCGGAGTTTTTCGCGATCCGATCGTTGGTTGCTTGTTGCAGTGCGACCTTAATGGCACTGTCGACCATCCGGTAGTTTTTGTGCGGGCGGGCGTTCACTTTGTCCATGGGTATAGCGTAGTCCAAATCGCTTTCGGATACATCCAGTTTGGCTGTCAGGGAGGGGACGATAACGTCGGAGGAAACGCCCTCCAACTGCGTTGACCGGCCATCGGGCAGATAGAACTGTTGGATGGTGAGCTTAAGTGCACCGTAGGACTTAGCAACTTGGGGGCCCATGATGTACGGTCCGAGGTCGAGCAATGTCTGAACAGTACCTTTGCCGTGGGTCTTGGGATCGCCAACGATAATTCCTCTTCCGTAATCTTGAATCGCGCCGGCGAAGATCTCACTCGCGCTTGCGCTGAACTGGCTTACTTTGACGATCAAAGGGCCATCCCATGCGGTTCCTCGTTCATCGTCGTCGAGTTGCTCGACCCGGCCACCAGGCGTCTTGACTTGAACCACAGTCCCTTGGTCTATGAACAATCCGGTCGTTGAAACCGCCTCTGGCAACGAACCGCCACCGTTCTTGCTCAGATCCAAGACGACCGCATCTACTTTGGATTCGCGGAAGTTCTTAAGAATCACCTTCAAATCGCGCGTGGTGCTGCGGAAGTCTTGCTTTCGATTCTTTGCGCCGTCCATATCCAAGTAGAAACTGGGTAGTTTGATGTATCCGAACCGATAGGGCGAACCGTCTTCTTTGTTGCCTTGTTCGATGATTTCGGACTGTGCGGCCGAGTCCTCCAGTTTGATGACAGCTCGGGTGATCTCGTAGATCTGAATGTCACCGCCTGCCTTGGGTCGAATATGCAATTTGACTCGACTGCCCGGCTCTCCACGGATCATCTTGACGACATCTTTGAGCTTCATATCGAGAGTTTCGACGGGAGGCGAGTTGTCATCTTGACCGACGGCCACGATTTTGTCGCCAATTTTGATTCGGCCATCCAGGTCCGCCGCTCCACCGGGAACGAGTGTCTCGACCACGGTCGTGCCGTCCTCAGGACGCAACGTGGCACCGATACCTTTCAATTCCAATTTCAGATGAGTGTTGAATTCCTCTTGTTCCTGTGGCGCCATGTAAGTGGTGTGTGGATCAAGAACGTTGGTCAACGAGGTGAGGTACAGTTCAAGCAGTTCATCGACATCCATTTGGGATCGAATGTTGTAGACCGTACGATAACGCTTGTGCAATGTATCTCGAATTTCATCGTCTGTTTTTCCGTCGGCCCGCTGAGATAGGAAATTCAATTTAATGGTCCTGCGCCACCGGTCGGTGGTCTCGGCGATATCTTTCGGGAATCCGATTTCTTTGGCATCCGAGGAAATTCGCTCATCGATTGTGAAATCATGCACCGCGTCGATTTGCTGGTGAATGATCGGGACGACCTGTTCGAGGCGAACTAGAAAACGTTTGTAGGCAAGGTATGCGAAACTGATATCGTTTTTGTTAAACAGATCATCAAGCGAGGTTTCGTACTGTTTGAATTCGGCGATGTCCGAAGCGAGGAAGTAGGCCTTGAGCGGATCGATGTTCTTGATGAACATATCGAAGGCGTGCGATGACATTTCATCGTTGAATTTTGGATGCAAGATGTGCCCTTGCTCAATGAGCTGTCGCACGGCTCGAACAATCGACTTCGTCGCTGGGGGCGGCGCCTCAAGTTGAGCAACCCGAGCGAGATCTTCCCCGAATAGCGGAGCCGGAATCGATGTCATCCACAAACCGGAAGCCGAAAAGCAAACAGAGGTACAAAGAATGCCCAGAAACGATTTTCGAGCCAATTTCTTTTGGTTGCTTTGGATTCGAGAATTCATGGTTGATTTCTTGCTGGTGATGGATGCCCAAAATGGAAAAATAGAAGACGTCTGATCGGGTTTTCCAACGTGCCGCATGGCCCGCCAGAACCTCCCAACCGACTTAGTTTATCACAAGTTAATGGTAGGGAATTGGCAATGGGGAATCAACACAGATCTAAATTGGACCGAAATCCTTCCTTGCAACCCTTCCCCCCCGGTGGTAAGTCGCCCGCTAGGACATCACAATAGCGATGCATTTGCAATGCTGCGATTGGCAGCGAACCTTTTTCTCGGAAAAGCTCAGTCGAGCGATCCCGGTTCCGGAGTGAATCAGCCGTGAGCGAAGACCGCAAAGAAAAACTGCAGTCCATTCTGTATGCGATTCGGGATTTGGAGGAGTTCTCTGCCCAGGGAGCCAAGCTGAAATGCAAGGACTCCAGCCCTGCATATGTCACCCGTATCATCAATCTTCTGACCCGCGACGGGCTATTGAATCAGATCGAAATCGACAAGCAAAAGCGGTACCGATGGGTTCGAAACTCAACCGTTTCCGCAGACCATTGGATTGAGCGGCAAGTCTTTGGGGAACAAATCAAACTTTCGCCGGAACAAGACCGACCCCGTGAACAATTGCTGCGAGACGGACCCGCAAAACTAACGGACGCGCAATTGATCGCGATCCTGATTCGAGTCGGAATCGTTGGGGAATCGGCCGTCCAAGCTGGGCGTGTCATTGCCAATCGATTTCCGTCAGAACGATTGGCGGCCCTACCGGATTCCAGTTTGCCGGAACTGCGGAACATTAGCAAAACGATTCGAAAGGACAGTTACGCTCAAATCATGGCCGGAATCGAACTCGGGCGACGAATCTCTCAGCTTCGCGACGAAGTGCCAGTGGTTGTCGAGCGAATTCGTGGCTCGGAGGATGCGATCCGTTTCTGCTCGCGCGCCTTTAATCGACTGGCTGTCGATGGAAAGCAAGAAGAGTTTCACATCGTCACCTTGGACACCCAGCACGGCCCAATCAACACGCATCTGATCACTATCGGAACACTCGATGCTAGTCTGGTTCATCCGAGAGAAGTTTTCCGGGCTGCAATTCGGGACGCTGCATCTGCTATTCTATTGGTTCACAACCATCCCTCCGGAGACCCGACTCCTAGCCGTGAGGACAAGGCGGTCACCGATCGATTGTCTCAAGTCGGAGAGCTGGTTGGAATTCGCGTACTCGATCACATTATCGTAGCCAAAGAACGCTGCCGAAGTGTCATGGCAGAGAGGTAGACCAATGATTTGCAAATATATCGTTCGTTGCTTGAGCATTCCTGGGTTTGTCGTTGCTGTATCCATTGTTTCATTCGGACAAGAAGCCAAGTCCGTCCCAAAAGCCGTACCGGATTCGTCGTCGCCATCCATCTCAGCCATGATCGATAGCAGTGGGCCCGATTGGGTGGTTTTGGGTAAAGATGATTTTGTACGAGCCAATTGCGACGAAGACACTTGGGTATGGGACGGATCAACCGTACACGGCACGGGAAAACCGGTGGGCGTGCTTCGGTCTGCCAAGAAATACAAAAATCTTGAGTTTGTTGGCTATTGGCGCCACCTTTCGGTTGCTGGCAATTCGGGCTTCTTTCTTTGGACTCCCGAAGATGCGCTCACAGACTTGCCGCGGAACCGGCTGCCGGGTGCAGGCATTGAGGTTCAAGTGCTCGACCACGGCTACACGCAACAATACGAAAGTTCCTCAGGCAAAAAAGCAACCTGGTTTTCGACGAACGGCGACATCTTTCCAGTCGGGAAATCAAAGCTCAAGCCGTTTCCGCCGCTGTCACCTGATGGGAGTCGCAGCTTTCCAAAGTCGAATCATAGTTTGGGTTCGCCGGCCTGGAACCACTACTACGTAAGAGCCATTAATGGCGAAGTGCGATTATGGGTAAACGGTCACGAAGTATCCGGTGGCCGAGATGCCAATCCCGCCGAAGGGTACCTTTGCCTCGAGGCCGAAGGGGCTCCGATCGATTTCAAGGATATCAAAATTCGCGAGTTACCATAATCAGCCGGAACGCACTAGCGGGCTGTTGATTTAATGGTAAGACGGACTTCCTAGTCCGTCGAATTCCCCATTGACGGACTTGGAAGTCCGTCTTACCGCCCTTACCCAATAACGACTTCACTAAAGCAACAAGCCGCTAACGGCTTGTTTTGGAACGCACGCCGGCTAATGATAAAATCAGCCGGAACGCACTAAGAAACAATCCATAACCGCCCCACTCTAGATTCGCACCAAAAAATGAACATCAAAACGTTTCGATTTCGAATGCAAGGGACAGCGCTTGCTTTTTTTATCGGTGGCCTTGGCTTTGCTTCTTGCAAGGTCGACGCACAGGATTCGAAGCAACCCATCCGATGGAAGATGCATACGATCAACGATCAATCTCCATTCGAAGCCTGCGGTGCCGCAGATTTCAACGGCGATGGCAAGGTAGACATCTTCTGCGGCGATTCCTGGTACGAAGCCCCGAAATGGACGAAACACAAGGTAAGGGATGTTGCAGCCAGTACCAATCCGCATTACCACGAAGACTTCTGTGACTCGCCACTGGATGTCAATGGCGACGGGCGCGTGGATATCGTCACTTGCAACTATTTCGGCAAACGCGTGGGCTGGGTAGAGAACTCCGGTGGTGATGCCACACAGCCTTGGAAGGAACATGAAATCGATCTTCCGGGCAACATGGAAGCGGGCGAATTGGTCGATCTCAATGGGGACGGCAAGCTGGATTTCCTCCCCAATACGGGCAACGTCGTCGTATGGTATGAGCTAACACAACAAAAGCCCAAGGTCGTTTGGACAAAGCATGATCTTGGCAAAATTGGCGCAGGGCATGGGGTGGGGGCCGGTGACGTCAACGGCGATGGACGGATCGACATCATCACACCCAAGGGTTGGTACGAACGCCCGGCCGACGCATCCTCGGACGCTTGGCCCTTTCATCCAGAATTTGAATTGGGTGCGACTGGGATTTTCATTCATGGTCGAGACGTTGATGGCGATAAACTGACAGACATCGTTTGGGGGATGGGACATGGCTTCGGTTTGAATTGGCTAAAGCAATCCGTGTCAGCGGATGGTAAGCGAGCGTGGGAGAAGTTCGAAATCGATGGCACGTTTTCACAGGTGCATACCCTGATGTTCGCGAACTTGGACGGTGAAGGTGAGCCGGAGTTGATCACTGGAAAACGCGTTTACGCTCACGAAGTCGAGCCCGGCGATACACAGGCGCCGGTTGTGTTCTCATTCCAATTCAATCGAAGCTCTGGCAAATGGCGAAAGGAAACCATCTTCCGGGGTGAACCTGCTCTCAACGCGCCACCGAAGGCCCAAGACCGTTGGGCCTTAAAAGATTTCCCTCGTGGTAGCGCAGGAACGGGGCTTCAAATGGCAGCAGTTGATTTCGATGGGGACGGCGATATCGACTTGGTCTGTCCCGGAAAATCGGGGCTCTATCTGTTTGAAAACCTCGGGCGTCCATAATCTAGCCGACCAAATTTTGCTTCTCATGACACCAGGTCATGAGGGGCAAAAAAAGCCTGCTTCGCGGCATGCTTGCAATTTCATCGGGAGTGCGACATCGGGAGTACGACATCGGGAGTACGACATCGGGAGTGCGAGGCTCCTGCCGAGCTTGCAGCCCGCTTGGTGCGTAAATAGCTCGGCAGGAGCCTCGCCCTCCCATTATCCGTGCCACGCTGATTGACGCCGGACGGTATGGCAGCGAGAATATTGAGTGATCCTAATTTCACTTTGCGAACCGTTTGTTCAGGTTGTGATTTGAATTACACATGTAGAATCACGGTGTTTGCTACCTCGTTGGCGTTAATGACCACTTTGGCGCTCGCGTACGCTCATTGGCAACAGGGTTTTCGGGGGCAGGGTTTTTGGGAGCAGAAACTTCCGGATCGGAGCGAATTCCCGACGTGGGAAAACGAACGACGTTTCAAATCGGATGTCTTCACTTTCGCCAGAATCAAGTACACATCGCTGGCAGGCGGGCGCGGCAATCGCTGGCAAAACGATTTCCCGGATAGCGACTGGAATTTCTCGTTTCGGCTTCAGCAATTGACCAGCATGAAAGTCGACCCGAACGGGAAGGTTCTTGAGCTGACCGACCCGGATCTGTTTAACTATCCATTCCTATTCATGAATGGAGTGGGTTCCCTTGAGTTCAGCCTTGAAGAAGCGGTCGCCCTGCGGCGACACTTAAACAACGGTGGTTTCTTGTTGGTGGATGACTTTTGGGGTGAAGCGGAGTGGGCCCGAATGAAAGAGCAAATGAACATGGTATTCCCAGATCGCGAGCCCATGGATTTGCCTCTGTCGCACTCCATTTTCCACATCGTCTATGACATGAAGTTGAAGCCACAGGTCCCAGATATTCGAACGTGGCGAACTGGATCCACGTTCGAAACCAACCACGGTGGTTCGCACGGCGACAAGCTCCCTCATTTTCAAGCATACCACGACGACAATGATCGAATTGTTGCACTTCTATGCCACAACAATGATCTCGGGGACGGTTGGGAACGCGAAGGAGAGAACTCCGATTATTTTCAGACTTTTTCGGTACCCTTTTCGTATCCTATGGGCATCAATATTATCACGTACGCAATGTCGCACTGAGATTCTGTTCCGCGTTGACAGTGAAGCGAATTCATGCTCGTACGTGGTCAACACGAAGACCCGGGGTTTTGAAACAGGAGTTTAGAAACGGGAGTTTTGAAACGGGAGAGCGAGGCTCCTGCCGAGCTAGCGACGCCATGGCTCGGCAGGAGCCTCACCCTCCCAAGCAATGAATGGATTGGGCAAAGTCGAGGAAGATATGTTTACAGACGGAGCTTCGCCCTCCCAATCCCAGAATTTCGACCCGACAACGCATTCTTTATTTCGTCGGCTTTGGGCTTTGATCGACAAGTTTCAACGTCTGCTCGATCAGGATTTCGCCGGTCTGTTCGCCTAGCGAGGTGCGGCTTATGTACTCATAGCGGGGAAAACTAGCGAAATCGACTTTCGTCAAAATGTAGCCAAACGCATCGTTGGTCAGACCGAACACAAGATTGTGCTGTCCGTTCATCTTTCGCTTGAGATAGAAGCCGATGTTGGGTAGCGCCTCGCCGGGAATGGTAACAATTTGCGCATTTCCCAAATTGACTAAATTAATCCGCGTCGTGATGGTGTGATCGGAATTGCGGGGGTACTCGAGCGGCGAACCTTGAATCACGGCCCAGAGCACCTCGTTGTCGACTGGAAAGGAAACGTTGCTCGAGGAGCAGTAGAGACGTGGCTCTCGTTGGATGGGTGCATCCTGGACGATGCGGAGCGCTTCGTCCGCCATGGTATGGCCGATGCGCAAACACTCCTCCCAAGTGCGATTGTCATTCCAATAGCCTTTCAAAGGATCCTTGGGGCTTTCGAGAATGCGATTATCTGCGGTAACCATGCCTCCCTGGGCACCGTTCATGAAGATCGCCATGCCGCCGGCGGAAGCCTCTATCCGATCATACAGAGGGCCGATCAGGTCAGGACTTACCAGTCCTAGTCGCGACCCAAGCACTTCGGGATGGATCGCGTAGTTGACCAGCGTTGCAATGGCCGAACCATTCGGCGAAACCGCTTGAATGACACTCATCCGCCGATCGTATAAGTCAGGCGCATAGTAGTTGTAAGCAATTTGTCCACGAGCCTCGCCGGTGGCCACCTTGAGTTGTGCAGGGCGAAGCGACGCGTGAGCTTCTGCGAGCGCTTCGGCCGTTTTTTTGCAGACAAAATCCATATACTTGAGGTCGCCGGTATGACCACCTTGTCCATCCGGAAACGCATAGCAATCCGGAGCACTGTGCGTATGCGACGAGCCGATGAGGATGTTATTCGATGGAATTTGCGGAACTTGGGATCGAACCCGATCGCAAAGGACCGAAGGAAATCCGAGCAAGTCCAAGGCCACGAAGGCGACCGTCGTATCGCCACTGCGAAGCACGACGGCTCGTGCGTTGAGCTCGCCGCGTTTTCCGGTCGTTGGTGCGGTCGGCCCCATTCCACCCGAAACAGGCAAAAGGGGATCTGGTGTAATCACTCGCCTTCCAACACCAACCTGCAGTTCGTCGCATGTTCCTCGACTCGATAAGACGGTTAGCACAACCAAGAAACATAGCGTTTTCAATCGACCATTCATCATCATTGGTTCCTGGGGTCTGTCGGGTTTATGAGTGGAATTTCATCGCACAACGCCAGCGCTCGCAACGCTTGCGCCGTACTGATATACGTGCTGTAGTGCTGGGTGTCACGATACAACGATTTCATCCACCAACGACCGCTCACGCGTTGATTTTGTTTCAACCAAGCAATCCCATTTTGAATGCGTTGATCCGAAGTCGGGATACCCGCTTCCCTCAAGAGAACGATTGCAAAGGCCGTCATGTAGGGATCGCTATTGGGAGACTCCGCATCAGGCTCGGAACGTATCATTTCCACGACCTTTGGATCCATCTTGGCGTGCCACTTCATGATGTCGCACATGCGCCTTGTTGACCAGCCGCCGTCTGGCAATTGTTGTCGCCACAGCATGGATATTGCTGTCTGACGCTGAGTCTCCGTGACGAGATCTAACGGGAAAGAAGCGAGTTGCAATTGGAGTGCAAGTTCATAATCGCTGATAGGTTCGTGAGCCCGCAAGTAGGCTTTCATTCGTTCGATTCGAGTAAGAGTAGCTTCATCTTGAACGCTGTCGAGCCAACCGGGAGCCGTCACGATCGCCCGTGCCGCTTGTACTGTCAGCTCAAAGTCGGTCGTGATATAAGGGATTTCTACTTGAGCGATTGTCTTAATGAAACCCTCGTCTGCGAGGCACTCCAGCGTGTTGCGCAGCGACGCATCTGTTTTGTCCGATAGTTTCTTGGTCACATACTTGTCCCAAGCAGCCAATCCGGAGCTGCGCCAGACAGATTGGATGCTCGCCCCAAAAAATTTAGCACCATCCCGCAACTCCGGTTTGCCGACTTGTTTCGGGATACTTACCACGAAGTTAGTCAGAACCTCCTCGCTTGGCATGCCCAGCAACGGAGTCAGTGGAGAACGCTCTACCAGGTAAACGCCAGTCGAGTGACAAGCTACGCAGTTGCGTTCTCGCACCCAATAGTTGGCACCATCATCCAGGTATTTCTGTGCAGCGCGAATGGAATCGGGCCCAAATTCAGTCACCTTTGGCTCGTCCGCTGTTGCCGCTGGGACTTCGATCCCTTCCGATTTGTATTGGAATTTTTGAGTGGTTCGAGAAGAACCAGCTTCGTCATTCGTTGGGGCACACAACGCTGGGCAATTTCCGTCTGCCAAACCAAGCGAACTTAGGTTTGCGAAAAACAACGGAAGCCAAGCGATTGCTCGGCAAAAATTCGTTCTTGTCATAACTCGGATATCCCTTGTTGGAATAGAGTGTGTTCGTAGCTCTTGTTACCAAGCCTGCGCGGTAACGCAAACTTCGGCCTTCGTTGCACGACGCTCCGCGTCGTGATTCCTGCGACGTCGTGATTCCTGCGACGCGGAGCGTCGCACAACGAAGTATGAACCCAGAATCTAAGGCTTGGAGACGCAATCACGCATCTTACTTTAGCATACCGATGTCTGCAAAGTTCTTCTTGAGTGAAGTATAGAGCTGCTGATAAACAGGAAAGGCCGCGTTGTACTTTTTCTGCGAAGCCTTTTGTGGAGGAACTTTTTCCACCACATGGATGGTTGCCTTGCAAGCTTCCTCGATATTCTTGTAGGCACCATCACCGACTGCTGCCAGCAAAGCAACGCCGAAGGCAGGTCCTTGTTCCGCGTTGATCGTGCACGCTTTCTGTCCAAAAACATCTGCTAAGATTTGTTTCCAAAGAGTGCTCTTTACCCCTCCCCCGCTCACTCGGATCTCTTTCACAGGGACTTGAAGCTCTTCCAGAAGAGCAAGGCTTTCTCTCAGCGAAAAAGCAACTCCCTCCATGACAGATCTCGCCATGTGCCCACGCGAGTGCTTGTTCGTCAACCCAATAAAGCAACCGCGGGCGTTGGGATCGGCGTGCGGGGTTCGTTCGCCAGCTAGGTAGGGCAAGAAGAAAAGGCCCTCGCTGCCAGCGGCCACTTTTGCAGCTTCCTCGTTGATCACTTTGTAGGGATCGACACCCTTTTTGTTGGCAAGCTCAACGCATAGTTGGTTGACAAACCACTGGAGTGAACCTGCGGCCGAGAGTGTCACGCCCATCACGTGCCACTTGCCGTGGACCGCATGGCAAAAAGTGTGCAAACGACCATGAGTGTCGTATTGCGGTTCGTCGCTATGGCAAAACATCACTCCCGATGTGCCCAGCGAAGCGGTCAAGATACCTTGCTTAACAATACCATTGCCAACCGCACCCGCTGCGCAATCCCCCGCGCCGCCGATGACTTTGCATTCGGTCGAAAGTCCCAATTCCGCAGCAACTTCGGGTAGCAACGTCCCTGTGACTTGCTCCGATTCATAAACAGTGGCCAGAATCGACGGATCGATTTCTAACTTGCTTAGCAGTTCTTTCGACCAAGTTCGATTCTTGACGTCGAGCAAGAGCATTCCGCTCGCATCGCTTGCGTCGGTGGCGAATTCGCCGGTGAGTCGCCTTCGGACGTCATCCTTGGGCAAAAGCAAATGGGCTAGTGCAGCATAATTTTTTGGCTCATGATTTCTCAACCAAAGTAGCTTGGGTGCCGTAAAGCCTGTCAGGGCGGGATTGGCGACCATGCTGATTAGGGCTTCACGGCCCCCCGCCCGCTCCGTAATTTCATCGCATTCCTCAGCAGTTCGTTGGTCGTTCCACAACAATGCGGGGCGAATCACTTTTCCCTGACGGTTTAGGAATACCGATCCATGCATTTGACCAGAAAGGCCGATCGCCTTGACATCCGATTTCTTGGCCTTACTCGCCTTGACCACTGCTTTGATTGTTTTTTTGACAGCTTGCCACCACTCCTCAGGGTCTTGTTCGGTCCAAAGCGGTTTGGGCATAAGCACGGGGTATTCGGAAGACGATTCTGCAAGGATTTCGCCTTGCTCATTCATGATCAAGCTTTTGGTGCCGGATGTACCAATATCAACGCCAATATAAAGTGCCATGCTGCCGCCTCAGGAAGGGATCGAGTATTGAAATGGTGAACATTGTGCTGCCCGAAAGCAACGTTTATGGATTGCAACCGGATACTATACTATCGCGATTCCAAGAACAAATTCTCCCAAACCCAACGTCTTCGTCGATGCCTCAATCCAATTTATGCCCGTTGCGTACGCTTTTGTTGACCGTCGGCTTGCTATTTGCCTGGGGATGCAGTTCCCAAGAGCCCAAAACCGAAGTGAACAATGCTCCCGTGGCAAACAAAGATCGCCCGCCGCTTAAAATATGGTTGATCGATGCCCCCGAACTTGAAAGCGAATTGAAAGTGCGTTGGCAAGCTGCCTCGGACCAACCCATTGCGATCGAAAGTGTGCCTGCGCACGACATGGCTGGCAAGAGCCTCTCCGTGGCAGACGTGGTCATTTTCCCAGGCAATTTCATGGGTGATCTCATTCAGAAAGGTGTCATTGGCAAACTCCCTTCGCAAGCCATGGCGAAAAGTGATTCGGCAAACTCTCCCGCCCGATGGCAAGCGATCGCGTCCTACGGAGGACATGTGTACGCTCAACCACTTGGCGCAACCAACCTGGCTGCCATCGTACGTGGAGCGGACATTCAACCGCTCGTCGAACTCGATGGTTTGCTCACGGAGGCTCGCGGGGTAAACGCCAACTCGGAAAGTCAGTGGAGTAAATTTCTGAAATCGACCCAAGTGGATCGCTCAGAACTCTCACTGGCCGCCAACGATCCCCTCGATGCAAAGTTGTCGAATTTGAGCCACCGCGAAAAGGATTGGCTAGTGGAACGCTTTCTGTGGATTGCTGCGACCACCGACGCGAGACGCAAGGGCCTGTTCGATTTAGCCAAGATGAATGCTCGCTTGCATCAACCTGAATTCGCATTGGCAGCGAAAGTACTAGCAGAGCTTGTGCGATCCTTTCCGGAAACCCTGCTGGACAAACCGCCTGCGGCCTGGAACTCCGTAACCTTTCCGTCGACGGAAAAAATCTCGTTTGCGATTGGTTGGCCGAATTCGAACGGCACCGAAAGCTCGGAAACGAATTCCGCAACCCAAGAGAGACCGAAAGTCGCACCGTTAGTCTGGAATCCGAATCATGGGCTCGTTGCTTCCGTAGGCAAAAATACTCGTCAAACGTCCGTGTCCTGCAAGTTTTTGCTATGGCTCTGTAGTCCGGAACAGCGAGAAGCTCTGCGATCCATTTGCCCTCGAATCGAGTTGTTTCCAACACAAATAGACAGGGATATGGCCCGTGAAGATTACCGAGATTTTCAACTCGCCAATAGCCGTGATAAACGCAAAGAAGGGATGGAACTCTCTTTACGGCTAGCAAATGCAGATCAATATAGAGCAGCCCTAGCGGACAGTTTGATCGCAGCCATCCGATCCCCCGATCAGTCAGCGGAACTTATGGCTCAATGTTCGCAAAGCTGGAACGAATTGACGAACAAGCTCGGCAAAGAAACGCAGCGACTCTCCGAGGAGCAATCCCTGGGGTATCAAAAATAGGGGATGATTCGATTGATAGTCATCGCCAAACCACTTCGCAAGCAACCATTTCAACAAAAGCTAATCTAGTGACGCCACTTAGGCAAATCATCCTCGAGTCCCAAAACAAGCGTTCGTTTTCCGGACATCACCCTTGGATTCTCGCCAATTCGATTATCGAACCCGCATCGACACCGCGCGTCGGTGAACAAGTCGACTTGATCAACTACGACAGCAAATGGATTGGTCGTGGATTGTATAACCCGAATAGCCGCATTCGTGTACGGCTCTACACTTGGGATTCTGAGGAACTCATTACCAACGAACTCATCTCGCGGAGAATTGACCGTGCGATTCAACTGCGCAGTCGGCTTTCGAGTGGTTCGCACCGCCAAGCCTTGCGAATTGTGTTTAGCGAAGCGGACCAATTGAGCGGCTTGGTTGTCGACAAATACGCCGAGCATCTTGTCGTGCAATTGACGGCAGCGGCGCTGGTTCCCTTTCTCGACACGATCGTCGATCGCTTGTTTCATCACTACCGGCCTCTGAGTATTTCATTGCAGATCGACGAGCGAACGGCCAAGAGCGAAGGGATGGAAATCGAGCAACGATTTTTGGTTGGACACGCACCGGAAGACTCCGTGCTGATCGAAGAGAACGATTTGCAATGGATGGTGGATGTCGTCGGCGGACAAAAGACGGGTTACTATTTGGACCAACGCGAGAACCGACTTGCGGCAGCCCGTTGGACACAACCCGATGCTCGCGTTTTGGACATTTGTTGTTATGTAGGCGGATTTGCACTGACGATCGCAAAACACTGCAACACGCGAGAAATTATCGCAGTGGACAGCAGCGACAAGGCACTGCAGAGTGCCCAACAACACGCCAAACTCAATCAGCTTGAGAATCGAGTGACATGGGAGCAGAATGATTTTTTCGATGCGTTGTCGAATCGCTTGGACGCAAATGAAAAATTCGACACCATCGTCTTGGACCCACCAAGATTGGCGGGCTCGCGAGATCATATTCAACGAGCACTGAGTGCCTATCATCGCCTTAACTATTTGGCCGTTCGAATGCTGAATCCAGGCGGAACCCTCGTGACATGCAGTTGCTCGGGGCGAGTCTCACGCGAGGATTTCCGCGATATGTTGCGTGGGGTAGGTACCCGAACCCGACGCGAGATACAAGTCTTGGAGGAACGAGGGGCGGCACCCGATCACCCTAGCTGCATGAGTTGTCCAGAAACAGACTACTTGAAATGCATCATCGCGCGTATTCTTTGAACTGATAGCCATTAGGCGATAGCCCCGGTTCTCGACGAATGTCGAGCAATTGGAAAACCGGGGCTATCGCCCAACGGCTAATTCGCAGGAAAAACATTTGCGGATGTGCTTAGAAACCTATTCCACTTCCGTAATCAATCCTCTCTTGATCGAACGATCCTTATCAAGGTCCGAGAACGTTTTTCCGGACTCGGAGAGCTTTTTCAAGAGTGGTGCGGGCGACCATTCTGCGCCGTGTTGTTGTTCGAATTGGCAGATTCGTTCGTAGACTCGATGGAGTCCCACAGTATCGGCATGCCACATCGGCATGCCACATCGGCCCGCCTCGATGGGCTGGGAATCCGTAACCGTAGGTTGACGCGACTGAAGTGTTTGCTTGCAATAAACGAAATGACTAGTTTCAAAAGAAGCGTTGCGAGCACAACCGCAAGGACCGATCCATAAGATGATTGGATCATTCCAAACCATAGAAGCGAATACCCCACACTGAAAAGCGTTTTCGTTGGTTCAAAGAACAACCCTAAGCACATGAGCAAACCACCGCTACAAATAACGGATTGACTTATCTTCGAGTTTCGAGTCATCGTTGTCGTGATTGCACCTCGAAAGGACGAACGTTTAAGTCACCTGTTTCGCGGACGTGAACTTGGGTGTGGCACTTTGGGCTGATCGCGAAATCAGGTGCAACTTCTGGTTGAACGGTGTTCCTTTCGCAACCTCGCTCGGCACTCCGTTGCTCCTTAGGAGTTTACCACAGGCCCAGTTACCCGTGGGACACTTGGCTCTCCTTTTTTCACGTTTCGAGTTCGTGTGTGAAGCCGAGCGGGATGCGAGCGTTCTTTGTGTCCGTGTTTTCGACTATGTTTGGCAAGGCGAGGGATGTGCGAGATGAGAATCGACCGGCTCCTCATCCCCCGGCCTTTTCTATGAGTACTGGTTTGTCAACACAGGGAAAATAGTTTTTGTTAAAATTGTTCTTGCTTGGACGGAGGATAGGGTTCTGCGGGGACGCAACCTGACTGGAATGTGGGTAAAGATGAGGGTTCCAGCCTGTGGTTGGGTTGCTTGGTATTCATGGTTCTCGAAGATTTCGATTTGGAATTTTCGATTTTGGTTCGTTTCCCAGTCGAATGGGAAAAGCACTCCGACACAGGCTGGAAGCCTATGCCACTGCCTTGTCGTGCATCTCGTCGCAGTTTCTTGGCTGGGGCTGATGAAAGCTAGGGGGATAGAGATTAGAATCTACGAGTTGGAGAAAGGATCGCTCGTGCGGATACTTGCGAACGCAATTTTTTACTGGGCCCAACGGTGAACGTACAAGACGCGATTGACTTGAATGCTGTGGTTACAACTCCCGAGAATATTCGGTTTGAGTACCGCATAGCAGGTCCGTTCCGTCGATTGCCGGCGTTGTTGCTCGATTTCGTGATGCGGATTGTTATTTTTCTTGCCGTTTGTTTTTTCATGGCATTGGTTGGATTTACAGGTCGCGGCCTTGGCAGCGGGTTCTTGGTTCTTTCCGTGATGATTGCTTGGTTTGCGCTGGAATGGTTCTACGGTATGTTTTTCGAAACGTACTGGAATGGGCAAACGCCGGGCAAATGGCTAACCAAAATTCGCGTCCTCTCCGCCGATGGGCGACCGATTAATGTCTATCAAGCTACGGTTCGCAATTTTCTTCGGTTGGCGGATTTCGCTCCGATGGTTTCACTGGAGATGTTTTCGGCAGACGCTCCACCCATGTATATGATTCCAACATTTTTGGTTTCCTTGGTGTGCATGATTTTGACCCCGCGTTTTCAGCGACTCGGGGACCTGGCGGCCGGTACGATGGTGGTGGTCAATGAACGTTCATGGGTTCCACCTAATATTAAACTTGAGGATCCTCGTGTCGCATCGCTGAGCGAGCATATCCCGGCGAACTTCCAAATGAATGCAACACTTGCCAAGGCGATTGCGCTGTATGCAGAGCGTCGAAGTCGAATACCGGTTTTCCGTCGTTTGGAACTTGCCGCTCATTTGGCAAAGCCGCTGCTCGTGCGATTTGAGTTTCGAGAAGATACCAGTCCCGATTTGCTCTTATGTGCGCTATACTACCGAGAGTTTGTTTCCAAGGATGCATTTACGGACGAAAAGCGGTTGTCTTTGCCACCTCCGATAGTTTCGAAATCGCTCGTCCACTCTCAAAATGGGTTTCCACTCGAACATTCCAATGAAAGGAAGCCAATACCTGACTCCGTCACGCTCCCACCCATACTGAATAGCGCAACCACCGACATGGACGTTTTTCCTGCTTCAAGTATCAAAGCACCACTATGAAAATTGCTGAGTTAGTCGAGCTGCGGAGACAAGGATGGCTTGAGCTTGAGCAAATGTGCGAATCGCTTCAGTCCATCCAATATCCCTTTTACAAAAAGGGGAGCATGGTATCAAGATTCTCCGCACTGTATCGGGCCGCTTGTACCGATCTGGCCATGTCCGAACAATATCAACTCCCGCCGGCTACTGTCGAGTACTTGCATCGACTGGTCGGGCGAGCTCATAGCCAGCTTTATCGCTCAAGACGATTTCCGACACAAAAGTGGGTTCACTACATTTGGAGGATCGCCCCGCAAAGTATTTTTCGTGACCCTTGTGTCAAAGTAGCCTTTATTGTGTTCTTCGGTCTGCTCACGCTTTCGGCCATACTAGCTTGGTCCGAAGGGAGTTTTCCTGGATTCGCAGAACGCGTTCTTGGTGCAGCACAGATCGAAGGGATGGAGAAGAGTTTCGACAAACCCTTGGAGGGGAACTTCAATCAGTATGTCAGTATGTCCGGATTTTATATCCAACATAACACCAGTATCGGTTTGCAGTGCTTTGCCTTGGGACCTTTGATTTTGCCATCTTTATGCGCGCTTGGCTACAACGCCGTCGTCATCGGTGCTTCGTTTGGCTATATGACACGATCGGAAGTTGAGCAGGGGGATGTCTTCTTTCAGTTCGTTACGGCTCATGGAGTCTTTGAGTTAACAGCCATTGCATTAGCGGCCGCCGCCGGTTTGCGATTAGGAGTTGGATTGTTTGCAACGGGAGGCTTGCAACGCATCGAGTCGTTTAAGCTCAATGCAGAGCGAGCTTTGCCCATCATCATGACTTCGGTGATCTTGTTTTTCCTGGCGGCATTTACGGAGGGGTTTTTGTCCCCTTCTCCATTGCCCTATTTTGTAAAAGCAAGCTTTGCGATTTTTAGCTCGGGGTTGCTCATGTACTATTTTGTTGTTCTTGGGTACCCCCGCCCCGAACTCAGTCATGAGCTTGCAACCAGTGAGGACAATCCGTGGCGAACGATCGGAGCGGGGCATGCAACTCGATAAAACAGCCATTAAGATTGCTCAACGCTCTGGTGTCGAATTAGTCGACCTGAGTTTTATCGTGATGCGACGGTACTGGCGATCGATTTCCATCATCGCGATTCTCGGTGTCGTCCCTTTCGCCATTGTGGATTTTATTTTGCTTTGGCCGTTGACTCGTTATGAATCGCTCGTCATGGCTTCGCGAGACATTGGCGAGGAGGCTTTCTTTCATATAAGGTACCTGGCGATCGTCACCGCGTTGATTTTGATCCAAGCACCCTTGGCTCTTTGTGGCGTAACCTATTTCATTGGCCAAGCTGTATTCATCGAGCTGCCCAGCATTCGACAAGTGATGTCGAGCATTTGGACGCGGTGCGGGGCGATGGTGCTCATCCTTGGGATATTGCGAATGTCCCTTGTCGCGTTCATTCCAATGGTGTTTCTTTTTCGTAACCCTAGCTTTCAGCCAGAGATTGAGCTTCCGTTCTATCTGTTTTGCTTATGTGGCATGGTTGTGTTGATACGAGGATTTCGGCCCTTTTCCTCAGAGATCCTTTTGTTGGAACGATGTCCCGTTTTTTCGTCCAAAAAGCATCCTGATCAACTTGCCTACAGCAAACGCTCTCGCTGGCTGCATTCCAATCTTTCTATGGAACTCTTTGGCATGCACATCGGCGTCGCGTTCGTTGAGTTGCTCACGGTTTACTCGGTGTCGATGGGATTGGTTTTCCTGATTGGAGTTTTGACGGGTATTTGGCGTTGGGGGCTCTGGATGGATTTGTTCTTCTTTCCTTTGATTCTCTGGGGCGTAGCAACTTGGGGAACGGTGATCCGCTTCTTGACCTACATGAATGCCAGGATTCTTACCGAGGGTTGGGAGATCGAGTTGCGTCTCAAAGCGGAAGCTCAGCGATTGGAGGAGTTCGCGAAATGATTCGACGCGTTATCCTTGTCGTTGCAATCGCCTATTTTGGAAACGTTTGTCAACTTAAGGCAGACGAAATCGTTGCCAAGAATGTCGTAACGGAGAACGACTTAGTTCGAAAATCAACAGATCCCGTTTGGTTTGACGCCAATACGGGTAACATAATACCTGTTGCGGCTCGCAGGAATGCGATTGACGTATCCGATCGGCATTCGTCTGTTGCGACAAGCGAGACGCGTACGAACTCCGCATGGTGGGTCTCTCTTTGGGGTTCGCTCTCGAAAGTCTTTTCCTGGTTGTTCGAGGCGTGGCTGCACATCCTCGGTGTCTTTTTAGTGCTTCTCGCTCTCGTAGTTGTCTTCCTGGCATGGCGCTATGGTTCGAGCGGGGCTGGATTCTTTCGTTCACGAGAAATTGAAAATTTGCGCGCGCGTGAGAAAGCCAAGATTCAGGATTTGCCATTCGAAATCGAGCAAACCGCGATAGGCTTGCTTGGCCAAGCGGCCAAGTTTCGGGCTGCCGGCGATTACTCGAAAGCCATCGTCTTTCTCTTTAGCCATGTGCTTGTCGAAATGGACGGAGCACGCTGTATCCGATTGGCTCGCGGAAAAACCAACCGTAACTATTTGCAAGAATTGGGAGGTCGAGAGGTGCTGAGAGGCTTCACCAATCAACTTGTTCAAGCGTTTGAATTCGCTTTCTTCGGTAAGCATCCATTGAGTCAAGAGTCCTTCGAAGCGATCTGGCAACAGTTACCTGTTTTCGAAGAGAGTTTGAAAAAGTTTGGACCAGTCACACTCTCGGAATCGTTCTTGTCCATTCCAGGAAGTGCTGCTCCACGATGAATTTACTGGAGCGAGGATTTTGCGCTTTACTTGTGTGCCCCATGATGCTCATGGCTGGTTGCGTTGGCAGATTGAGCAATGAGTACGGTGGAAGCGAAGGTTCCGAGGCGAGACAAAGCCCTGCATCGGTTTCCCTGTTCCGTAATATGTGCGAGTCGCAAGGGCATCAAACGGTGGTTGTTCGATCGTTATCACCGCGCGCAATGACGACACTCGAGGCGATTGTCTGGACGCCGGATTCTTTTGAAACGCACCGCCTTGCGACCTACGAATGGCTTGAACGTTGGTTGGTTTCAGGAAATCGTACGCTCGTCTACGTTGGCCGTGATTTTTCGCCCCTCGCAGACTATTGGTCCCAGGTATGCGATGAACTTACCACCAAGGAAAGCTCCAGCATCGAGATACTCCCCGCTCGTCAAAGCTTAGCCGAGCAGCAACGAGATCTTGATAAGTTGCGAGCAAGCGTGCGAGCCAAAGTTGCAACACCCTGGTTTATCAGTGACCATTCAAGTAGCCGAGAAGAACGCGTAGAGCGTTTCAGCGGCCCTTGGGCAGATGATGTTGATGCAGTCAACTCGCGATTTTTTCTTCGTAGTTACGTGACCGGTTTCGAGGATGGATCCAAACAGTCGCTCATCGATCAATTCGACAAGAAACCCGAGGATACTTCAAGCAAGCCAAAGAACATCTCGGAATTTGAGTTCGAATGGGGGCCAACGGATGACGCTATGTTGACTACGATTCAGAACCTATCGAACGAGGATATGCCAACCCTAGAGAACTTGCTTGCGACCGACGAGGGCAAGCCATTGATTGCAGAAATCACAACGGACAAGTGGAAAGGCTCCCGAGTGATCTTCGTCGCAAATGCATCGCTCCTTTCTAATATCTCGCTCCTCAATGCGTCGAACCGCTCGATCGCAAAAAAGCTGATGGAAATTCTGCCGAGCGAGAATATTGGATTTATTGCTGGTGCCGTTGATCCGCCGGTGAGAAAGGATAGCAGCGGCGAGCAGCAAAAAGGGTTTGAGATGTTAACGTTATGGCCATTGAACGTCATTACCTTGCACGCAGTGTTCATGGGCATGCTCGTGTTGCTGGCCGTTTTTCCGATTTTCGGTAGGGCCAAGCGACTACCTCAGAAGTCAACGCGTGATTTTGGACAACACGTGGATGCCATGGGAGCATTGCTCTTCAAGTCTGCGGATCGCTTTTATGCGATGGCCACGATCGCCGATTACTTTCGGTATGTACGAAAGGAACCGACATCACCCTGGGCGCAGGTGGATCTCTCCCTACAGCAAGAACCCAAATCCCCCTTCGCAGAGGCAACCCCTCCGGCGCAATCGCCCGAATAGTGTTTTGGCTTGGTTCACCGGCAAATGGAATCTTCCGCGCTTGGCTAACGCAGTGTAAACGCATCCTGCTTAGGGATTTCGCCGCATCGTGCGGCGAAGGTTTATCATTGCGGTTTATCCTTGCTGAACCGCTAAACTTTAGTCCACGATTTCGAGCACTACTCCGAAATGAGCAGAACACTATCCTATCAATCAATAGTTAGTTAGTTAGTTGCCCTTCTTCTGCACGAAGTCCTCTCCCGCGAGGCTCTTCTGGACGGACGCCTTCCATGTTTCGAGCGCAGCGGTCATCTTTGCTACGCGAGTGGGTTCCTGAGAGGAGAGGTCCGAGGCTTCTTTTGGATCTTTGGAAACGTCGTAGAGCAACACCGCCGGATTTGGGCCACCGTCGTTTTTGCCTTTCTTGTCACGACCTGGGTTCGTGTGCAGTTTGTAAGGCCATTCGAGCAACGCGGCATGACCGGGTTGGTTGTTGGCGTGTGCCCAAAAAGGAATTGCCTTGCTTCGCAATTCTGTTTTGCGATCGAACAACGGGAGCAAGCTGATGCCATCGAGCGGCTGGATTTGATTCGGCGCAATCGCACCCGTGGCTTCGAGGAGAGTTGGGTACATGTCGAGTGTGGAGCAAGGTGTCTCGCTGATGAATGGTTTGGCAATGCGTGCTGGCCATTCGACGATAGCGGGAACTCGCAACCCACCTTCAAAAAGCGTCCCTTTGGCTCCGCGCAGGTTTCCTGTGGAATTCGGCCCCGCCGCACCACCGTTATCGCTGTTGTACCAGAAGATCGTATTCTCGGCGACCTTCAGCTCTCGCAAGGCAGCCCGCAGTCGGCCCACGCTTCGATCGACCGCCGTGATCTCGCCATAGTAGTTTTGATCTTTTTCTGGTAGCGTGGCGTAGAGTGCTTTATCCGCCGGCAAGGCCTGATGCGGAACATGCGGTGAGCCGAACCAAACGACGCTCAGAAACGGCTTGCCCGCGGCAGCTTGCTTCCTGATGAATTTCAGCGCTTCGTCGGTGGTGACGTCGGAGCTGTCGCCTTGAAATTTTTCTGGTACGCCATTGCGTCCGAGCACTGGATCGAGGTCGAAGAAATTATCGGCGGAGACCCACTCATCGAAGCCCATCTTGCCGGGCGAAAGCGGATCGCTGGCCAAGATTGCGCGACCAGGAATGTCGATCGTGTTCTTGTCGCCATTTTTCCCATTGAGGTGCCATTTTCCGAAATGCCCTGTGGCATAACCGGAGGACTGCAAAACCTTCGCAATGGTTAACTCCTGCGCACGAATAGGAGCGCCGGGATTGAAGGTTCCCATTCGGTTCGGATGCCGCCCGGTCATGATACTGGCTCGCGTAGGCGAGCAGTTGAAGTGCGCGGTATAAAATCGGTTGAAACGAAGTCCGCTCAGTGCCAGGGCATCGAGGTTCGGCGTTTTGAGTTCGGGATGGCCGTTGTAACTCGTATCGCCCCAGCCTTGATCGTCGGCCATCACGAGCACGATATTGGGTTGTACGACCGGCGAATCAGCTGCCTGGGCGGCTGTGGAAAGCAATACCGTAACAGCCAAATAGGTCGGTAGCAAAAAGGATGTTCTCATAAGTGGTTTTCTTTCAAGTGAGCTGCGAATGCGGCAGTTGTTTGCAATCTTCGTATTTTAGCAGTCGCATTCCACGGCGTGTTGTCGGTCCAAGGCCTTCTCACGATCCTGAATTGCTGCAAGAATCTCGACTCTCAAGAGATTCCCGATGAATAAGACTGGAGCTCCGCCTACTTGGATCGCGAGTTGAAACGTACCGAAAAAGCCGAGTTAATGGGACTCTTGTTCTTGCACGGCATGGCTATGGCATCGTGGTTCGTTCCCCTTAGTTCGGTGCTGGATGTGGCCGGAATGGGGGCAATCAAGTCGATGGCGTTTGCGGCCACTGCCATCGCTGCTTTGCTGTCCCCGCTTTTCTTTGGAGCGATGGCCGATCGTTCCGCTCTTCCGGCAAAGGTACTTCGTTGGGTCAGTGTTGCGACCGCGATCATGGTACTGTGGATCGCTTGGGGCGTGGAATGGAAATGGAACGCATGGTTCCTTTTGTGTTTGATCCAGGTGCAATCGCTATTCCTCGTACCCACATCGAGCTTAGCGGGTTCGATTGTTTTATTTCGGCTCAGGAACTCCAAGAACCAGTACGGATCGATACGAGCCTTGGGAACCATCGGTTGGATGGCCGGTTGTTGGACGACCAGCCTGCTCGGATTTGACACGAGCCCAAAAGCCTTCTATTTGAGTGGAGCTCTTTGGCTGATTGTTGCCGCGTACACGCTGGTTTTGCAGCAGCATTCCGTGGCGTCCCAAAGCCCAAAGCATCTGAGTTTGCGAGAACGCTTTGGACTCGATGCGTTGGGACTTTTTCGGATCCACGATCATCGCGTCGTTTTTATGACTTCGACATTGCTCGCGATTCCTTTTGCTGCGTTTTATCCCTACACACCGCCACACTTGTCCGATCTGGGATTTGAGCGACTCAGCGCATGGATGTCGCTCGGGCAAGTATCCGAAGTGGTTGCGATGCTCGCGATCGGTGGAATCCTCGCTCGTTGGCGGTTGAAGTGGGTCATCCTAGCGGGACTCTTTTTCGGATGGATGCGTTACGTGTTGTACGCCATGGATATGAGGGTACCAGTACTCCTCGGTTTAGGACTTCACGGCTTCGCTTTTACCTTTACCTACATCAGCACCCAAATCTACTTAGCCAAGAGAGTCGAAGCCGAATGGCAATCGCGAGCCCAAGCTCTTCTGAGCCTTTTGTCAGGTGGCGTAGGTAATTTGGCAGGTTACTTGATCACCGGTGCATGGATCCAATTCTGTCGGACGTCCAGTGGCGTCCAGTGGACAGAATACTGGCTCGGCCTAGCCGCAATGGTGATGCTTGTCCTGATTTACTTTTCGATCTCAATCAAGGCCAAATGAACTGTTTGGAAATTTCCCAGGCCCCCCACCTTTCGGTATTTTAATTTTCCACACGGCATTTTGTCAGCGTTTTCTTGGGTTCTTGGGGCGACAACAGGGGGATTTCCCACCGCATCATCGCATATGAAATTTCCGCCGGTCCGTAGAGATAGGTCTAATTCCCTACGACTTTGATCGCTCATTCTCTAGTTGCTATCGACCGCGATCAGTTACAATTCTTGGATTGTGCACGTCCAAGAGTTTGAGCCGCAGGGTTTTGCCGAATCGTACAGTAAGGCATGTCCGTATGAGTGAAATGCAAGAAAACTTGACGCCAGATCCTGCGGAACCCGACTTCCAATCGGGGGCGAGATCGGCAATTCCCCTTACGGCAACGGATCGCGAACACAATGAGATCGCGCCTGCCCTCAAGCACCCATCCGCCGCCTCGCTGCTCCTGTCGACATTCCTTAGCTTGGTGGTGGTACTCGTTTTGCTCATGGCGTTGCGGTACTTACTCCCTTCGATGCTTGAGTCGTCTCGCTATTCCTGGTACCGAGGTCAGTTGCGAGCTGAGTACGAAGTCGCGGGGCAACAGTTAGAACGTGTTTCCTTGGACGGGATCCCAAACGTGTCGCAAACGGTTGCGCGGCGCGTTTGTCCAAGTGTCGTTCATATCACCTTGGACCAACTCGATTCCAGCTCACTTGATTTTGACGGTGATGGGGCCTTTCGCTCAGGTGCCAAATTGCCTCGTCGCCCGATGGTTGGACAAGGGAGTGGGGTCATCGTGGACTCGCGTGGTTACATTTTGACCAACTATCATGTGATCAATGACGAAGAAGACCGAATGAGCAGAAACGATCGAATCAATGTGTCTCTCGCAGACGAACGGACCTGCAAGGCGGAATTGATCGGTTTCGATTCTGCGAGGGACTTAGCGGTTCTCAAGATCGAGGCAAATGATTTGATGCCTATCACCTGGGGTGATAGCGAGTGTCTCGATGTCGGCGCACCAGTATGGGCGGTAGGCAGTCCGTTTGGGCTTACCGGCTCCATTACCTTTGGCATTCTGAGTGGAAAGCACAGACTTGATCTAAGTGGAACCAGCTACGAACGACGCTTTCTGGGTGACTCTCAGCGGAATGGTCCCATGAATGCGCGTTACACGGATTTGATGCAAAGCGACGTAGCCGTCAATCCAGGCAACAGCGGTGGACCGCTTGTCAATGGCCGAGGCGAGCTTATCGGTATCAACACAGCGATTATTGGCGAAGCATACCGCGGTGTTAGTTTTTCTATTCCAAGCAGCATTGCCAAGATTGTTTTTGACAAAATCGTAGAGTCGGGCTCGATGCGACCTGGTTGGCTTGGTGTCCAACTTGTACGCGTTTCCGATTGGCAACAACTCCTCGCATCTCAGAACAATCCACTCGGAGCCAACGATGAAATAGAGACGCCATCTGCGAAAACCATTCGAGCCAAGGCGCCCTTGCGAGGTGCCGTCATTCGAGAACTAGTAGGACAAGATTCTCCTGCAGCACTCGCGGGGCTTAGGGTGGGCGACTGGATCCAAGAAATCGATAACCTTCCAATCAAAGGGGTCGAGGATTTGATCTTCGCAATTGGAAAAACCTCGGTAGGCTCTACGGTTCAGCTCACCATCGAACGCAACGGACATCGAAACCAAGTCGATGTGGTCATAGGCGAACGTCCCGACATACGATGATCAACACACTTACAACTGCGATTCCATGTTTAAGAATCTGACCAATCTAGCCAGTGCCATGCGGAACATGACCCAAATTGGGTCGCAAATGAAGTTGCTCAATGACAAACTGGACGCATCTCGCGTTTATGGAAACGCTAGCTCCATGGGGATGGCGGTGAATGTGGAAATGAATGGATTAGGAAGCGTTCGATCGATCAGCATGTCGGATGGTTTGTTGGCTATCGAACACAAAGTGTTGCTTGAGCAGCTAACGAAAGACTCGATGAATCAGGCGATCAAGTCCTCTAAGGAAATGCATATCAGCGAGTTCAAGGAGCTGACCGGGGGCGTAGAACTGTTCCCAGGCCTGAACGAAATGTTAGAGAATATGGTCAAGTAGGCCCGTTCTACTTCGCGTTGACTCCGACCGAAACTACGATCAATACAATCGCAAGTCCCCATAGTAATGCGAAAAAACCGCCGCAGCCAATACCGATACCCGCGTGAATACTGCCTTTGATCGCTGGGTTTCGTTTGCGATCCCTCAACCCTTGGATTCCAAGGACAAAGGCCGCGATTCCGATCGGAAGTCCGATCAAAGGCAATCCGCTCAGGATTCCCAAGTAATAGGCGATAAGTGCTTTGGGATTCTTGTAGGGAATGATGCCGCCCGTCGCATCACCTTGATTGTCGCCTTGGGGCGGCATTGCAGTAGGCTGCGATGCGTGATGTCCTGCGCTGTATGGATTCAACGGGTCATTGTTGGGCGGCATAATGTTTTGGGGGTGGAATGGGTGTTGAAAAATCGTTAATTCGCAATGGAACTTCGTTCAGTTCGGTCCGTCGTTTCTGGAGGAGTGTTGCGTTGTTTTCGACCGAGTCGTCGCTGGACTGCTGCCCCGACAAATGCTGCGAACAAGGGATGGGCCTTGGTCGGCTTGCTCTTGAACTCCGGATGGAATTGGACGGCCAAATAGAAGGCTTGCGAGGGCAACTCCACTATTTCAACAAGATTGCCGTCAGGGCTTTGACCTGAGAATCGCATCCCATGCGCTTCGAATTGATGACGATAGATGTTATTGAACTCGTAGCGGTGTCGATGCCGTTCGGAAATCGAGTCGGTGTGATACGCGATCTGAGCGGCGGAATCTTTGAGCAAGATACACGGTTGCGTTCCGAGCCGCATGGTTCCTCCCATGTTCGTCACTTTGCGTTGCTCATCCAAGAGGCAAATGATGGGTGCGGGAGTATCTTTGTCGAACTCCGTCGAGTGGGCTCGATCGAGTCCGACGACGTTGCGTCCGAATTCAATTGCGGCGCATTGCATTCCCAAACAAATACCGAAGAAAGGAATGTTTCTTTCACGTGCGTAGCGGATCGCTTGGACTTTGCCCTCGACGCCGCGTTCGCCAAAACCGCCCGGAATGAGTATTCCATCAAAGCCGGCGAGCAGCCTTTCTGGACCTTCTTCTTCGATTTCGGCGCTCTGAATCCGAGCCACTCGCACTTGGGCTTGGTGATGAATGCCGGCATGATCGATCGCCTCATAAATCGATTTGTAAGCATCTTTGTGTTCCGCGTATTTGCCGACGACCGCAATACTGATTTCGTGCTTTGGATTGCGCAACGAGAACATCATGTTGTCCCATGCCTCGAGCTGCAGAGGTTGCCCCGTCAGATGAAATCGCTTCATGACGAACTCATCGAGCTTGTGGTCTCGCAGTGAGAGCGGAACTTCGTAAATGGAGAAATCCTGATCCTTTTCCTCAATGACTGCCTCAAAAGCAACATTGCAGAACAACGCGATCTTTTCACGTTCCTCTCGCGATATGTTTTGTTCGCATCTGCAAATCAACATATCGGGCTGAATGCCGATTTGACGCAATAGGCCAACAGAATGCTGTGTCGGTTTGGTTTTGATCTCGCCTGCTGCCTTGAGGTACGGCACTAGGGTCAGGTGTATGAACAGGCAATTGTCTCTGCCAACGTCCTGCGGAAACTGTCGAATGGCTTCCAGGAATGGCAAGCTTTCGATATCTCCCACTGTCCCGCCAATTTCGGTGATCACGATATCGGTGTTCGCATCTGCCAGACGAAGGATCGATTCTTTGATTTCGTTGGTGATATGTGGAATGACTTGGACCGTTTTTCCCAAAAATTGACCACGTCGCTCTTTTTCGATGACCCGAAGGTAAATCTGACCGGTCGTGTAGTTGGAATCGCGAGTGAGTGGACCGCTCGTGAATCGTTCGTAGTGCCCCAAATCCAAATCGGTCTCGCTACCATCGTCTAGAACGTAGACTTCGCCGTGTTGATACGGGCTCATCGTTCCTGGATCGACATTGATGTAGGGGTCCAGTTTTTGCATTCGAACCCGAAGGCCGCGGGCCTCAAGGAGCATCCCGATCGAGGCGCTGGTTAGTCCCTTGCCAATGGAGCTGACGACACCGCCAGTTACAAAAATATGTTTTGTCATCGCTATTTCGCAGTTGGCGAGCACGGATTGGATTAGTAACACGACGTTCAGAAATCTTAACACCATCGGATCACTTTGACAATTTCGCTTTTTGGTTGAAAAGGATTCCCAACTCACCTGGGCATTCACCGGTCGGCTCGCGCCGATCCGCTGTAAGAACGTTTAGGCATTCACCTAGACCCATTGTTCAGCCTGCACGATCGAATCCTACTTGCTAACGCACCCTTGATCTGCTTGTGTCGTTAACGCGGCGAAGTCGGCAAGGTATCCTCGGGGATGTGCAACACGGATCGGAATGGCGATTCGTTGTGAGAAATCAACCTCTGCATGGATCGTTCCTTGCTCAAGATCAAAAGAGATACGATCGCCGTCTTGAATCTTTCCGATAGGTCCCCCCAAGGCAGCTTCAGGAGCACAATGAACGCCGATTGCTCCGCTCGACACACCCGAAACTCGCGTGTCGGAAATGAGCGCGACTTTTCCTTTCAGTGCTGGCATGGACAATGCTGCAGCGGCCACATGCACCTCGGGCATACCAGCCGCTACCGGGCCTAGTCCTCTCAAGACGACCACATCACCCGGGCGAATTCGATTCTCTACCGCCGCATCCGTCACACTCTTTCCGGATTCGAAGCAGATTGCGTTCCCAGAAAATCGATTTCCGTCCGACGCAGAGACCTTGAAGACAATTCCGTCGGGAGCCACATTGCCATAACAGACTTGAATATCTGCGTAGTCCTTCCATGGTTGTCCGAGCGGTGCAATGAGCCCATTGTCCAATGAAACCTCTGGGGCTGCGTTCAGGTTCACTTCAAGTGTTTCGCCGGTTACCGTCATGCAGTCTCCATTTAACACTCCAGCTTTCATCAAATGGCGAAGCAGCATGGTTGTGCCGCCTAGACGATGCAAGTCAACCATGGTTCCTGTGCCTCGCGGTGCGAAATTGCAATACACGGGCGTTCGTCGGCATATCGATTGGATATCGCGAAGCCCGAACTCCACGTTTGCTTCGCGCGCCAAAGCAAGCAAGTGAAGTACACCATTGGTCGAGCCGCCCACCGCCGCGATGGCAGACATCGCGTTCTGAAACGCTTGACGGGTTAAGATGTTTCGTGGACGAATATCACCTTCGAGCAATTTGCGAATCGCAGCACCTGCTCGAAAGCCATCGGATGACTTTGCCTCGTCGATGGCTGGAATGGAGGATGTGTTTGGCAAACTTAGGCCGATCGCTTCCATGGCGATACCCCATGTATTAAAGGACGCCGCGATCCCGCAGCCTCCCGGACCAGGGCAGGCCGTTCGAAGAACCGCTTCCGCCTCGTCCGCATCCATTTGCCCTGCATGAAGACGAGCTTGTGCATCATAGACATCCAAGATCGTTGTTGGGCGACCTTGATAGCAGCCAGGCATAATCGAACCGCCGTTGACAATCAGGCCCGGAAAATTGGTTCTGGCTAGCGCCATCGCAAAGCCTGGTCCATTCTTGTCGCAATGGTGCAATCCAATGAGCGCGTCGTAACGATGCGCCCTGCAAACCATATCGGCAGCGTTGGCGATTTGATTGCGACTTGCGAGCGATGCTCCTCCATCGGGACCGCCTTGCACGAGATTGTCGCTGACAGCAGGTACGCCAAACGGAAATCCGATCAAGCCTGCATCGGTACAACCCGATTGAATGCTCTTTGCCAAGGCATAGCTGTGAACATTGCACAGGTTGCCCTCTAGGAGAGGAGTCCCGATTCCTATTTGAGCCTTATCGAAGTCAGCAGGCTGAAAACCCAGACCCCAGAAAAATGCATTGACGCCTCGTTGCCATCCATTCGTCAGATGCCGAGAATTCCAATTCAAGTTTGTAGTCATAGAGTGCTAATGTCCGCGAGGAGGGCTTCCGCATGCCTACGGAAACCCATTGGGGGAAAAGTCTAAGTTCGAATGAGAAGCTATGATAGACGATCCGCGCCACTCGTTTCACTCCTCGGCCGCGAGCGGATGGACCAACCAGCAGAAATAAACGCGATCGAGGAGGGGGCCCAGTTACGCTGCTCAACACAAATATTGACCCCTCTACCCCGGTACTCCGCCTCATCTTTACCCACATTTCGCAGTACGCAAGACTCGAAATACCAATGGATTTGCGTGAAAATGCAACGCCACAAAACTAAGCTAGAAATCTAGAAAAAACAAAATCGGTCGGCAAGCATAGATGGATGGCCCCATGAATCAGATGGATAACCCCATGAATCACGCCCCATGAGCCACGCAATGAGACATGCACAAGTCGTTCCCGCGCAGGCGGGAATCCAGTGGAGTGCGAGTGAGGACCGGGTTCCCACCTACGCGGGAATGACGGACAAGCGGGAATCTCACTCATAGGTACATGACGGGGCTTCCCAATCGCTACGCCAACGCCGCATTTAAGATCACGCGAATCAACCGTGAATGGACTCACCCACTCGCGAAACATCCCGAGGCTGCGTTTTG
>CAMCMB010000065.1 GCA_945875845.1 Pirellula staleyi DSM 6068
GGATCATCTCTGGCGATTTACATCGCATAAACCCCATATTCAAATGCGACTTGATATTTCGGATATCGAGTTCAACATTCCAACGAAACCCATATAGCTTCGCAATTTCGTCCGCAGAAACTTCGTCCTTTCCCGATGGCTCTACCATGTTCGAGACGACAACAAATGGCTTTTGTTTGCGTCCTGGTTCCGAGATAACATACTTGATCTCTCGAAGGGAGGGTAGAACGGTGCCACCCACGCGTAGAACTAGCGCGTAGAACAAGTGCCACCCACGCATAGCCCAGTTCACGCATAGCCCAGTTCACGCATACCGTAGAGTGGAGCATATACGGATTCACGGACCTCGACTTTGTAGACAAATCCGGCGTAGAAAAAGTCGGGGTAGAAAAAGTCGGGGTAGAAAAAGTCGGGATGTTTAGGACTCGAGACTTAAAGACACGCAACGTTTCAAGAAAGACGCTCGGACTACCTCGTTCAGATAAAGCACTTGCGCGCCTGCTTCTGTCCTGGTTGGAACATCTTGCCTCCCGACGCTGCCATCTCACGCATTCGATCGGGCGATCCCGCGCCTCGGCTCTTTCCAAAGTACTTTTTGAAATTCCATACCAAGTCGATCCACATTCCAGCATCAATACCAATTCGTTCCAATACAGGCGCATAGTCCGCAGGAATCGAGCCTTTCTTGTCCGATCGCTTTTGTTGACCTGTCCAAACTAACAATCGCAAGTAGTCCTCGACGCTCATGTCCAAGAACCCCTTGTCACTCGCTCGAAGTCCTTCTTTGCTCGCCATCGGACCATTCGATTTCCGATCCAACGTTAGCGGTGCCAACCAAGCGTCTCGCAACACTCGCGGACCCTTTCGCTTACGAACCTTCTTGCGAGTCTCCCGCAACTGTTCTGGGGACAAGTCACGCAACATCTTGGCCGCTTCCTCGCGAGGAATCGCACGCATCTGCGCCGCAGAGGATTCGACTTTCTTTCCCGCTTGAGCGGCAAGCCGGTCGTAGGCCGACGTGAACTCGGATTTCTCAAGCGATTCCGCCATAGCAGCGCGAATCGGATTCAAATCGACATACATACAACACGCCAGCAAGGCCGCCTCGTCGATAATTCTTTGCGCTTTAAAGCGTCCCTCCCAAAAAGAACCCGTACAGTCGTCGTCCCGGTTCGCAAGTCGAGCAATCGGTTCGGAAAGAGCCCGCATAAACCAAGAGATATCCGAAAGCCTCGTTCGCACCAAAGCCAATCGTTCTGGATCCTTCGCAAGAGCATCCACATCGGCAGTAGTAGGATCCCCAAGTTGATCTTCAATCCGTTTTCCAGGGAAAATCTGAAGCCAACGCAAAGCGACTTGCTTATCAGACCAGGTCTCGGCGACGTCGGGCCGATTGCGCAAAACAACGTGCAGGTGATTTGAGAGAATGCTGTACGTCAAAACATCAACGGCGAAGACGGAGGCGAGTTTTTCGATCCGTTGTCGAATCCACTCTTTGCGGTAGGAGTAATCTTTTCCCGAGAAATCGTCGACGCCGCTTAAGTATGCCCTGCGAACACAGCGCTGACATACGTGCAGAATCGAAACCTCGGAAGGGCTATAAATTTCAGAACGTAGCGGTCTAGGCATTTTAGCTCTCCTATTCGTTGCAACAGTTCAACCGACCCCATGCAACCGTAAGTTTACCGACCCGCCATCTATCCGGCAAGCTTGAAAATGTAAAAAGTGGGTGGCACCTTTTGAAGCATTTTGAATTGTCGAGTCTTTCTGAGACTCGACAAAGGAGGCAAAAGGGGACACTCCACTTTGGCATCGAAGGCTAGAGTTCAAGCGACTTTTCTTGTGCAATGAATGTACGATTCGGATTGCTGCACAGGGATTAGCACCTCGTGCGGTGCCACCCATTCATAAGCCACCAGTTTTACGGCGACACCCACGAATGCCACCCACGAGTATAGCGGACGCGTACAATACACATGCATAGAAGGACGTCACATCCCCATCAAAGTGTCATGTCCCCACGTCTCAATGGTTAGGGGTGAGACTACTTACCAATCGGATTCCAGAACGTCTGGCGTGTAGAAACACAGAAGTATATTGCAGGGACAAACATGAGCAAAACCTCGGCAAGATCAATTAGAACACCTTTGAGGTAGTCCCGAATCGCCAAGCCAGTTGGTAAAACGATTAAAATAATCAACGACATATAAAAGGCTCGCATAAACCACCTAGGTACACCACGTCCACAGTACAATGAGGTTGCAAGGGCACCACTTGCGTAGCCAACCGCAACGACGCCTAACAAAGGGACCAAAACTCGTAAGTCACCTTGGATCAGTGACATCAACATCGACATTCCGGCTAACAAAAGGCCGAGTGTCAAGAGTGCGAACGGTGCCGCCAAAATTCTCTGTAACCAAAGTGTGCCACCGCTTTGGTTCGTTGAGAGGGTCTGACAATTGGTATCGAAATTTGACATAGCGTGAAACCTCTGATTTCTGTTGGTCGAGAACGTGGTAACGAGACTCTCTGCCCGATTGTACGCAACCTCGGTTTTCACCTCCATGATTCTTATTGCAGGAACGATGAATTTCTGGTGAAGATTATCTGTGGAATTGGATCGATGTTTCTAGGCGGATCGAGTCGAATTCAATCATTCAACGAGACGAAGCGTTGGGAGACGATGATGGTTGCGTCGCGACAGCGTCTCAGGTTGACCGTCGGATGTTGGGAAAAAATCTTGCTTCCTGAAATCGTGGTAAGTTTGACAGGAGTGTGATATTCTAAGGACATGAAACGAAGAAACTTTTTGTCCACAGCAGCGGGCACTTTAGCTGCTAGTTCGGTATTCCCAACATTCGCCATCGGGAGGGCTGGGAAGTCCGCGAACAGCAAACTCGATGTCGCCTTCATCGGCTCTGGCGGATGGATTGCACAACAACCTTACAAGCAAGGCTGCAGCGAGGAAAACCTCGTCGCGTTCTGCGATGTAGATCGCAACCATTGCGCAGAAAACATGCAGAACTGGCGTACGACGCAACCGTTCTTCGATGACTTCCGCGTGATGTTCGACAAGATGCACAAGGACATCGATGCCGTGGTGATCTCTACGCCGGACCACACGCATTTCGCCGCTACGCTTGCGGCCATGGAGCGCGGCATTCATGTTTACACGCAAAAGCCGCTCACGCACAACATCTGGCAGGCGCGAACTCTCCTCAAAGCCCGCGAGCGCTACAAGGTGGTCACGCAAATGGGCAACCAAGGTCATGCTGGCGACGGCATTCGCCAATCGGTCGAAGCGGTTCGCGCGGGTGTGATCGGTGATGTCAGTGAAGTTTTTTGCCACAACAGCGGACCTCAAATGGGCGGACCCCATTTCGCCAATCCAGCGGTCATGCCACCGCCATCAACGCCGGTTCCTGAGGGTCTCAACTGGGACTTATGGCTCGGCCCGGTCGCTGCGCGAGAATTTAGTAGCGACTACCATCCGCAAAAATGGCGGTCGTTTTATGATTTCGGATTAGGCATGCTCGGCGATTGGGGGTGTCACACGCTCGACACACCTGTGTGGGCGCTCGATCTTGATGCGCCGACCGTGGTAGAGTGCATTGCACGCAAAGGATCTTTAGAGGGTATCATCCCTGCGGGAAGCCACATCAAGTATCACTTTCCTGTCAAGGACAAACGCGGTCCGATAACGCTCGAATGGTTCGACGGACCACAAGACTGGAACCAAGTTGGGCGCATCGATAAGTTCGGTGCCGAGCACGCCGCACACCTCGGTCGTGCTTGTTGGATGGTCGGCAGTAAAGGGATGCTGGGTTGCGGCACGCATGCTGGAACACCGATGATTGTTAGCGAGGAGCTGCGTCAAGAATGGCTGAAAAATCCTCCGCCGCAAACGATTCCACGCGTCGAGGGCGGACCGTTCCGCGAATGGCTACGTGCGATCCGAGGCGACGGACCCGAGCCTGGGTCTAACTTTACATACTCGGCAAAACTCACTGAGATTATTTTGTTAGGGGTGCTTGCCCAGCGTTTTCACACGCGTATCGAGTGGGATGCCAAGGCAGGTCAGATTATCAATCGCCCTGAATTGAACGCATTCCTCAAGGAACCGGTACGCAAAGGCTGGGAATATGGCGAAGAACTGTGGAAATAAAACATGTTTCAACAGTCGACTTTCGCTCTGTTCACACAAATGAAATTTCGTCTCGTTTCCTGTTCTGCATGCGCTCTCGTTGCGATGGCATGTTCGTCGATCAAGACGGCTCATCCCACCGACGATCAAACCGGGACTGAACGCGCCACTCACCCTGCATGATGAACGCCCGCAGTATCGCGATCTGCAAGAGCTCATCGTTTCCTATCAAAAGAAGTTCGGCGATGAAATAACCTTTATTCCAGGTGCCTATTTCTCGAATATGGTTAACACTCGCGAACAGGTTAATCGCGATCTGCACGATGGCTTGCAACGCGTTTCGGAAATCGTCGGTGACGGCTATCGTCCGCAAAGCGTGGTTGCTGGATTTCTCGCCGCTGAAAACTTGCGTTACCTCGCGGAGGTGGAGGGCATCCACGTTTGCCAGGGAAATATCTGGAGCCAATACGCGGTCGATAACGGCGATGGTGAGGGCTCGATCGCCTATCCTTACTACCCGTCGCGCGAGCATTTTTGCAAGCCTGCACGGGAGCACAAGGATCTCGTCGATGTTGTCAATCTCGACGGTTGGACAGTCGACTTTCTCGCAGCCCGCATCCCTGGACGTAAAATCGTCGATGGCGAGCTTTGGCGTAGTCGTCAGGGAGTAGGTCCGATTGAGACGGTGCTCGACATGGGCACCGAGCGCGGCACGCAACCAGAAAGGGACACGCCCGCAAGACGTGCCCGTAGCGATCTCCGAACTGGCCGAAGAAGACCAGACGCTCATCCGCAAGCATTACCCAGAACTCTTACTACCAGAACTCTTACCAGTCGACACCAAGTAGGCCTCCGGTCCGGCCATTGAATTCGGCCAGTGAAACGGTACTCCTGCATTGCATCGAAAAGGGGTAGTCTCAGACAGACAGTCGACTGAGTATTGACGGACGACTAATCAATTGGAAGTGCCAATCCGCCGATTCAAGATTGGGTTGTATCAAGCGCTACCGAAAAAACCGCTCTTCGCTCCTCTCCCAAATGACTACCCTCATCAGATCCAACACTCGACGCAAAACCATTGAAAGGCTGCCAATTCAACTTGAAAATATAAGTATCGTTGTGAAAAGCCAATTCCGACTCTTGCATCATAAACGCACAAGTCTTGTCTCGATTGGTGAGAAAGTTGACGATTTTTGGTTCGCCAGATGAGGGCTGTACAGTGCCAATAATGCCTGGCCAGTCCAGTGGCTCCGGACTTTCCCACAGCAGCAACTGCTGGCCATCCGTAATGGGGATAGCAATCATCTCCGGTTTTTCCGGCAGTCCACGCTGTCGCATATCTACTTGCTGCCGAGTGCCGTCAGGAAGTAGGACCGAAACGACAAAGGCTGGTTCCACCTGAGCATAAAGGTCGTCGAATAAAGTGGCTGATTCGTTTTCCCAATCTGCCTTCCGTTTTTTCAGATTCTCGAAGGACTCTACGACTTGTTTATGCGATATGGTTGGTTCCAAGGCAAGCCGACGCAAGAGGGTTTCGTATTGCTCCAAATCATGGACATATCGCAAACGATTAGCTGCGAGTGCAGGTTGGTTGAGTTGGCTGGCAGCAATAGCAGCGGTTCCTACCCGATACACTGGCGTTGGCGCTCCGATCGCCTGAATGTGCTCGTTAAACGAACGATAGCGAGACGCTGTGAACTGAAATTCAAACACAACCACGGTCTCCACCCCAATACTGCGGGTGGTGGTGACTTCAACAAAATACAGCGTGTTCGGCCGCAGATTGGGTGAAGCGGCAAAGGATAAGCCAGTCCCCATTTGCGCGGGCGATCCTGCGGCAGGCGTGCAACCTCCGCTGTCCAAACCGCTGAGCCAAGCCATCAATCCGGGGTAAAGCATGGGGATGCCCAACAGGATTGACAAGCCTTCAGCGGGCATGGCTAAATACTGGCCGTTGCGATCGCGGATGCGCAAACGAAATGGACGACCCTCAAACATTTTCAAGAGATACCGCTCATTGAAACCAATCACGATCGGCTCGTCGCGATAGTGGGCCATGGCACCATGCACAGGGTAGGTTCCCAGCAGGTAAGAATCAAAGCGATTAACCGGGTTGCCTATATATTCCCCTGGATCAAGGAATGGTTGCTCCGGCGTAGAGTTAGGAGCTTCGATGCGACTAGTGTCAATATCATCAGTAACATCCGTATCACTATCAGTAACAGTAAAGGTTGCGTAGGGAAGGTAAGGCTTAGATGCTGTTCCGTGCGGATCGCGAATGATGCCTGGTCCATCATCAGTGCGGAAGTAGAGACAGGTATTCTCGGTGGCCGATTTGCTACCGCTGACGCTAGTGCGAACCGTCAGGCGATAGTATTTGTTCGGCAATAGTACCGGTTCTTGGCGCACAAAACCGTTTTCGCGGGTGGGGTCGCCACCCTCAGTATTGCGGGCAGCGGTGTTGACCGGTACAAATTCTGGGGCGGTCACATAGTAGAGCGCATACAGCCAGAAAGCATTGTCCGAAGAGCCTTGTTCGTTGATGCTTAAAGAATCGAATCCGCCAGGTGCGTTGAAACCCACTATGAATAGGCCATTTTGGTATTGGGGGGCCGAATGGGTGCCGACGGGTACGCCATCCAAAAAAGCCTGTATTTGCAGCGCTCGGGCATCGTCTTCCATCCCACCGACCCGAATTTCCGCACTGTCAAAAAAGAAATAAACGATCGCCTGTACGCATTTCTCAGGGAAAAACACCGTCAGGCTCTGCGACCGGAGCATGGTGGTGTTTTTTTGCATCCATAACGCCTGACCAATAAAGGGCGGGCGGATCTCGTCCGGGTTCTGCGGATTGACCGGGGTGGGCCGGGTCATAAAGAATAAACCTTGGTGGGCAAACTCCGGCGGCAGTTGGCGTGGGGTTTCGGTGAGCCACTCACAGGTACCGACATAGCCGGGCTGGGGTTTGCGACCGCAAGGTGGATTTTCCGAGGTTTCGGTCTGGCGTTGGTAGCGATGTTGGCGATCCCAAGCGTGGTATTTCCAGAGTTCGACCACGGGTTCTTCGGCGTCCACTCGGTTCATGAAATAGTCGTCGCCGTTACTAGGGTCTTGATTCACATTAATCCTGAAAAATGGCAAATCTGGCGTTGCCATGGCATTGATCCCATGCCGAACCGGACTATAGGAAATGCCGTCTTCGCTGATTTCCAATCGCAGATCATCCAAGTGATACCAAAACTCGCCATTGCCGGGGCGATCTGGTTCGGCGGTGATTTGCTGGGTGCCAAGGTAGTGCAGTTTTTTGGCAAACGTCAGGGCGGGGCGGGAATCGATGGGAGCGACGGGAGTACGGGCTAGATCGGGAACGGTGCCCTCTGGTAGACAAAGGAAATCCACTCGTAGGTCGGAGGATTTGTGGTGTTGTAATACAGCGACGCGAGGCAAAGTTGGGTTGGGAGCACTGAAACTAGCTTCTCCGATCGCCTTGAACAATGGCCAGGTCGGAAATGTCTCGGCGGGTTTTTCCCAGGAAAATTCCACTTCGCACTCGATGTTGGGTATCGGCCAGAACAAGCCGATGATCAGTTTGGCCTTGCCGTATACTTTAAACGGTTCTGGAGTCTGGCCCGACAGGAGTGCCTCCAAATACAAGCGTAGGCCAATGCCAAAGAGGGTGAGGGCGATATCGAGCAAAAACTGTAGGCTGCCTTCCAACTGGAAAGGCTTAAAGAAGATGGCCGCATCTAGTGACACTCTAGCGATAATGCGCAGGGTGACTGGCCCGTAGGTCTCGTTGATGATTAACCCCACGCTTGCCCCAAATATGAGGGAGCGCGAGTCAATCATGAAGTAGAGGTTCGCGCTGAAGATCGCCAGGATCTCGGCACGGATTCGCTTGTTTTCGGGCGTTTTTTGGCCGATCCAGATATGCCAGTTTTCGCTGTTGTTGAAGTCGAAAAATGCCTCCAAGCCACCGCCGACGGTGACGATGTCCTCTAGGGAGTAGCGGATATCGATGTTGAGTTGAAAGGTGCCAGCGCGACCATCTAAGGCTGCCAGCAAATAAAATGCGCCTTCCTCGGCTTTGTTGTCGCTGCGTTGTTTGAGCAGGTTGGCCTTGCCTTCCAGCAGGATGACCGGCCCAGGGATCAGGACGACGAGCATGGCGTTGAGGTTGATGGTGGTGCCGTCGTCATAGATGGTGCCGAGGGAGATGCCAGCGCCGAAACCGAAGTTGTCGAACATGGGCACCCATTTGCTGACGGGTGTGACGGAATACCGATCTTCTGCGGTGACACCTGATTTGTACCAGTCGTACCAATTATCTGTCTCTGTCTTGCCCGGAGCGACATTCACCCCGACCAACCCGCGAACGCCATACAGGGCCGTGCCAGTTGCGGCTAAGGGGATGCCGGTGGGCAATTGGGCCGACAGAGCTATATAGAACACACCGAATTCCCGACCCTCGGCGTCGCGGAACTTACCGACCATCAATTGGGCTTCGATCTCCAGGCGCAGAGCGATGAGGTTGAGGCGGATATTGCCTTTGAAAAGGTTGGTGCGCTCGTCGTAGTTGACAGAACCGGAAAATTGGAGAGTGCCGGGAATCGTAAAGTTTACGGCGATGCCACGCAGGGAGACCCTGATATCCTTGTCTATCCCGGCAGGTGGGTTTTGTAGCCAACTGATTTTCAGCCCGTCCACTGAGCCTCTGATGGGCAGGCCCTCGACCAATTGCACCTCGCCGGAGAAGCCAACCCATTGCCGCCGTGTTGCGGGGGTTTCCTCCCCTTCGTTGCCGAGGCCGATTTCGCGGATGCCAATCTTGAAGCCGCCGAGGTCAATGTTGATTTGTTCTGGTGCGCGAACCCAGCCACCCTCGATCTCGATGTCGCCACGCTCACTGATGCTGATTTTGTCGGCCCGGAATGCGGGCATGTTTAAGCCTTCGGGAAGTTTGAGTCGGATGCTTCCGCTGATGATGGCGTAGTTGATACCCTCCCGGTTTTGGTAAGCAATGGAGTCAACGATGATTTGAAAGATATCAGTGTCGAGGTCAATCAAGCCTGCATCGCCAGTGCCACCGACTTCGAGCATGAAGTCGCCGTTGGGGCCGCCGATGGAGGCGCGGAGGCGAACCCAACGATCGACGAAGGGGAGAAAGATGAAGCCTTTTATACTGCCCCAATTCGGAATACTTTGCCTAAATCCTATACCGAAGTACTGCAAAGCCGCCTTCATACTTCCAATATTGACCGGGTAAACCAGGTGCCTTGCAGAGCTGTCCTGTTCGGGTATTTCTTCGGGGCTTTCCCCCCTTGGGGTGCCTTCTTCTGTGAATAAATCGTTCAAAGCTTCCGAAGAAAGCCTCAATGGAGGTCCTTGGGTGGCAGGGGGTGTACCTAAATATATTTCCCCAAAAAACCCTCCGTTGCCGATGGCTATGTGCCTAAAAGAAATGGGCGGGAAAACGGTGTCCGGTTTTTGGTAAACAACGGCGAGATGATTTATCCGCACACCTCTAAACCCAGGGGGCAAATCGTCGTTCGCCCCAGTTTCCTCCCTGGATATCGGGGCAAAATGATAATCTTCCACTTCCTCTAAATTTTCTTCCCCTTCTTCTGGATCTTCTTCACTTTCTTCAATTCCTATATCTTCTTGAATATCGAGACTGGAATCCGAAAATAAAAATTCAATGGGACTGTCCGCACCCCCGCTAAAATCAAGGACAAGTCCCGTGTCGCCTATCATGGCGGCAAAGGGGATGCCAATGGTTGGGATGTCAGCAAACAAATTCCCAAATTTGTCGATGCCCAACAAGGGGAAGTTCAAATCAATGGAAAAGCCTCTATAAGCGGTATCTTCCGATTCTGCCCCCGGATCATCTCCTTCGGGCTCAGTTGGCTCTGATTCCACAGGCTCGAACACACCACTTTCATTTCGCTTCAGGGCACGCAAAAAATCTGGGGAAAAGGTCAAACGCAGGCTTGCGTCCCTGATTTGTACCGAAACCCCTTCCCCAATGCGCACATCCAAACCCATGCCGCGGTGGGTTTCGTCCATCGGTTCCAGCTCAAGGGTAGATCCCGGGATGATAGAAAAGTCCATCCTGGCCTTGTCCAAGATGTAGATGACGTGTTGGAGGGAAATTCCTTGGGTATCCCATGAAAAGCGGGCAGCCTCGATATCAACACCAATTTTGTCCAAAGCATCGCCAATGGGTTCTATGGCATTCAACGGGATTGAATTACCATATAAGGAAGAAAGCGAAACGATTACAGGCATGATCGTAATTGAATTGGATGGTTATGGTTGGCGATTCTATAAAGGCTTCACCAAGCTCGTTGCGCAAACGTTATGGGCTTGGGTGCGTTCTTCGGTAATCAATTAAGAGTGCTTTCATTTGTTGCTTGACCCGGCTGAGGAATTTGTTGCCGTATTCATCATTGGATCCCACGCGCCTACCGATATTGAAAATAGTGCCGGCTTCTTGGACTGCCTCCAACAGCCTGCTGATAGGGACTGTGTCAATCAGGCTTGTGAGCATGTTCTGCCGCTGTTTTTGGTAATAATAGATAGCCCTACAAGGAAACTCGTAATTCCCTTCCGGGAACAGGTGTTCCCAATCTTGAAAGGATGAAATAGTGGCGATATCGTCAATATCACTATCAGTGAAAGGAGCATCTTCCGTACTCCGGGACCCAAAACTGACGCTGAGTCGATTCCATTCATTTCTGATGCTGATGATCTCCGGGCTGATCCAGCTATTTTCTGACATCAGCATATTAATAAGGGGCAAAAAATTATACCTCCAAGTAGTTTGGATCAGCCCCCTTCCCGCGAATTTGCAAAAATCGGTTTCCTTGATAATACCGCAGTCCGACAAGGGGACGTTGAAAACAAAAGTAGAAGGGTTGAAGTAATCATTTTGATGGGCATCCCAGTAAGCGTTCATTTGCTCATCAGTACGAATCGCACTTATATCGCTCACAAACCCTTCGATAGTAAGGTGTTCTGGGCTTCTCGGATAAATAGTCCCGTTCCACCTGTTACGGCTTTCATTTTCCGTGGGGCTAATATTGAATACCGACGATAAAGCATCTTGCCTTCCAAACGGTTTGTCTCCATGAACCGACATGAAAATTTCATGGTTTCTTTGATATCGAGTACGTTGAGCACTGGTCAATCCACTGTCCGTTGGGCCGAAAAACAAATAGCCAGCGGGAATAGGCGAATTGAAGGGGCGATGACGCTCATTGCTGATAAAATTGTAGGATTGCTTGCGCTTAATCCTCGGTCTTAGTACTCCATCTACTTCTGTCGTGCGGCTTGTGGCTTGATTCAATCGTTGAAAAAAATAACTTGGTGTACGATCTGGTCCGACACCCTCCGTTACAGGTCTAAGCCTAGTCGCTTCATTGTTCATAATGGTCATCAAAGACATGACCTGAAGGATATTGACCTTGGTGCCAGTCGCTCTAGTTTCGGAAAACATCAAGTGGATGTTTTCCCAGATACGAACAAAGTTGGCGCGGGTATTTTCGTTGTTGTCAAAATGCCGGTCACTAAAATAGTCGATACCCCTTACCCTTGTGTTTCGTACACTCCTTTCAAACCACTCCAAATAAGATGTATATCCTGTCTGCCTTCGTATCCAATCGTTTATTTGATTGGCGTTCTCAAATCGGTTTGCTTCTATGGTGCTTCCGAAAAGTGCAGTAAATTCATCGTATAAATTAGGCGGATCATCCTCATTGTGACTTGATACCAAAATATTCCTTTTTTGCTCCGAACCATGCACGGTTGCTTGTATCTGAAGTGGGTATCTGATGTTGGTCAAGCGGACTTGTCGTCTGGTTGTAACCCCTCCGCTCAATGCTTCCAAAGGGTTTCTAATCACATTCATGATTGGACCCCTATTACTTGTGCGCCGCAAGGAACGTACCGCCCAATCGCAGGAATTTGAACCAGATTCAACAGTGGCATCAAGTAACCGATTGGCCAAAAAGAAGGCCGACTTGTGGGCTTCCGAATCGGTTTCGTTAGATTGTTTCGGATTGAGGTATAAAAACTGTTGGTTGGAAGCTTTTGTAATAATTTTTCCACTTTCCACAGCGGGGTGGGCATGCCAAATCACAAACGGTTCCGTTTCCGCCACTGCCGGAATGCCAGCAATGTTCCAATCGGGGGAAAAACTCATCTTTCGGATCATTCTCACGGGATCGAACCAAGTCCACCCATTTTCATATAAATATCTCTCACCGGAATGTGGTATTTCACAAAAGCCCAATTCGAGGCGTAAGGAAGCAAAACCCGTTGGGTTTGTAAAAGAAAACAGCGGCAAGCACTCATTGGTTGCCAAAGGAAAGGGGGTCGAAAAAGCTATATCTTCAGTAAATTTGCTTGTGCTAAGCTCCCATGCAGCAGCCAGTCTCCTAGACTCTTCTGTCCTTTTTATGACCATCAGTTCAGCTTGCGAAAATATATCTTGGTTCACCATGCGCTCGCCGCGCCTTACCCTTATACTCGGACCTGCTACAGGACGACGCTTTTGAGCTTCATGGAGGACGTAGTCCACCCAAGATTTTCTGACAATAACCCCTGCCACACTACTGTCGAATGCCGGAGTATGGAGGCTAAGGGCAATGGAATTTCCCATGACGACGTTGGTTTCAAATACATCGAAAACGACATTGGCCCTTAGGCAGTCGGCATCCAAGGCAGTAAAAACCAAAAACCACTTTTGAACTGTGGCTCCACTGGAAACCTGCTCTTTACGGATAATCTTGAAAATACCGGCCACAGGTGCCTTGAAAAACAGGCAATTTCTCTCCGGCTCGGTGGTAGAAACCACTGCTGTATGCGAAAACCCGGTCATTTTGCAGACCATCCCCATTTCTTGGTTGTCGCTTTTGGCCAACAATCCATCCTCGTCTATGGCACCTGAACTGTTCGTCCATGCACCATTGTCCTCCAACCTACAGGAAACAACATGGTTGAACGGTTCCGCTGCGTCATACAGCAGGGCGGAATCGGGACCGCTGCGTCTTCCAAGTACCAAGAAATTGTTCATGCAGTTGTCACTATTTTAGTAAAACGGTGGATACGATGTCGTTCTATAGCGGTTCTTTGTCGAGTGACGTACACCTTTTATTTTGGAGGAATTGATGATAGTTGATTTCAACTTGGGTGTTGTACCTCATACGAGTAGAAACCGCTATAATTACCTTTCAAGTGCAAAAGATTCATGGGACATACAAGTAGAAAGGAGCCTCGCAGTTCAGTTTATTGATGGTTCGGCTCCAAATTTTCAACTCTACTGCCTTGCCCCTACGAGTGTTGACAGACCAAGCAACTGGATACGCTAAGCGAGCCCATACCTGTGCCCATTTCCAAGTGTTTTCACCTGTTTCCCTGATCTGGATCATGATTTCCAAATCAGCCTCGCAGCTTATTTGAAGCCTCACTACATCACCGGCTGTATTTTCGACCCGCTCTATCAGATAAGCCTGCGGGGCATTTGGGGCTTGTATTTCTAAGGTTTTGGTGGCTTGTACTGGCCCTGCATCACTGAGAATGTTGTTTTTGTTTCTAGCCAAAAGCACAAAATAATACGCTTGCAACCCCATAAGACCTTCCACTGAATAAGGCTGTTTCCCAAAAAATGACTTTGTGTGACGACTTCCATTGGAATAGGACAAAACTAAGACGACCTCCGTCTCCGCGCCTGTTTTTCGGATACCAGTGAGTGCATTCCCCACCACCCGCATTTGGTCTAGCTTTGCGAGATTCATGGCCGGACTTAGTGTGGGATCAGTGGTTGCGGTATCAAATTCGAATGACCTGTAAATGCCTTGGATGGTTTCTACCGCTGGCAACGCCTCGCCTGTTGGAAATATGATCTGATTGCCCCGGACAATGTATATGCGCGGATCTTTGACGTACGCTATGCTTAGGCCCTCTGGCCTTGTGATTTCCGCCCAGCGGATATCGTTCAACAAGGCTGGCTGGGTAGATCTCAATAGCACATACTCCTTCAAATCCTTCTCTCGATTCAACGCCCACTCCAACCGGATCTCCCGATCGCCCGCTTCTACCTTTGTCCAAACGGGTGTTCGCGGCTTGCTTGCAGGCACTGCTGCTCCCTTGCCATCGCTCACCGTCCCCCATTCCGTACTCAGCGTCAGGTTAGTCGCCATCGTCCGCAGCCGGTAGAAATAGCGGTTGGAGACCACACCATTCACCTTGTCCAAAAAGCGCACCTGCCCACCAGTAGCCGTCAAATTTGGGATGGGTTGATCGTTCACCAGCGTAAAAGCCGTCTCATTGCCTTTTCGTTCCGCCAGGTTGCGTAGCTCCAGATCACTCAGAGCCGGGTAAAAGCGATCGGCCCAGTATTGCCAAATGAGATTCAGAGCTTGCCAGCGCGCATCATTTTTTTCTGTTGCGAACAGGTCTTCAAAAGTCAGTGCCGATAGTGGTTTAGCAAAAACCTCATGGAATTTCGGAGCAATTTGCGCCGCATCTTTATGCTGCACTGCCCGCAAAAACTCGTGGACATCCCCATCCGCATCACCAAAACCATCATCCGCCAGTGGGTGATTTTCAGCATAGTAGCCCTGGCGGAGCCGACGTTGATCGAGATCGCGGGAATAAATTGCCGTGTCCGTCGCTCGATACAAGTTGAATCCTGCTAGCGGCACCCTAGCTACATCCCAACGCACCACCGCCTCAGATTGACCATGCACATCCGCCTTGGCAATGGACAGGATTTCAGGTCTCGGCGGTGCCGGAGGTCGGCGTCGATCCACCGCAACCAGCGAAGCAAAGCGCGAAACCGCATAGCGATGCGGCACCGTCATAGCGCGGGCTGAAACCGCAAAATGCCAGAGCAGTGTAGCCTCTTGCCCATCCGTGGGCGGTTGAATTGCACCAGTGGCGTAAAACTTGCGACCAGAATAGAACTTGACCGGGTACTCAGCCCCGATGCGGATGGTTGGCGGAACGATTGGGCTGCCCTTCTTTTCATCTTTCAGCGACACCCAACAGGTGAGCGTGTTATCGCTGCCCCACTCATGCCAATGGACATACCAAGCATCCCAAACCCCGTTCGGGCCGGCGGCTGCATCAGGCTGGTTGACCACCAGCGCGGCAGGCACATAGTCTTGGGCCGCAAACATCGGCGCATCGACAGGTCGAGGGAAATTACTAAACCGGATGCGCCAAAAAGTATCGTCATTTTCCAACCAATCTACATTTTTGCCACTGCGGAGGTCATTGATTTCGAGATCGGAGACCTTGGTAAAGACGAACGTTGCCGCAGTGCTGGTGGCAGGATTCAGGTTGCCCGCCGGTACAGACAACGGATAGGTGGTTGGCGGCGCAGTTTCCCAAAACGTGGTCTGCGAAGCATCGCGCCAAGCAGAGTGGATTTCCGGGATATTGAGCGCAAAAGACCCGTTCAAATCAGGTGCAATGACGGGATAGCCATCGTAGCGGAGCCGGAACACCGCATTCGCCCCAGCGCTATGTCCTTCCACAACAAATGCCTGCTTGTTAATGGTGCAGATTTGTCCCGTTAGTTCATTTAGATTACCAGGTATGGCCAGATTCGTTGTGACGGACCAATGGCGATCGTCGCTACCTGGGGCGATCGCTGTTACCCGACCCTGCCATTCGTTAATGGGGCCGGAACGCGCAAAGACCTGAAACGTATCCACTCCTGGATTGAAAACTTGTTGCAAGCCCGACCACTGCCATTCTAATTGCGCCTCGGCATGGTATTGCAATTCAAAGAAATTGCCGGGTTGAATCTGGAGTTGGGCAAACGGTATATCCCACAGTTCCCAAACAATTGAGCGAGTTGCGCCTGTTCGTCTAGAGACTTGCTTAATTTCAAAATTTTGCCGAATCGTTCGGGTTTCTGGCGGTGCATTTTTTCCCATGACGGGTACTGACTTTTGCTGCTCCACCACAATCTCGTTGCGTGGCAGCGTTGCCAGCAACCCTTCAGTCAGGCGCAGTTCATCGGCTGTGACAACTTCCCAGTAGCCTTTAGGCGAGGGATCACTAGAGGAGGGAGCACTGGGTTGCACAAAACGGACAGCCGACACGGACAGTCGGATGCGGTCTACTTCCGCTCGCACGCTCAAAGGGGCATTGATCTGATACGGCGAATTCGCCAACTGGGTGGTTGCACTGCCCCAATCACTGACTCGCCCAAACAAGTCAATATTGGCCGCCCGATAGGTGTAGGTACCGGCAGCCAAACTGCGATCGGTGTAGTTGAAAATGCCGTATTCAGTTTCAGTCTTGTCCGGTGCTACTGCAAATGGGTAGATGCGCCAGTCAGCCACACTGCCCAGCAAGAGAAAGGTATCGTTCGTATCACCACCCACCCGGAGCGGCTGCCCCGCTGCATTGGGACGGATTGGTTCATTGGGGATGCTGTGCGCTGTGTCAATAACACCGTCGATATAGAAGCTAAGGGCACCTGGTTCGATGGAGAGCGCGACCTGTACCCAGCGATTGAGCGGCACCGCACTTCTGGATAAATACGATCGCCCATTCAGCCAACATTTCAACTGATTGCTAGGCGACTCCAACCCCAACCAAAAACTGCTCGCCCAGTCGTTGCCGATGATGGTGGGATAGCTTCGCCCCGGCTGGATGTTCACCCAAGCGTGGATAGAAAGTTCTTTATGTAAAAAACCAAGCGCAGGAAGGTCAATCTTCATGACCCCGCTAGCGGTATTGTAGTTGCGGGTTGGCAACAGATAGACCAAAGGTGTGGCCGCCAATGGCTGAGCTAAGCGGTCTTTTTTCCGTGCGATCCGCCCCTTGGCCTCCCACCAATTAATGGCTTCACTCCAAACCGAGACATCCGCAATTTGCCCTCGAAAAAAATTGGGTGCCCCGGAATAGGAGCCATCAAAATTGCCGCCAATGCCTACCCCACCGGAATTGAAGCGGAGATTGCTTAGGGCGGTATCAAACTCGCGGACTGCACTGGAAGTGAAAAGCCTAATCTTGCTGCCATTGTAGTTAAAACCAATCGGCACCCATTGCTCTGAAGGGAACGTCTGAGAAGATTCAAATGGTCTGCCATTCAATACCAGGTGGGTTTTACAAGCATTGCCCGTCCGCCAAACCCCTAGGCTAAACCCATTCGTCACTCCATTACTGAACACGGGGACATGGACATTTTCCGTGAGGTCGTTATCCACTTTCACCCAGGCAAACACTGAAAAAGCCGCACCGGGCAGTTTCAACCCCGTTTCAAGCGGGAGACTTAGGGCATTATTACCGTGCAGCAACAAAGAAAATCGATCGGCATTTTCTTCAGGGCCGCCTTTGATAAAACGAGTTCCGTTGGCGTCAGCCCAGCGTCCACTGATCAGATTGGCGTAGGTGCCGTCCAACGGCATCCACAACCGTAAAGTTGGCAATTCCGGGACAATTTGTGGCACGATCGCCAGTTCCGTTTTATTCAGAGGGGCGATCGCGGTGCCGTTCATACGTCCGTAGAGCATCCGCACAGGATTGTCGGGAGCCAGTGGCAATCCTGTGGGCTTCAAAAAAGACAGCCGCAGGTCTGACAGTCCCGGTATCACCACACCCTGATGCCGCAGAACCAACGGTGCCGGTGAAACCACCGCCGTCGTCATGCTTGGTGGCTGGGGCGGTTGGCTAGGTTCGGCGCGGTTGACGATGGTGCAATTGGAAGCAATGATGCCCATCGGGCCGGTTCGCCGCCGCCACTCGATGCGCTGGATTTTCCAACTGGCCTGGCTCTTCGGTTTGATATCGAACCCCAGCAATGGCACACTGGAGCGAAGGGTCAGTTTCCACAAGCCTTTGGTTTCTCGGGCAAAATTAGCGGCCACTTCCGGCAAAAACTCCACCGTGCCCGGACTTTCCTCAGTGCGATCGCTTTCATACCAAAGTATGACTTCCTGGGCTGGTTCCTCAAACCGCAAACGCAAGAGGCCGCGAATAGTGAGCAAGTGAGCACCAACGCGGTTCGACCATTCATAGACTAAGCGCCCGATCGGGGCCAAAACTGCCACGCCACCCAGATCTTCCTGAGGCAGCAGGAGTGCATAGCCATTCGGTCGGCGTGGCTCCCTGTACGACAATGGCCAAAGGCGATTGCCGTAATCAGCTTCCACGATATACCCGTGAGCGGGAAAGGTTGGCTGCCGGTCGATATAGTAAAAGCCCACCATCCGGGCGATGTAGGGATCGAGCGCAGCCAATTGGATCGCATCTAATGTAGAGATCTGAGTTTTTTGTCCTGCCCCTGCCGGACGCAAAGTTTTTTGGTGCATGTTGCTGATTCGCTGTGGGTTAAAACCCGCCCAGTTGAGTTGAACTTCAAACAGCTGAGCCATCGCACTGCGCAATTGCCTCGTTTGGCCAGTGGCTCCAAATTGCGCACGCAGGGATGATTCATTGGGCGAATCCTTGGCCAACCAAACTAACTCGTTCCATGTCGTGTAATTCAACTCAGCGAACGGCTTAGAATAATCCCGTATGTGCGCACAAATCAGCGGCAGAATCACTTTGAAATAGTCTTTACCTTTGTTTTCACCCCGAATTCTGTTGACCTCCTGAAGGATGTTTTGGCGGGCGCTGCGATGAAGAATAAACCGTTGGGGCAAGCCCATATCGGAACGAATAACCCAGCGCAGGTGATTGCCAGGTTCCATCCGACGATCGTCGAATAGCACAGGGGGAGGCACGTCGTAGCCGTGTGTGGACAGCAGGGCAAGGTAATTCATAGGGTCAGGGTTAGCTTTACCTTTCTATGAGCCGTATTCGAGGCATCGTGCAGCGAAGGTTTATCGCATAAACCAAAATCGGAATGGAATGGAAGGGAACTGACCTTCGAAATGGTTCGCTCCTCATTCCGACTTTGAGCTCCGCGACACTTGGATTGCACCTCTGCGGATCCTATACATCTCGTATCGTTCTTTTTTGTAGCTGCTTCGCTCGAGCTACGCAACTTTTTTTGCCGCAGCTCGTTCTTCTTGACGTTGTTGGCGTGCTGCTTCCAGAACTCCTACCCAACGACACCAGGTAGCCCTCCGGTTTGGCTAGTAAATTGGGCTAGTGACATGGTACTCGTGCACCGCGTCGAAATTGGGTAACATCTTCGTTTTCGGTTCGACACTGTTTTTTGGAGATCCTCTTTATGAATGCAATTGACATCCTCGGTAGTTTGCTTGGTGGAAGCCAGTCAGGGAGAAAAGGGGGCGGTGGCCCTGCCGACATCCTTGCGGAAATACTTGGCGGAGCCGCAAAGGCCTCTGCTCCTCAAGGTAATCCTCGCCCCTCCGACGCTCACACGAGCGCCAAACAACTGGAGGAAATGCTCGGTGTCGGTCGAGATTCTGCAAGTGCAAGACAAGCTCCCAGGACCACCCAGACCCCAAACTCTCAGCTACCAACCGACATTTTTGGTCAACGTCAGCGTCAAGAGCCGAAAATCAACCTTAGCGTTCCCAAGCCTGCGCCCATTTCACAAAATGACCAAGCAATCTTATTCATTCGAGCCATGATCAATTCGGCCAAGGTGGACGGCGAAATCTCCGACGATGAACAAAAAAGTATCCTCTCGCAAATTGGTGACCCAAGTCCCGAGGTAGTACAGTTTCTTCGAGCCGAATTTGCTCGACCGCTCAATGTCGCTGAGTATGCGCAGTCCCTGCCGCTCGGAATGGAGCAAAAAGCCTACGCAATATCTCTCACCGCCATCCAGCTTGATACCAAGGAGGAAGCGGACTACCTTCGTCAATTGGCAAAAGCCCTTCGGATTTCCCCGGAGCAATGCAACCAAATACACCAGCAGCAAAATGCCCCACTGATCTATCAAGCTTAGGCTCGGAGCAATTGTTCGAGTGCTCGTCGTGGCACTGTTGCAAATCAAACGATCGTCGATCAATACCGAGTAGGGGCAACTTAGTTGTCGCAGGACTCGGTAATTGATTGGCGTGAGAGACAATATTGACGACATTCTCGCCCCCGGCTCGGGCGTCTCGCCTGTCTGCAAGTGGCTCGGGCGTCTCGCCCGAGTCTTCCATTGGCACCAAGCCACGTTAACCTTAAAATGTTTGTTCAAACCTTTTAGAAGATCGATTGAGAAAAATTCACGGGCGGGACGCCCGTGCCACGTATCTTCGGGCGGGACGCCCGTGCCACGTACCTTGGGCCTGCCATCCCCCCTTCGGGAAGTGTCAATCCGTCGATGGCGAACGGTAGAAAGGTAGAATATGCACAATACCTTTGCAAAATTCGTTACAAACGTACTGTATTAAACTGTTGACTCCTGGGAGGAAATAGGGCATCAAGTAAAATACCAGCGGGTTTTGTTTCGACATTTGGATACGGGATTTTGCATGTTAACGCGGGCACAATTGGATACTGAAGGACTGTTACTTGAACTGATGGAGCAGCGGATTTTGCTGCTAGACGGGTCGATGGGGGCCCTCATTTTTCAGAAAAAGCTTCCGGAATCTGCCATTCGAGGCGAGCGATTCAAGGACCATCCAGCCGATTTGTCCAAAGCGACCGATTTGCTCGTCTTGACCCAACCCGACGTCATTCGCAGCATCCATGCAGAGTATCTGAATGCAGGCTCAGACATCATTGAGACCAATACGTTCAACGCAAGTATTATCGGACTCGCTGAGAATAAGCTGTCCGACATCGCCTATGAAATTTCGAAGACTGGGGCGGAAGTGGCCCGTTCCGCCGTGGAGGAGCACCTTCGGCGAGACCCCTCCAAGCCGCGGTTCGTGGCCGGCAGCATGGGGCCAACGGCGGTTCAATTATCGATGAATGCGAAAGGCGACCCGTCCACTCGACCGTTTAGTTTCGAGCAAATGGTCGAAAGCTACGAGGTCAATATTGAAGGATTATTGGATGGAGGGGTAGACATTCTGCTCCCCGAAACTGCCTTCGATACGCTCAATTTCAAATCTTGCCTTTTGGCCATCGAGAACGTTTTTGCACGCCGAGGCCACCGTTGGCCCGTGATGCTTTCTGCCACGGTTTTCGAAGGAGGCGTTACGTTGACGGGTCAACAGCTTGAAGCCTTCTGGATTGCCGTCTCTCACTTTCCGATGATGAGCGTTGGCTTGAACTGCGGTCTAGGCGGTGACAAGATGCGTCCATATCTGGAACGACTTGCGAATGTCTCGGACTCTGCGATCAGCTGTTATCCGAATGCCGGACTACCCAATGAGCTTGGCGAGTTCGATGAAACACCCAACAAGATGGCGAGCTTTGTTCGCGACTTTGCGAAACAAGGTTGGGTTAATATCGTCGGCGGTTGCTGCGGAAGTACGCCGGCCCACATCCAAGCCATTGGTGAAGCGGTGCAGGGGCTCATACCCCGCAAGAAACCCGAGCGCAAGCGAATGACACAGTTCGCTGGAAACGAACCGCTCGTGTTCCGCAAAGAAAATCCGTTTGTCATGGTCGGTGAACGCACCAACGTCACAGGTTCTCGCAAGTTTGCTCGCCTCATCAAAGAAGGCAAGTTCGAGGACGCGATTCGTGTTGCGCGAACTCAAGTTGAGGGCGGGGCAAACATCATCGATGTCAACATGGACGAGGGGATGCTCGATGGAGCTGCAGCCATGAGCACTTTTCTCAATCTTGTGGCACACGAAGCGGACATCGCCAAAGTTCCGCTTATGATCGATAGCTCCAAATGGGAAATCCTTGAAGTTGGTTTACGCCATTCGCCGGGTAAACCTATTCTCAATTCGATTAGTCTCAAAGAAGGCGAAGTCGAGTTTTTACGGAAAGCCAAATTCGTTCAGCAGCATGGAGCGGCGGTGGTCGTAATGGCCTTCGACGAACAAGGCCAAGCGGCGGATTACGAAAACAAAGTTCGTATCTGCAAACGCGCCTACAAACTTCTGACCGAGAATGGTTTTCGTGCGGAAGACATCATTTTCGATGCGAACATATTAACGGTCGGCACGGGTTTGCCCGAGCACGCGAACTACGCCGTCGATTTCATCGAAGCGGTTCGGACCATCAAGAAAGAGTGTCCTGGTGCTCGGACGAGTGGCGGCGTGAGCAACGTTTCGTTTTCGTTTCGCGGTAACGATACGGTTCGCGAGTCGATGAACGCAGTCTTTTTGTACCATGCCATCCAAGCTGGCCTCGATATGGGGATCGTCAACCCAGAGATGCTTGAAGTCTATGATGAGATCGATCCTGAATTGCGTGACCGCGTCGAAGATGTGTTGCTCAATCGCCGCGAAGATGCGACCGAACGTCTCATCGAATTTGCGGAAACAGTGAAAGCGAAAGACAAAGCACCTGTCAAGGTGGATGCATGGCGAGAAGGAACCGTCGAAGAGCGATTGCGCCATGCTTTGTTGAAAGGAATAACCGATCACATCGTAGCCGACACCGAAGAAGCTCGCGCTAAACTTGGGCGACCCCTCAAAGTGATCGAGGGGCCTCTGATGGATGCCATGAACTTGATCGGTGATTTGTTTGGGCAAGGGAAGATGTTTCTGCCACAGGTCGTTAAGTCGGCCGCCGTAATGAAAAAGAGTGTGGCCTATTTAACGCCTTTTATGGAGGCAGAAAAGCAAGCCGCAGGTGTTTCCGGTGCGCACACCAGTCGAGGTAAAGTGTTGCTTGCAACTGTGAAAGGAGACGTTCACGATATCGGCAAGAATATCGTCGGGACCGTACTCGCGTGCAACGATTTCGAAGTGATCGACCTCGGCGTTTTGGTTCCGTGTGAGAAGATTCTGGCAGAAGCCAAAAAGCACGGCGCTCAAGTCATTGGGCTGTCCGGTTTGATCACCCCATCGCTTGACGAAATGGTGCACGTCGCCAAGGAAATGCAGCGCGAGGGCTTTACCATTCCATTGCTTATCGGCGGTGCAACAACCAGCGCAAAACATACGGCCGTCAAGATTGCGCAACATTACGACCACGAAGTGGTTCATGTGCTCGATGCTTCTCGAAGCGTGCCGGTGGTCGAAAAACTGGTGAACCCAAAGAGTCGCGATGCGTTTGGTGTCGAAATCAAACAAAAACAAGCAGACGAGCGTGCTAGCTTTGCGATGAGGCGCGATCGCAAGCTAGTCGATTTCAGGGAAGCCCAAAGCCGCAAACTGGAAATCGATTGGGCCAACTATACCCCTCCGAAACCTGCATTCCTTGGCATACGCGATATCGTCACGAGCGTCGCCGAATTGCGCCCCTACATTGATTGGTCACCATTTTTTATGACTTGGGAATTGAAGGGCAAGTACCCCAAGATTTTCCAAGATCCGGTCGTTGGAGAGATTTCCAAAGAACTCTACGAGGATGCTCAAGTGATTCTTGATCAGTTTGAGAAAGATTCAACGATTTCATTGCGGGGAGTGTATGGATTCTTCCCAGCCCAGAGTCTTGGCGACAGCATTGCTTTGTTTACCGATGATTCGCGAAGCGAGGAATTGTGTCGATTTGAGATGTTGCGACAACAGTGGGAACGCGTTGATCAAAAAGCTTTTCGAAGTTTGGCGGACTACGTCGATTCGACAGGCAAAGAGGACTATCTCGGTGCCTTCGCGATCACGGCTGGTCACGGAGTGGATGACTTGGCAAAGAAATTGCGAGCTGAGATGGAGGATGGTAAGTCGATTTTGGTTCAAGCGTGCGCGGACAGACTCGCGGAGGCGTTTGCAGAGATGCTTCATGAACGCGTACGAAGCGAATGGGGATTTTCCGAAGCTCTTTCCAAGGAAGAATTGATCGACGAAAAGTATCGGGGGATACGTCCGGCTGCAGGCTATCCCTCATGCCCGGATCACACTGAGAAAGCGCTGCTTTGGAAGCTGTTGGATGTGGAGAATCGAGCCAGCATCTCCTTGACGGAGAGCTTCGCCATGTGGCCAGCCTCTTCCGTCAGTGGCCTTTATTTTTCGCATCCCGAAGCACGTTATTTTGCGGTCGATCATATTACACGAGATCAAGTCGAAGATTATGCAAAACGAAAAGGCTGGCCGTTATCGACAGCCGAACGATGGCTCGCACCAAACTTAGGCTACGACGCGTAACGCATAGCTGAAATCGGTATGAGTCTTCGAGTGAAACAAACGGATTGCCCCGGTTCTCGAAGAATATCGAGCAATTGGAAAACCGAGGCTATCGCCCAACGGCTAATTGGTACGAGAAACATATGCGGATGTGCTTTGATTCGAGAACCAACACTTGAAATGAGGACGCTGTGAACCATACGATTAGTCGGAGGCGATTCAACTTGTCCAGCCTCCAGAGGGCGACGGCGGTTTTGATCGGGGCTGGTGCGCCTTGCCACTGGATGCAGACGTTGGCCGCAAGCGTGTCGGAGCAACGAGCCAAAGACGACCGGATTCTTGTCGTGATTCAATTGACCGGAGGCAATGATGGCCTCAACACGATTATCCCTTTCGCGGATGAAAGGTACCAAAAGGCAAGGCCCAAGTTGGCGATATCCGCTTCGGATGTTCTCTCAATAGACTCTCAAATGGGTCTACACCCATCCATGCGAGGTATCGCGAGCCTTTTGGGGGAGAGTAAATTCTGCATCGTGAATGGCGTTGGATATTCGAATCCGAACCGTTCCCATTTTGAATCGATGGATATTTGGCATTCCTGTCAACGAAAAGTGTCACGCAGCAAGGAAGGCTGGCTGGGCAGACTTTTTTCATTGCATAGCGATTCCGCAAGGACGGATTCGTTCGGCTTACATCTTGGAACAGAGCAATTGCCATTTGCGATGGCGGGTCGCGGCGTGCAAACTCCTTCGTTGGCGACGGTTGAGCAATTGCGTTGGAAGGGAATATCGAAGTCGAGATTGGAGGGCGAAGGTGCTGCAACAATGTCAAAACCTCGAAAGGGAAATGACACCGAGAGTAGCTTACTTGATTTCGTTTCTGCAAGCACTTCTACCGCTATGGAAGCCAGTAAGCAACTCGACAAGGCGCTGGCGACACCGGACCAGCCGGGCGACTTCCCTAACTCTCCGTTAGGGGAGAAACTCAAAGTGATATCGCGATTGATTTTGGCGGGGCTAAAAACACAAGTTTATTATGTGAGTTTAGATGGCTTCGACACCCATGCAAATCAACTGGCGGCACATGCAAGTTTATTACGCCAGTGGTCAGAGGCGTTAACGGCCTTCCATAAAAGACTGGCAGATGCTGGTTGCAACGATCGCGTGTTGGCATTCACTTTTAGCGAGTTCGGACGTCGCGTGGCAGAAAACGCAAGCCAAGGAACGGACCACGGTGCGGCTGCACCAACCTTTCTGTCTGGCCCGAATCTTGGAGTAAGCATGCTCGGTGAGCGACCGAACTTGAGCGATCTCGACGACGGTGACATCAAGTTCCACACCGATTTTCGTCGCGTTTACGCCACCCTCCTAGAGGACTGGTTAGGGATACCATCCAAAAACATTTTGCTTGGTGACCACCACACGCTAGTCGGACTGAAATTTTCTTAGTCGAACGCAACTCAAAGCAGTAGGCACATTCCACGTGCCGTCCGGTAACGGCTTGTTGCTTTAATGGTACGACGGACTTCCAAGTCCGTCGAATTCCCCATTGACGGACTTGGAAGTCCGTCATACCGCCCTTAACCAATAACGACTTCACTAAATCAACAAGCCGGTAAGCGTCGGGTTACCATCGGGTGGCACGGGAGCGCTTGGGAATCCATGGGCGAGACGCCCATGCCACTTTCGAATACTCCGTCTCACAATCCATTAAAGCAACGAGCCGCTAAGACGAGGATACAATGAATCGCTCAATTTCGAGATACAGAGACGGCGTCTTTTACAGGAACTAGAAAGTTTTTGCGAACGAACTCCACAATCCGAAACGCGGATTCGCGGCTATCAGTGGTACCACGTAACTCAAGCGTTCCATCCGCGTTGACAATTACTTCGACCTTCGCATTCGGGAAGGCTTTTGCGACCATGTTCTTCGCCTCGCGCACATCGTGCGTGTGTTGAGATGGGTCGAACTCCGACGATTCAGGCGAGTTCCACTGCGGAATGGATTCGGCGGTCAGCGGGGCTAGAAGATAGCCTTGGCTCGGATTTTCATTTGCCCTCGGAGTGGTACTTGGAGTGGTACTTGGAGTGGTATTCGGACTGAAGTTTGGCCTAGTACTTGGACTGGTGCTTGGACTGGTGCTTGGACTGGTGCTTGGGCTGGTGCTTAGACCTTGGCTGTAGATTTCGAATTCACTGCCGTTCCCATGTTGGAGTTCCGTGGGAGAGATTCTAATGCTTGAAGTCTGCCCCAACCGCGAGGCGGTTGGAGAAGTTGGTTTTGCATGCAACCTCGCTGTCGGTTCCCATGGTTTCCAAAAGGACGAGGGTTTGGATGGTTTGCAATTTCCGTGCTCGCAAGCATGGTAGCCATCGCTGAAGCCGAATCCTTGATACCGTCCAAAGTTGTTGAGGGAGGACGCTCGACTCGACGAAAGTTGAGCTTGCGCGGTTAACGGGAGCAGGCAAGCAATTGCAAGGGAAAATACTCGCGGTATCATTTTTATCTCATCCTTGATCAGATCCTTTGATTTGCTATCGCAACGTGGAAATCCTTTTCCTCGTGTTGCAGCGCAGGCATTTCCCATGATTGGAAAGTACTTTGTTTATCGACGAACGCGTTACGTTGGTTGAATGGTAGCGATCGATCCGGACGCTCCTGCAATGTAAGTTTCCGGATAGTCGCACTGGGCAATTTGTAGCGGTACTGGGCTCTTTTCTTTAAGCCCGTTGGGATATTCACCAACAGGCTCACTCTCCCTGTTTGAGGCGATTGAGCCTTTCTTGGTCGGACCGCTTATCGTTACGCAAACTGACGATTCGGACAAACGCTTTGAATGCGAGGCTTCGTTCGCTCGCGTTGGTTGTTTTTTCGATTAGCCCGGCGAGTTTATCCGCGATCGACGCGTCTGGCCATTTGCAAAACGCCTGTAAGCCGGCATCATGTCGAGTTCGATTGTCGCTGTTCATTGCAGCTTCCGCTGCAGAGAGGGCTTTTCCAAGTTGCCCATTTCGGCCAGCGCGATCATGGCTGCATGTCGCACCTTCGAATCTGGATCGATGGCCATGGCTGTTATTTGCGGCATGGAATCCAATGCCCGCCTCAAAACCAAAACTTCGATAGCGGCAGCTCGTACGGAATCGTCCGTGCTTGTTTTCAGTAGCCAAAACTTCTGGTTTCGCAATCGCATCACCACGCGACGCCAACGCACTCAGTAATCCAATCTCACCGGCGGGCATCAGCTTTGTCAATTGCGAGGCAAATTGCTTGGTAGCCTCTGGGCCTTTCGCTTCCGTGCGGACTTGTTCCAATCCGACCGAGCGCATGTCTTTGTCCTTGTCGTTGACCAATCGGTCATTCCACCGCCGGAATAATCGACGTAGGAACGCCAACTATTCCCTGCCGTCGAAAAACTCCCGCTGCAACGGGCCGCGTTATAAGGAGCCCATGCGGCTGGGCCAAGCCACAAATCCCAATCAATATCGCTCGAGGTGTCTTCGACGGGTAGATTGCAAAGTTGTGATAGCGGGCCGACGTTCACGTTGATGGATTTGACCTTGCCCAATTCACCACCTCGATCATCAGTGGCTCTTCGCGTAAGGTTAGCGTTTCTGGTTTCTGACAATAGACATCTTTCCCATGTCGACACGCTTCGATCACCATGATGGCGTGCCAATGGCACTCACATGCACGACATGTTTTTCGCCAACATGCTGGGATCTGCGTTCGCCAGACATTGAATGCAAAAGTCGCGAGGCCAAGTCTCTGTACGAAAAAATGCCGCAAAGGTGAAAAGATGACGCTAGCGGTTCTCCCAGGGGTAAACAAGCACCCATAGAAATCTTGCACTCGCCTTATCGCGACACGACATCCGAGCGACTGCAGTCGACAAGGCATCGACCGGCGAGGGCCAAGCGGCCGATAAGCATCCTGCACTCAAGCGTTTCGCGATTGCTCAATGTAACTTCGATAGGCCATTGAAAACCAGCAATATGAAGCATGGTTTCAATGACTGGACGCAACGCGATGTGCCCGTTGGACGATCGTATGTTGCGATAGCCAACGAGTTTTGCATTGCAATGGTACGAGGACTCTCGGCGATCATGATCCGCTAAAACGAAAAATCGGACCCAGTTCTCGTTGCCACGCTTGAACTCTTCGATCCGTTCTGCATGCAAGGAGCAGACAGTTGCTCCGGAATCAAGCTTGGCATGAATCCTGTCGACACCCAAGTGTGGCAGTGCAACCCACTCTCGCCATCCGACCAACAACAAATGATCCCAATCTTGAATAGGAACCAAGCTTTTAAAGCGATCGAATCGTATCGGATTGAGTTGCATGCGGAGTGGAAAACCTTAGGTTTCGACCAGCGTTCCTATTTCACGAAGCAACTCCATTGTAAACAGACCTGAGCTATGATCGTCAGAAAAAGTGATGTTGTAAGCGTAATTTCCGACAGGACGCATGTGAGTCACCGCCAAGGGCACGGTTTCCGCAGCGGATAGCACTTGAAGCAAGCCTTTGGGTTTAGCCGTCTCGGCTCGTTTTTTTTCGCGACAAGTCGCACAGGGGCAAGCCTTTCGGAGCACCCCGTACGGATAATCCATTTTTTTGCCGTCACTCCAAACAATCTCAAGGGATCTTTGTTCGGTGAGTTTCAGCGCAGTCGGTTGCACATCCATAGTTTCGATCAACGTTGTTAGTCAAATTTGCGTTGCGAGGATTTTTCTGCAGTGGGGAAGTCGCTCGGAATCTTCGAATCGACGACCGATCCGGTTGCGGCCCAATCTGTTCCTCGCACAAAAAGGGTAATGTAACCGACACACTCCATCGAATAGTCAGCGTGTCCCATCGGTGTGTGAAAGACACGTCCCTTGCCATAATCGATCGTCATGACCATAGGCTCATGACGGTCCGTTCCACCTTTTGCTTTGCTTGAGTAAGCGGTCGCTAAGATCTTCATGTTCTGAGCTGGACCACGGAGTTTGTCGTAGAGCTCATCTTTCGCGTGCAACCAAGTTTTTGGAATACCCTTGGTGATCGGATGTTCTGCATCTCGAACCACCACCGTAAACTCATGCTGCGAACCGTGGCTACCACCATTTCCGGGCGAATTATCGGTGATTTTCTCTTCTTTGGCGTTTAGGTAGACATAGGGCCCATTTTTCTCGGTTCGATTGCCCCAACCGCCAAGGCCAATCATTTTGTTGTATTCGTCCCAATCACCGAACGAATTGTTGGCCGCGTGAACAATGACCAAGCCACCTCCGCCAGCAACAAACTTCTCGAACGCTGCATTTGTTTCAGCAGGCCAAGGAGCGGCGCCAAATCCAAAATTGGAAATGACCACGTTGTACTTCGAAAAGTCGGGCTTGAAATTCGGATCTGGAATCGCCTTCTTTGCGGCTTCTCGCTTAACACCATCGTTCAATGGGTATTTTGCGAGCAAGTCGTCTCCCTGCCACGTGGTCTGGGTCCTCGCGACGTCGACCGTGTAACGCTTGGTGTCCTCAAGGTACTTTTTCATCATCACAGTTGTCTTAGGCCAAGCACCATGATTGTTTTGCCCATCGATAATAAGGGCCCGTAGGGTCGGTGGCGTTTGAGCGTTGGCCACGCCGATGAGCATCGCAAACAAAAAGCAGTTCGACAAAAGTGCACGTAGCATAGCGATTCGATCCGAATGAGGGTCAAGGCTAAAGCGTTGTCAACAATCCCAAGATTTAGTCCGGACAACGCGGAGAGAAATCACAACTAGAAGTGTTTTATTGTGATTGCTAATCGCTTTCCTGTCCATCGGGCTCAGCCAACCACTCTGGATTCGCACATGGTAGCGGAACAGCCCAAGGCGGTCCGGTGAGGATTCGCAATTCACCGAGCGGCTCGCGCCCTGCGGCTGATTGGGAATCCCATCAGCCGCAACGCGATACTGGCTTGTTGATTTCATGGTACGACGGACTTCCTAGTCCGTCGAATTCTCCATCGACGGACTTGGAAGTCCATCGTACCGCCCTTACCCAACAACGAATTCACGAAATCAACAAGCCCATAGCGTCCGGTTTACATCCCATCAGTCGCAACGCGATGCGCATCCGTAACCCTTCCCGGACCATTAGGTGATCCTCGGCAATCTCACGCATTTTGGCAAGTCGCTCCTCTCCGATAAAGCCGCCTGGATTTCCATTCTGGTGTCTCTTCGGGCGCAAGCTTATCCTGAAATTCGATCCCTATCGGTCGATTTTAGCGACGGTGTCGTTACGTTGCGTGGTAAAGTAACGACGTACTACTTCAAGCAAGTCGCTCAGAAATCCATCCGTCGGATTGCACGCAAGGCCATCATTGTTAATCTTGTAGACGTTAGGCATGCCGAACCGAGATCTGGCAAAAGCCAATCGAACCAGTAAAGAAATGATTGGAGATTGCTATGCGACAACAGGAAAATCAATTGTGGCACACCCAACTATCCGATGCGGTGCTGGCGAGCTTTGAGACACCAGCGCGTGGACTTACCGAACAGACCGTGCAGCAGCGTCGCGAGGAGTATGGTCCGAATCTGCTGCCCGAGCGAGGTCCGACGCCGCTTTGGCTCATCATTTTCCGACAGTTTATCAGTCCACTGATTTACATTCTCGTCGCAGCAGCGGTCGTCTCCGCGATCATTGGCGATCTCAAGGATGCCGCGTTCATTGCAGTTGTCCTTGTCATCAATGCAGTGATCGGCGCTTATCAAGAATCCCAGGCGGAAAAGAGTAGCCATGCATTGCGAAAGATGCTGCGAATCCATGCGCAAGTAGAACGCGATGGGGAAGTGCGAGAGATCATGGCGGACGAAGTCGTGCCCGGCGACATTGTCTGGCTCGAGTCAGGAAACCGAGTGCCCGCAGATATGCGTTTGCTGACCGCCCAGGGGTTGGAGGTCGATGAATCGCTTCTAACCGGAGAATCGTTTGCCGTAACCAAGGATGCGAGTTGGATTGGGACAGAATCCACCACGCTTGCCGATCAAGAGAACATGGCGTTCGCAGGGGCATTGGTTTCTCGCGGACGCGGCAAAGGAATTGTGGTAGCAACGGCGACAGCAACGCATGTCGGACAACTTGCTTTGGATGTGCTGGGCAGTGTCGGCGGAAAGCCACCTTTGCTAATGCGGATGGAGCGGTTCACGAACTACGTCGCAGTTGGAACGCTGATCGCCGCCGTTTCGATTGGCCTGCTTGGCATGGTGATGTGGAAGTACACGCTGGTAGAAACCTTCTTCTTCGTCATCGCTCTCGCGGTGGCCGCAATTCCAGAGGGCCTGCCTGTCGCCATGACGGTCGCCTTAGCGGTAGCAACAACTCGCATGTCAAGACGCAATGTGATCGTTCGGCATTTAACCGCAGTTGAGGGGCTTGGTAGCTGCACCATGATCGCTACGGATAAGACCGGAACGCTCACTTGCAACGAATTGACCGTTCGCGAAATTCGAAGCAGCGACGGTGCGATCTATCAAGTCACTGGCGAAGGTTTTTCCCCTAGTGGGAACGTTCTTCGAAACGGACAGTCTGTGGTCTCGACATCGACGCCGTTTATCGGCGAGATGACGCGAGCCGCCGTGCTGTGCAATGAAGCGGACCTTCATCATCGCAACGGCGAATGGGCCTGGCGCGGCGACGCGGTCGATATTGCTTTGCTCAGCCTGGGACAAAAGGCAGGAACCAAACGCCAGACTTTGCTGGATGAGTATCCGCAATTCAATCAGATTCCATTCGAATCCGAACGCCAGTACTCAGCTTCCTTTCATCGTCATGGTGATATCGATGTTGTGTTTGTAAAGGGAGCGCCCGAGCGAGTCTTGGAGATGTGCGATTTGAGTCGCTCGAGTACCACTCGTCCAAGTCTGGATGAAGCAGCTCTCGATATGGCCAAACGAGGACTGCGTGTGATTGCTGTCGCGAGTGGGCAAGTGGAGTCGTTTTCGCCGAACGAAATCCCAGCTCGACCCTCCCATCTTCAGTTCGTCGGATTTTTAGGCATGATCGACCCATTGCGAGCAGGAACTCGCGAAGCCGTTGCGAACTGCCATGCGGCCGGTGTGAAAGTCACGATGGTCACCGGAGATCATCGTGTGACAGCCCTTGCGATTGCTCGCGATCTGGGCTTGGCGGATCACGACGATCAAGTGATTACGGCGGCAGAGTTGGAAGGCAAAACGGAGCAGGAGTTAACGGAAATCGTGAGCCGTGTTCGAGTCTTTGCTCGGGTCACGCCGCGCCAAAAACTTGAGATCGTCAATGCGGCTCGTGGGGCGGGTCACTTCGTCGCCGTGACGGGTGACGGTGTCAACGATGCTCCGGCACTTCGCGCTGCCAACATCGGTGTGGCGATGGGCAAGGGAGGTACGGATGTCGCTCGCGAAGCGTCCGAGCTCGTTTTGAGCGACGACAATTTTAGTTCCATTGTGGCCGGGATCGAAGAAGGCCGAATCGCATACGATAATATTCGAAAGGTAATCTATTTACTTGTATCGATGGGGATCGCCGAATTGTTGATGGTGCTTTTGGCGGTCCTCAGTGGCCTACCTGTTCCATTGCTGCCGGTGCAGCTGCTGTGGCTGAACTTAGTCACGAACGGAATCCAGGGCGTTGCTCTGGCGTTTGAACCTGGTGAAGGAGACAGTCTGTATCGTAAGCCCCGTCCGCCTAGTGAGCCCATCTTCAATCGGTTGATGTCGGAACGGTTGCTTATCGCCGTGTTCTTTGTCGGATTCGGGGGGTTCCTCGTGTATGATATGGCCTTGCGTTTGGGTTTCTCGGTCGTGGAAGCTCGCAACATTCTGCTATTGACGATGGTTTTATTTGAGAATTTTCATGTGGGCAATTGCCGGTCGGAGAGGAAATCCGCATTCGCCCTCTCGCCGCTTCGAAGCCCTATTCTGTTTTTTGGAACTCTCGCGGCGTTCCTGATTCACGTGGTAGCCATGTACGTACCATTCCTACAAGACATGCTGCAAACGCAGCCCATTTCGGTGGCAACTTGGTCGGTGGCGATTGGCGTTAGCTTGATCATCGTTCCGGCTGTGGAGATTCATAAATGGTGGTGGAATCGTCGCCATCCAGACGAACTGGCGATTCACACGTTAGGAAGCACCCTATGATCAAGCGAGTTCTCGTCTGCTTGGCCGGCACTCCTTATACTCCAGCAGCCATTCAAAATACATCAGCAGCCATTCGAAGTGCCATCGCGATCGCACAAGCGAATCGCGCCGAGGTGACGGGTATCAAGGTACTTGATCTAGCAAGCGTCCGACGACTTGCCCAGGTGCGGTCAGCTCGTACAGGGGCGGATGACGTCCGAGGTCAAAGCTTGGCAATCATCGAATCACGCATTCATGATTCGATGCTCGCATTGGAACAAGCATGCGAACGTGCCAAGGTTCCTCATCATGTAGTCAAGTTTTGCGAAAAGGATTGCGGATGATTGAGACTACCGTTTTCGATACAAAGCCTTATGACCGCGAGTATCTTGGGAAGGTCACGGGTGCGGCACGCATCGCGTGGCGTTTTCACGAATTCCGATTGAGTGCGGAGACCGCGTCCTCAGCCAAAGGATCGCAGGCCGTATGTATTTTCGTGAATGACCAAGCGGATCGCGAGTGCTTAAAAATCATCGCCGCGCAAGGAGTCAAGCTGATCGCCTTGCGGTGCGCTGGTTTCAATAACGTAGACCTAGCCGCTGCCAAGGAATACGGCTTGGCCGTGGTGCGTGTGCCGGCGTACTCACCGCATGCGGTCGCCGAACACACCGTCGGCTTATTGCTTACGCTCAATCGTAAGATCCATCGAGCCTACAATCGTGTTCGAGAGCTTAATTTCTCACTGAGCGGGCTGGTTGGATTCGACATCTTTGGCAAGACGGTCGGGATCATTGGCACAGGCAAGATCGGTCGCATTGCTGCTCAGATTTTCCGTGGTTTTGGTGCCGTCGTCGTTGCCTACGATCCGTTCCCCTCGCAGGAGTGGGCCACTGCCAATGGCATTCAATATGTCGACCTCGACACACTTCTGACTGCGAGCGACATTATTTCCTTGCATGTTCCATTGCTTGCAGAGACTCGCCACCTAGTCAACGAACGATCGCTTTCTCAAATGAAGCAAGGTGTATTCATCGTCAATACCAGTCGAGGAAAACTAATCGACACAACGGCGCTCATCGCCTCGCTAAAAACAGGACATATTGGCGGCGTTGCCTTAGATGTCTATGAGGAGGAGGAGGGTGTTTTCTTCGAGGATCTCTCTGGCAAGGTATTAATGGATGACGCGCTTTCGCATTTGCTCGTATTTCCCAACGTCCTAATCACCGCACATCAAGCATTTCTAACGCACGAAGCGCTGAGCGAAATTGCTCGTGTGACAACGTTGAATATTCTCTCACAGGAAATGAACGAGCCCTTTCTAAAAGGAACGACTTTATGATCCTACGAGATGAAAGAACGGATTCGGGTGGCTTGATTTTCAACAATGAAAGGAATTACTGCTCATGCTAGCCGTTTCGCTGGAGTTTTTAGCATTAGCCGCAGTCGTCGCGCTCGCCGGTACCTTCTTGGCACGATCGGCCGACCAGATCGCCGAAATCACTCGGCTCGGCCGACTCTTGATCGGTAGCGTATTACTTGCGGGGGCAACATCCCTGCCCGAATTGACGGTCGATATTTCGGCGGTGCGACAGGGGATGCCCGATCTCGCCGTTGGCGATTTGTTCGGCAGCAGTTTAATGAATCTGGTGATTCTCGCCGCCCTCGACTTGGCCCACCGTTCGCCCGGAAAGATGCTTTCTCGCGAGGCCGCCGCACATGCACTCTCGGCCATTTTGAGCATCGCCCTCACCGCAATCGCGACTATGGCGATCCTCACGGCACCGAGGCTACCCGGATTCTCGTTCCTTGGGATTGGAATCTGGTCCTGGGGGATTTTGGTAGCGTACTTATTAGGTATCCGGATGATCTTCCTCGACCAACGAGTGACCGCGCGCTCAGTGGCAGACGCGCATGCGGCGATGGACCCGGTTGACAACGGACACGGGAATCTAACGCCACTGTGGAGGCCAGCGGTCATTTTCTTAGTGTCGGCCGTCGTGCTTTTTCTCACTGGGCCTCGTTTAGCACACGCGGCGGGGCAATTGGCGGAGCTCTCTGGACTGGGTAAGACTTTTGTAGGTACGACGCTCGTTGCGATCTGCACTTCTCTGCCAGAGCTGGTTGCATCCATCACGGCGCTACGGATGAAGTCGTTTGATCTCGTGATCGGCAATGTATTTGGAAGCAACGCATTCAACATGATTTTGTTTCTGCCCCTGGACGCAGTGCACCCGGGTTCGCTCTTTGCCGATGTCTCACCATCGCACACGGTCACGGCGTTGGCGGTAATTCTTGCTACGTCGGTGGCAGTATTGGGGCAACTCTACCACGTCGAAAAGCGAAGTCGGTTAGTCGAACCCGATGCGATGCTCATGCTGCTGATCCTTGGGGGAGCCTTGTTTCTCGTGTACCGGTTGTCGTCATGATTTTCAAGATCAGCTCCAGATTTCTCGTTGAGCAATCGACTGTCCCCTGCCTAAGAAACGGAATGCACTTTTGCGGACTGCATTAGCTTCGTAATTGCATGCTCCTCACCATAAAGGGTAACCACGTCGTTAGGGTAGACAAATTCCGTTCGATTGGGGATGCCTGGTATGAAGTCTTCATGGCGTCGGATAGCCAATACAACAACCCCATGGTCCCAAGGTCTCGATTCTCCTAATGTTTTATTGGCGATCGGACACGACTCCTCGACCACGTACTCGGAGACACAGTAACCCCGTTCGATTCGTAGCAATAACTCGTAGTCCATCACCCGTACGAGGCCAGCCGTCTGCAATGAATGCTGTATCCAATAGTCCAGAGTGCGTCGAATAAAACTCAGCTTAGAGATGTGCACGGCAGCGACAATCCCAGTCACTGCAATGGAAATTAAGAGTAGAGAATTCATGCTGTTGGGGTGCTGTAGCATCGTGGCAACTAAAGTTGCCAGCGACGAAGTCAGGCCGATGTTTCCTGCCAAAATCAAGTCGCGTATGATACGTCGGCGCACAGGATGGTTGACAACCAGTTCCGCCTCACGCGTCGTAAAGCCGACTCCAAAGAAGGCAGAATAGCATTGAAAGCTGGCCGTGTCGGAACTTAGGCCCGTCATCACCAGCGCCTTCGTGGCAACTCGAATCGCCAGGAGTGAAAACGCGGCGATGACAAGGAGCGTTGCGATAGCAGTCATAGAGATTTGAGCTCAAGCTATGGGGCGGATTCGGGGCCGACTTCTGAGGACGGGCGAATGGAGAGGATTGAATCCTCCACGCTCAGAAAATGGTCCTCTTCGCAATTTTGACACTTTCTTCGTTAAGAGACAATCTACATTGAAGAGTATTCCGCGTCTTGTTACTTTTTGTCAAGAAGAAGGATAACTTCGAGGAGCTTTTCGGTATCCAATCACCCGAGCAGCACGGCAGTCCAAAGATGCATCGATTCAAGAACATGCTTATGATTTACAACCCAAATCAGCAAACTCTTGATCGGGCTGTCGGACTGGCAATGGAGAACGAAGCTCGCTTCTCCCCGAAGGAGACTGCTGATTTAATCCGCATTAATCCCAACCCGACGCGTTAGCGAGAGACGGTCTGCCCCTCGCTAACGCTTCGGGTTGTGATAGAACCTTTCCCTGCAGCAGATCCACTAAATCAGCAGTCTCCGAAGCGGGGCGAGGGGGAGAAAACGCACGTATATCAACCAAATCCATTGGGATTTCGAGTCTAGCGTGTTCTGAAATGTGGGTGAAGATGAGGCTGCTAGCGCTGCCAGCCTGTGCTTTTTAGACTATTCCAGGCTGGCAGCGCTGGCAGCCTGTGCTACGTGGTAGTTTTTGGTCTGCCGATCGCCTAAGCACGCGATTGTGCAATCTCAGTCGTAGCTTGAGTTTAGGATGTCGAGCGTACGTTGCAAATCGGGTGGCAACGGAGCCGAAAAGGAAACTGGTTCGCCTGTTTTTGGATGTTGAAATTCCAGTTTCGCGGCGTGCAATGCATGTCGATCCAAGACCAACTCGGTGTCGCTCTCAAGCGGAGGCATTCCGCGTACATAGCGGCGCTGAAGCTGGCCGCGGGTTATCGAGGCGTGACCTCCGTACAAGCGATCGCACAGGACGGGACAACCGATATGGGCCAAATGTAGGCGGATCTGATGTGTTCGACCGGTTTTTGGAAAAACATTGAGAAATGCGTACCCGCGAAAGCGCTGAGCGACTTCAAAATAGGTTTCCGCGTCTCGGCTTGAGGAATGGCCGGCACGGCAGGCCATTTTGTCGCGTTGATACGGGTGGTGACCAATGGGTTGAATGATCCGATCTCGATCTCGATCCAAGCTGCCAGCCACGATCGCCAAATAGGTCTTGGTGACTTCGCGGGCTTCGAATTGGGCGCACAACTTAAAGTGCACTTCGTTCGTCTTCGCGATGGCGATCACTCCACTCGTGTCGCGATCCAATCGGTGGACGATACCAGGTCGTGTCGGTCCTCCCGCATCGCTCAATTGCTGAAAGTGATAAGCGAGGGCTGCCGTAAGTGTGCCTGACCAATGTCCTTTGGCTGGGTGAACGACCATGCCCGCAGGCTTGTTCACGATGACCATGCAATCATCTTCAAATAGAATGTCGAGCGGTATATTTTCGGCAATCGGCCCGTCCGTGGGTGGAGGGGGCAATAGGTTGACGGTAACGCGGTGTCCTGTGAAGACTTTGAAAGCAGGCTTCACCGGCTTACCGTCGACGTGAACCTTGTCTTCCGCCACCACCTTTCGCAAAAAGACACGGCTGTAGCCATTTAAAACCAATGTCAAGAACATATCCACGCGTTTGCCCGAATGCTCTTCCGAAACGATGAACTCGACGTTTCGATCACCTAAGATCGCGGCGGGTAGATCCAGCGCAGGCAATCCATCGGAGAGAGTTTCCAGCTCATCCAATGGGATCTCTTCTATAGAATCCATATCTGAATCTGACATCGATCAAAGTCTTTTCTTGAATTGTTGAGGCACAACGCCCAGTCGATTGACTTTGCGTCTGCACGACAAGATTCAATCCGACTTGAGTGGTCGAGACAAATCGCTCGTACATCGTTCCAACGGATTGCTATTTTGGGGCTGACTCAGCAGGTACTGGGGCAACTGGGGCTGGCTCAACTGCGGCTGGCTTCTCGGTCGTTACGGGTGATGTTTCAGCGGGTGGGGTAATTGGCAAAGAGGACTCCGGAACTTTCGACTCCGGAACTTTCGAATCTGGAACGCCTAACTTTGGAACGTCGGATGCGCCTTGGTTTAACGAATTTAGATTGGGTTGCAAAAAATCTTGGAACTGCATATCGGGCGAGTTTGGCAGGGGGGAGTTGGGGGAAGGGAAGTTCTGGAGCATTGGAGCGGAGGGGCGATTTTGCTTAAACCAGCTGTAGAACTCCTCACCTGCCTTGCTTTCGAGCCACATGACTCTCTTGTTCACTTCGGCCAGAAATTCGGGGTTCGTTCCGGGAGTAAGGGCCACCTTGCGATAGTAAATTAACGCTTGATCGCGATCCCCGACTCCTTCCGATGCTTGCGCAACCCCGTATAAGGAGCGTTCTTTCAAGAATGGATCCGAAGTCTTTTCGGAAACCTCTTTGTATTCATCCAGGGCCTGCTTGAAATACTGATCTGCCAAGTCGCGGTCCAAGTAGACCTTTTCCATCGCCTTTGCCATGTAGGCATCTCCGGCTGTTTGTTTCGCCCAAAGTCCTGCATTGGTACCACTGAAATCGCTTGCGATGGCGTTCAGATCGGAAGTTTCCGTGTCGGCAAAGTAAAGAGCCGTCCAGCCTTTCGCTTCATTTTTTTCTTGGATCGAGGTATAGATGCCGTAGCCAAGCATCGCAACGAGCACGATGGCAATCGCCGCGAGAACCGCAGGAAGTATTTTTTTGAACTTAATAAACTGGGCTTCGATTTTGTCGGCCAGCAAATTCGATTCTTGGATCTGTTTTCGGTCGCTTTTCATAGCATCATGCCGTCAAATTGGCTCGTTGGGATGGTTTTTACGTGGAAGCTCGCAAGTATAGGGCTGGACAGAGGTTTCCTCAATAGTGTTCCCTGCCGATGACAAAAGCTCGTCGGCGCGTCATGATTTGGAAATCAATGCTACCGCATTTCAATCCATATCCCATTAACTGAAGGCCGACCATGACTTCTCCCGTCATGCGCCGCTGCATAGGTGGAGCGATTCCCATCGAAAATCAGGAAGGGTTGTTGACCCCCCTACGGATTTCCCACTCTAGGAAGCGGCTTGGATTCTTGTTTTTTTGCGCGACTGCCACTTTCGGTTGGGTCTTGTTCGTTTCCAATGTTTTGGCCGACGAGCGGACAGCGGAGTCCATATGGATTCCGGAGGCCCCGAGTTTCTTGCCGGATTCTCAGATGAAGACGGCAGCGAACGTTGGCGATAACGCTTGGCTGATGATTTCGGCAGCGCTTGTCCTTTTCATGATTGCACCGGGATTAGCTCTTTTTTATTCCGGTTTGGTTCGCAAAAAGAATGTGCTGAGCGTGTTTATGCAGTGCTTATTCTTGACGTCCGTGATGACGGTCGTTTGGAGTTTGTACGGCTATTCTTTAACGTTTTCGCACGGAGGCGCACTCAATCCATGGATCGGAGGGGGAGGATATATCTTTCACCATGGGGTTTCGAGGACTTGGGATGACCTGACAATGCAGCCGGTGACGCCAATGTGGACTTCTCCTCGCCAGGACACCTCGATTACGAGGAGTGCCCACATGCTTTTTCAAGGGATGTTCTTTGCGATTTCGCCGGCCATCATCTGCGGAGCCTTTGCCGAAAGGATCAAGTTTCATGGAATGGTGATGTTTAGTATTTTGTGGGGGACGTTTGTTTATTGCCCCATCGCACACTGGGTTTGGGCGGGTGGGTGCTTGAGCTATCCGAACGGTTTTCTCGGAGGGAGCCTCGATTTTGCGGGCGGTTCGGTCGTACATATCAGCTCTGGAGTTTCCGCTTTGGTGGCTGCCATTGTGATTGGACCGCGGCTTGGATTTAGGAAGGATCCTATGCCCCCACATAATTTGACTTATACGGCCATGGGAGCCGCGATGCTGTGGTTTGGTTGGTTCGGTTTCAATGCAGGCAATGCGATGGCAGCGGACGAAATTGCCACGAGTGCCTTTGCAGCGACCCACCTTTCCGCAGCGGCTGGAGCGATTGGCTGGTGGCTCGTCGAATGGCGTTCGCGTGGCAAACCGACGCTGTTAGGTGTAAGCTCGGGGCTCGTTGCGGGCTTGGTTGCCATTTCACCGTGCGCCGGATTTGTTCAGCCCATGCCTTCACTGCTGATTGGGTTCATCGCGAGCATCGCATGCTATTATGCTTGTAGTTTATGCAAAAACTGGGCGGGTTACGACGATTCGCTGGACGCCTTTGGCATTCACGGGGTCGGAGGCATCGTAGGGGCTGTGTTGACGGGCATTTTCGCAACGCGAGCCTGCAACAATATCGGCAACGGTGCGAAACTTGGACTGCTGGAAGGGGGAAATATCTTAAGTGGTCAATTGGCTGCCATCGTCGTTGTGATCGTGTATTCTGCAGTGATCAGTTTGGTGCTGTTGAAGATGATCGACTGGACAATGGGCCTGCGAGTCTCTGCATACGACGAACGGCAAGGGCTCGATGTGCAACAGCACGGCGAGGAAGGTTACATTTTTTTATGAACAAACCAAGAAATGAATTTCGGATATGGTTCAAGTTATCCCCATCGACCAACCCGATGTAGCTCCCTTTGCAATGCCGGATCGATTTCGCAAAGAAGTCGTTTATTTCATGACACCTTTGGATGGAGCGGGAGCCCCTTCGCTTGCAAAGGACGAGTATTGGATTAGGTCTGAGGACGCAAAACAATGGCTGGATGACGGCGTTTTCACTCTCGTCTCTCCGCTTGACGCGCATTCCGTGGCCGAAATCGAACTGACCGAGGAGCAAGAAGCTTGGCTCGAATGGATGGTAAATAACGAGATTTCGACGATTCGAATTGCAAAGTGAAACAAACGGATTGGGGAGGCGACAGGATGGAAGTTTTTGATTAAATTAAGCTGCACTCGACTTCCTCGGGACGGTCGAAAACTTACTTCCTACTCAATTTCCACTCGGTAAAGAAAACGTACGGCTGTGGCATCCTACAAAACCAGCGATCTGAAAAAAGGACTTAAAATTCAAATTGACGGCGAACCGTACGTGCTGCAAGAAGTGCATTTCGTCAAACCAGGAAAAGGGAACGCGCTCTACAAGTGCAAGATGAAAAACCTAGTCCGAAACACAATGCTTGATCGAACGCTCAAGGGCGGCGATGAATTGCAGGCAGCGGATGTCGAAGAAATCGACACGGTTTTCTTGTATAACCAAGCCGGTTCGTTCGTGTTCATGGACAACGAAACCTTTGAGCAGTAC
>CAMCMB010000066.1 GCA_945875845.1 Pirellula staleyi DSM 6068
ACACTGGCAGGGCAATATACGTTGTTGATCGAAGGCCCTTCATTTGATACCGGGAGCACCAATTATAGTTTCCGAGTGCAAGAGGTAGTCGATGCGGCACCTTTAGCGATCACCCTGGGGACGACAATCGCCGGAAACATCGCAGTAACAGGTGAGCAGGACCGCTACACTCTGACATTGGCCTCACTCAGTCGGCTGTATGTCGATGTTTTATCAACGAATGTCTCAGCCAATATCAAGTGGAAGGGACCTGGAATTGATACCTCGATGAATTTTGTTGACTCTGAGAGATGGGACGTTCCGGCTGGATCGTATGAGATCACCGTCGATGGACTCACGGATTCTGTTGGAGCGTATTCGTTCCGCGTGCTTGATTTGGATACGGCAACGGTCGTTACGCCAGGATCACCGGTGACTGGTTCGCTTTCTCCGGCGACCGAAACCGACATGGTTCGATTCACGGCCAATGCGGGTGATCGATTCGATTTTACAAACGCGACAACCAATCCTCAAAACGCATATTGGCGACTGCTCGATCCGATCGGTAGAACCGTCTTCTACGCATACTTAGGTTCCAGTCAGACGAATGTCAACTTGATCATGGGGGGTACCTATACCCTGTTGATTGAAGGTTACATTGGCGACACGGGAGTCGTGAACTACGGTTTTACAGTTAGCTTCCTCGGTAACACTCCACCGGTTCCGTTTACGGGTACTGCTCTGACACTGGGTACCACGGTCAGCAGCGACATCTCGGTCTCAGGTGAGGAAGATTCCTACATCTTTACCTTAGCTTCGTCCAAACGCTTATACTTTGATTCGATTTCCAGTCCATCCTTTGGAATGAGCTGGACGCTAGACGGTCCTACAGGATCCATCGTAGCCAATCGCTATTTCGAATACGATTGGAATTACGCAGGTCTTGATCCCTCCATGGATTTAATCGCGGGGAATTACCGTTTGACAATCAAAGGAGTTAGCAACGCGACTGGAGCTTACTCGTTCCGCATGCTCGACATGGCGTCGGCTACCGCGATCACTCCAGGAACTCCGGTTTCTGGGACCTTGATTCCAGCTACTACGACCAACATGCATCGCTTTACGGCGGCTGCGGGAGATCTATTCTATTTCGATTCCCAGACGGCAACTCCACAGAACGCCTCCTGGCGATTGATCAATCCATTGGGTCAAACGATTTTCTCGACACCCCTTTACAGCGATGGCGAGCCCGCTGCATTGTCCGTCGCGGGCACGTACACCGTACTCGTCGAAGGCTATATCGTTGATACTGGGACGACGGCGTATTCCTTCAATGTTCAACCGCTGGTTGCCACTGCGCCTGCAGCCTTGACAATAGGCTCAACGGTCTCGAGTACGATCGCCGTGACTGGCGAGCGTGACCGTTACACATTTACTTTAGCCGGCGATGAGCGACTCTACTTCGATGCGTTGTTAGCTCCGTCCAATCTGAATTGGTCCCTAGAAGGCACGACGGGCGTTGTCGTTACGAATCGACCACTTATTTACGACATGGGTTATGTTGGTGTCGATCCAACACTCAATCTTTTGGCTGGCAACTATACACTAACCATCGATGGCACTGGCGACGGAACGGGGGCGTATTCGTTTCGATTGCTCGATTACGCTGGAGCAATACCATTGACACCGGGGACCGTTGTCAATGGGACATTAGATCCGGCCACAGCGACCAACATGCATCGCTTTACGGCGGCTGCGGGAGATCTATTCTATTTCGATTCCCAGACGGCAACTCCACAAAACTCCTCCTGGCGATTGATCAATCCATTGGGTCAAACGATTTTCTCGACATCCCTTTACAGCGATGGCGAACCCGCTGCATTGCCCGTCGCGGGCACGTACACCGTACTCGTCGAAGGCTACATCGTTGATACTGGGACGACGGCGTATTCCTTCAATGTTCAACCGCTGGTTGCCACTGCGCCTGCAGCCTTGACAATAGGCTCAACGGTCTCGAGTACGATCAGCGTGACTGGCGAGCGTGACCGTTACACATTTACTTTAGCCGGCGATAAGCGACTCTACTTCGATGCGTTGTTAGCTCCGTCCAATCTGAATTGGTCCCTAGAAGGCACGACGGGCGTGGTCGTTACGAATCGACCACTTATTTACGACATGGGTTATGCTGGTATCGATCCAACACTCAATCTTTTGGCTGGCAACTATACACTGACCATCGATGGGAACGGTGATTCAACCGGCGCGTATTCCTTCAGGTTGTTCGACTTGAACGTAGCAGCCAGCTTAATCAACGGCACGGTTGTGACCGGCACTTTGAATCCAGCGACCTCCTCCGTTCCGTATCACTTTACGGTCGCGGCAGGCGAACAATACTATTTTGACACGCAGACAGGCGCACCTCAGAACGCACAGTGGCGTTTGGTAGATCCCTATGGGCGGTCCATCTTTCAAGTGTGGCTAGGATCGGATGTGGCCCAGGAACCGTTCGTGTTTGCTGGCCAGTATACGTTGCTTGTCGAAGGCTATATTGTGGATGCTGGCGCGACCAATTACTCGTTCCGTATTCAAAAGGTCGATCCGAATCCAGCCGATTCGCAGTTAAGCCCATCATCCATCCCAGAAAATCAGCCGAGCGTAAGCGTTGTCGGACTCTTTTCGACCAGCGATGTCGATTCGACAAGCACTCAGTCCTATGCCTTGGTCAGCGGAGCTGGATCAACGAACAATAGCGACTTTACGATTACAAGCAACCAATTAAAGACGGTCAATAGTTTTAATTTTGAAGCGAAATCGAGCTATTCGATCCGCGTTCGAACCACGGACAATATTGGGCTCTCGTTTGAGAAGCAGTACACCATCAACGTGATCGACGTCAACGAGAATCCAACGAACATCAGTCTGACGAACAGTTCTCTCGCTGAGAACGCCGGGGCAAATGCTTTCATTGGAACACTCTCGGGAACGGATCCCGATGCAGGCGATAGCCTGACATTTAGCTTACCTGCTGGTGTTGGCAGCAACGGCCTGTTCAACATTAGCGGGACCTCTCTACGCGCCAACAATTCGTTCGACTTCGAAGCTCTCAGCAGCTATTCCATCACCGTGCGTGCGACCGATTCTGGCGGGCTGACGTTCGACAAACTGTTCACGATCACGGTTCTAGACGTCAACGAGAATCCAACGAACATCAGTCTGACGAACGCTTCCCTGGCTGAGAACGCTGGTGCAAACGCTCTGATAGGAACACTCTCGGGAACGGATCCCGATGCAGGCGATAGCCTGACTTTCAGCTTGCCCGCCGGTGTTGGCAGCAACGGCCTATTCAACATTAGCGGGACCTCCCTGCGCGCCAACAATTCGTTCGACTTCGAAGCTCTCAGCAGCTATTCCATCACCGTGCGTGCGACCGATTCAGGTGGGTTAAGCTTCGAGCGCCAGTTTACCATTTCGATTCAAGATCTAAAGTTTCGTGTCACGACATTTGTCCAGAACGCGAGCAGCGTTGCGATTTCGTTCACCGAACCTATCAATCCAACGCTGCTCAATCTTTACGATGGCATTGATTCCGCAGTCAAAGCTGCCGACGTGACGCTCGTTGGCGCAACGACAGGTGTTGCACGTGTTTCGATGGTTTGGGATGCGACTACGAACACAGCCACTTTGATAAAGACTGGTTCGCCACTGCTCGCGGATAACTACACACTGACCCTGTTTAGTCGGCTGGATGGATGGAAAGATGTCAATGGCGATTTGCTGGACGGCGATGGTGACGGCAATGCAGGCGGTGATTTGGTAAGAACATTTGTTGTCGCACCTACGACCGCTCGAATTGTCTCAATCCCCGACTTCTCACGAGGCGCGACGGCGACGGCAGGTCAAAACGTTAATTTATTGTCCGACAGTGGTTCGCCCGGTGTTCCCATTACGATCAGCGATGGCACAGGAGTGCTCTCGGTCGTTTTTGATGTCGCCTATGACGATACCATGATCAACTTCAGCAGCGCGTTCTTTAGCGTGCTGCCGGTGGGCTGGACGACGGGCGTGAACCTTGTTTCGGTCGGACGGATGCGGATCACCCTGTCGGGCTCGACACAGTTGCCATCGGGTCCTCAAACCATCACACGCTTGCTAGCATCGATCCCGGCAAACGTTCCTTATGGTGCCTCGGAGATAATCAAGATCGAGAACTTGTCTGTGTTCACAGCAGACGGCGGGGCAACACCGGTTCCATCGATCGCGGATGCTGGATTGCATAAAGCTATTTTTGTCGGTGATAACAACGGCGACGGACAGTACACGGCACAGGATGCTGGCTGGACGGCGGGCGTGCAAGCTGGAGCTTACTCCGGCTTTGACGCATACAGCTGGACCGATCCATCCATCGTCGCAGACGTCAATCAAAACGGCAGCCTTGATGGACTCGATTCGTCGTGGATTGCACGCAAGGGGCTCTCCAACGCCTTGCAGCCAGAGATTCCGAACTTGCCCGCTGGCAGCATTGCAATCCAAGCGGGCGTCGATCCAACGATTGCAGCCGATGCGTTGGTTGCCACGCGACGCGGTGCGATTGTCAATGTGCCGATTCGCATCACGGACAGCGCAAGCGGTCTGTGGGGCGTGGATGTGTTCCTGGACTACAACACCGCCCTGCTGGATCTGCCGAGCGGACTGAACGTCGGCGGTGTGACTGTCGCGGGCATGTTCAACACCGAAAGTGGCTGGTCGATCGAGTCGTTCACCGATGATGTAACCGGTAAAACACGGATCGCCATGTACCGGGGAACGCCATCCGCGGCCACCGTCGGCATCATCGCCAACGTTGCCTTCCAAGTGAAACCGGATGCGGCTTTTGGTGTTACGCCGATCTTGGTGAACGGGAATGCCAACGTGCCACCGTTCAGCTTCAGTTTCGTAAGCGGTTCGGTCAATGTTATCAACAGTCCGCCCACAGACATCGCGCTCAACCAAAACACCGTTCTTGAGAACACGAGCACGGCCGCTGACTTGCTCTTTGGCCAGTTGAGCACGGTCGACCTCGACCCAATCGATTCCTACGTTTATGACTTGGTGACAGGCGCCGGAGATGCCGACAATGTGAAATTCAGTATCGTGACTGACAAAATCTACATCAAGCAAGGCGAAGTCCTCGACTTTGAAGCCAAACCGAGCTACTCGGTCCGTGTCCGCTCAACGGACTCGGGTGGGCTTTCGACGATCAAGACATTGACGCTCAACGTGACGGACGTCAACGAACCGGTGGTATTGACTCGCAGCCTCGCCAATGTGACAGGAAATGTCCTTTCGACATTATCGAACGCCGGGACATGGAGCGATCCGGAATCGCAAAATAGCTCGGTCCTCTTGACCGCTTCGCTTGGCGATGTTGTCAAAAATGCCAACGGTACATGGTCCTGGTCATTCGTACCGTCGACGAAACTGGTTGGACAGCAAGTCACCATCACGGCCAACGATGGAACCAACAACTCATCCGTGACCTTCACCGTCGATGCATTGGTGGCTGTTACGAATCGGCAGGTTTACTACAAGGGTTCGGGGTATGATCTTGGTGCTGGCGGGGTACCAGCCGCGTTGGACTCAGTCAAAGTCTTGCTCCGGGCTGGGACCGCACCGCAATTGACGACGTTTGCCAATGTGATCGGCTATTCGCGAGGGATCAACGGGGTGGTTTTGGATGTGGCTGGGTTGGTGAGCACAAGCTTGACGGCCTCGGACTTTACTTTCCGAGTGGCACCTGCGAATGCCACCGGAGTGGTCACGCCGAGCACTTGGGGGTCGGCACCTGCACCCACGTTGATTGACGTAACGCCAGGCACTGCGACGACACCCGCTCGCATTCGATTGGTTTGGGCGGACAATGCCATCCAGAACACCTGGTTGCAAATCATCGTCAAAGCGAATGCGAACACAGGCTTGGTGAACCGCGAAGTATACTACTTGGGTCATGCGTTGGGAGAGGTGAATGGCGCTACACCGTATCGCGTAACCTCGGCAGACCAATCGGCAGTCCAGACGGCAGTATCGAGTTCGCTCGTATCGGTCAATGAAGTGCGAGACGTCAACAAGAACGGCCGAATCACATCGGCAGACTTGTCGTTCGTACAGGTGCGAGTCATCAGTACGATCCTTTTGAGAGACATCACGATCCCAGCGTCGGGTTCGGCCGAGGAAGGCGAAATGTCGAAAGAGTTCGTTTATGGTCCGATGGAGAGAGAGGACCTGAAGGAAACACCTGAAACCGAACCCGATGTTGGAGTCATTGACGCCTTTTTCTCCGGATTTGGGGCGTGAGCCAAATGGTGAATTCCTAGTCATTTGCGAATCGTCACCGGACAGATTGTGCGGTTCCGCTACTACGTGAGTGCCGTCGTATTCCGCACATTCGGCGAAATCATTCCAACTGTTCGTGCCTGAAACCATTCGCCGCAGGACTTTCCCGGTTTCTTGATCGCGGTTTGCTTATTCGTAGGCGTAACCTAGTGTTTTAATGCTTTTGGATTGTTCCGATGCAGCCTTCAACTTCCTCAACTCAGGAACTTCAGCAAGTGAGTTTTAGCCCGACCATTGTCACCCCTAATTCATCGCAAGATACGCCCTTTATTGATCGCCGACAACTGAGCGTCGGTGCTCAAGGAACTGGCGACCGTCGACAGTTCGGCAACTCGTACCACAACCTCACGCCCGAGGGCAAGCAACTCGCGGAGGCAATTGATGCGTACAAAGTCGAGTGCCGCCGGCGTTATATCACAACCGATGAACTGCTTCGAGTTTTGTCGGATCTTGGGTACGAGCAAAGATAGATTGCAGTCCAGGCCGTGAATTTATCCTAGTCGCCTTTCGCTCCGCGAAAAAGTACGCGTTCTTCCTCGGATAGGCTATGGTAACCCGTGCCCGTGACGGCGTGTTGCGTTACAAGCGACTTCCCATCGCTTTGAAGTATGCCTTGATGGCTTCGACGAACTCTGGGTCGTATTCGTCACGACGGCCCTCTATCACATCTTCCGCACGCTGCTCTCGCAGATTCCCCCAGTCGCGACTCGGCTCCTTCGAACGCCCAGGCAACACGAACGTACCTGACTCTTGGCTGGCCATTCCGCGACCTTGCTTGTTAGATCGGGATTGGCTCGATTGCTTGCTTGAACTATTCTCCGATTGGTTACTTGTCGAACGCTGATTCAACCGATCCTGATTCATGGCACCAGAAAGTTTGTCTGCGGAATTACGAACCGAATCCTGAAACGAACTTTGGGCTCCATTTCGATCGCCTTGTGCTTCAGCCGACGCTTGCTGTTGCCCCTCGCTTTTGGACGAATTCTCTCCATCTGCAGGTGTCCCATTCGAGCTTGGAGAAGCGTTGGTGGAGCGGTCCAACTCATCCAACATTCTAGCTAAGTCGCGAGCCGCCACTTGTTTTTCGTCGCGCACTTGCTTTGTATCGTTGTTTTGCGAACTTGGATTGGTTCGACTTGAATCTGCGTTGGGCGCGGCACTATCGGTTTCTCGTTTGGACGATTCTGTCAACCCGATCGCTTGATCCAACTGCTGGGCTAGATTCGTTAATTCTTGACTTGCTTGAGTGACGCTATCTTGCAATCCCTGGGTCCCCGGGCGGCGAAACGGATTTTGTATTTCACTATCTTGGTTCGCAGTGGCTTGCTCTGCTTCGGATCGACTTGCATCGGTTGCTGCTGTATCAAGCTTATCCGCAACTTGCTTGAGCGATTCATTGCTGGTTTTGTCAACTTGCGCTGAATTTTCTGCAAGAACCTTTGCACCGCTGGTATTCCCAAGTCGCTCTTCGTGCCTCGCACTTCTTGCGAGTTCTTGAGCCGCACCTCCGACCTTTTCCTGAATGCCTATGTGTTGCTTTGTTTCAGCCGACAAAGCAGCCGATGTACTCCTCGGCTCGGAGAGCGACTTCGTGTCTTGAAGGAGTGTCGACATTTGCAATTGAAGCGCATCGACTTGTTCTCTAGCTTTCTCCAGTTGCTCGGTTGCTAACGCCGCAATTGGGTTGGGTTTGTCGACATCCTTGCGCGCCGATTCGTCAAACTTGCTTGCACGCAATTTCGCTTGTTCTGCCAAGCTTTCTGCCTGTTTGACATCTTTTTGAGCAGATTGCATTCGGGTAACAAGCTGTTCCTCTTGGATGGATGCGTTGCGAAAGCGTTCTTTGGACGCGTCGCTGTCTGGCGACTTTTCAAGGGCCCGTTTGGCCTCTTGAGTTTGACGTCTGGCGTTCTTGAGGGGAGCAGCAAGTTGTTCGGCGCGTTTCTTTGCTTGGTCAAATCGTTGCAATGATTCTTTTGCACTGTCGCGGGCTTGTTTGTTGATTTCCTCTCGCATTTGATTTTGCAGGTTTCGCATTTCATTGCGGAGGGCCTGTCGCGTTTGCTCATCTTTTGCGGTGCGATTTTCAATCTGAGGCTCGATCGCCTGGCTGGTAGCTTGAATCTGTTGCTGAGCTTGAGCAATTTTTTCCGAAAGCGGTTGCAGTGACTGTTCGATTTCGAGACGTGTCGATTGCTCGTTCAACCTCTTTACTGAGTTTGCCGCGATCCCTAGTTCTCGCGAGGATTGCTCCAAGGCAGTCGCTTCCGCTTTCTTGTCAGTCCGACTCGCAATATTCGAAGCCTTGGTAAGAAGTCTGGCGGCAAATCGTTCGGCTTGCTCGCTGACGGCACGCAGTTTCTCGATTTGCAATCGCTTTTCGCCGGCCAACTCCAAATCTGAGTTCTCATTTTGAATGGCGATTGCCAGCTCGTCTCTGGCTGCGATTTGCAAATCGAGGGCCACCGCTTGGGCGGTGGCCTTCGAGATTTCCGAGAGTTCGTCCTGCATCAAAGGGTTGGTTTTTAATTCTTGCTCAAGCTTTTTGAGCAATTCCAACGGATCGCTTTTAGCCAAGCTCGCCAGCTCTTCCGCTCGCTCGTAGTCTTCCGTGGTGTCGCGAAGCGGCATTGTGTCCGGTGGCAATGAAGGTTCGTTTGGCGCTTCGGTTGCCAGCATGGATAACTCTTCACGAGATTGAGCGAGCTCCTTTTCGCGGGCGCTGTCGGCATCTGGCGATTGTTGTTCCAAAATCGCGAAATGGTCAGCGACTTTGGTGAGAGCGTCGATGGTCGCGGACTCGCGCTGAACAGCCTCGCTTACTTTTTTTGCAAGTTCCTGTTGTCCTTGCTCGGTTGCACTTTTTTGGTCGTTCGTCTTGGCGTCCGCCATGGCATTCATGGCCTCCAGTGCGGTTTCAATCGAATCTCGCATCGGGGCTGAGACAGATTCAATCAGATTCAATGCGGCATCGCTGTCGCGGGCTACATCCCGCTCCAAGTCTTTCAGTAGGTCTTGTTTGTTGGCAAGTTCGATGAGCGCATCGCGGAGCTGAGAAGTCGTTCTTTCCGCGGCCTGTTGCTGCATTTGTATTTGAGAAGGTGAAGGCAGTTCGGTGGTCGCTTGCTTTAATTGTCGCGTCGCTTCCGCTGCCTTGAGTGCAAGCTGCGACACGGACAGCGCATACTTTGCTAACACGGCTCTGGCGGCATCCATGGTTGGTTTGGCTTGGCTATCTGCAACTGCCCAAAGCTCCAACATTTCCCTAATATCCTCCGAAGCCGAAAGGAGATTCCTATTGTTGGCATCGCGACGTATATTCAACTTTTGGGAAATGCGTTGCGCAGATTCACACCAACGTAACGCATTGTACTTTTCGGTTACGGGACCGGGGAACCCCGCTTGTTGCATCCACTGGTGAGCCGTTTCGATGCGAAGATTCACGCTGTCCCATTGCCTAGGATGGACGAGTTGGCCGTCCAACGTTTTCCAATCGTATTGCTCTCGTGGACGAAGGGCTTGGACAGCCAATCTGGCTTCGACGGATTCGTGACCTGCTTCTAGAATTCGATATGCCTTGGCAATCTCTTTTAAGTCCTTGATGAGTTCGGCAGCATTCGTTGGCTCGCTCAAGATTCGTTCGAGGTAGTTGGTCAATGCGCGATGGGCCATCCCCATGTCGATGGGAAACATTGGGTCGGCAACTGTTCTCAGTTGATGAATGTCACGTCGATCCAGCATTTGAACGAGTGCCGAAATCAAGGGCCCCGTCGTTTCTGAGTCCAGTTTATTGACGCGGGACAAAAGTTCATCCGTCGCAAGACTCTTGTCCACGGTGGCCTCGAGTCGTTGACTGAGTCTTTGCAACAAAGTCTCAAAGTTGGCCCAAAGCGAACCACTTTGATTTAGCAATTCCTTGCGGCTATCGATGGTCACCCAGGTAAGGTTTTCGCCAAGGTTGAATCCCCATCGCATTCCCTTGAGCTCATTTGAGCTGCGTTCGATGCGTTGCTTCAGCTGATTGACAGACTGTGGGCTTTCGTCTGCTTGAGTGATATCGCGAATTTCCAGACGGGTCTGATCTATCCAGCGGTAGAGATTGCTTAGCCCCTCTTTGACTTTTGGACTTACACTGCTCTCCATGTCGCTCGCCAATTTGACGACGGATTCCATGTACTGCTCCGAAATGATGTTCGAACGGGTCAGTGTTGCAAAGTCGGAAACCGCCGCTCGATTCAAACTGCTTTTCTGGTGTTCCATTAATACCGTGAGGTCTTTCGTGAGCGCGGCCTGAAGCTCTAGACCAATAAATTGGCAATAGATTTCAACCAGTCGTTTGGAATGTTCGCATGTCCGATCGTACGCTTGAAGCATTCGATCTATTTTCCGTATGCGATCGCTCTGATGCCAGGGAGCCAATTCGGACGAAGCGATTTGCAGCGCCGAAACCTCCTCAACCTTTGCGAAGTGCTGTAGGTAATTGAGAAACTCTCGTTCCATTCTTGAAACCGTGCGGACGGTCAATTCAAGCTCATTTTGATCGATGCATTGCGTTAGGTCGACCATGATTTCTTTGGCAAGCGAACGGATCGCTTGTGCTTTCTCGATTCCTCCATCCGCCATAGCGCGAATTTCATTCAAGGACGCGCCCCGTTGACTCTCAGATACGTTGGCCTCTCGTAACTTGTCAATCAGTGGCCTGATTTTCTCACGCTTGGAACTCAAATGTTCGGCGAATGCTCGAATGGGCGCAACCAATTGAGCCCTCCGAAACAAACTGGCATGCCGGTTTCGGTCGTAACCCGCGGAGGCTATGCTGAACTGGACGACGGGCGAATGCGAAACATTTCCTTTGCGATCGACCACCGTGACTCGCGACGCAACGATATCGCCACTGCTGGCTGGCGAGTCTAACAAATCCCATGCCCATACGGCGTTCGCTTCAACCAAGTGTTTTGGCTTAGGGTTCGCATCGGAAGTAGGAATCGCTGCAGTCTCGTCCGCGACAATCAACTCGATCTTCGGCTTGGTTGTCTGCCAGTCACCTCGATTGATAGAAATTTCATTGGAAATGCTTTCGATTGGGAGATTATCGCTGACGTTCGCGGCGAGTTTGAGAATATCGTTGGGTGCAACGATGAACGTTGCACCCGTACTTGGCGGTGATTTCCAATAGGTTTCTTCATTGGCAGCCCAAGTAACCAACGCTCCTGCATCCTCGATGGCTTCAAGCCGATACGTGGGACTGAAGTTGTTTTCGACGTTGCTTCCATCGAATTCGAAATTGGAAACCAAGCGAATTTGATAGCGCGCGTTTTCGAGTACCTCCAATTCAACGGCGTAGCGAGCCGCAGCGCCGGTAACAAGTGGGAGAGATTCGCTCGGCCTGAGGTTGGACAAAGCCAATGTTTCTTTGCGGCCGGATGCCGTGTACTCCAATGAGATCACGGCCTTGGAAAGGGGCAAATTCGTATCGATGGCCAAGTGGACTCGACTGCCGCTGAAAACTTGCAAATCGCCGCGCACGTTAGACGTCAGGCTGGAGGCTTGCTTCGTGTAGGCTGGGGGAATGACGGTGGCGTGAAATGCCAGCGCCTTGGGGCGTTGCACTGGCGTGAGCGTGCGGAAAAGCGTCTGGCCATCACCCGCGAGTACACGATACCGAGTGGTTCGATCGCCAATGGGTGCAGACAGCGAGAATCGCAGTGGGTTATCGCTTTCCAACATCATTTTGAGCGTGCGAGTATTTCCAGGCGACGGAGCACCTTCCTCGACCAATTCCAGCGAGGCTTCGCCGGGAACTCCTCCTGTCACTTCAACGACGAACCTCAATGACTGATCGATCGGTACGGACATCGAAGCGGGGCTTGGCTCTAGTACGTTGATTTGAATATTAGACGGCCTAACGAGCGAAACGAATGGAATCATAGCTCTGGCTAATCGTTCCGGAAATCGGAGGTTCGGAATGTAACTTGCTATCAAAAGAATTGTTGCGACTGCAACTGCGGCAGAGGCACTTTGAGCGATTTTCCTCCAGGGCAGCAAATTCTCGACGCTCAATGTATCCAACTCGCGCGCAACACCTTGTTCAATAGCGGCGATAAATTCCATCGATCCGCGTCGCTGTGAGCTACCCTCTCGTCTCAAGTCAACCGTTGTGAGCAGACTCTCACGTAAATCAGGATGCGAGTCTTCGATAGACCAAGCGATATTCTCCTGCGACGGTTGATACCAAAGTCGCTTAAGACCAAATGTCCATCCTACAAAAAGAGCAAAGACGTAGGCAACACAGATCAATCCCCAACGCCATCCATCGACCAACCAATGGGTCGCATCCATCACTGCGATAGCAATCGAACAAAGGAACAAGCAGATGAAAGCGTGAAAGAATCCACGAAGGATTTGCAAACGCGTTTGCCGATGTGCGAATTGTTGCAAGAACGAACTGACAGTCTCGCGAGACGCACGCAACGTTTGGGGCAAAGTTCCACTCATATCAGACCAGCTCGCTTTCTCAGGTACCATTCCAATGCCAGCAGAGTCATTATTGTTGCAAACCATGGGTAGCTTTGCCACAACAAGTTCTGAGACTCGATCGTTTTTCCCGTTCGGTATCGTTTCAGACGTTCGGAGATCGATTCGGCGTCTTCGAGCATTGCAAAGGCTCCACCGGTTGATTCCGCTGTCTGCGTGAGTCCTTCCACGTTGCAGGCTAAGGTCTGCATCTCTAATTCCACAGGAGGCTGCACGATAAATTCCGTCTGGACCACTAAGGCATCGTTTGGAACACCTACGGCTTCCAATTGCACTCGATACTGACCTTTCGCGAGTGGACCAATGGCGGCACTATAAAATCCACGTGCGTCTCGATCTTGAACAAGAGGTATGGCTGCAAAGCGTTCTCCGTTACGGCTAAGGATTGCTTGCACCACCGCGTCCTCGAGCGGCTGTGAATCGTCTTTTTTGAGTTTCGCTCTCACAGTCACTTGCTCGCCGGTGGAAACCATCCTCAAACCGGAATCGAGCGATGCAAAAGTATCATTTGTGGCAAAGGGAGCTCGCATCGTCCAACTCGCAAGCTGATTCCAGAATCGCTGGTGAATCAAATCTGCAACGTTATAACGCCATCGCCAAGTCTCATCAAACGCCATGTAAACGACTCTTCCCTGGCCGAAGAGCTTGGTTGCGATCAATGGGTATGCCTTACCGTCGTTGTTTTCGGATATCCCTTCCAGCAGAACTTCTGCACCTGGCTCTAGCTCGATATTTCGAATCGATTTAGGCGTCGGAAGCTCCTGCCAAATCTTCTGATTGGGTTCAGTGGTTGTCCCAAGTTGCATCGCAGGTTGCTCCATCGCTGCTTGTGCTAGTCGAAGCGACTTTAACCGAACGCCATCTTGAACAGCGAGCGGCTTCACGGGCATCCATGCAGGCAACGTATCGTCCATCGCAGTGGATTGACCGGTTCGCTTGCTATCGATTAGGATCAGACCGCCGCCGCTGACGCTTACAAAATCGCTCAGCCAGTTCTTTTGTTCAGCGCTGAGCTGCGGCAAGCTGCTAAGCGACAATAAAACCAGATCGTAGTCAAAGAGTTTCGATCTGGTGTTCGGGAAGTAGTCTCGCTCGAAGGCCGCTCGTCCCAAAGAAAGTTCTGTGTCCCAAGCCGCATCGCGACTCAGCGCATTTTTGATATACCGCGTTTCCCAACCACCTCGTCGATCCATCAGCAAGACTCGATTCCGTCGTTCGACTCCCCATAACGATGTACCGAACGAATTGTTCGCCTGCGAAACTTCGACAGCTTTGGATTTGAGAAGATATGTCAGATCGATTGGCACCATGGAGTTGTCGATTTCAGATGGCAATCGTTGCTTAGCTGCTTCCAACAGTGCTTCGGCGGGTATCTCGAATTCGATTCGTCGGAGTTCTTGATTCTGAGATTCCAGTTCTTTCGTCCAAATCGTTGTTCCAAACTGTTCGATTTCGATGCGGTAGGGTGTGCCAGTCGAAGTTCTTTCTTTGATCGTGATCGTCCCTCGGATAAGATCGGTCCGAAAAACACGTTGAGAATGATCCACTTGTAGAATACCAAAGTCATCCGGTTCGGATCGAATTCCGACTCCGATGGTGAAAACAGGAATTCGTTTGTCCGAAGCAGATGCTGCGGCGGACAACAGACTTTGTCCAGAATTGCTCTGTCCATCGGTTACAAAAATGACCGCGGCTGGAGAGTTTTCAAGCGACTCAAGCAACGCTTCACCTAGGGCCGAAGCTTGTCCGTCGGCTCGGATGGAATCCCGGGCTGGCATCGCAGCATTCGACTGCGAGTCCCAAATCAAGGAAAGTGACCTTGGATCCAGGGAGTCCATTCGTGCTCCAAACCACTCGATGCGATGGTTGTCTCGTTGCCTCAAAAGCCATCCCTCGGGCTTATCGGGTTTGCTTGAACCTCCGAGCAGCCAGCGAAGCACTTGATCGATGCGGCGATCCGGGTCATCCTGGATGGATGCAGTAGAGGGTTCGGGGGCGTTTGCCAAAGAAATCGAAGGGTCGCTCGTAGCCATGCTATCCGACAGGTCCATTACAACGTTGATACGGCTCAACTCACCTTCGACCCTTCGGTGATAAAGTGTCGGTCCGGCAAGCATGAGAATCAGCAAGAAAAAGGCTGAGGAACGCAGGACTGGCAGCAACCAACGAAAAGGCCTTCGGATATGTTGGGACTCACGCCAATACCACCGCCCAATCCAAATCGAACCGACGATAGCAGCGATCAATAATAGCCACCATGGCCAAAGCCCAGAGAAACGCAGTGTCATCATGCGACCCCTTGTTCCCTCGATTGTCGCATCGATTGCAAACGAGGGGACAATCTCTGTTCCAAAACAATCTCAGCCAAGAAACAAATCATGAGTGCGGTCCACAGCCAAGTCCAGATTTCTCGACCATGCCAACCCGATCTGGTGGAATTGAGTAAGTCGGCAGAGCTGTTTGAAATACTCGCGTTCCAGGTCTTAGCTAGGGCCGCCATTTCCTGTGATGTCAGGGGCTGCCACTGCGACTCCGAGGAGGATTCGGAGATATCTGGTTTTACGCAAACCAGGGTTCGATTCAATGCGAAACCAACCGATTGCGTTTCCTCCGTCGGCTTGGGCGGTCCGAGATCAACTGCACTTGAAACGGACTCTGCTAATCCCGTTGCCATATACGGTCCTAACAGGCGTGTATCCCCGAAGTGGAATCGTTGCCCTTCCTCCATTTGCACGATCTCTGTTTTTTTATCAGGTCGCATGACCTGAACGGTCCTGGGGGACGACTCCGAGCTAACGACGGTTTTTGGCGAAATTCTAGCGGACCATTCGGAACCTGAGGTGATCTGACGGTCAGGTGGTTCTACCCGAGCTGCATAGGCCGCCAATTTTTGAATCAGTGGCAAGTAGGCCGTACGGGAAGGCAAATTGGAATCATCGTCGTCACAGGAAGTGCTAACCCACAAACATCGCCCACGTCCCAAGTTGGTTTGAAGTAACCAAGGTTGGTTATCTTCGAATCGCACAGCTACGGAGGCACTGAAGGGTGCAAGCATAGCGGCCGGATCGAGCGAGAAAGGAACTCTACTTTCAAAGCGTGCTTTGGCTAAGGATGCCAAACTGAGTGGCGAAATATCACGGATTGGAACGAACTCGATTTGTTGTGTATTGAGGCGGGTCTCCGGTCCATTATCGACAGACTTGACTGAACTTCGGGCGGAAAGGTTGGCAATCTTAAGCCCTCCCTTGGCAACCGAAGGCCAGGACTGGTACTGATCAATACGAACGCGATCACCTAGGAAGACCATGAGACCGTTACCTTTGTCGACAAAGTCCCGTAACCAACGTTGTTGAGGTTCGGATAATTCTGCCACGTTACATAAACAAACAACTCGAGCTGCATTGAGGAGCGGTTCACTGAGTTCATTTGGCTGAATCGACTTGGTGATAAAAAGGTCTCCCTTTTCACCATGCAGGATCGAGAATGGCGAGAGCGCCAGCCGTAAGAAATCTGTTTCGCTTTGCATCGGCTCGCTCTTGCGATCACCGTCCACGAGCAAGATCTGCATAGGCTCTTGGACAACCAAGACACTTGACAACGTGTTGTCCGCTGCAAGCAGGTCGTCTCGAAGGATTTGCGAGCGCAGCAGTTGGTCACCCAGTTGCTGTGGGGCCCAGCGCGACCGAACGATTGCAGTTGTATTTGCGGGCAACGAAATGCGCTGCCGATCGATTTCTACATCGTTGGCATAGACTGCAATAGGTACGTCATTGCAGTCTTGGTCTCCGTGATTGCCGATGGTCGTGTTGATAACGCACTCTTGCCCAGCCGCGACAATGCTGGGAGCTGAAAGGACTGAATGGATCGACAGATTTGACGGTTTCTCGTCTCTTGTCGGAGCAATGTTCAACATGGCAAATTCGGGTACTACATCTTGCTTTTGGATGATTTCAACGAGCTCAATAGTACTTTCGTTCGAAAGCTTGCTCCAATCCTTGGTTTGATAGTCAGAAACCACGACCAATTGACGCCTCGTATGCTGACTTTTGGAGAGCCAGTCCAAGGCCAACCGAAGCGAACTTTCAAGATCAAGTTCACCAGCCGGTACCGTTCGATCCATGAGTTGTTCCAGTTGGATAGCTAACTCTTCCGGAACCTGACCATTCACGGTCTCAGGTTTTGTACCGGACAACAAGACTGCCGCATTGCTACCGGCTGGCAGACCCGCGAGAATTTCGATCGCAGCACTACATGCTTTGGCGAACCGGGGCGTCCGCCCTACCAAGAGATTCGTGTCCTCTACGCTTTTGTTGGCTGGACCCGTGGTGTCCCTTGCAAACATGGACATAGAGTCATCGATAAGTATTGCAATCGACAGGGGAGTTGGCCCATTTGTTGACAGCCATGACTGAAAGAGTGGACGCGACATTGCCAACGCGAGCAGTATCGGCAGCAAGCATCGGAGGAACAACAACAAGAGCTGTTGCCATTGAACGCGTTTCGCATTGACACTGCGAGAGAATTGCAGCAAATGCATAGCCCCCCAATCGAGAGTCACATAGCGATTGCGGTGGAGCAGATGAATCAGTAACGGGATCGTGAATGCGGCAGCTCCGAATGCGAGGAGTCCGTTGAGAAAGGTCATTTGCCGCTCCTTCGCGTAGCCATATAATTAGATAAAATCGTGCTATGCGATTCCGAAGTGCGGACAGGAATCAGGTCGATCCGACTCTCCGCACAGCATCTTTTTAGATCGCCTTGATACCGCTGCATGTTTTCAACATAAACCTTACGAAGCTGAGCAGGGTCGACGAGAATTTGATTGGATGCCAATTCCAGTGAACGGAACATGGTTCTCGACTGAAATGGAAAGTCAACTTCATCGTCGTCTAAAACCTGAAAGACGATGACCTCCTGATAATTATTGCGTAAGAGCGTGAGCGACTTTGCAATGGTCTCCACATCGCCAAAGCAGTCCGAGATTAGAATAACCAGCCCTCGACGCTTACAGTACTGAAGCAAACCGCGCAGGACTACGCTGAGATCTGTCTCACTGCTTGGCATCGAATCGGTCATGGCTTGAAAAAGAGCCTGCAGATGATTCGGACGACTGCGGGGTGGTATGTAGTTTCGAATCGTGGAATCGAAGGTTGCAAGGCCGACAGCATCTTGTTGATTGATCAACAAATACGCCAGCGAGGCGGCCAATCGAACTCCAAACTCATGTTTGCTTAGCCCTTTCGAGCGCGAACCTGAGTATCGCATCGAGCCGCTCTGATCAAGCACCAGCGTGCATCGCAGGTTCGTTTCGTCCTCATATTGGCGAATGTAGAGTCGGTCCGTCTTGCCGTAGAGCTTCCAATCGATGTTGCGTGTTTCATCGCCTGGGACGTAGGGCCGGTGCTCTTTGAATTGAACGCTCGCGCCGATGTGATGCGAACGATGCATGCCGCCGCTGAGCCCTTCCACAACACCTTTGGCGAACAACTGCAAGCCAGTCACGCGCGAGAGATCTTCAGGTGACAACCAACGCAAGAAAGGTAGTTTCACGGATGCTCCCCGGACTAATAGGAGACGGCTTTCGCGGAACTGGAGTTGGCTTTGCGACGCGGCAACTCCTTGAGCAACCTGACAATGATCGCGTCCGTATCAAGCCCTTCGGCTTGCGCGCTAAAGGTCGGAACAATACGATGGCGCAACACAGGTGCGGCCAAGGCTTCGACATCCTCGGTTGACACATGCAAGCGACCATGCAGCAATGCCCTCGCCTTGCCGGCCATGACAATTTGCTGACAAGCTCGAGGGCCTGGCCCCCATTGCACCCATTGCTGAACCCATTTTAGCGCATCCGTTTCCTTAGGCCTAAGTGCACGTACGACATCGAGTACGAATTGCTTGACATGATCGGGAAGAGGAACCATGCGAACAATGCGCTGAAACGCGAGTATCTCAGGCCCAGAAACGACTGGCGTGATTTGACCCGAACTGGAACCCGTTGTTCGCTCGATAATCTCCCCTTCCTGATCGCGGGTTGGATAGTCGACGATCGTTTGAAAAAGAAATCGATCCCGTTGTGCTTCCGGAAGCGGATAAGTCCCCTCTTGTTCAATAGGATTCTGTGTGGCGAGAACAAAAAAAGGTTCCGAAAGCTGGTATGTCTTGCCGCCAACCGTGACGCAGTGCTCTTGCATCGCTTCGAGCAACGCCGCCTGTGTTTTGGGTGGTGTTCGGTTGATTTCATCCGCCAACAGGATTTGAGTGAAGACGGGGCCTTTGGCAAAGACCAACTGACGACTTCCAGTATCCGATTGCTGAATAATGTCGGTGCCGGTGATATCCGCTGGCATTAAATCGGGCGTGAACTGAATACGATGAAATTGCAGATCCATCGCTTGGGCGAGCGATCGGACCATGAGAGTCTTGGCGAGCCCGGGGACTCCTTCCAGCAAACAATGACCTCCCGCAAGAATTGCGATTAGAAGCTGTTCGACGGTTTTGTCTTGGCCGACAATAACTTGTCCAATTTGAAACCGAATCTTTTGAAAGGTTTCTTGCAGTTGCTTTGCTTGTTGCAAATCATCGGCGTCGGGATGTGGGGTATGCTGCGTCATGTCGTCTCGCGTTTTGAGAATAAGGACATTCACCTAGCGGAATCCAATTTCCGTCGCCGTATTGTACTCGAAGTGGTCGCCATGACGTATGACAGAATTCACTCAACCCATTCTCGAACGCACTGAATCAAGCTACGCCTCGCTTCTCCGTAGGAATGATCGGCGTTGGCTATCACACGGACGTTTTGTCTTGCTGAGGTTTCGGTGGTGAATAGGACTTCGGACAAAACACGATGAGCATCTTTGAAGTTCGAGGAACCCTTTTCAACTTCCAGTTGCCCAAACGTCCACAAACTTGGCACTTGAATCGAGTTCGCAAGTGCCACGTAGTCATACTTGTCGCCGCTGCCATATTTGTCGACGTAAGTCGCTGCGCAGATCCACATGGGGAGGGGAAATCGAACCTTCATCACTCGATCCGGATTGCCAGCGGCACACAGCTCCACAGCATCGCGCAAATGCTCGTGAAACACGGAACCTCTTTCGGGATCTTCAAGCAGCAGCTTGGTGTTTAATCGAGGCGGGGATACAGCAATCCATCGCTTGACTCGCTTCGAATTTTCGATGACCCACAAGCAACACTTTAGGGCACCAAGACTGTGCCCCAGAAGCGAAACGTGGTGGATTCCCCGGGTATTTAGGAAACGAAACCACGCGTCCATATCCTGCTGACATGAGGAAATGGTTTCGATTTGCGAGCCAACTCGCATCGGCGTTGGTCCCGAGTTAAAACTCAAAATGTCGTGGCCACGGGTATTGACCAACAGAACGCCAAATCCACTACTGGCAAAGAAATTGGCTAGCTCAAAAAGCAACGTAGAACTGTAGAAATTGCTGTTTACACCGTGAACTAAGATCCAAACTTCCTCGCACCGTTCAGGCAACGACAGAAACCCATGCAATTGAATCCCATCGGATGTCGTCGTTTGAACAAGTGATCCCAACACCTTGGTACAAGCTCGCAATCTCAGGCAAAAAAAAAGGCCATCGCAATTTGCGATGGCCTTTCATTTACTGATTTTTAAATTAAGGAGTGACAGGGCTAGCGATGGGAGCGCTGTCGTTATCATCATCATTGGATGCCAAAATACCAGCAACGACTGCTAGTCCACCGATGCCAGCGATTCCGGCCCATCCTATACCGCCAGCGCCGGCACCACCACCGCCACCTCCGTAACCGCCACCACCCCAACCTCCGCCGCAGCCGCATTGTGGGGCTCGTCCGCATTCGTCAACAGGAAGCTCGCAGGGAGCCTGAGCGAGCGATTGCTCTACAACGACAGTTTGCGGTTCGCAACAAATCACTTCGCAGCACTGAACAACTTCAACATTCATCTGACCGCAAGCGTTGCCGAAACCAACAAATCGGCTTCCGTCAGGAGCCACAGATGCAGTTGACGCGTTGATCAACTGGAAAGAGGTCGCAGCGAAGCCTGAATCGCCGGCAGCAACAAAACCATAGACGTCCGGAGCGAGGCCAGTTAGACGAAACTTGCCATCTTTCCCTACTCGCGTCTTACCAACCTCTTCGCCGTCTTTCAAAATGTAAACTCGCATATCGTTCAAGTCTTGATTGGACCCGAGAGAACCCAGTTGGCCTACGAAATCGCCGTTGGCCTCAGCCTTAACCACATGGGATTCGCTGAACGAACGCGAATCGCCGAGCGGATCCTTGGCAATAACTGGAGCGTCTTCGACGGAGACGACGTCTCTCGGCAGCGACTGGGAGAGAAGAATTTCTTTTACCTTCAAGCCAGCTGGACGCACTACGCGCACTTCGACCGCACTTGGAAGATGGGTGTTCGTTGAGTCAAGTACTTGAACGGAGAAAGCAGCAATCGTTTCATTGGTGCGTGTCACCAAAGAATAGGAGCCCGCTTCAACGTCCTTAAACTGGAACTTTCCCGATGCATCCGCAACGGCTCGGTAAGCAACTTCGCCGCTACGCACGAGAGCGACTGGGAGACCTGACAGAGGTGTCTTGTCGGAGGCGGACAATTGAACCAAATTCCCAGAAACCGAATTGTCCTGATTTAGACGAACCCATTGTTGGGAGAAAAGCTGATTGAGGTAGGGGTTCGACGCGGTGCTTGCACTTACTGCTCGACCCGATTCGTCAGCGAAAACTCCCAGATTGATTCCAAAAGTCAAGCCAGTCGATAGCGCAATTGCAAACGCGCTCGCAAAGTAGTTAGATCGCAAACGAAAACTCATTGTTGTGTATCCTGTTGAAGAGAAAATGTCTCTTGAAAAAACTCGACGCATTATTAATAACCTAATGGTTTCGATTGAACAAGCTTTTTTTCCCGAAAAATCGGAAAAGCTAGCAATCTTGTGTAAGGAAAAGTTGGTCGATCAATCAATTATTCGAATCACTGCTTTCGAATCACTGCTGAGGAACAGCTCGAATTGCTCTGCCGTCCCTTGATTGGAACAGCTCCGAAACTCGCCCATTGTCCGTCGGCTTTCCATCCCCTATTGGATTGGGTTGCAATTTACCGCGTAACGCATTCCCTAGAGGAACGACCTCGTTAGCACTGGAAGCTCGAAGCCAGTTAAGGAGTTTATCGACAGTGATTTTCGCAATCCCTAGAGATTTTGCCTCCAACTCGATTTCAGCTCGTTTTTTCGCGGCGGCAGCGGAACTTGCATCCAACTCGTTCCCACGAACTCGAAACTCTTCCCCAATGACCAAATAACTGATGTCCTCGGTTAATTTACCGGTCATCCCGCCAGAAGGTGAAAATTCCGCAGATACGATACCACCATTTTGGGTAATGATCTGCTTGAGGATGGCGGTGTCGTCCTTCGTATCTCCATCGATATCCATCTTTCCAATCAAAGCGAACTTAACTTCTTTTCCAGGTTGCCAAGCCGGCGAGTAAATGGAATCTCCCACAAGGATGACCGTAGGGGCTCTGTCGGATAACACTTTGCAACGGGACAGATGCTCGTAGAGCACTTCTACGACTTCGATCTTTGCTTTTGGTTTCGACTTGGTCACACTTGTAATGTCCGCGTCGAGGACCCCAAAGGTCACGCCGGGCCGCAAACGATCGGCTTTACCCAAATTGATATAAACTGTGTCCCCACCATCGGTCACCTGGGTGATTTTCCCTTGCACATATTGGAAGTCCTCCCCCTTAATTTCATCTAGAAGTCGACGAAGGCCATCGATCCGTTTTGTCAGTTCGGCTTTGTCGAGTCTCGCTTTGTCGAGGTTGGCTAACGCATCCTTTAGTTTCTTGTTCAAATCAAGGACAACCATTTGTTTGTCCGATTCGATTTTCTTGATGTCTTGCTGTTGCTGATCGATTTTCTCGGTGTACTTGGTCAATTCCTTTTCGAGCTGATTGGCAAGGTCCTGGGCCTTTTGCTTTTCCGCATCTCTTGCTTTGGTTTCACGGGCAATCGTATCCTCATAGTTGGTCTTCATTTCGATTTCGCGTTTGCCGGCTGCTTCTACTTGCGTATTTCTCGATCGGAGCTCCTGCATCAAGGTCGCTACCAACTTGGTGTAGCTGGGATCGCTGACGCCTGGTCCAAACAAGCCCATGTTCTTTTCGTAAACCTTGATCGTGTCGTTTAGCTTTTGATCGTCGGTCGACGTCGATTTCAGTTGGTTGAATTCGGATTCAGAAAGCGGCGCACCTACCCCTAAGATTCTCTCCAGAATTTGACGGGCATTGGTGGTTTTCCTGAGTTCGTCGGTCGCTTTCTGTTCGCGAGCGAGTGCACCCTCGACCGTTTTCGCGTTGGTGCCTGACTGGAAAATAACGAAAATCAGTGCTCCCAAACATGCCAAACTCACAATGGACATGACGGTCACATAGGCTTGCCAAACGTAGACATTGCGATCGCGTGCCATGATTACCTCAACGGGAGAAAGCTGAAAAGAAAAGCGTACAGAAAAACGAACCGACGATTCCAAGGATTCGGTTTCGAAGCGACCCCGAATCCAAAAGTCTTGTTACGCTTCCAGTAGCATCCTAAATCCTGTCCAGCGAACCGTCAAACATTCTCTTGTCGGTCAAGTCGAATTTCCCCCAAACAAGTTTCTTTCGTTTGTCAAATTAGGACCCCCTCAGGTGAGCCTATGCCGATTGCGCCGGTTTTTCTGAAAAGTCGCGATCGATGCTGCTCGAGCACGTTTGGTTGTTCGCCCAACATGTCGTTTTTCGGTTGCGCGACGGACGGTCGTTAAATCTGTTTTCTTATTTGCAACCCACAACGCTCTTGTCTAGTATAGGACCATCTCTTTTTCGTTCCCATGTGAGCTTGGCCCATGAAATTTCGAACCTCGCTTCGCCAAACGTCTTTCGTTGCGTTGCTACTGTTATCCAGCCAAGTCCTGACGAGTCGCGTTCGATCCGAAATCAACGGACACGATGCGGCTGGGGTCGGATTGGCCGTCGCTTGGCAAACGAACGTTGGCGGCTCTCCTCTTGCTAAGGGTCGCTATAGTTTCGTAATCTGGCCTCACTCGACAGCCAAAAGGGAGTTTGTAACTGTCCGAACCGTGCCGCGAGAGGTGCAGTCTAGCCTGTTGCGCGACTATGACGTTGCGATCGCCGGAACAGGAATAGCTAGAACGACTGCCAATGACATCTTGACGAAGGCCGGATATCGAACGCTTCTGCTCGAGGAAGAAAATCAAATTGGCGGTGGGCGGGTTGTGCAGAGCATTAGCGGCAATGAAGTGGACCTCGTTACCCTTGGAAAAGCGATCGAACAAGGAGAAAGACCCGCGGAAACCCCTCGATTAGGACTCGTAGGTGCAACGGAAAAAGCCGAACGGCTTGTTGCAACCTACAAGAAACTGGGCCGTAAAATCGAACTGGAACCGTTTAGCCAACAACTGACCTACCTGGTCACGCTGACATTGGATGGCATCATCCAGGCAATTGACGCGGAGTCGGGAGCAATCCTGTGGAAAGCCGAAGCGGGCGATTCCAGACTCCCAATGTTCGGTCCTGGCGTTTCCGACGAAAATGTTGTCGTTACGAATGGCAACATGCTCTATGTTTTCGAATTGGCAACCGGTGACCTTATCAACACGAGGAAACTTGTTTCGACGCCAACCGGCTCCCCGACGGCGGTTCCAGGCAAAGCAATTGTTCCATCCATCGAAGGTAGGTTGGTAGCTTATGATGTGAAGAACCCAAACATTCCTCCCTTCGTTTTGCGAAGCGGCACGGAAAATCGACTTGGGGTTGTATCCTCTGCCGACCGGAATTTCTTGAGTTGGCCGATGAATAATCGTCTTTTCGTTGCCAAGGCCCTCGCCAAAGTCGATAAGTCGCCAGTCCTTTGGAACTCGATCGATATGGGGGAACCACTCACAGATTTGCCAATCACGGTTCAGAACGGGTTCGTTTTTTGCGGACGAAGCGGCACGGTGATTCATTGCTCCACCGATCGAAATGATTCCATCCTTTGGAAAATACGATTGTCTGTCCCGGTGTCCAAGTCTCCTATCGCAAACAAAGATTTTGTGTTTGTCGTCAGCGATTCCGGATTGTTGTTTGCAATCAACCTAACGAACGGAGCTGAGGTTTGGGATGCACCAGCGATCAATGTTAAAGACTTAGTCGCGATCGGCAAGGAGCACATCTACGTGACAAACTCCGCGAAAAATTTAGTCGCTTTAGATATTTCGACGGGGCGCGAGACATCCCGCTCCAGTATTCTAGCTCCGACTGTTCTCCCGAATGCGACAAGCGATCGATTGTTCTTTGTGAACTCCGGCGGACAATTGACGTGTCTTCGAGAAATCAACGCCGCGTTTCCGACTTTTGCCGCCGAATTCAAATCGACAGATATGGCACCGGCAAAACCCAAACTGCAATCGACGAACGATGAGCAACCGAAATCCGAGGACGCATCCAATGTTTTCGAAGCCGCTGGAGCCACCGATAACGCGTCCAACGCGGCAGATCCGTTCGGCACGGATCCTTTCTAGGTAACCGGCTTGTCCCCTTTTGCAAGTGGCATGGGCGTCTCGCCCATGGATTCACGAGCGAGCGCGCTCGTGCCACGCGATGGTTAACGCTTTTCTCGTGGGAGAAAACATATCGATGCAGTGACGTGTCGAACCGTTCGTGCAAGGCGTCCATTCGATCACTCGCTCTCCAAAATGCAGATCTGCACCCGCTGTTTCGGCAATCGCAAGGTGTGCTTGGATGCATCGCTCCGGTCGAACAAAACCCGCATTTTGCTCATACAACCCCACCAGTTCTGATGTTGGTGTCAAAACCGGAAAGCGTTCCATGATTTGTTTTGCGGTGAGCATTTCGTGTGGAAGCTGGTGCAGCAAGGCACTTTGTTGACTACCGACAATCGTTTGACTGTCCGGGGGCCCAATCATGAGTCCTCCCGTGATCGTCATCAAATCCAGACCCGATTCGCGTTGCAATTGTGTCCAAAGTTCATAAGCTCGGACAAGCAATGGGACGTAGTTCGGATGTTCGAAATAGGACTGTCGTATGACCCGCGATTCTCCGTGGCTTGAACCGCGAAAATGCAAGGGCTCAAATTGTTCGAACCCTAGTGTTGTCACTCCGCGCGTCGCCAAATGCGAGACAGTCGCACTGCCCATCCTTCCCAAGCCGATCACAATCGCGTCGTAATGTCTCATCGCAAATAATCTATCCAACCACGCGGCAACTGTCACCTACCGCAGCGGCAATGGAACGCATCAAATCGTGGGAGAAATCCCAAATCGACGCGATGCATCATCGGCTCTCACGCACCTTACTATTTTTCCTAGCCACAAAAAATCACATTCGCCACAAACCGGATAATCTGAGGAATCGAACTTTCAAACTTTTTGTGGACTTGTGCCTTTTCGTGGCTAGCAGTTCGGATTGAGCTACTTGAGCTACTTATCCGACTCTGCGTTAACACTTGCAAGGTTGACATTGACCTCAGCTTGAAACACGGACTTGGGATCGCCTCGTTCGGCTAGCGATTTTGCAATGACTTCGATCGTTCGATCGACCTTGCCTTCGAACAAGACCACGCTGCCAGACGTAATCCGAATCGGTTGGTCGAAATCAATCATGCTTTCATTGAAACGTATTCGGATTTGATCGACGTCGGTGGAAACGATGTCGAAACTCTGGCCATCGCGATTCGCATTGACTTGCGCCCGATCGCGAATACCTTTTGGATCGACCGCCAACCAATAAAAACGATTTTCGACAACGTCGTCCTGTTTCCAAACGATTCGCTTCGGAAATGGGTCGCGAGTGTATTTGGCCATCCATGGAAGTGCCTCCGCATCTTGACGATCCATCCAATGCCCCTTGCCCGCATGGATCTTGACGAAATGCGGATAACCGTCCGAATCGTTTCGCTGAAGTTCCTCGAGTTTTTCGGCCCAGCTGGCTGCGATCTTATTGCGATTGTAGGCTGCGTCGTTTTCTCCCATGTGGATAGCAAACGGCAGGTTTCGCAATCCCAGCGGGGACGTCTCATTGGGATGTCCCGCCATCATCGAAGCAGCCGCAAATCGATCGGCCATTCTTGGAGCCAATTGAAAGACGCCGTCGCCGCCAGCCGAGTAGCCCATGAGGTAGACGCGGTTCGGATCCACGTCTTCGAATACGATGAAGTTCTCGATGATACGGTCAAAGAAGCCACCGATGTGTCCTTGATGCCAAAGATCCCATGTGTCGGTTGGCGCCCTCGGAGCCAAGTAGACTCCTTCTTCCAATTGGTATAGCTTCTTTTGGTTTTCCCATTGCTGCGTATTCACTCTTGGAGGAGCCCCACCACCACCGTGCATCGATAGATACAAGCTCCGGCCTGAAGCGGGTTTTTCACCAAATACTTGGTACGCGAACGGCATCTTAAGCGAGCCAATCGCGATTTCACGAGCCTCCATCTCTGGGGTTCGCGAGTCGCGAAGATGCTTGGCATGATCCGTCAATAACAATTCCGTGACCACGGCCGCTTGGGCTTTCGAAATCGGCAACTTAGAAAAGGCTTGATCACTCATTGCAGGACGTTGATCCCAAGCAATCGCAAGGTGCATTGTCAAAGCGTCGACGATTTTCGACGACGAAACTTCGTTTGACTCTGCCTTAAGCACTTTGGCCTTGGGTGCAACAGGACCAAAAGTAAAGTGGATGGGTTTGTCGCGTGGCTCGCTACGGAATTTCTCGTTGATAACGCGTTGTCCGTCTCGAATTTCGATCGTAAACTCTTGATCGCTTGGCAAGTACGTCAGCAAATGATCGTTTGCATCAAAACGTTCGTCCTTCGAAGTTCCTTTGAAAACGGACTCGCCATTCGCGTCGAGTACATTGACCTCCGCAGCGATTCGTTGCTGGCTCGCTTCATCAACGACGCGAAACATATTGAGCGTCGTACCTTCGGGCGGTTTGAATCCTTGATTGGTGTATCGATCGGTTACGTTGACGGCACGAATGTAGTCGATGGAACGATCCCAGACCAACGGGAAAGACTGGGGTGTCTGTTGAAAACTCACTGCGTAGATAGCGTTCATCGCGTTGTCGCGCACGGCAGTCGAAGCCCTTCCAACAAACCAGGCTTTGTCTAGTTCTTCGCCATTGGGTTCTGCTGCACCCGTGAAATGCCAGCCGTCATCCCACACCTCAACCCACGAGTGATTGCCGCTGTTGTCGGACCACAATGGAGTCCCCACGAAACGAGCTGGAATTCCGCAGGCTCGACAAGCGTCGATCAACAGGATCGAAAGACCTGTGCAGGATGCAAGTCCAGACTTGATCGATTCCACAGGGCTTTGGTCTGCTTTGGCGCGTTTGGTCGAATAGCGAACATTGACGAGAGGAAACAGTTTTTGATTGAGCATGGCCGCCGCTTGGGAGGGCGATGTGGCGCCCGCAATCAATGGCAAGAATCGTTGCCGGAAGTCCTTTCGCCATTCGTCGCGGCTCTCATTGATGTTGGCGTACGGCAACACATTGTTCAAAAATATTTCCTTGCTGATCTTGTCCTTCCAGGCGGAAGCGTTCCATGCTTCGTAGGCCAGCCGAGTGTTTTCGAGCAGAAAGTCGGCGGCCAAGCTTTGAAGGTCGCGATCCGGCATATTCGCGATCAAGAATTCGATGGCTTCGGTTTGCTCGCTTGAGGCTTGTTCTAGAGCTCTTTCCAATTGAGATCGGTTTGGCCCTGCTCGGTCGAGCGCTGCTTGCAAGCGCGGGTTAGTCGAAGTTTCCCATAATCGCGAGTCCTGCTGAACGTGCCAGCGTTTGAGTGCTTTGCCATCGGCAGCGGTTTCGACGGTCGCTCGGTATCCGGCGTCCGTAAGTTGCATCGACAACTTGGCAGACTGAGGCAACGCAGACTGAGGCAACGCAGTTTGACCCAGTTCGAGCTCTTGCAGATTGCTTGCCCACTTGCCATTCTTCGCCTGGAATGCGCGTTGACGATGGTAGATCTCCATCAAGGAATCGCGGATCGGCAAACTTTCGTCATGTGCAAACGTTTGTGGGCCTGTGGGGGCACTTGAAAACTGAACGAAGCCCCATCGTTCGGGTCGGTGCATGTCGATGATCCCTTGAGGCGACCAGACCCAATTGTCTTCTTTGGTGTTGGGCACCTTGCGGTATTGGCCATCGACAACATCGAACTGCCATTGCACGCGAGAAAAATCGATGCGCCACCGATCGCCGTCGTTCGGCGGACATGCCTTGTTCGCGTGCTTGCCAAACGACGCCCATGGGATAGCGATTTCAAGAGTCCATCCGGTGTCGATATCGGACGGATTGTTGAGGGTGCCTTGCAGATGGACGGCGGACTTGAGCCCCTCAAACTCCCAGCTATTATCGGCGGTGCCTGCATCTTTGTAGGGGCGAGGGAGAAAGAGGTCCCACGTGGTATTCAGGGCATTCATTTCGAATTCGTAGTAGTCATGATTGTCACCATCGGGGTCGATGAAGACCTCGAAGTCGTTGTCTTGAAAGATCACCGCGTCATGTTTGACGATACTCCCTTGAAGATGTTGTTCAGAAAGCTCAGCTGCAATGTAGAGATACTGGGCGTCCCACAGCATTTTCGCTCGGGTGCGTTGGCGAGGCTTGGGTTTGCGATCGGCTTCGATATCGACGAAATCCTGGGTCCAAGGTGCGGACTGCCACGAAGCGTCATCGAGTTTCCCGTCGATCACCACCGGCGCCGCTGAAAATCCACAAACGTATCCTTGCGGCCGAATGTCTTTCATGAACTCCCAATCGCCCATGGATCCAGCCATGAGTAACCTACTCATGCAAAAAGTGGATCCAATCACCGCCCCAAAGAGATGGAGTAAAAAGTTCCCGACATGAATACGACTTAGATGCATTAGACGAATACCCCAGGAGTCCGGCTGCATCTCAATCCAGAACGCGTGAACAATAATGGAAAAAGGTCGACAGGCCAGAGAAAATAAGTGGAGAGAGGACGCTCGGTAATGATAGTTGAAATCGTGGCGAGCGTGGAGTGTTGCGATAGCCCACGACTTGAATTTGTGCGGTATGATGTTTGCAATACTATCGAGGTTGGGGGCATAACTGGAGCTTGTAACGCATGAAACTGCACTGCTTAGGAACGGCAGGGTATCACCCAAGTTCAACGCGTCATACGAGTTGCTACTTTATCCCGGAAGATAGCTTGATGTTGGACGCGGGAAGCGGACTATTCCGAGTTGAAAAGTTGCTGCAGGTTGAGGAAATCTCGATTCTTTTGAGCCATGCGCATATGGACCATGTTTTTGGACTGACATTCTTTCTTGACTATGTTTGCGTAACGCCGCTTCGCAAGATTCATGTTTATGGTGAACAAGCTAAGCTCGAAGCAGTGAAAAAGCACCTTTTTGATGAACTGCTTTTTCCCATTTTGCCCCCGATCGAGTGGCACCCGATAGAAAAATTAGGCCGCTGTTTTGAGCTTGGAAAGGCAAGATGTAGCTGGTTCCCATTGCAGCATCCAGGCGGTAGTGTGGGGTATCGGCTGGATTGGGAAAACCTCTCACTTGCCTATGTTACCGATACTACCGCCAGTCCCCAGGCGGAATACTGGCGCGATATCCAAGGTGTCGATTGGCTGATCCATGAATGCAACTTTTCTGACGAGTGTATCGAATTAGCTATTAAAACAGGTCACAGCTGGACATCTGCGGTTCTAGAAAATGCGACTGCAGCTGGTATTCGACGCTTGATTTTGACTCACATCAACCCTCTGGCGATGGATTCGGACCCATTAGGATTCGCCAAAGTCGATGACAAAACCTGGAAAGCGAGGCCCGAGCAGATTGTGGTTGCGAGCGATTCGCTGATCGTTGACTTGTCAAGCCTTTGAATTGACGACGTCTGGCTCTATACTTGGGCCCGTCAGGAAGTACTTTTCGAAGTTATTACATACGCAAGTTGCGAGGAAACCCAGCACAATGAACCCATACAGTTCCCTGAGCGACGATTTCTATATCAACATGCATTTGCACACGGAAATGGACCTGCCCAGCCAACGCGAAACAGTGCTCCATTTTTTCGAACAAATGCAACGCCGTTTCCCGAAGCTTCGCCATTTCTATCAACGGGAAAAAGGGGAATTCGTACTCGAAGAAGACAAGGAACACGGTGCCTACCGCTGGGTAGCCGCTGAACCCAAGCGAATGTGTAGCGGGATCGTAAATCCCAACTCGCTGGAAGAAGCCATGGACCAACATTGCGAAGTGCTCGATGTGGTGCCGTACGCAATGTCGATCAGCAAATTGGATTGCGAGTCGATCGGACTCATGTACGGATTCGACTATGCGTGTCGCGGGAATCACAATCAGATATTGGCCGATGCGCTCGGGATGCCTAGCGGTTTTGATGCGATGTCGCGTCGACCCGGCTCGCATTTGATGAGCTACGAGCCAGTGATTCAGTTGTCCCTGGACGATACCTTTCGGACGCACGCACGAATCAATTTCGAAACGCGAACCACGGTATTTCAAGCAAAGGCAGGAGAATTCGGCGATGAGTTGCTGAGCGTCTACGTGACCGTTCGCCGGTTCGATTCGCTGGGACCGGATGAAGACTTCAAGACCGAATTGATGCGGCTTGAACGGATGTTGCGTGAGCTGATGGACAACTACATTGTTGACCATATCCTGAAACCGCTCCAAAGCTGCATAGCCACGCGTTAATTCGGTACCAAGAAACTTAGATGGTGTGCGCAATGCGCCAGTTGCAATGCCACCACCTCATCGTAGCTTAGCTCTCCAAACAAGGGGGATGGTTGGAGGGCGCCGCGGAATTCAGAAAGTCGGTCGAGCGCTGTCAAAAGTCGTTCAACCGACTTCTCCGAGCTCGCGTTTTCAGGGTAAACCGTGGCGAGTATCGTGGGTTGACCCGTCGCCATGCGTTGGTTTCGAACAAATTTTGTATACAACGATTTCCCTTGAGTCACTCGCATTACACGAATCAAAATGCTGACAATCCAAGGGTTTTTCGGATAACCTTCAATAGGAAATGTCATCCAATCTGCCAGATGTTCTGCCACTTGTGACAAATCCCATTTGGCCACGCTACTATAGCTAGTTGACGCAAGTTTCTTCAAGTCCGCTTGAACCTCGGACAGTGTTGAAAAACGTAATTCTCTTCGTTGCATTCGCTCTGTGCTCCAATCGTGTGATAGTGAGGCGATCAATGGTGGTCATTTTCACATTGAAAGGGCCACAGGACAATGCAAATCGTCCGAAACAACCGCGAACATCCTTTCGCAAATTGCTGATTTCCCGTGGATCGAGTACACTGCCGTCTCTTCTTATAAGCTCGCTTACCAATTCACTAAGTCGTATCCCTGTCGAGACATGCATGGGTCAGTTGCGATTCCGCGTTCCGAATGCTCAAAGCTACGACCCTCAGATTTGGCGCACAGCCTTCGTTTCGGGGATCGAGGGAATTCCATGGGCAAGCCGGAATTGGTTCGAAAACGATTGTTTGGTCATTGATCGCAGTGTGGATGAATCAGGAAAGCTCTCGATCGTTTGGCCTACCGATGAGTATGGACCGATTATGCTTTCGACGGCTTCGCTGCGTTGCCAAAACGCCCCGTATTGGCTTCATGTCGAGCTAGCGCGAGGAACCATACACCGCATTCGTGGTCGAGGGGGCGATTGGCTTCTACTCGGCCTCAAACTTCCGGAAGCTTACAACTCACTGATGGATAGAGCCGTCTCTGCGTTCGTCCAAGCGGTATTAACGACCGACGATCCCGGGCGGTGCGTTGCATACGCGCAGTCGGCGATCGATTTTGCAATTGGTGCTTCCAAACCGTTGTCGCGAGCATTCATTTCGCAGTCGCTCCAAGCTCGCCATCAAGCCGAAAAGCAACTTAGTACGCTGCTAGGTGTTAAGCTCATACCAAATGAAAACTGGCAAAACGATATCGAAGCCATCGTGCCAGCGATCAATACCATCCATATTTCGATGGAGTTGGGTCAGATCGAATCCGAATCCAAAAGCGCAACGTTTGCTATTATCGACAAACAATTGGATTGGGCTCGCAAAAATTCAATGCGCATTTTTGCAGGTCCGCTTATCAATCTACAAGCTCACGCAATTCCGAAATGGCTTTATTTGTTTGATGACTTTGATTCCCTGTACGATGCAGTCTGCCAGCATGCAGTGCAAGTGGTTGAGCGATATCGCGGACAAGTCCATCTTTGGTCCGCTGCTGCTGGACTGAACGCACCCAACTCGCTTGGCATCAGCGACGAACAAGTCTTGCATTTGGCTGTTGGCGTCATTCAGGCCGTGCGACGTTGCGATCCGAAAACGCCCGTTGTCCTAACCATTGATTCACCATGGGCGGAGTACTTGGGACAAAAAGCAGATGGAATCAGCCCACTGCATTTCGCAGATGCCTTGATACGAGCGGATCTTGGTTTGTCCGGATTAGGGCTAGAGCTGAACTTGAATTATTGGCCTGGTGGCTCGATGCCTCGCGATTTGGTGGATGTATCCGATTTGATCGACCACTGGAATATCTTGGGGCTGCCTTTGCTCGCTCAGATCTCCGGACCGTGCAATCTGCAAGCCGATCCAAATGCCATTGCAAAGTCCAACATCGTATCCAATTGGACGTATCCGTTTTCTGCCAATTGGGAGCAGTCGCAGATGTCCGACAGCGGCTCTATCGAATTGACAGATTCCATCTCGGCCGGTTCGAACGCCACAGAGCAGGAAAAAGCCTTTTCGCAGGTTCGTCGCGATAGGATGCCGGTCAATGGTTTGGAAGTGGTGCAGATGTTGTTGGCCAAAAGCAATGTACATGGAATCATTTGGAACCAATATTCCGATCGAGACGAACACACCTATCCCAATGCGGGTTTGATCGCGCCGAGCGGAAAGCATCGATCGCTGCTCGATGGACTTGCAAGACTACGGCAATTGCATATTCACTAGCCCCTGAATTTCTTAAGAGAGTCATAATGTTTTTTTGGTTGCGAGAATTGGCAGGTTGGGGACTGATCCTGGTGGCACTCTATCTTGTTCGCATCGGTCTCGTCTTCATTTCCGATATGCAAAGTCCTCGCATTGTTGAATCTGGTCTCGTCATGCTGACTGCGTTAGGAATCTTAAAAGCGGGTGTCTTGCTGATCCGAATTTCAACTGCCGCGAGAGTTGCGAAGCATGTTTGACGTGAGTGGCTCGGTGTAACTTCACCCTCTTCAACTTACTCCATTGACTTCACCTGCTTCCATCCGCTAAATAAATCAGGGCGAGTGGCAATCAACCTTGCGGGTCACGAAGAATTTTCCGTTGAAATTAGGGGGATTTTCACGATTATGCTTGTTGTATTGATGCCTGCTTGCCGAAACAAGAACTAGAGGCGACCTGACAAGAACTCGGTTCTCCTTCAGAGAATCTACCAAAAACAAAAACAATGGCATCCTTGCCGTTTTGGCAAGGGTGTTACAAGCTACCAAAGGGAATTGATAGCCATGCGAACGAAACTCGCTAACTGGACACGACTCGCAGTGGTCGTCGTTGTTGTTGCCGGAACACAAACAGGATGTAAGAGCGGGTGGAAAATGCCAGGCTCTGACATGTTCTCCTGGTCGAGGAAACCAAGTGAATCTACCCTTGCTGGCAGTAGCCCAAGTCTATCGATGCCCTCGGGAAGTCCAAGCGGACCTGTCAGCCCAGCCCAACGAAATACACCCTCGCCTCTGGCAAGTAACGCCGCCAACGGCGGTCGAAGCGGTTCGCCTTACGGCGCAGCCACCTCGTCCGGCCCAACATTCAACATGCCGCCCAACAACCCGTTAGCGAACACGGGTGGTGCAGGTGCAGTTGCCTCTTCCAATGGCTACACAAACGGCCCGTACGGTATGGTAGGCAACCAGCCAAGACCCAATGGCGCGGCTGCCCAGGGCGGTTACGGGGCACCCAACAGTACCATGGCAAACAGCGGGTACGCCGCTCCAGCGAATGGCTATACGCCCAACGCTCCTGGATCAAATCCTACGAGAGCAACCGGATATGCACCGGCCCCAAATGCTTATGCCGCAAATCCCTCAGCGCTTCCGCCCGCATACGGCGGACTTCCAGCTGGTGTTGGTGGATCGCAAGCTGGAATGGGAGCATCCACTTATGCGAACAATCCGCTTCAAACAGCCGGGTACAACGCGGGAGCGGTAAACCAAATGCCACAACCGTTGCCTGGTCCGAGCCAATCAAGCATGCCCAACGCCTTGCCAAATGCCTATCCGCCATCGGTTGCAACACAGCAGTCCAACCCTGCCGTTCCTTATCGGCCAGGCAGTGTTGCAAGACCTACAGGTTATGATTTTTCCAATCAGGGAACGGGAGGAGCGGTCGCTAACTCCGTACCGACCATGTCCCCAGGCATGGGACTACCTCCAGCGGTTCCCAACACGGCAAACGGAACGCCTTACGGATTGCCCAACGGGATGAACCGATAAGTGGGATAGGCTTCTAGCCTGTCAAATTAGCGAGAATTGCCAATCCAAGATTCATTAAAACTTGCGTGCTTCATGCTCTTGCCTTCTTTGACGAAATAACTATAGACGACATGAATCATGCCATCTTTGCTTTGCATGATCGCGGGATAGTGATACGAACCCTCGGGATGATCTTCGATCGTTCGGGATGTTTTCCAGGAAAGTCCCTGGTCGTCTGAAAGCAACAAAGTCAAACGGTTGCGGCCATTCTTAGTGTCATTGCAGATGAGAGCCCAATGCCCGTTCGCCAATCGAACGCCATCCAAACCAGAACCTGGATTTGGGATGCTGCTGACACCCACCGCTCCCCAGGTTAGGCCATCGTCCTTCGATTCGCTCTGCCTAACAAAGCCTGTGTAACCATTCTCTCGCATGTAAGCCACCAGCGTTCCATCCTCGCGCTGAAGCACGGAAGGTTGAATGGCACCAAATCCAAAGAGTGGCTTACTTGCAACCCAACTTTCTCCGTCATCGTCGCTGATCGCCATGATCGACAGCGAATAAGTATCGGTATAGAGCGGTAACAAGATCCGTCCACTCGGCAGTACCGTCGGTTTGCAGCGAGGTTGCCAACCCAGTCGCTGCAATAGTTTGTCGCCCAACCTCTCCTTGACGGCCTCGACAGTCTTGGCTCTTCGTTCGGTCAGCTCACCTCCGAGCCCCTGGATTTGGTCCTCCAGTTGTTTCAGTGCTTCCTCTTGGAAATTGTCCGGCTTCAGAAGAATCATGCTATCGCGATTCCATTTTGGGCAACCATTCCCAATTGGGTTGTCGGAAATGCGAAATCGTGTGATGCAGGACTCCCACGAGTTTGCGAGGATGACAGGCCAGAACAACCATAATCGCCCCTTGGCATCGGTCATGAGGCAGGTATTGCAGTCTGGGAAACCTGGCGTATCCGCCATCAAGAATGCCTCGCTCCATGAATTGCTACCCACCTTTTGTCGAGCGCCCCAAACGGCAACGTCATCGGCCGAGCGTTCACCCGATCCTCGATACCAAGATACGAGGAGATCTCCGTTCGTTAGTTCGGTGATCCCAGGTGCATGATTGTGTTGCGGATGAAGCGGAAAGATCAATTCGTCCGAATAGATTGGCTTCGGTTCCTCCGTTTCCGCTGCGGAAGCCAAACGGCAAATCGCAATGGAGAACAACGCGATGAGCACGACAGTGAGTGTCGTAAGCGTTTGAAAACACAGTGGACGGAGAAGAATAGTCACGGTGGAGAGAATCCGTTGCTTGAAAAGATCATCGGAAACAGATGGAAAACAGATCGGATTCGATCATGGATAGTCTCAGTTTGATCGGGCGACCTTCCAAGACGCGAACACTGCTGCCAGCTTTCCATCGAACAACCCGGTCGATTTCGTCGCCAATGATGTCAATCGATTCCTTCGCGGAAAAACCCGGAATCGGATTCCCTTGGTCATCTTGAATATCAATACGAAGACTCCCTGCCGCGCTGGTCGCGTAATTGATGGAAAGCTCCTCGCCCACAAAACGAAACAACTTGGTCTCCAACGTACCGGGATCTGCGCCCGCATGAACGGACGCAAAACCGTCGGTTCGAAGTGTAAAACGCTGAAAGGGAGTGGTGTAAATGGACATTTCGGTTGGGCTAGTTGGCACGACGTTGAGAGCAGCATAGTTCGATCGATTGCCCCACCGAGCCGGATCGATCCCAGGCCGAATAAAGGCCTCGCGGAATGTTCGATCGAAACGACTGCTCTCGCGAGCGGTCATAAAAAGAATGTCGGTGCTCTCACCTCGCCCTGGATGAAATCGAGTCGGAGTTGCGATGTAAATATGGGGTGCACGAAAATAGGGATGAGTCACGGTTGTGTAGATATGCTCTCCCTCGAAATTAGGTTTCATCGGGATCGCTTCGGTCCACGTCATGAAATCGCTCGAGGTTGTGCGACAGACCGACCTGAGTTTTTTGTCCAGGAAGTGCCGAAAATAGCAAACGTAACACTGCTCGCTTTCCGACCAAAAAGAAACGTTCTGGGAATCAAATGCGTATTCATTCGTGTATCGGATCACAGGGGTGTCGCTGAGCTTACGCCAGTGAATCCCATCCGCCGAAGCAAACGCGTAGAGCATCGACTTGACTGTACCCGCCAAAGCCTTGAATCGCTCGTTTGCCGGTACGCCGGGCCTCGCGTCTAGCATCGGCGAAAAGTTGTGGCAGAACGGAGATTCGTGGAGGATCACATTGTTGTCTTTGTTTCCATCGAGTTCCACCAGTCCAAGCTGTGGCTTCGTCCAATGGATACCATCTCGGCTTTCGCAGTAACGAGTCACCTCCGTCGTATCGCCGTCGAACTTCGAACCGCGGGCTTCGCGTGTGTAGAGCCGATAAACGTCGCCATCCTTGATGACCGTGCCGTACTCCAGATTATTGGCCGGTTCGCTCATGGGTGGAGCAAGCTTGGGCTCATGAAGCTTGAGCGAAACGTTATCCATGCGTGCAACTAGGAATGGATCGACAAACAACTCGCGACGCGAGCCAAGTTCGATCGGCTTTTCAGCGAAAAGCGGTTGTCGCGCAACAACCTCCACCACCGATAGCGTGAGCAGTAAACCAATGAACCGCAAGACTTTTCGCATACAACAGATCCTTTCCAAACGACTTAAACGTGGTTTCATCGACCTGCCAAACTATTCTCGCTCGAGGTGAGGCCAAATCAATGGGAGTGCGAGGCCACCCCTCTAAACATCTTTGCAATGGCGAATGCATTGGAAACCAATGGGAGGGCGAGGCTCCTGCCGAGCTTACGACGCAATGGTTCGGCAGGTGACATGCGAGTCTACCGCTTTGGCCCCCCAGCAACTTGCAGTCGGTTCAACCATCGGAGTGACCGACCGCATCTCAGCCAAACGCTTTAGGCTTTCCTATGAGGCTCGGATATCGTAGCAAAGGATTTTGTCGTTCTCGCGGACATAGAGTTTCCCATCGAGAATGACCGGATGCGACCAACTAGGACGTTTGCCGCTGTCTGGAATCTTGAAGGAACCAACTTCTTTGTATTCCTTTGGGTTTGCTTCAACCAACGCCATAACGCCATTGGCATAGCGAATGTAGAGTTGATCTCCACCTGCAATAACAACCGCTGAGCCTGAGCCCGCCCCTGTGCCTTTGCTTCTTTTCCATCGTTCTTCGCCAGTCATCAGATCAGCGCAAAAGGGAGCTCCGTCAGAGTCCGAATCACCATAAACATGATCACCGACCAAAACCACCCCACCATGTTTATTAGCCAGCTTGACATTAAAGGGATAGATTTCTTTGAGGGTTACACTGCCGTCCGAAGAAGGAACTTGTTGGACTAGTGCACCGCCCTTTTTATAGCCTACCGGATAGAAGATCAAATCATTTCGAATGATTGGTGTTGGAATCACTGCCGTTGCCGAGGCGGGATAGGTCCATTGCAAGCTTCCTGTCTCAGAGAATCCCATCAGCCCACTGCCGGTCGACTGGACATACACTTTCATGTTGCCAACCTTGGAGATGACAATCGACGAGTGCCCAGCACCGCGGTCGTCAGGGTTCTTGCAAGTCCAAAGCGTTTCGCCGGTTTTCTTGTCCAAGGCGACGACGGTCGAACTCGACCCGCCTGGTGTGCAGAGGATTTTGTTTCCATCTACCAATACCGATTCACTATATCCCCAGCTATCCGCTTTTTTTCCACCGAAATCGTTCTTGAGGTGCTTCTTCCAAATTTCCTTTCCATCCGCAGCTTGACAGCAAACAAGTAAACCTGAGGGTGTCACAATATAAACTCGACCGTCATCCACCGTTGGCGTACCCCGAGAGCTATTCCAACTATCTTCTTTATGATCGGTCCAGGGAGTACCCGTCTTGGTGGCCCAAAGTTGTTTGCCAGTTGCTCGATCAAAGCACGACAAGTATTCGTCTGCATCTTTTTGCGTCGAGAGTCCATCGCCCAAGGTAAACATCTTGTCGCCGACAATGGCCAAACTGGCGTACCCACGACCAGCTCCAGATGTTTCCCAAAGCAACTTCGGTCCTTCCGCTGGCCACGATTTCAGCAGCTTTGGATCGTTAACAACCGCTGTTCGATTGGGCCCCCGAAACGTGGGCCAATCGTCACCAACAGTCATTTGGCTATTTGAAAAGGTCAAACCGAGTCCGAGGAGGAAAACAGAACTCCAAGACTTGAACCGCTGATGCATGAACTCACTCCTGATAAAACAATTGGTAAAATGGGGAAGGTTTTTGGGGGAAGGATTATCAGCCAACATTCTAACCGAAATTCCACCGAAGGTTAAATGACTTCGAAATCACGATGGAACCGATGGCGAAAAAAGGATTGGCAAAAAATGATGCAACCCGTAGCCTAAGCCAAGACCTCTCGGATGACCTGCTGATGCTCGACGCCTGTTAGACGTTGTTCAAGCCCTTGGAACGGGAATACAAAGCGTTCGTGATCGATCCCCATGCAATGCAAGATGCATGGATGGCCGCGACGTTTTCCTTAAAGCCGAAGAAAGGTATCGTCAATCAAAATAGGAAATCCAAAACCGATTTGCAACCACCCACCCGAAAACATGGTCGCGGTAGGAATGGCCATTGCTGGCCATCCCCCGCACAGATCCGTGCGTGAAGAATTACCTCATACGGCTCCTCCGTTAAGCGATGACGGTCGCGATGAATCCATCGCTACATGCCGTGCATGACCATTTGCTCGAACTGCATGGTCCGGCACTGTGTCCGGTGCAATAGCAAAGCGTAGACAACTACTCTTCGGTGATCTCCTTCCCTCCATCGACTCCGCTACCGGCGTTCCGGTTTTGTTCGGCACCTTCGTCGGTACTACGAAATCATCTGACTTCCCAGAAACGTGCATATCGGCTGTACCGCCGGAGGCGTTTTCCGACCGTTCCACAATCGCATGATTAGATGCACTTGCGGAAATCTCTGGGATCTCCCGGTTCTCTCGATTGAAGTGTCTACGCATGCTCAGGTTCTTCGACTCCGCCGAGCCATTCCATCGCTTGCCAATATTGCAATGGAACATTTTGCCTTCCCGCAACACAGACAGTGTCGGCACTCGGTGTGGGTGAGGAACGGAGCTCAATAGCTTGCCTGCGTATACCACTGCCGTTGCTACACCCACGACGTTACCGTCATCAGCGTACGACTCATGGCCAAAGTGATTGGCTAAATCTTCTTTGGTGGACTCTTTCATTCCCAACTCCAATCCGGTTTATCCCGGCGATTTCCTGTGTCCCTCTGTGTTCCTCCTTTGTCTTCTATCCTACGACACAGTGCGTTGAGTCCAGTACCCCGGTCTTTGCCGCTCGTGTGCTACTGCAATAATCTCGATTCCGATTTTGGTCACGCGAAACACAATGAAATACGGAAAGCTCTTCATCAGATAGCGCTGGGTTCCGCGTATCGATCGTGCGCGGAAAGAACTTCTGCATGTGCATCTGGGTGAAACCAGAACGGACGATCATCCATTTCGACGTGTACGCATTGCAGCCATGACTTCGTCCCATGGCGTCAAACTGACCTCGCCACGGTCAATTGCCTGAACACGGCGTTCGATTTCGGCGGCCCATGCTTGGTCCGCTAAAGGGTCAGGGCTTGGATCAAGGCTTCGAAGCAGCGATCCCGCCAGATTCGCTCGTTCAATCTCTGATAATGTCAATGCGACCGTCAGTAGCTCTTGGGTTTGTGTGCTCATGTGTTAAATATAGTTTCTATAGCGGACCAAAGCCAATACTACCGACAAATCGGTTTTGCCGACACCGTCCCGAACGAAGCTCCTCGAATCAGATCGCCTGCACCCATGCGCATTTGAACGCTCCGGTTTGACACGCCGGATTGAACACGAGTTAGCCCGATTTCCTCACCAAACGGCTACGCCAGCACATAGTTCTGGGAAATCCTAACGGTGCCAGTCGCGACCGACAAAAGTATTTGATTTTTCGCGCGACTTTTCGAGAGCTGACGGGTTGAATTGAGTATGGTTTTCCCAGCTCTTCTCACAAATTCATTCACTCGGTCCCATGGTTAAACGCATCGAAGACCCGCGACAAAAGCGCCTATTCGACATCGATGACGAGATCTTGTCGGATACTGCCAAACGTCGAATTCAAAACTCATGGCATTTCCTTTTTCGACAAGCAATCCTCGAGCTCATGCCCGCGAAGGAACTCGGCGAATACTTTGATCCTGAGATTGGTCGCCCCACCAAGGAACTCTTC
>CAMCMB010000067.1 GCA_945875845.1 Pirellula staleyi DSM 6068
ATCGCACGATCCCTCGTGAAAAATCGGCAGCCGAGTTGGCACAATACTTAGAAACAAGCAACCAAGCTTGCGTTCAAAACCAACCACCAACTCCGCAACACCCTTCCAGCCGCCCTGCGAAAATGGCTGATTCTTAGTTGCGATTGATAATTCGAATCGCTCGACCACCTTGGTGATCGTCATGGTTTCGAGGCGTGCGATCTCGGACGCCGTTGCAGCGTTCATGGTTGATTCTCCAGTCTGCTTGTGGGTTCTCGTGGTATCGACGGCCGCGATCAATCGTCGCCGGCGTCGTCTGCATCCCCGAAGTCGGGTTGAGACACAGAGAGCCTCAATCCCCAGAGAAGCTCAAGGCTCTCGTCGCGAGAGTTCGCAGAGATTTTTGAGCTTTGGTCCAGAATGCGGGCCAAGCCCAGGGAAAGCACGGCAGCGATGCGTTCGCGCCGCTGCTGGCTCGGAAGATCCGAGAAAGATTGATTCGACATGGCATATCCCACCGGGTGGAGAAAACGCGAGCTGGGACTCTCTCAGCTCACCCGGGTTATGTATGCCGTTGGGGAAAAAATGGGCGCGGGATACTGGCTGATGGCATTTTTCAACTCACTGCGTCTTGGCGTCCTCTGATTGACAATGTGATGAAGAGAGGGCTTCAAACATCGCGACCGCACAGAAACAGTTACGTCTCCTAATGCATGAGACTAGAATTCTTCTTCAAACCACCTCAAAAACTCCTCGATTTCGTTCCGACTCTTTGCCGTGAAAAGACGTGCTTCAACCCCTGGAGGAAGGATGAACCATTCCAAGTGGCTATTGAACCTGCGTAATCGGTGGTGCAGTGTCTGTTCCAACTCATAACCAAAGTGTGTGTAAACGACATTAGCGATCTCGCAAGGAAATGCCGCGGATGTCTTTATCTGTGCAAACCTTAAGTCAAGCGAATTCGTGATACCTATCTTGGTCGCCGGCCCCTGTTTGATGAAGTAGAGGCAAGAGTCCGTCGTCTGATCGAAATCGTACTTCTTTAGTACTGAGTTCCACAGAAAGTCCTCGTTCCCGCCAGCTTCAACCTCTATGCAGTAATTTGAAATATCAGATGGGTTGATCGCGCCCAGAACACTTTCTCCGTACTTTTTTGTTGTTCGGGAAATGAACTCTGTTCTAATCTCAGCTCTAACTTGGCTTGAACGATCTTCAGAGCCCGCCTCCCACAGTGCAAGTCTCTTACCGTCCTCGCGTATATGTGCGGAGAGTACAATCTTGATATTAGATCTCAAAAGCTCTTTGCGTACGCCCGATTTCCCGTGCTTGTATTCAATTTCGGTTCTTCTTGTCTGCCAATCTTTCCCGGTCTCCTGAGCCACGATCTTGTCCATGTGGTACTCACAGTGGCGATTGTCTTCTTTGATCTTACGCGCTTCCTCCTTTGTATAACCTGGGATCGCGTGATCGCACCATATGAAGTATCCACCGGGAAGCCGAAGACTGTCTCCCCATGCAGGCGGCGCAGGCCTCTTAACTGGCGCCCAATTAATCCGATTTGTCCGTATTTCTTCGTATAAAACCCAAGCAAATGTTAATTGCTCAAGCCAAACCTCTTCGCAATTCGAACACATCTTGTTAGCAACTGAACTATGGGCCCCGGTCTCGCGATCGTCATCTTCGTTTGGTTGATGGCCCCCGCGTGAAGGGAAATTACTACTAGCATCACGAGTCGCGGCGTATATGCAGTCTTCACACATGTATTCGAAATTATGGCTGGCCCAAGCCTCAAAAGAGTCAAGGCACTCATCTATTTGCGTGAAGTCTACCGCATCTCGTTTCCGCTTCACACAGAGGGAATGATGTGCAACCAGACGGTCTCTGGCTTCATACACCTTCGCCATGACATTGCGATCTGAAATAAAAAACTTCCGATTTCTACCACTCATAGATGCAACTCCCAATAAATCTCATAGATGATTTGTTTAGCGATACACCGGGCTTTTAAGGACGGCTCCTACACGCGAAGATCTGGAAAAAAGGGTGCATTCTCGACCCGAATCACTCAATTATTTTTTCATCAAATCGCTAACCCTTGGCTTGGTTCATAATTTCGATTAACGCCCAATTGGCTTCCTCGGCTCAATTAGCCTCCTCGCTTGTCGCGATCGATATTTTTGGCCAATATCTTGGAATAAGATTCTCAAAAACTTCAGTGACCGACCAACATGGGATCGCAGAGCTGTGACTTCCAGACGAATTATTCCGCGTCAGTGTCCACTCGCCTACACGATATTGGCTATTACTAAACGTCACTGGGAACATTATTGACATGTCCAGTGTTGCAATGTTGTCAGATTTGTGTGGTGCTGTAATCGCGAAGTGAGCCCCAACTTTGTTTCGCCAGACTACAACATCGTACAACTCGGGTATTGCGTTAATGTATCCATCAACTGATTCTTTAACAGTTTTGAACTTCGTTGGATCGCTCAAATCGGTTCGAGTGAAATCATTCATCGACAACCCGCGGACAAAGCCAACCAATCGTGCATAATTGCAAAGCGACACGCCGAACCAGTGAAAGAGGCAAGCAACCTGATCAAGATTGTCTTTTGTGCCATCAACGTCCAAACCATAAAGCTGAATTTTAAGCTTTGCACTGAATTTCGCTTGCCAAGCTAACTCTCGCTGCTTGATATGCCTAGCGATACCAACAAGTCCTGTCGATAACATTTGTAGCGTCCGCTGTTCGTTGACGAAATTGTTGTGACCTATAGAGACGCCTGCGATGGCATCGAGTGTCACATTTGGCATAGCTAGGTCCTTTGGGTGGTGCAGTGTGAACTCGACTAGTTGTTCGTTTACCTAAGAATGGGATCATGCTTTCCACGCTCGTCCATATCGTCTCTGAGCGTTTCTCCCTACTTGGGGCATACTTCAAGTGCGATAGGCCAGTGCTTGCGTGCACCGGCGCAAGGAATTCAGCAACGAGTGGCATCAGTTGTTTCTGTGCGTGTTTGTCTGGTAACGGAAAACAGAAGGTGAACAAACTTCGGAGCATTCTAGCCTCGATCGCGCCGGCCATAACCCCAGGGTCATCTGTCTTTGATGCGTTTCGCGGGTTATGAAGTCGAGAAAAAGCGGCTATTGCGCCCCGTAGCCACGCGAAACCCCAATTAATTCGCCGCCTTAGGGAAATCCTGACGCCCAAAAGCTCGCAGTCGTGACCTGCCGGTTATGAAAATTGGGCTTTAAAACTCGCGCATTTGTCGCGCGGGGCATAACCGGGAGGTCATTTTGGTTTTCCAATTTTCGTCCGGGTTATGAAGTTCGAGACTTTTCTATAACCCCAGGGTCGCGCGACTTTGAGACTCCCGAGAGTCGGCTTGCCAAAGGCAGAAAAAGCACCCAAGCCGATTCGCGCGCGGGTTGGTAGAGACATCGCACCAGGGAGAGTTTGAGACTGGGCCAGTGTGTGCAAACCCTGGCAAATAATGGGTAAAAACGCAAACAGGCCGACGTTTTGAGGCGTCGGCCTGTTGGTATAACCGGCGGGTCGAACTGAGTTCGATTTCCCTTATTCAGTTGAAATTCGGGCGGACTCATTGCCGACCGCGAGGTTAGCCATAAGGGTAACTAAGTTGCCTTTAAGCGGATTTAATGGATTCGACAGTCCTTCGCCCCTAGTCGGCAAGAACTTGACTTCTTTCAGTATCGTGGTACAAATTACCTCCAGAGTTTCGTTTTAGGAGGTGTTTTGTACCGTGCTTCAGCCTGCTCCCAATACCGCTTCTGCGCGAGCTGCCGATCTATTTCGGCGGCATAGTGGGATTATGCGAATGGCTGATATTCTGCGAGGCGGAATCACTAGAAACACTCTCTACTCAATGCGAGATTCTGGGCTCGTAGTACAAATGGCCCGAGGTCTCTATCGCCTAGCTGAAATGGCTCCGCTAAGCCAATCCGATCTGGTCACGGTCGCAGCAAAAGCACCTCACGCGGTGATCTATCTTGTGTCGGCACTTTCCTTCCATGAACTTACCACCCAGATTCCACATGAAGTTTGGATTGCGATTGCTCGAAACAGCGAACCGCCAAGACTGGATTACCCGCCCATTCGCGTGTCGCGTCTGACCGATGTGGCATTTAAAGCGGGAATTGAGAAACACGCGGTCGATGGCAAAATGGTATCCGTGTACTCTCGCGAGAAGACTATCGCAGATTGCTTTCGCCGGCGCAATGAAGTGGGGCTCGATGTCGCGATCGAATCTCTCAAGTTCTACATGGCGCAGGGCAACGTGAAAGTCGATCTGATCATGGAGTATGCCACAAGGCTCAGAGTTGCCAAAACGATGCGCCCGTATCTAGAGGCGCTTCTATGACTCGCGACATTCCGGCTTCGGTGCGTGGGCAACTAGAGAATCTCGCGAAAAAGTCTGGTCGACCGCTGCAAGAGTTGATGCAATATTTCGTCATGGAGCGATTTCTGTTTCGGCTTTCGCAGTCCGAATATGCAGATCGGTTTGTTTTGAAGGGCGCGTTGATGTTCACGGTCTGGGGATCGCCTCAGTCGAGAGCGACTCGCGACATCGATCTGCTGGCTCGCGCCGAAAACTCCGTTGATGCTATGTCTGGCATGATCAAAGAAGTATGCCGACAACCTGTCGAATCCGATGGCGTAGAGTTTCTCAGCGACTCGGTTCAAGGAAAGATTATCAAAGAGAACGCCGAATACTCGGGAGTCCGAGTAACTTTTATCGCGATGATTCAGAATGCGCGATTGCCTATGCAAATCGATATCGGTTTTGGCGATGTAATCTACCCGACTGCCACCGTCATTGATTATCCAACCATGCTCGATTTTGAAACGCCACGTCTGAAAGGCTATCCCAAAGAGACTGTCATCGCGGAAAAGTTTGAGGCGATGGTCAAGCTAGGTCAACTCAACAGTCGCATGAAGGACTTCTACGACATCCATGTACTATTGCGTCAGTTTGGATTTGATGGCGAGGTTCTCCGCCTTGCGATTGAGAGAACTTTTGCGAATCGAGGCACGGTGATCGACTCCGAGCCGTTCGTTTTCTCGCCTCCGTTCCTTGAAGACTCGGTCAAGCAAACTCAGTGGACTGCATTTGTTCGCAAGTCGAAGCTGGCCGGTGCACCCGATTCATTTGCAGATGTGGTACGTGAGATTCAGGCTTTCTTGTTGCCATTAGTCCAAGCTGTTTCTTCGAAGCAAATCTTCGCTTCAAGATGGGCTTCGGGAGGACCATGGTCCTCCCATCATTCTTGACTACTCGGTCACCTGCTACCGCGCGAGTTCAAAACCTGCTGACAGACTATAATGTTTTCCTTTTGTGCGATTTCTTAGAGAATTGATCCAATTGGTAAGCACTTGTGGCAGAGCGAGAATCCAACGACAACAGCGGTGCGTCTGAGGCAGAAGGCTCGGATCAGAAGCTAGCAGCGGCGATTTACGCGCGTCAGTCACGCGTTCGAGATGTCGCCTATAGTTCTTGCCAAAGCCAGATCGATATGTGTCGGGAACTCGCTGCCAGCAGAGACTGGAGTATTACTCAGGTATACTCCGACGAAGGGCACTCCAGCGAAACACTCGATCGACCTCAGATGTCTCGATTGATAGCTTCCATCGAAACAGGCGACGTCCGACGCTTGGTTGTCTACAGCCTCGATCGACTCACCAGACGCATGCTTCATTTCCAAGAACTGTTGAAACTGTTCGAACGGCATAGTGTGACGCTGGCTGTCGTGAATGATCCAAGCTTCAGTGACAATGCAACAGGTCGGTTGATGGCCAACATCATTGCGGCCGCCAATGAGTTTCAGCTTGACCTGACGAAAGAGCGAATGGCGGACATGCGGGCTGCTTACAAACGTGATGGGAAACGTGTTGCGGGCCGCGTTCCGTTTGGCTACCAAACAGATCCTGCGACCAAACAGTTAGTTGTTAACGAAGAGCAAGCACGCAGGGTATATGATTTCTTCGAATTGGCCGCAGGCGGAAGTCGCCCGAGCGACTTGGCCGGATTGGCAAACTTGAAACGCTGGCCGGATCAGAAAGGTGAGACAGGAAAATGGACAGCTAGGCGAATCCTGAAACTGCTGAACAATCGCGTCTACATCGGTGAAATTCTTAATGGCGGTTCGACTTTGCCGGGAGCACATCAAGCGATTGTCAGCGTCACAGCGTTCAATGAAGTCCAAAACTTGCTGGCTAGCAGAAGGACCAGCGAAACCAAGCCACGCAAGAAGACCGATCCAAGCTCCCGTGTTCACTCATACCTGTCTGGCAAGCTCATCTGTGGTCAGTGCAATCGACCGATGAGCACCAGTATCTCTCACAGAGGTTCGGTACGTTACATCTACTATCGTTGTCGTTCTGATAGAGGTGGTAAGCCGCGTTGTCCGGGAGTCAATGTCGAGGCGTATTGGCTGGAACAGTTTATCTCTAGTGCTATCGCAGATATCGATGACCCGAAGTCCGAAATTCCGATTGCGATGCGCGAACAATGGTGCCAACTGGATGAACGGCAACGCCAAAAGCGATTACCGCAAACCATTCTGAAGGTTATCTACACTCACAGCACCGGCCAAGTGGCGATCGAGATCAAGCCAGAAGCCGTTGCCGAGTTTGAGCCAAATGAGCTTCAAACGGAGGAGGGCAAGCCAATCTTGGAAAATTAGCATAGAGACTTTTTCGCGAACATAACCCGGCCAATGCCCTCAAACGATGTTCAACCCTACCGAACCGGACCAAACCGAATCTCTAGACCATGCGAGAAACTGTGTTCGACTTGGGGCAACAATTGCATTTTCAGTTGGCAAAAGCGGTTTTTGGGGAGCCAATTTAGAGAGTCTCTCGGAGAGAAAAAATCACTTAACCCGGAGGTCAGAGAGACAAGAGAGTCAGAGATTTTGTCGCCCAGAGTGTCTTTCGAGGGCTCTTGGGTTATGAGAATGAGACTCTCGAAGGAGAGTTTCCACCAAGTGGGTAAAACGCGTTTCACCCTTGAAAACACTGGGTAAAATACGAAAAAAGGCCGGCAACGATTGCAAGAATCATTACCGACCTTTGTCTCTTTACCCGCTGGTTTGAAAACCGTTGGGAATTGAAAAAATTGAGTGGGACCGACACCTCGCGAAACTCGCCTGTTTTCTCTCGGCTGGGTTATGGGTCTTTGGCTGTTCTGGCGAATAACCTATGAAACTGGCTTCAGAGGGTCTCTGGGTTATTCGATTCGTTGCTTCAGTTTTCGCTACCTTCGGGCTCAGCAAACTCCAGTGCGCTTTGTTCCCTTAAGGTCTTCCGGCCACGATCACTTAGCCTCGCTGCACCTATTCCGCCGTCTACTGGAACAATCTCAATTTGCTGCATTGAAGCAAGTGTTTGAAGCTTCTCGCGGGCAAATGTGGGTTTAATTTGCTGTCCGAAATAAGGCTCTTGGGTGATTTGCTGGAAATCGACATAGCCGTGGACGTCTTTTTGATACAACTCAACACGGCGAAGTAGGAGTATGAACCATAGCTGATCAGCCAAGTCAAAACCCGCTCGAGTTAGTCGGAAAACCTCCCGCTTATGTCCGAGATCTTCTACAAATCCAAATCTTTCTACCTGTTCAAGACCGGCTTCCCATCTTGCCTCCGAACGATCATCTCCCATGATGTTCAGTTCAACGTTGCCCGCATGCAGTTCATGTCCAGCCATCATGCGACCGAGTGTGACGGTTGTTCGGTCCGCCATAATCGCCGCAGCTAGAATCGTATTTGCCTCAGATAGAAGGGTGACGTTTTCCTGCTCCGACGAAATATTTGAAATCGTAGAAAACTCTTCGCTATCGAAGACTCGATTCATTGCCAGATCCAGTTGGTGACGAAAAAGCGAGCCAAATTCGGGGACTTCGGTGTACTGCGTGTATAGCCCCTCGGTTTTGATAGAGTCCTTAAAGCTTCGAACTGCTTGTACTTGCTCTAAATCAGATGAACTCGGAATAGCCCGATCACAGAAAAAGACAAGAATCCTATCAGCTCCCTTTAATTGAGCGAACTCTCGAATCTCCTGGACAGTCCCAGAAAGGTCAGAGTTTGTTGGTGTGCCCAGTCTTGACCATAGAATCGCGACAAGTAAATCGCATCGGTTGAGTAGCTGTCCATTAATTAGGTCCTGCGGATGCCCACCTTGTACCGCATGGGAGTGAGTCTCGACACGCACGGGCTCAATGAGCACGGATCGGGAAATAGAATGAGCTGCATTCCAATTATGAATAACTCGACATGCCTCGTCGCGTTCTAGGTGCACGTCACCCGGGCTAGCAACAAAGACGCGGATAAAAGTTCCGTTTTGCATCTATTTACCTCGTCGCTTCATACTCGCGGTTTCCACATCAAACACATAGTCGCTGATCGAGCCATCCTTGATCCTCTCGACAACTTCTTCGACCACCGGCAGTGGAACCAAGAACCATTCTCTTGGCTGAACTTTGCCGCCGAATCGATCGGCCAACGCTAGGTCGATTCGAGCACGAGCGAGGAATTTGTGGAGAAGCGATTCGAATGCCTTGCAGTTAATGTTAGCAAGGCGATAAACGGCAACTAACTCCACAGCGGCAAATAGGTACGTCGTCTCTTTCTTAGCGTTGGAAACTCGCTTTTCCGGATCTCCGGTGGTCAGTCCAATCTTGTGAAGGATCTCTCGGTTCTTTTGTACGAACGGATTGTCCGATAGGCTTCGCGCCACGTAGATGGCACCCGATGCACAATCTCCGTCTTCGACCTCACTTGAAAAGAGGGGACCAATGTCACTGAAGTCTTCCTCAATTTCTAACTGAGGCGGGACAATTCGACGGCTGTTTTCGTCTTTGTTCAGCGCTCTTCGCAACGAACGTAGCAGCAGATCCGATTCCGTACCGTTATCGAAGATAACTCGTAAGCGTCGATCGCGTTCTCCGTGCTCTGGAGTGAACCACTCACCTGTTTCCGCAACCAGTGCCTTCTGGCCATCGACGATGAACCAATCACCCTTGCGTATTTGAGATCGACTGCTGGTCTTGAATAACTCAGTACTCTGGCGGCCTGTTTCAAGATCTGCTTGCACGGCTTCAAAGTCCAAGCGAAATTCATCGAAGTGTTCGCATGGTTTACGCTGAGCCACTTCTTCAGGAACATTTCGCTCGGCGTTCCGTTCCGATGCAGAGCGAACATGCTTCATCGTGGTGATATCGTTATTCGATGGACCGACGCCAAGGGCCTCTAACAGTTCATCGTCACTGTTGAGCTCGTACTCTTCTGAGGGTTCACATACTCGATCTGCCAATATTCCGTCGGTGTCGATCGGTCGAAGGAGATCTAAGCACTCAGAACTAGCACGGATTCGGTCCAACCGAACCGCGTATACCCGCTCAAAGATGTCGCGGCCTTCGCCATGTTGGGGCAGACTATCGTGTTCACGATAGTATCGCTGAATGTCCTCGAAGCCGGCAATTATTCGCTCTTGCTTGGCCGTGTAGGTCTGATCTTCTTTTACTTCAGTTTCAACACCCAGCTCGGCTAACAACGCGTCATCGTCATCGGTGAACGATTCTACTTTGGTTTTCTTTTTAGCCACTTGATTTCTCCTGCTTCATTCTCGCCAAGAATGCAATTCCTTCAGCCATTCTTCGTTCCCAGGCATCTTGGCTAGTGATCGACGGCAATCGGCCGCGTTCGATCTTGAACTTCAACGCACGCTTAGCCAGATCACGCGCCTCCTCGGGAGTCAACTGGATTCGACGCCCCGCGATCGCCGACTGTACCTGCCGCAAACGTTCTTCATTCATCGTCTTGGCGAGAATGTTGTATGCCTCACCAAAAGGATTGATCGAATCGATCAAGTCGACATTCAGATCTCGTACGTCCGTGACATATCGGCGGATTCCATCGATCAATGCTGTGTTCGACGTTGCGCCACCGCCGCCTGATTTCACGCCGCCCATTTGAACCAGATTTAATGCCGCGATCGCCCGTTGACGGATTGCTTCCTGGTCTTGATCCGACAAGTCCGGATACTTGTCTCGGATGATCTTGCCCATTCGCTGCTGCGTCGTTTCTTGCGGCGGGAGCTCATCATTGAACAAGCCGTCTTGGACAGTCCGCGTGTCCTGAACGAACGACGCTACAACCTCATTTAAGTCTTCTCGGCAAATCCGAGTTGCTTCATCGCTCTCTGGCTCCGCGAGCCCATTGATCTCGATCTGAACGCCACCCGTCGCCCCATCCACGCCCACGTTGCAGCCGTCCGGCTTGTATCCATCAGGTCCATAGTCCAAGCCAGGTTGCGGACCGCTAGCGGGCGTCTTGGGACGAAACTCAAAACGTGGAGCTAACACTTGTTCCATTAACAAGCTGGCAGCGATCGCCTTCAGAGTATCGTTCACTGCTTCCGTAACCGCTTGCTCGCCGGCATCGGGTTCAGCAATCAAGTTCGTGAAGCGGGCACGAACTTTGCCCGGAGCATCTCGAGTTGCGCGGCCGATGATCTGAACGATTTCGGTCAAGCTGCTTCGATAACCAATCGTCAACGCATGCTCGCACCAAATCCAGTCGAAACCTTCCTTAGCCATTCCCAACGCAATGATGATGTCGACGTGATCACGGTTCTCACGCCCTACTGGATCGCGAAGGGCTGCAGCCACCTTGTCTCGCTTGATTGGCTCATCGTCCACAAGATCTGCAATTTTCAGCACGCGCCCGGTCGACGTCTTAACCAACTGAAACCCAGTGGCATCATCGGTACCAAGCCACTCACCGAGCGTTTCCAGAATGTGCTCGACTTCCTTGTGCTTGTCTTGAGTGCTTTCGCGACTGTTCACATTCGGAATGTGGATAATCGTCTTTTCGTTCTCGTTGAGCACTTTAGGCAAATCGTCGAGGTAGCTGCCCGAGTAAAAGTAGTAGCCAATGTCCAGCTTCTTGAGATGCTGGTAACCGCTTAGTTGTTCGTAATAGGTGTACGTGACCGTGACGAATCGCCTTTCATCCTCAGGCAGCAATACCGCGGCCGCATCACCGCGAAAGTAGCTGCCGGTCATGGCAATCAAATGCGTCTTGTCGCGTTCGATCAGTTGACGCACATACTCACCAAGCCGATTGTCCTCGCTAACTGAAACGTGATGGAATTCATCAACTGCAATCAGTCGGTCATCGAACGCCTCGACGCCAAATTTCTCAAAGGCAAATCGAAACGTCGCGTGGGTACAAACCAGCAGGCGATCCTCCGAAGCCAGGAATCTTCCAAGCGCATCGACCTTTCCACCGTCGGTGCCAGGCGCGTTACAAAGATTCCATTGTGGCGCGACGGTCCAGTCCGAGAAGAATCCGTCTTTGGCCAGCAGAGTATTGCCAAAGCTTGCACCGATCGACTTTTCGGGAACGACAACGATCGCTTGCTTCAAGTTCTGGCGGTGAAGTTTGTCGAGAGCTACGAACATTAGCGCTCGGCTCTTGCCGGATGCCGGTGGCGATTTCAAGAGCAAGTACTGCTCGCCACGAAATTGCCAAACGCGGCTTTGCATCGCGCGCATGCCCATCGCGTTGGATGTGATCGACTTGCCATTTCCGGCGTAGCTGACGCTGACTCCTGGCATTGTTTTGGGCTTGGGGTCATTCATTAGCTGCACATCCTCATTGACTGTCTCGTTTTGCATAACATTGAACTGTCAAGGATTTCTTGACAGTTACCCCATTTTGATACTCGAGGGATCATTTGTTGCCCTTCTCTTTTCGCGTCATTTCGGTGTAGAGCAGGAAGAGCGTTTCGAGCCGTTCAGTATCGTTCTTGAAGCGGCGACCGATGTAGATGCGCTCGAGCGTTTCATCATTGCGATCGTGAGCGGCTCGCAGATCCTCTGGCATTGTTTCGGGATCGTAAAGTTCAGCAATCGTCGCAGGCCAATGTGCCTCGCGAGCTAAGAGAATGTTCTCTGCGCATCTCGTCAGTTCTGCTTTGTTCTCGTCCGTAAGTGGCGGAACAGGGAATGTGTTCCATCCAAGAGTGTTGGAGTAACGGTAGTCTGTCTTTAGTTTTCCGCAAACAGTTGCGATCCATACGAGGTGCAGTTTTGATGCGATTAACGCCATGTTCCAAAGCGGCGCATCATACAAAGCAAATGCAAGGTTGCTAACTACAACCGTTGGGTCAAAGACATCAACCGGCAAGACACTTCGATTTACGGATGAAACTGCAGCTACTGCAATCGTACGTTCTCGACTTTTGCCAGCTAAGTAAACAAACCGATGTGGCCGATTGGCGAACTCTGAAGTTGAGGCAAGACCGCTCGCTGCCCGCATTTCACTTACGGCTTTAAGTCGATCGACAACTTGTGGCACAGATTCAGCTTCACACAAATCTGAATCCTCAAGCCAGAGGCAGTATCGTTGTCCACCGCGAATAAGTTCACTTGATCCAACGTATCGACGGCACCAAGAAACAGCGATAGGCGCGGCTTCCCTTAGTTCGACAGTTTCTTCCATCGACAATATGAGATTGCCACCGTCGCGGGGCATGCTTCCCGTAATCATCTTGGGCAATTTCGATAAGGGCCTTGGTTCAGTTACTACATAAACCGTAGGTCCAGCAACTAAATAAGGATTGAGATGTTCGCGTTGAATCGACGATGCGTGATCGAATAGTGTTGCACTTGTTGCATTATCGCTACTTGAAACACCAACAATAACAACGGTCACCCCTGCATTATGCTTCGCCAAGTTCGACCATAAAAACGGCTTGTGAGCAAACTTGATGCGGCAATCTCGTCGTAGTACAATTGGCCAGAGTAATGCAACCTGCAATCCTTCGCACATTGAGCTTGTGCAAACAAATGCGAACGAACACCGATCATGTTCGTTGTATTCTGCGGCCTTTAGAAACCAGCCTGCAACATAGTCAAGAGACTTCCATTTCTTAATCCGTGAACTAGCCAATAGTCGGATGTCATCTTTCTGATCGTCTTGCTGTCGCCTACTTCCATAATACGGCGGATTGCCACAAATATACGTTTCCCCACCTTCATTCTCAAAATCGATCTCAATCTGATCAAGCGGTGTCTGAAACAAATCATCTTCAACCAGTTTCACGCCTGTTCCGGTGGGCGGACAAACTTTGAGCCAATCCAGCCGCAACGCGTTACCATGCGTTATCCAATTCTCTTTGTTCAATGGCAGGAACTCGGCAAGCGCCAACCGTTGACCACGATAGAGTTCGTCGCATTGGTATTCCGCGATGATTAGCGCTAATCGAGCGACCTCGACGGCGAAGTGCCGTAACTCGATTCCGCGAAAGTTCGTCAGTGGAATCTCCGAGGCGCGCTCTGGCTCTCCTCGGAGAATGTTGATCTCAGCTTCGATCTTTCGCATCTCCTTGTAAGCGATGACCAAGAAGTTACCGCTCCCGCACGCAGGGTCGAAGACTCGAATCCGAGCAAGCCGCTTTCTAAGGTTCAATAGCTTGCGATGGTTTTTGTCCGCTTCTTTCAACTGAGCATGCAAGTCATCCAAGAATAATGGATTGAGGACTTTCAGGATGTTGGGAACACTTGTGTAGTGCATACCCAAAGCACCGCGTTCCTCGTCGTCAGCGACGGCTTGGATCATTGAGCCAAAGATATCCGGATTGATTTGCGTCCAGTCCAATGTGCCGATGTGCAACAGGTACGATCTAGCGATCTGCGTGAACTTAGGAACGGTACTTCTCGCATCCTTCGATCCGTTACTTCCGAAGAGACCACCGTTGACGTATGGGAATTGCCCTGCCCAAGAACGCAACTTGGCCGCGTCGCGTTCCTTCATCGGCACATCCATCGCGCGGAAGATTTCGGACAAAACGAAGTCCGTGTTCTCTCCACTAGGATCGCTCATCTGCCGCACCGTCTCTGTGAACAGTGCGCTACCGTTGAAGATTCCCGTATCTTCCGCAAAGAAGCAAAATATCAATCGTGCAAAGAAGTGGTTAAGCTCCTCACGCCGCTGGTCCCCGTCCCAGTCGGGATTATTACGAAGCAGTTCGACATATAAACGATTTAGTCGACCGGTGGCCTTGATATCGAACGCATTTTCACGGATCTGCCGAACCGTCGAGATGCCTGCCAACTCAAGAAAATAACCGAAGTGATCGGCTAGCTCTTTGTACTCACAGACCAGAGGTGGATCATCGGAATTCAGGCACTCTGCATGAACCGTATGACCATCGGTTGCCAGCACAAACTTCGCTTTGTGTTTGCCGGTGGCGGGACTGTCTGTAAGCCGCTTGAGGAGATCAGCAACAGCATCCGGTCCACCACCAGAACACGTGGCCATGTGAATGTTGTTTCGCTGCAGCACGGATTGAACACCGGCGCCAGTCACATCCGTTTTGTTTGTCGAGTTCTTGCCTATGTTGCGCAACCGCTGAAGCGTAGCCGTCTTGTTACCAAACGCTTCCAGAAAGGCGTAGGGGAACTCAGCGGCATTGAAGGCCTCTTCGACCAGCTTACTGACTGCTTCTTCGATCTCGACCGCGTTCAACCGTTCGCTCCATCAACTGGGTGATTGTGAGAAATGTCCTCCTAGCATGCGCACATGTTGCCTGCAAGCTGCTACAATCCTACAATGCTAGCTTCATCAGAACAAGACAGGGATTGTAGATGGACAAGTTTGGCGACCGAATTCGTGAACTACGCAAAGCCAAAGGTTATTCCCTCCGCCAACTCGCGCCGTTGGTCGGCGTCGGGTTTTCGTATCTAAGCAAAGTCGAACGTGGTCGCCTGGATTTTGATGGAACAGCCTCTGAATCATTGGTTCATCGACTGGCGGACGTACTTGAAACAGATGAGGAAGAGTTGTTGCTACTTGCTCATCACATTCCACGATCCATTGCCGACAAAATATTTGAGAATCCCGAGGTTTTCCGCCAGTTGGCTAGGTGCACCGATCGCCAGCTAAAAGCCATCGCTGCGCGTGCGAAGGAACTAGCGACATGAGCACAACAGTAATGCCACTCGAAGGTCTTGCTTGGCAACGTTGGGCAAATGAGTTGCTGGTCGAGCACTATGGTCCGACAACTTATATCAAGATCCCTGACACGCAAGGCGACGGCGGTATCGAGGGGTTCACCTGTCCATGCGGAATTGCATACCAAGCTTATGGTGCAGAGAAGGAGAAGACCGGCAAGGCGTTGTACGAAGCTCAGCGAGATAAAATGACTCGCGACATCAATAAGTTTGTTAATAACGCCCCTTTGCTCAAGAAGTTGTTTGGTGAGGTCAGAATACACAAATGGATTCTACTTGTACCTAGGGTGGGCCTAAAGGACTTGAAGTCGCATGCACATGACATGACCCGAAAAGTTAAAGATGCTAAGCTCCCATACGTCGCTGAAGACTTCTTCGTCAGTTATTGCGATGAAGATTCATTCTCCAAAGAGCGAGATAAGATCCTCGCTTACAAGAAAGACTGTATCGCTATTCAAGCGCCGGAGCCGAGTAGGGCTGTTGTCGATTCCTGGCAGAACGAAAACGATACGCTGATGACGACTCTGGAAGAAAAACTACAAAGACTAGAACCAAACATATCAGTTCAGCGCGTTGCGGGCCACCAAAAGCAAATGTTGTCATGGTATCTGCAAGGCAACGAACTAATGGCGAAGCTCAAAGAGCTTTCACCAACTGCGTATGAAAAGGTCTTCCGATCAAAAAGCGAATACGAGCAGATTCTCTTGGTGCATGAACTGACTGCTCCAAACGCCAGTCAACAACTAAAGGATGTCCTTACAGGATTCAATAAGTCCTTACTTGAAGCAGTCGGGTCATTGTCAAGCTCAAACGCAATGACAATCGCTTGTGGCGCAATTTCCGACTGGATGATGCGCTGCCCATTAGACTTTCGCGAAGGGCCGTCAAATGTCTGATTTACTTGATGAAGAGCTGAGTGTTCCGATCATTTTTCGTCGACGCCCCATTGATATACCAGGTGATATGCGCCCGGCATGGCGCATCGCGTTCGTAGTTCTTATGCTTAACTTGTGCTGCCGTGGCGGCCAATCAAGCATACGTAGACTACATGTTTTCAATTGGTGCAATAGGACGATCGAAAGTAGAAATCTTCTTCGACGAGCAGTTAGTGAACGCGTTACGCCGGGTACAGTTCTCATTAGAATTGAACCATCACTTGCGCGGGCAATTGACTTTGCAGTAGGTGCTGGCGTTGTAGAACGCGAAGGCAAGGATCGCGTGAAGTTGTCATCAGAAGGTCGCAAGTTGGCGAACGAGATTATGGCTGACGAGTCCATTTTGAATCGTGAGAAGGAATGGGCTCAAGCGTTGGGACAATCGGTAACGGAAGGCTTCGTGGATTCAATCTTTATAGGAAGCAATGGATGATGCGATTACGGAAACTCAAACTGCAGGTAGTGACAGCGCAGGGTACATACGGCACGAGAATTGAGTTTCCCGACGGATTGGTGATTATCAGAGCAGACAATTCTTTGGGCAAGTCGACATGCTTCACATCCATTCTCGTTGCTTTAGGAATGGAAGCGATGCTGACAACCAATCAGACCGACCTTCCGCTTACTCCATCCGTTTTAGAAAAGCTGCAGACCGCAAATGGATGGGAGGAGGTTATTGAGTCGGCCGTCTATCTTGAGATTGAGAACACCCGAAAAGAGCGACTTACCGTATTCAGACAATTGCGAGGTAACAGGGACAAGAATTTAATCGGGGTTTGGTACGGTGGCGCTTTGAGTTCGACCGTTGATTGCGAGTATCGCGACTTCTTTGTCAACCGGGGAGGTGGGGCAAGTCGCGAGGCTGGATTCCACAGAGAATTAGCTCGGTTTCTTGGATGGAATTTACCACAGGTCGCCACCTTCGATGGAAGCGAGAGCCCGCTGTATTTGCAGATTCTGTTCCCCTTCTTCTTTGTAGAGCAGAAACGTGGATGGTCCAGCGTTGTACCCATAGTTCCATCACATCTTCGGGTTCGCAATCCCCACGAACGCGCCGTAGAGTTCCTGCTAAGTCTAGATGCATACAAAAACGCAGAGCGTCGGCAGGAACTAGAACTAGAACTTTCGCAGCATCAGTCGGCATGGACACAGACGGTCAAGATTACAAAAGAGAATGCGAACCAGGTTAACGGCTCAGTGCAGGGTATTTCGGACACGCCGATTGTTATGTGGCCTCCTGAGGTCAGTCCTAGCTTCATGGTTCCCATCAAAAATATGTGGGTATCCATCCAATCTCGCATTGAAGGTGCCAAGTCGACTTTGCGCGATCTCATCGAGCTAGAAATCCCACGAGTTGAACAGATTGCGAGTGAAGCTGAGTCAGAATTGACGACTGCAGAAGACGAGGTGCATCGGGATGAGACAATCGTTGCAAGGTTGCTAGAGTTTGTAAGGTTTGAAGAGAGTGAGCTTGCGTCCATGAACAATCGCCTTCGGCAGATCGAGGAGGACCTTGTCAGAAATAAAGATGACAGGACGCTGAGGTCGATGGGATCTGAAAAGCTCAAGACGCTCAATAGTGGTGAGTGCCCAACGTGTCACCAATCGCTTCAAGATTCGTTACTCCCACTAGCCGACGAGCAAGGCGTTATGACACTCGATCAGAACATTGCTTTTCTTGAGCAACAACGACGCACTATTCTCGGAGTGATAGGAGAGGCAAGAGCATCTATTGAAGCACGAAACCAACAGATCCTTGCTATTCGCAGCGAGATTGCAAACAAGAGAAGTAGGGTGCGAGCCCTTCGTCAAACATTAATTTCCGATGGACGCCTTCCTTCCGCAGCCGCAATCGAGGAACGACTACGATTAGAACATGAAATTGAGCGCCTGGAAAAAGCTTTCGATTCTTTCGAAAACTCACTTTTGCAGTTAGGTAAGACGGCAAAAGAATTGCGGCGTATCCGTTCTGCGTTGTCAGCATTACCCAAGCAGAACACCTCGCAGTCAGACAGAGATAAGATAAGTCGTTGGAGCGTCCTTATGCAGGAGCAACTCGGCCAATATGGTTTTGGAAGCTTCCAACCGAATGAGGTGCAGATTTCTGATGATCAGTATCGACCAAAACACGACGGGTTCGACTTGCCATCAAGCATTTCAGCAAGCGACTTAATCCGAACGATTTGGGCTTACCTCATGGGAATGATGGAGTTAGCGAGAGAATATTCTATCGATCATCCTGGCCTGCTTGTTTTTGACGAACCACGGCAGCAAAGTGCGAGAGAGATTAGCTTTAGAGAATTGCTGCGTCGATCGGCCAAATCCAAATCACACGAACAACAGGTAGTGTTTTTTACCAGCGAAGAGCCAAACCTTTTACGGCAGGCGCTCGATGGGTTGGATTACAAATTGCACGACTTTGGCGACGAAGAAAAGGTTATTCGGCCAATGTACGATTAGTAGGCCTTCAACGACTGGTTTGTTCAACCTCAGCCACGCCAAGCGTGTAGGTAGACAAGTTGCTCAAAGGAGCAGAAATTGTTGGTTAAGCGAACGCCAGATTGAAGCGATATGGCTGGGAACTATCTCATAAGCTGACCCAAAGGTGTGCAAGTCGAACGCGGGCAGACTCCGCTTTAATGCGTGAGTGAATTGATTCACAGCTGGCGATACGATTTAGCAAGTCAACACTTAGCTCGGCAAGTCGATCATCCTGCGACCATTCCGAAGTTGAGCTTGCCAATTCTGAAATCCAGTCGTTGATTGTTTTGAACCAATTGTCAAACGTGTCAGCTTGAATATAGCCGATGATTCCAGCATAGTTTAATTTCGTCCCATGCAATCCAAGCTTGAATCGCTGTATGCCACCGGATCTCTTGTCGTTTCCAGTTACGTACTCTCGCTCTCTATCCCGTGTGGGTGAAGGCAATCGCTTACATTCGAGAACAAGAATAGGGTCTAAGATGCTATAGTTGCGCCCTTCAATGACCTGGTCTTCAAGCGGAAGTGCTGACAAATCAACGCGGTGCTTTCGTCCTTGGCGCTCTTCATGCTGAAAGTAAGCCATCGAGAAATTCTCTCTGCGAGCGGCAACATTCAGCCATTTGCAAAGCTGACCGTTCAATTCCTCTTCGCCTGTGACGAGAGGACGATTAGGCATATCTCGCCACTTAGGCAATTGTGATTTCACAAACTGGAGCGTCTTCTCCGCCATCGTTCCGGGGATAATGCCGCTCGTAATTTGCCCTTGACTACGATCGCTTCTCATCAGAAACCCTGCCGTTGTAAATCGACAAGCGTATCGTCCGCATCACGTATTGCGGTAGATTTAATCCAATACCGCAGTCTGTCCGGCTTAATTAAAAAGACTACATTTTCATGATAGTACCGGACGACACGAACAGTTCGTAAGGACTCTCGTGAGTTGTCAAAAACAAGCGACTTCAAGTGCCCTTCGCAACCCGGTCCAAGCCAATTGATAGATGGCTGGTCACCAAAATAGAATGGCTGACATATCAAGCCATTGAGAAATATTGGTTTATCAGCGTGCAGGTTATCGTAGATGCTTCCGAGCATCTTGCAATAAAGCTGTGCATACTCATTTAGGTTTTCAAGGCTTGCATTTTGGATTAGTAATGCGGAATTCTGCCCGAGTCGGATCAAAGGAGCGATCAACTCCGCGACATCAGAAGCAATTGCCTCTTCCCAGAATGTCAGCTCAAGTTCCCGAGAGTCTGATGGTAGTGGTAATGCCTCAATATCTCCTTTAGTAATAGCCGTTGCCTTATCGAGCAAGTACTGTGGACTTACTGCAGCGACATAAAATCGCAAGCAAGTACGGTGTCGTTTAACTATCTCTACGACTCGTGAAAGACGCTGCTTATCCGAGTCATTACCACGAATTCCAACTATCCGCTGAGAGTATGCTACACCTCTGCCTTCCCAAAACTCGCATGGTAAAGATTCGAGTTCTCCTATGAGAACGAGCGGTCCTTCGAACAAATCCGGGTTTCGCGAACGTATAAACCTTTTATCTGTGAGCGGAGCGAGTGTTTGACTTGATAGATTCCCGGACTGTAAAGCATCTATGTCAACTAATGGCTTGCCCGTCAAATGGGGCGCCTCAGTTCCCGATGTACCTTGGATGAAGCCTTCACCAGATATCCATCCCTCTTCTTCAGTCATTCTTTGCAAAGTTCTAAGGCTAGCTAGCCGACGGACCAAGCTAAGTACGCGTCCACCTCCAACTAAGTTTGCCTTCCAGACGAATGGCTCACTTGAGATTGATTCGACACGGACGGTATGCTGATCGTAGTGGTCAATCTCAAATCCAAGTCGATTAGACGTGTTAAAAGTTCTACGGAAAACTAAATGCGTCACACGATCATTTGGCTTTGACCTACCGCGATTAGCAATGATCGCGACGGTTTTTGGGTCGGCACCCGAATAGAGGTTTCGTATTGACGTCAGGTCTATCACCACAGAAGGGATAGCAATTGTTGAAATATGCTCTCGCACACGCTGTACATTTCGGTTGTACAGAAACCCTTTAGGTTGAATCATACAGATCCGACCATTTTCCCTAAGCTGATGGATCGAGTGCTCGAGGAAAAGATAAGCGATTTGCTTGTCCGGAAAAGCTCCACGTTCGGAAATCCGTGAATTGTTTACAAAATGGGCTGCTTTTGAAAAATCTGATTCAAACGGAGGATTCCCAATAACAACGTCGAAGGTACCGATCGAACTGGAGCATTCATCACCATTCCCAATCTCAAAAAAGTCAGATTCGATAATATTTTGTCCCCGCAATCGATCAAACCGCAGTTCATTCCAAATGACGTTTGGTTGCAGCGAGTCGCAAACTGCCAGCGCAAGACTAAATACAGTCAAGTCGACAGCGTTTGCGTCTGTTTCTACTCCAAAGATCTGATTCTTGAGAATTGCCTTTAGCGTATTTACCGCAGGAGCTTTCTTATGCATCGATCGATAGACTGCCACCAATCGTCGAAATGCTCCCACCAGGAAAACCCCAGAGCCACACGCTGGATCTAGAACTCGCTCTTTACCCGTGATCTTCTCGTAGGGCATAGCGTAGTCAAGCAACAGCGACGCGAGGAAAGGAGGCGTATAGACTGCTGTGCTTCCTTTTACAAATCTCTGATACAAGTGACTGATTACCTCCACTGGCAGATGCGCGAAGGAGTATTGCTCCCAAAGATAACGTTGTTGCTTTATCGTCCTTGCCTCAACCAAGTTGGAGAACTGACGCAACGCGGTCTTAGTTAGCTTCATTTCTGCAGGCAGAGCGAATACGTCGCCATTGAAACGATCTTCAAGCGTACGTAGTAAGTTGAGTACACTTTCAGGTTCCCCGCTCTCGATCACGTCAAAGAATCTACGTGCACCTTTATGGAACCGGCCGAACCAGCCAGGCCCAGGAAACACGTCTCGGTCTTCTAAGTACTTGATTAGTACCATCAAGAGCAGCAGCCGACGCTGTATGGGACTGTTCGCGCCGTCAAGTGCAATGTCTGCTTCAACAATCGCTTGAATTAAGGATTCATGCGCGGCCTTTTCATGCTGCGCTAATGGATGATTGCTAGGATCATCCCAGAATGTTCCATCAGCGAGTCTATGTGCAGAAAAATTCCGCCTCTTGGCCAGTTCCGATTCGATAGACGATGCAATCTCTAACTGCGCCGCTGGATGATATTGATGGTCATCGTCTTGCCAGAAGTCCGGGCCTCTAGCGCAACTTAGGATATCGATTCGAGTTGGCCACGTCACGTAAACCAACGGAGCAACGCCATGCATCCAAAGGTCGTTGTGTAACTTCGCTAAGGACATATTGTCGAGGCGTTGATCTTGGTTATCAACAATCAATGCAGCCGGCTGGGAAGAACGGCCATCCGCGAAACGCCGAAAGAATACGAACTTTACGTCCGGAAAGTCTGCCAATTTGCGAATCACGGATGCTTCGTCGGGCCCGATTCCCTCAGATGGGCTGACTACAGACACTAACCCATCCAGTGCCTCGCCTGACGCGTTTGCAAAGTTGACGGATTGCAGAGTAGCGTCCATGCCCTACCGATTACCCAGAAAAAAGAAGTCACACAGAGAATTGAATACCGAATCCAGCGATTGTACCAAAAGTACTCGTCCGCTTCGACGCCAGAAACAGGAGGGGCTCTTCCGAGTTCGATTGTCAATATCCATAGAAACAAATGATGGAAAAGACGGTGATTCGAGGCTCGCCACCCCTGCGTAATTTGCTAGCGTTTGCTGCGTGGTAGGCAAATCAGTCACTAGTTTGACGATGGCAAGGTACGCCGACATCACGGAGCGATCACCGGATACGGTGGCATGCCAGGGTAATAGTGACCTGGATGGCCCTCGGGCAGATTGTCGGGGTAGTGATAACCTGGTGGTAAGTGATAGGGATGATCTGGTGGGAGCCGCGGCCAGATGATGTTAGGGAGTGGTGGCGGTGCTTCAATAACCACTGGTTCATCTGGTGGAGGCGGCCAAGGCCAATCCTCGGGCCACCATTGTGGACGTGGGCCCGGGTCTTCGCTTGAGGATCCTTCGTCGTCGCCTCCGGAACTCTCCGGTGGAATATACGGTGGTTGTTCAGCCGGCGGGTCGAAGGGTGGAATGAATGGGTACGGCAAACGAGGTAGTTTGGGTTTGAACTTATCAATCATTGCAAGTTACTCCTTTGCAAAGGACTGGGATGACGAAACGCGACGCGCCTACTAGGACACAACGCACACTGGGGAATCGACTTGGTTTCAAGGAATGAACGAAGCTCTTCGTCGCTCGCGCTTGGTGGGCAAGCTTCGTAAGCACGGAACAAATCCCACTCCGAAATGGATTCGAGGCGGGCTTTTGTCTCTAACTGTGGCCAATATGCGAGTGCGGGACATTTTGCGAGGCAGCCATTCACTAGCTGGGTACAAGATCGCTGCATACAAACGCGATATGTGGCATCTGGCTTTGAATTGAAAGGCATCGGCTTACCATCGATGACGTTGTATTGACGCATCCAGCCCTTGTGCGATTTGCGAATGTTGATGCGAAGCTTCGGATACTGCTTACGCCAAGTCCACACTATCGCTTTCACGTCGCGGAATCGTTCGAGGTAGTCTTGATGCGTACCATGCTGGCTGATTTCAAGTTGGCACTCTGTGTCAACGAGGACCTTCGGCAACTCAGGGAATCGGTGCAGGAAGAATCCATTGGTGACCAGCATCAGTTCACTGTCGTACCAGTGTTGTCGCGCAAGTTGAATGTGCTCCAAGATCGCAGGATTAAGCAACGGCTCACCGCCGAGCAATGCGAATCGCGTCGGCTTAAGTCGATGGGACCATTGCAAGTACTCGGACTCTGCGTCGGCGAGCGTTGGCAACTTGCCTGCCAAGTGAAAATTGCTGTAGTGGCTGCACTGCTGACAGGACAAGTTGCAACCATGAGCAACGTGGTACTCAAGAGCGGGCAAGCTGAAACGTTGCATCGTCGCCCTCCTTGATCCGAAGTTTGAAACGTCGCGCATTCACGCCGAGACGGATGAGAAATCGCGTTAGCACCAAGTGGGATGAGAATGTTTCATCCAAGCTAGTCAGCCTTTCGTCGTAAACCGTCAGCTCATCGGACCACGTTCCTGAAACGAGCAGTTTCGGATAAGCAGCCAGAAGATTCGCCGCTAGATCTGGTCGAAAGATTGAGCCAATGTCGTAGCTCGCTGGTGGATCGTCTTTCCACTCGTTTATCAGTTCGATCGATTGACGGTTTTCAGGAAAAGGCAACTCTGGTGGTTTGCTTCGCTGCCAGCGACATCGATCCAGGTGCGGTTTACTGGGACCTATGAAATGGTAAACAAAGGATTGCATCACTGGATTGGTTGCCCACTCGGGAGTCTGCAACATACTGACATTGAAGTCAGGCGGCAGAAACGTAATAGTCTCGGCGTGATCGTTCCACAGTTGGTTGATGATCAGCGACTCGTCGGTGGCTTGATCGTTGGCTCCGAAGGTCACGATCAAGTACTGAATGATTCGCTCGAACATGCGAGAGAACGTCTCGGTGTCATAGAGATAAAGCCCACCGTTGGGATGCATCCAAGTCGGCGCGGGATTTAGTCGACAACGTTTGGCCCAAATCTCGTGCGCTGTCTTTTGCCACCCGCCGTTGTCGATTCGGTTCTGGGCGCACTGCCGCTCGGCAACCATTGCGAACTGGCCAGGCTGGGCCAACGCGAACGGTGATGGGCAGTCGCTGCGAATAACCATGTCGTTGTCGATTTGCAGTACATGCGACGGACCGAACCGCTTTGCAACATCACCACAGACGAACATCTTTTGCCAAAATGGATGGCATGGTTGCAAAGGATGTCGAATCCAAAGCAGCTCGACGTTCCATCTCTCCGCAGCAGCCTCGACACTCTCTCGTACCGTCGGCACCGCACGGCGCGGTGGCAGATCCAGAATTGCGATGACGCGTTTCATTTCCAAAGTACCTTCCTTAATCCGTGTTTACGAAGTGCAGCTCTCAAGAACACTGGTCGATGTCGCTTGTAGGCCGGCGGATCGACGTGGATGTGTGGGAATACATGGTCCATCGTCACACCAACCCTGACGCCGGCAATCTTGGCTCGCCAGAAGAAGTCCCAATGCTCATCTACCTTGAGGTCTTCATCCCAGCGAATCGCCTGCAGAATGTCGCGATGGGCTACGAAGCAGTTACAAACGAATGCGCACTCGGCAATGTCACCAGTGCGTCGATATTCGCCACGAGGAATGTGAAGCACGCCGCCTGACGAATTGAGCAGCCTCGGAGTTCCATCTGGATTCGGGCGATGGGGCTGCTTGCTCAGCGTTGCCAATAGATCGAGGCGGCTCGATTCGAACTTGCGAACGAGATCATTCAGCCGAGTTTGTGGGCCAACCACGTGATCATCGTCAGAGAAGATCACCATACGAGTTTGGGCCGCTTCAACGAGACGATTGCGACCAGCCGACAATCCGATGTCGTACTCGGTCTCGATCAGCCGATCGACCAACGCGGCTTCGTCAGGACAGACCTGAGAGAAACGCAGCTCAGGCTTCCCATCGTCAAGGACATAGATCAGCGGACGATCATCGCCACAGTGTTCGTAAATGCTACGCACCAGAGTCGTACAGCAATGAGGGCGATGGATGGTCTTAATGCAGAATGTGACGCGATCACGCATGAACGATACCTCCTCCTGGATAACGCAGTGAATCAAAGCCGTGTTTACGAAGCCCCAATCGACGGAACTTGGGTCGGGCTCGCAGTGCTCCATATGGCTTAGCTGCAACGTGGTCGTGGACTACCGAGCAATCGAGTGCCACGGCAATTTGCAGATGTTCGATCTGGGACGCCCGATAGAAAAACTCCCAGTGCTCGTATGTTTTGATCTCGTCATCCCAGCGAACACGGGCGATCGTGTCACGCCGCGCTAGGAATGCATTGCTGACCATGTCGCACCAACAGGTTTCGCCGATGCGTTTGCGTTCGCCTCGATGCATCCAAATCCGGGTGCCATTCATCAGCGGGCTAAAGAGCATGGGCCGGCCGCCATCTCCTTGCCGCACAGCCAGAATATCGAGGTCGTACTCAATGAACCTCTGGTAGACTCGATCGAGGTGTAGATCGTGCGTTACGATCTGATCATCATCGAGCAAGAAAATGAACTCGGTTTCTGCCGCGTCGATTGCTGTATTGCGTCCAATGCCGACGCCCACATCGTGTTGCTCAAGGTCAATCACTTTGCAGTGTTTAGCGGTCTCGGGATACTTACGCGAGAACCAATGTTCGGGTAGACCATCGTCCACGACGACGATCTTGGGATCGCCAAACTCCTTTCGAAGCGACTGTACGAGTCGATGGCAGGCCCAAGGCCGATGAATGGTCTTTATGCAAAAGGTAATGTCTTGAATGGGTACGGTTGCTTCCATGTTTCACCACGCGTTAAGGAGTTTGCGAGCAAGTTTGATGGCATGGCGATAGTCCTTGAGACGCTTCGCGCTGCGTTTGATGTGCATGATCGAGTTCAGTGGTGCGACGTTGCCGTAGAACGAAATGAGCGAGTTGTCGAAGGCTTTCTCAAAGTCCTCTGTAGTGCAGCCCATGACTTCACGCGAAACGTCCAGCGGTGGCGAACAGGCGATGCGAGTCGATGCACGCAGTCCTCCTGAACCGTCTGGCTCTCCTCGCTTCCAAGGTCGCTTGAGAGAACCAGCGGCATCATCGACAGACGCTTGCCAGTCCTCATCGGATAGATTGGGATCAAGCCAAATGTCGAGATCGCCTTCCTCCCAATCGATCCCATGCAATCGAAGTGCGCCGGAGCCGATAATGAGGTATCGATGTCGAATCCTGGCAAGGACGTCTTCCACGGGTGTCATCCGAACTTCCTCAACTCCGGGTTAACGTGTGCGATTGCCGAATCGATCTCTTCGGCAGTGGGCTCAATGCCGAGGAACGCGAACAATTCGTTGATCACGGTCTCAGGATCTTCAGTGAGCCTGGCGAAGTCGATGCGATGCACTGGAACTTCGGGATGCTCTTGTATGAACGCCTCACGATGTTCGAGCAGTGAACGTTGAAGCTTGTCGCAGGCGTCATCGCCGGCTGCGAACCATTGGCCTGGATGTCGGCTACTTCGATCTTGAAGGGATCGAATCGAGGCATCGATTGGGCGATCCACGGCTATGATCCGCAGTGAGTTACCAAGAGCTTCGTAGAGGTGGTTTGCGAAGCGGCAGAGATGCGGATACTTGCCACCAGCGACGGTTCGATCGCGAATCGCTTCTGCTTTGCGAGTTACGATCCAAGCTTTCAGTTGCTTGGCGAGCTGACCGTCGGGGATCTTGGGATCGATCGCTGGGAATCGCATCGCCTTTTCACAGAGGTTCGCTAACCCGATTGCCTCGCCTCCTCCGGTTGCTTCGTAGCCACCAAGTTCATTGCCCATGTGAACGCCCAAATGATGCATGACCATTGCCACGCAGCTTGTGCCACTACGATGAGGCCCGAGGACTGCGAAGAACGGAGCGTCGCTGTGGTCGGCATTCTTGGCATCATTGAAGAATCTGGTCTGAGTCCATTTGCGACCGCAGATGTTCGATTTGGTCGGAAGTTGGCCGACGAGCCAGCGATCGGGGGTGTAAACGGGAATAGACTCTTTCTCAACATTCTTGCCTTGGACCAGGGCTTCGTATCGCCGCTGAGTCAAACGACCCAAGTGATGGTCGATGTGATGCTTCAGATGCCAGTCATTCCAATTGAGGTGACGATACAAAGCCTTCATCGTTGCGCGACCGCGAACCATAAAGGCATGGGTGCGATTGACGTTGTAAGGTCGGTACACGCGGTCGCTGATCTTCTTGGGTGGATGCTTGGCAGCGTAGAGGTGTTGGCCTCCGAGATAAGCTAGTCCCCAGTCTTCAGGAAGTTCGCGCACGTATGCCTCGAGGTGTTCAACGAAGTCCGGAACGAAGCCTGCGTCATCTTCGAAGACAACATACGAGTCGATCCCTTCCAGCAAACATTTCTCCAAGATCAACAAGTGCGACCGGTAGCAGCCCCAGGCACCGTTGCCGGCACGCCATTGCTCGGGCGTCGCAAGCCTTCGACCATCGATGGCAGCGAATCGCTCAACATCTGGGAATGGCCACGGCTGGGGTAGTTGTTGCATCCACTCATGCAAGCGATCGTCGCGCCGATCGAGATTCATCAGGAAGCAGCGTTCAACGATCTTCTTCGTCGGTATCTGGATCGTCTTCGTTGGGCTCGGGTGCACCGTCTGGGAACTTACGTTCAAACCGGCGGATGGCAGTGAGCACGAGTGACTTGGCGATGGTTCTAGTAAATTTTCCATGGGGTAATCCTCTGAGTTGGGCTTCTTCCAAAAGCCATTCGATAATGGTGTCGAGATTGGTACGGCATCCTTCCACGCCCCAATCATTCATGGTCTCGGCGCGGGTCTCACACTTGCAGGTGTCGCTTGGTCTTGCGAACCATGCGAGCATCTTGCGAAGTTCATTGCCGGGACCTGGCTTATAGGCAGCCATCCGCAGCGTCGTGGGTTCTTCCTGATTGGGCAGGTAGCTCTTAAGCAGCGTTTTGAGTTCGTCGACGCTCTGATTGCGCCGGCGTTTGTTAACGATGGCCATGCCGATCGTCACAAGGTTGACTGCTTGTGCGTTCGAACATTCGCTGCACGCTCGGCAACCGCTTGATGAAGCTTTCACAGAGCAGTCGGCAAGGTGACTAGCGACCTGGCATCGGTTGTCATTGGTTAGGTTGGGACAATGGATCATGCTGCCACCTCCACAACTTCCCCATCGAATCCACCAGTGCCACTTGGTGGCTCGCCAACTTCAGGACAGTCGCTCTCGAGGAGCTGCCAGCCGCACGACCAAATCCAAGTTGAATTGCATGGTTCGCTCGTGCTGCTTTCGGATGGAGGAGGTTCGCTTGGCGGGTCGCTATCGGAATGGCTTACGCTTGGGCGATCCGATTCGCTCGTGGATGGATCTGGGGGATCACTTGTTGACGGATCATTTGAGTCACTGGTAGATGGATCTCGCGAATCGCTGGTTGATGGCGAGGAATCACTTTCAGATCCGCTTGTCGATCCGCTGCCTGAATCGCTTTGCGAATGACTAGCAGAACCACTGGTTGAGTGACTTGTTGACCATGGAACGCTGTAGCTTTCGCTGTAACTTGGTCGATCGCTACTCGACTGACTCTCCGAACTATCACCGCTCGATGGTTCGCTTTCGGAACGCGATTGACTATCCGATTCGCTTTCGGACTGGCTTTCCGAGTCGCTTTGACTTTCGCTCTCACTGGAATCACTCGCCGAAGCGGAATCGCTACCACTGGAGTAACTCGGCACCGAATAGCTTGGCCACGAATAGCTCGGTACCGAGTGACTTTCGCTGCTTGGATCTTGCGAATCAGATTGACTTTCCGATTGGCTGTCGCTTTGCGAGCTGGTTGATTCACTATCCGAACTGTCGGATTGACTACTGTCGCTACCACTCGAATCGCTCTGGCTGGAGTCACTGCCACTGGATGATCCCGAGTAGCTGGCGCTGTAGGAATGACTGTAACTGGTATCGCTTGAGTACGACTCACTTCCGCGAGACGAATCCGATTCACTCGATTCAGACTGACTGGAATCCGATTCGCTCGAATCCGATTCGCTTGATTCAGACTCACTGGATCTAGATCCGCTGGAACCGCTTGATTGGCTTGAATCACTCGACGCGGAGCTTGATCCGCTCGACGAATGACTACTCGAGTACGAAGGCTCGCTCAGCGAAGTCGATTCGCTTGAATCACTTGATGAATCGCTGGACGCGGATGAATCAGAGCTTGATGAATGGCTTGAATTGCTTGAGCTAGAAGCGGAGGAGCTTGAATCGAAGGAACTTGATGCGGAAGAACTCGAAGACGAGAGGCTGGATGAACTTAGACTTGATGACGACGAGGCAGAGCTCGAACTCGACTGATCGCTTGACGACGAACTAAGCGATGAGCTACTGCTAGAAGAGCTAAGCGAACTAGAAGAACTCGATGAGCTGGACGAGATGCTCGAACTGCTTGATGAGGATGGACTCGATGAGCTGCTGCTTGAGCCCTTGCTCAAACTGCTGGACGACGGCGACGATGAACTCGACAAGCTAGACGAACTGCTGGAGCCGTAGGATGAGCTCGATGATTGACTCGAACTGCTACTGGATGACGAGGAACTCGACGATGAGCTCGAAATGCTACTGCTCGAACTCGAGCTAGAGCTGCTGCTTGAGCTGCTTGCAGATGACGACGACGAACTACTGCTGGAACTGGAACTACTGCTTCCCTCACAGCATCGGCATCCGATGGTTAGGTAGGCGCTGGTGTCTTCATGAAAGTGACACACGATCTGCTGGCTTGTCAGAAGTGCGTAGTCACAGACGTTGTAGACCGCGACCTTCACGCCGATTGGTGCCCAGACTCCGTTGGCATACCGCAGTTCGCGAGCCATTCCCCAGCTCTTGGCCTTGAGACGGGAGACAGGTTTGCAGAGCAACGTTTGCTTGGGCGGGTCGATGATCCAGGAACGATTGCCATCGAAGGTGACGCTGAGATACTGATCACCTTCGTAGTTGGAAACCGGACCTCGAATCCGCTGGGCACTCGGGTTTCGAGCGATGATGCGAACGCCTTGACCATTCGGCTTTCGAACTGGCTCAATGGTACCGGAATCGTCTAGCTGAAAAAGATCGCAGTTGGCGGAACCAGTCGCTAAACCGGATCGACCTGGGATACCACCGCTGGGAACCTTCACAAGGAACGCTGGATTGGCTGGTTTTCCGACTCGAACAACAGCCCACTGGACGCCCGTTTGGTTCGTATCGCGCCGCCATAGGATTTGAGCCGACCCGTTGGGTTTTGATTGGAGTGTCGTTCCTCCTGAGTTGGCGACGTCTGCATATTGATGCCAAGTCTCTTGAACATTCACGCGGGCAGCGACGACGCCAGCAAAGACCACGCGACCGACTTTGTCCTCGGCGATCGGCTCGATGGCTACACCGAATCGACCTGTGTGCTCGTCGGCGATGGGACGAACTGACTGGATCGTCGCATCACGTACGAAACGAGCGAGTGCTGTATTGTCGACGTCAGGATCGCCGAGTGGGGCGTTAAAACCGACAATTCCACCGATGGGCACAGTGGTCGTACTTTGATAGTGAACGCGAACGGTGGCAGCGTCGCGAACGTGCGTGCGGTTTCCTCCGCCACCCGAGAGACGATCGCGAGCGATGGCATCGGCGGCAGCCAGCAGACGGTTGTATTCCGCTGCCGTGATATTAAGTTTCTCGCCGGGCCGAACACGTCTCGCCATTATTCGATCCCCAACGCGTTAAAGTTCGCTTCGGGGTAAACCTGTTCCACGTAAGCCGCCTCAGGGACTTGTAAGACACGATCGCCGACAACCTCTTCGCCATGCTTGACCCAGAGGTAGTCCCAACCGCGCTTGGCAACACCGTTGATGTTTCCAACTCTCAGGTTTGCTTCATTGGGGCGAGCAGCGAAGTGATAGGTCACATCAACCCAGTTCTGTTCGTCCTCGCCACCTTCGCCACCTAGGAACAAGGCTTCGCCAGGAGCGAAGATTGACCAACTGGTCGAATTGACGCGACCCGTCATGGCGACCATCGCCAGGAGGTATTCGGTCGAGACAAACTCAAATTTCTTGCGGACCGAAAACTCGAACGCTGGCACCGTTACATCGACACCGGAAACGCCTGAGTCGCTTACACCTATCGCTCCCCTATAGTTGGGCGCAATTTTGCCCGGAGCGGCATAGATACCACGAGTGAAGAGCGATTGGTTGAGATGCGTCGATGCGCCGGTGGTGTTGAACGAGACTGGATCAAGCTTCGTCTTGTTGATCGAAGCGGTTACCAGTGCATGCTTGTCATTGATGTATTCGCCATCAACTTGCAGGAATGGAATGAGATCACGCTGCGTGGCTCGATAGTACGATAGCACTGCATCCGCAGCGCCAGCAGGATCGACTGAGCCACCGTTGGTGCCGACATAGACAAAAGTGTCCGAGGTCGTTTTGCCACGTGTCGCCTTTTTGGAAAGCGCAGCCAGTTCGAAGTTGTATCCACCGCTTGAGAATCCCATCAGCTGAACACGAAGCCTCCTGTACGGGCGCGTTCGGCAAGCTGAGAGGTGTTCTCAGCGGTTTGGATAATGGCGCGTTTCACATCGTCCGAGAGCCCTTCGCCAGCGACTTGTGGCATCTGCAGCCGCGCTACGCTTTGCGATAATGCAGCGTCGAATTCCTCCAAACGCACCCGAACCGCTGCAAAGGATGCCATGATCGATTCGAGATTGAGAGAAGGTTCTTGATCCACTGCCGTCGGCTCGATGAAATCCTCGGGCGACGATACTTCAGCGTCCACTGGCTGCAGACCGAGTTCCGGTTCAACTTCTGGAACGTCAAGTTCTGAATCATTCGCGTCAGCACCGGCATTCACGTCAGCATCGACGCCATCCGGATCGACCTTGTCCTTTTGATCAGGAGGCGCGATCACGGGAATGAGCGATGCGCCGCTACCAAGACCGAGTCCACGGCTATCGAAGTTTCCAGCGGCTTCAGTTTTCTCCGTCGGCTCTTCGGGTCCATCGGAGAATCGATCCATTGAATCTTTAGCCGACCGATCCAGACCAAGCTTAAGATCCTTCTTCTTGGGCGGCTTCAGTTTTGGATCTTTGATGCCATCCACTTCAACTTTGGGAACCTTCAGAGCGCCGGGCTTCGGAGGAGCTGGCATATCGGGAAGCGGAGGATCAGGTTCTTTGGCTGGGGTTGGTTCTTGGGGTTTGGCTGCGTTGGCTGTTTCTACAGCCGCATCAAACTCCGCTTGAGCTGCGGCTACTTGCTGGTCACGCTCCTTGGCACGATCTTCTGGCGACTGGCGACTGGCTTCGCGAACAATGCGAGCTTCCTCACGCATTTGATCAAGAGTCTTTTGAACGCCAGCGGTGGTGTCATCGATAGTCTTTTGTCGCGTGAGACCCGCCGCTTCGTTTTGCTTGAACTGCTCTTCTTTGGACGCATCAACGTTTTGGTTCTTGGCTTCGGTCTCCTGATCGATGACCGCCATCTCGCCATCAATGTCACGACCAGCGCGGGCCTTGCGACGTTCCTCAAGCTGCTGCTTGATTCCTTCTTGCATTTGCACACGGTTGGATTCGATCTGTTGCTTGCGTGCGTCGCGCCGCTTCATGCGATTGGCGATGGCTTGCTGCTTCTTATTTTCTTCAGCTTCGTCGGCTGTTCGAATCTCCTTGTCGATCTTGGCCATTTCAACTTCGACATTCACATCGTCATCGAATAGCGACTTCAGCTTGATCCAGGCCTTGCGCAGAAAGCCGACGGTTGAGTTCCACATCGATTTGACTTGGGCGACGAACACCGACCAAGTGTCAGCGAGATAGTCGATGGTTTCGACCCAGGCGGTCTCTACGCCTGCAAGCGCATTGATGAGCACGCCACCAATCTGCACAGAAACATCGCCAGCTATATCCACCAGCTCACGCAATCGAATGAATCCCTTTTTCAGAAATCCGATTGTCGAGTTCCACCCCTTCTGTACCGAGGTCGTGAGGATTGTCCAACCATCTGCCATGAAACCGAGCGTCGCATTCCATACGCTTGCAAGTCCTGATAGGGCACTAATCAGCACATCGCCAATCGCATAAGCGGTGTCGCCCCAAACATCGGACAGGTAACTGGTGAAATCGGCCCACACTCCTTTGAGATAGGTTGTGCCTTTGATCCACTGGAGCTTGAGGTAGGTCCATAAAACGTTGGCTGCTGCGGTGATATCTCCGGCAGCCAGCGCTTTGGCGATCGCACCAAAAGCCTTGATTGTGTCGGCCTTCAGCGTTTCGAAGACGCCTTTCAAATACTCGATCGCTTCGCCAGCGATGCCGGACGAGTAGATGAAATAGGCACCCAGTGCGGCAACCGCAGCGACAACTAGCCCAATAGGTGTGAACAGCGCGCCGATCATGGTCACAAGGACCCCGATCGCTGTTCCCACTAGAGAGAACATCGAAGCTAGGCCACCAACAGCGAACGCGGCCACACCAGCAGCGCTGCCAATACCGATGAAAGCCGCGCCGACAGCAACGACACCGGCAACTATGAGAGCGACCTTCTTGACCACTTCCTGGTTCTTGCCAATCCATTCAATCAGGCCGGAAAGAGCCCGAGAGATTGCATTCATCATCTTTGTGACCGAGAGGTCGAGCGATTCGCCGATCGCAATGGCAACGCCCTCGATCGAGCTTTTCAAGATTCGGAACGCGCCACCGATCCCAGCATCCATATCGCGTGCGGTCTTGTCGGCGATGCCATTTGACTTCTTCAGGTCGGCAAGCAGCTTCTTGGTGTCGGTGACCGTCTTTCCAATGGCCGAAGCACTGGTGATGCCCATCAAACCGAAGACTTCGTTGAAAGCTTGGGCGCGATCACCGCTTCCCATGTTTGCCGATGCAGCGGCAACTTCGCCAAGAATGTCTACCAGATCTCTCGCGTTTCCTTGCGCGTCCTTGGTCGCGACACCGAATACCTTTTGAAACTTCTCGGATTCTGCTGCGCTCAGGGTGAGCAATCGACGTAACGCGGTACCGGCTTCACTACCTTGAATGCCGAGGTTCCCGAGGGTGCCTAGAATTGCAAGTGTTTCTTCGAGGCTCATGTTGGCATCAGCTGCCACGGGACCAGCGTATTGCAGCGCTTCCCCAAGCGACTCAACCGAATTGAAGGACATATTGGCCGCTGCGGTCAATCGATCCGAGACTCGCACAGCATCGGTCGCTTCCAAGCTGAATTGACGGATCGTGGCTGACATGATCCCCGAGCTAACGGTTGCATCCGTCCCTGTGGCTCTGGCGAGATTCATGACCGCGCCTGTCATCTCCTCAATCTGCTTGGGTGAGAAACCGGCTCGACCAAGTTCGGTCATCAACGAAGCAACCTCACTGGCCGAGAAGCTGGTGGTTGCTCCCAAGTGTTTCGCTTTATTGCGCAGCGATTCCAATGTCGCCCCCGTTGCATTGGCGGCTGCGCCAGCGGCCCGAATCGCATCATCGAAACTGGTATAGACTGCCAAGCTGGCTCCCACAGGTGCGGCGGCGGCGACGCCAAGGCCAGTGAGCTTGGTGCCGACCAATCGCGTGGACGCTCCGAACGATTTGAGCCGCTTTTGCGCAGCTTCGAGTCCCTTGAGGAACTGGGCGCTCCTCGCGGTCAGCTCGACGTAGGCTCCTCCGGCTCTGACTTGGGACATGGCGACTCTGACGTTCTTGGTTGAAAATTAGCACCGAGCATCGCAGCTGCTTGCTCAACAGTTCCGCGAGCAACGATCGGTTTCTGCTCTGCGTAAGGATTGAAGTCGTCGGGCTTGAATGGCTTGCGACGCCTCTTGCGATCACGGTTCATCTCGGCCATCAACGCCATGATCGTGCTCGCGACATTCCAATCGTGTTGGCGTTTGGCCTCGGCCATCAGCACAAGTTGGCGAAGCGTTAAGGGACCTGGATCGACTCCGACGATGCCGGCGAGTCGGACAATGAGTCGTTCAATGTCGGCACTGCGAGCTTGCGTTCGAGATCTTCTACGAGCTTGTCGACCAAGTTCGGATCGTCCAGTCGCTTCTCGATCGCACTGATCCCCCGCGTCTCGATCAGCTTCTGCTTCTCGGCCGCCTTCCGCAGAAGACGGCGTCGCGACTCCGGGAAGTAATTGATCAACGCTTCTAGGAGTGCACCCGTTGCATCGTCGATCGAGTTGCCAGCCAGACCTTCACCGAAAGCCTCGTCCGTGATCTGCTGCTGATCTGCTTGCGGTTTGCAGATCGCATAAAGCACATCGCCCAAGAGCAACGGATCAGTCGAGAGTCGCGTGATCAAATCGCCGTCGATCGCTTCAAGGAGATGCACTCCGGTGAGAGTCTTCACGCGGCGCAGTGTCGTGTTGTCGATATCCACAATCCAAATGCGACCGGCGCGGTCAACGAACTTCTGCATGATGCCTCCCTGTGAGTTATGAATCCTCTAAACCAACGACAACGCAAGCGATCAAGGACCAGCCAAGCCTGGTCCCACATTCAAGCCACTACCCGAGCTCGACTGCGTCGGCTTGAGAGTCACATCAGCGGAGATGACCTCTTCCAGGTTTTGATTGACATTGAAGTTCATCACTTCGCAGGTCAGTGTGAGCGTTCCACCAGCGTCGCTGATGCCGACATCACAAGGATCGCCACTGCTCCATAGACCTTGAAGCAGTCCGAAGGCCGAGTCACCTTCTTTGTTGAGCACTGTGAACTCAATGGACGCATCTTTGAGCGTTCCCACAGTGGCACGCCAGCCGTTGTTGGCACGAGTACTGGCATCGGCTTCGGCCTTCTCGAGGCTGACGGTCAAATCCTTGACGTTGGTGATCTCCGCTCCGTCGATGGTGAGGACGGCTTCGAGACCGAGTTTGACTTCTGGCATTGTGAGTGATTCCTTATGGCGAACGTTTACTTGACTGAGTTGGCCCAGAACGTGGGGAGCCGACTCCGATTGGCTTCCAGTGCTGGCTTCATGAATGGTCGCTTGGGATAATGGCGAGGCTTGTTGTCACTGCGTCGCTCGTTCTCTTCAACGATCAGACGCGTGGCTCGATTGGCTTGCGCTGCGGTTCGCAGTTCAATCCTCGCAAACTTGGTCTTGCTTCCGTGTTGTATGGCGCGGATTGGACCGTGCTCACCAACCTTGAATCGATGAGGCTTGAGCTTACGACGCTTAGTTGCCACGCCACCGAATTCATGCAAGTTCCAAATGCGTCCAGCAATCTCATTAACCGGGCCGATCGCGACAACGGTTCGGTTGTTAGTGACGTCGTAGCGAATCACTCGCTTGAGCATGCCTGTCTGAGTATGCGGTGGGCTTCCAGGATTCGATGATTTCTTACGTTTCCTGATACTCCGCTTGGCCGTCTTTCGAACCGCACCGCCAGCTTCGCTCAGAGAAGTGAAGGTCGCTGTTTCCGCCTTCTTCTTGAGCTTCTGCTTATCGAATTGTGTTCGGACCGTGATCTTGATCATCGCGCCAGTTCAAAGGTTAATGTCAACAAACTTGTAAACTGACGCAGTTGTTCCCAGTGTTCGCTGGAATACAGAACGGCGTGTTCTGCTTTGATACATCTGGCAGCTTGAAAAGAATCGAGCCGTTTCAATCGAAACTCGTCGGCGATCTTCTCCACGAGGTCAACCAGTGGATCGATCTCCTCATTGGTTCCCTTCGAAAACTTCTTCTGCACCGCGACATCAACGCGGCAGTGGTACTTGTTGTGGGCGCGGTCGTGAGGGAATAGCTCAACATCGCGAGGCACAACGGTCACGCGGAGTTCCTTCATGTCTTCGAGGTCGAAGTTGGGAACGTACATTCGCTCGGCAACGAATTCAAAATCGAACTCAGCTGCGTTGAGCTGGGCGGTGACACTATCGGCAACTTGTAAAACTGTCGTCATGACGGATGGGATTCGATCTGTTTGGTGTGGATTCGAAGTTTCAAACGGAATGGATCGCTGTAGCGCCAAGGCGGATCGCCACCAAGGGCCATCACTTCAAAAATAAAGGTGTGGTCGCCATCGATCTCAACAATCGTGTCACCGCGGCGTGGCAACGTGCCGATGATCGACGAAAGCAGTGAATAGGTATCGATGAGGAAGTCGCGAACCTGGCTGCGAGTCACAATGCCCTCGCCATCGTCCTGGTCGTACATTGATTTGCCGATGGTTGCTTGGAGGGTGGCTCCGAGCTCTCCTCGGCGATATACGACTTCACGTGACGCGTGCTGGGTGAGTTTTGAGGCAAGCCACTCCTGGCCTTTCTGAAGCATGTCGGTCATGACTCTTCCTTCTTTATTGGGAATAGTCGCAACAAAAGGCCAGTGATTGAGCCAATCGCAGCGGTTCCAACCCGAGTCGGATCGGCTACTGATCGCAGATAGAATCCGGTGATTATTCCGAATACAAACGACAGTGTTAACGACACCAGAAAAAACAGAAGCCAGCCGATCATCGTTGTTCCCCACTAAGCAGCTTCGATGCCTTGCCACGCACTTCCTCCAACCAAACTGCGTCAGCGCGTCGTTGGTATTCAGAGGCAACGGCGGTCGCCTCTTCATCGAGCTGTTGCTGACGAAGCGTTGTTTGGCGGACTGGTTGTGCCGGCTCTGGGGTTAGGAAGGCGACCGGCGAAGCTTGCCTGAGTTGCTCTGGTTCGCGTTTCTTCATGGGAAGGAGAGCGACTGCAAGAAGGACAACGACCACAATGATGGCGATGGTTAGTAACATGTTTGTTTAGAACCTCACAAGGAAGATGGATTGGGTTAGGGCAACGCTCAGCTAATGCCGCGTTTGATCAAAATGAAGACCAGCAACACGGCTGCAATTCCAATGAGCGCGACAGTTGCGATCTCACCGGCTGAAAGCCACATCAGTGCGTTGCGAGTGTCTTTGGCTCCATCGAATAAATCGCGGACTCGATCCAGAGGCCGACGATCCTCAGAGGGTGGCGTCGGGCAGTAGCCATCCGGACAATCCTCTGCCGATAGATAGAGCGTTGGGGTGATCGCATCGTCCCAGGAGTAACCTTTGGTTTTGACCGCTCCGGTCTTCTGTGCCTGCTTGGCTTGCTTGTAAAGCAAGTAACCGTGACGGAGGTCCGAGTAGAGCTCCTCTGGTGTGCTTGGAATCATCGATCGACCTGCGGCATGGATGTGTCCGCCGGTCGCATCTTGGAAAAGGACCACAGGGAACTGTTCGGCAGGCACAATGTCGGCGTAGCGAGTCTTGTAGATCGCATTGGTCGCTGTGTAGACCTGGAACTCGCAGCTCTCTTTCAAGGTTGCTAGATGCTTGTTCTGCGTAAACCACTCTTGAAGTCGCTGACTGGTTGCATCGGCGCTAACAAACAGGGCGATCTGGTAGCTCTTCTTCGGTGGAGGAGAAGCAGGGGTAGAGACCGGCGTTACAACCAGCGGCTCTTGTGTTGGCTTTTGAGTGTCCACAAAGTTCGGCGCGGCAGGTACCGGTGGAGCCACTGTAGGCGTCACAGTGGGCGTCACGACGGTCGGTTGCACGATTGTGGGCTGAACTACCACTGGCGCGGGATAGACGCGTTGTGGTAGGCAATTCGGTGGACAGTTGCGGATCTGTTGTTTGATTTCTCCCTGGGCCTGCAAGTTCACCGACTGCGGCTCTTCAAGCTTTTCAATTGCACCGACGCTTGGCACCGCTGGCTGATAGCTCGGCACACTCCAACGTTGCTGAGGTTGTGCTTGGACCGGCTTATAGTGAACGGTCGTTAGGACAACACCCAGGAGAATCGCGTGGATGATTGCCACCACGATCAGGCCTAAACTTAAGCGAATTCGAATCGTATCGTTGATCATGGTGATTACAGAACCTCATAACTTTGGTAAGGCAGTGAACTGCTTGGATCATTGAGAACGGTTAGAGCAAAGCCACCGTAGCCTGCCCACAAGCGGATGAACTGTTCACGAGGCGTGAGTTCGAATCGCCCCGGATAGTTGTTGTCGAGGATCGCGGCGTATTGCTTCCCATCACGCTCGATCCAACCGACGAACGTGCAGCAGTGGGCCGGCTTCCACCAGAGGATTGCTCCACGCCTCGTTGCGCTTGCCCAATCGAGGAAGCGAGGATCAGCTTTGAGCGTGTAGCTGTAGTCGATGCCGGCAGCATCCAAGCGATCACGCAGACGTGAGTCCCACTCGCCGTCGGCATAGGTCGTTCGCCAGCGTTCGCCAAGCTCGAATTTGTTGAGCCAACGCAGATGGTTCACGAGCGAGGCATGAACGCAGCTCCCTTGACCAAGCGAGCCCGTCCAATTGCGCTGATGCAATTGCACTGGCAGGTTCGCTGGCGGTTGCTCCGGCTCAGGCGTTGGTAATGCACGAACGTTGACGATGCCCGAATCGCAGCCAGCTAATACGAGCAGCATCAATGCACAGGCTGAAATCAATTGTTTATGAATCATATTGAGCTCGTTTCTGAAACTATTGATGGTGACGACTAACGCTGGACCGCAAACGCAAGGATCGTTTGGAGAGCCGAGGCCCAACTCGTGCCCCTGGTGCGGGCCAGCGGTAATCGTCGCTAACTCTTGAATACCACCCACAATCGCGCGTTTGTTTGAGGTGTTGCCGCAACGAATCGAATTGGCAGCCCACACATGGCCCTCATCGTGACGTAGCGTGGGTTGGCCGGATCAAACAAGTCGGTTTCATAACTGGCGAGTTGGACGTTATCGCTGTTGGGTAAACGACCTTCGATGATCCATGCCGATGGAACTGACTGGCTTGCCACGCAAAAGCAACTTCGGAACTCGCCCACCGAGAGCCATTGGCTGACTAGACCATTAGCCATCCGCAAGGACTGCGTTGCGCGAGCTCGATCGATTGTTACTTTTGCGATTGATGCCATCATCTATTGACTCAAACGTAAACGGACTGTGAGTGTGCCTGGCGGCGCGGCCTCTATGGCTTTACCGATCATCGAATGGGCGTAAGCGTTCTTGACCACATGCCAGCTGATCTGCGACCAGTAAAGAATCGTTCCAGCGGGAATGTTTGTGGTTGGATCTTTCACGACGTCGAAGACGCCGCGAACCGTGATGCTGCCTCGTGAGCCCGCACCAATCCCAAACTTGGCGATGCCCACAAGCTTTCCCACGACGACGATCGAACCTGCAGGCACATCAACCTCAGGTACAAAGTCGACAGTCGTGCCGTCAGCAACGTGGATCGCTCCAATGTTTATGATTTGTGCGTTGTTGCTCACGGTGTCTCATCACTGGCTCAGGCGAACGCGGACAAATGAATCAGTGGCGGCAGCATCAGTCACGACTTTGCCGAGATACTTGGTGCCAACATCGTCAGCGACGACGCTGCCATCCTCGTCAACGTAGACTTTGGTGCCAGCTTCGAACTCGACAGCCAGAGCGGGGTCTTTGGGAATATCAAAGACACCTTCAACAGCGATGGAGCCTAGCGAGCCGGCCTTGATGTTGCGTTTGGTGATCCCCACTAGATCGCCTTGGACCACGATTGAACCAACCGCGACATCAGCGGTGGGAGTGAAATCGACGGCCTTACCGTCATGAACGAATTGAGCTTGCATGGGAGTTCCGATTTTGGAGTTTTGGAAAACAAGATCGGTCTGATCCGTCAGATAAGACCGATCCGACTGATCTAACTACTCGCCAGTGACCTTCACAGCAGCTCGCGGGTCTTGCGAGTTCACACCGAAGTCGATGTATGAGCGGAAGCCCATGCCGAGCGTGTTGGCGGGCATTTCAACGCGCTCGATAACCGGCGTGCGTCGACCGTTAAGGAACACGATCTCAAACGCAGGCAGCACATTTGGATTGGCGAACAGATACCACGCCGAACCGCTGGCTCCCTGGTAGTAGCTGTCCGACAAATGCGGGGTTGAAATGACGCGGTACTTGTTGCGGTGAGGGTTGTCGACCGGAATCTTGGTCGGCGTTCCTTGGGCATCCATCATCAACTGCGCCGAGCCCATCAGCAGTTCCGCATCAGTTTCAATCTCGACGGGAACGACCAAGAACTCAGGACGAATGTTGATCGGCTTTTGATCCTTGGCCTTGTTGCCAGGGCCGACCTTCTGCTTACGGAAGGTGGTCTTAGCAACGGTCAGTGAATCAGGACCAAACTTGGTGTCCGGTCCGGTGAGCAAGTTACCATTGGTCGACGAGAAGAACGCAGTATTCTTCAGTAAGAGCGTGAAGAACAGCTCGTCAATCGACTCCGCACCGCTGCGTCCCATTTGACGTGGGATGTCCATGAAGGCGTTGAGATCATCGTTGATGATGTCGTGGCGAGTTAGTGCAAGGATCTGACCATAGGTGTCAGCCTTGTTGCTGTACTTCTGGTCCGAGAGCTTGCCATG
>CAMCMB010000068.1 GCA_945875845.1 Pirellula staleyi DSM 6068
CCCGACGCACGGTTCTCTGGACGGCATGATAACAGCCAACTTCGTTGGGATCAAAGATATCGCGACGATTCTGCCTAGCCATGGCCAGAGCCCCTTTCCGAAAATGCCTAACGAAAATGCAACGCCACAAAACTGAGCTAAAAATTTAACAAAAGCGAAATCGGTCGGCAAGCAGAGCAAAATAAATGGGTGGCCCCATGATCCATGATAAATGGGTGGCCCCATGATATATGATACCCCACCCCGTTAACCTCCCACCAAGAACGAAGAACGAAGCACCGCTGTATTGAGCAAAGTATAACGAGTCCGTAGGCTCGCGATGTTTCTGCTATCATAAGCGTTGAATTTCGCCAGCAATCCCGTGCTGAAAGATCTTTGGCAAGATCCACTGCGCCGTTGGATAAAGTTCGATTTGCGGCAGCAAGGGTTGGGGACGGCTTAAACGATAGCAGGATTCGGAATGGAAAAAAAACGTGTTGGTATTATCGGCTTAGGACTGATGGGGACCGCGATTACCGAGCGGTTGCTCGAACATGGTTTTGATTGCTTTGTTTGGAATCGCACTCGAACCAAAGCGGAGCCGCTGCTTGCCCTCGGGGCTTATTGGTCTGACAACCCTCTAGCCGATTGCGATCGCGTTATTATCAGTCTCTATACGAGCGATATTGTCGAATCGGTCATTGGGGAATTACTTAATACTTTGCGAGCCATGCAGCTCATCGACAAGTTAAGTGGAAAGATATTGATCGACACGACCACGGGTGCTCCCGAGCAGAGCGCCGCGATGTGCGCTCACTTGGCGACTTTGGGAGTACAGTACCTTGACGCGCCTGTCTCTGGTTCTAGTGAACAGACGCGGCGAGGCGAGGCGACGGTGATGGTCGGGGGCGAGCGCAACGCGTTCGAGGCATGCAACGATTTGTGGCCTGTACTGAGTGCGAACATTTATCATATCGGAGCCAGCGGTAGCGCGGCAAAGATGAAATTGGTCAGTAACCTGGCCCTGGGATTGAACCGCGTCGCGTTGGCGGAAGCCTTGGTGTTCGCCCGTGGAATTGGCGTGGATCCAGCATCTGCACTGGAAGTTCTTCGTGGCAGCATGGCTTACTCTCGCGTGATGGACGTCAAGGGACGGAAAATGCTGACAGAAGACTTCACTGTGCAGGCCCGACTATCACAACACTTAAAGGATGTCCGGCTGATTCTTGCCAGCGGCGTGAAGTTACCATTGTCCGAGACGCATTGCCAATTGTTGGAGCAAGCGGAAGCGATGGGACTGGGCGACGAGGATAATAGTGCCATCATCAAGGCGATTCAACAATGCCAATCCTAAATGAGACAGAGGGGCAATCAAACCCCCAATCGCTTTCGTCCAGCAGTCGCATGTTTGTGTTGGTCGTGGTCTTCGCAGCACTGGTATTCGACGGAGTCGAACTTGGCCTGATGCCAATCGCTTCGCTGTCGGTCTCCCAGAGTTTGCTAGGTAACGCCTACACACCGGCCCTCGGCGGAGATTGGTTTGCACGTTTCACCGCCTCACTGATGCTTGGTGCGGCTATCGGCGGGATTGCACTCGGGAGCTTGGGCGACCGCATCGGCCGCACTCGAGCCATGGGTATTAGTATTCTGTTCTACTCCGTCTTTGCAGCGATGGGCGCATGGACGCGAACGCAGGAGCAAATGCTGGCGCTACGTTTTTTGGTGGGGTTGGGGGTGGGTGGACTGTGGCCTAACGGGATCGCGTTGGTTGCGGAATGTTGGCCCGGTGCAAAGCGTCCGCTCGTTTCGGGCGCGATGATGGCGGGACTGAACACAGGTATCCTGTTGTTGTCTCAACTGGCCCGCCTCTGGCCAGTAACACCGGATTCGTGGCGATGGATTTTTTATCTTGCGGGAGTCCCGGCGCTCTTGGGAGTGCTGGTCCTGGTGGCTCTGCCTGAATCACCGAGCTGGCTAGCAACGGTAGGAGTTGCGAAGGTCCGATCCGCGCCTCTGCGAGAACTGTTTTCAACAGGTTTGATTCGATTCACCTTGGTGGGGATTGCTGTCAGCGCCATTCCGATGATTGGCGCATGGTCCGCTAGCAAGTGGATGATTCCGTGGGCGGATCAAGTAGCGGGAAAAGGGAACATTGGATACAAAGCGGTAACCCAAGGTTGTTGGGCCCTGGGCGCGGTGATCGGTAGCTTTGCCGGAGCGCAACTTGCAGCGTGGCTAGGACGCCGCCGAAGCTATGTCTTGATTAGCTTTGGTGCCGTAACACTGACTTGGGCGATGTTCCTGCTGACCGCACCCCTGCGACCCGAGTTTCACGCCATCGTGTTCGTGCAAGGGTTCGTCTCGACCTTGTTCTTTGGTTGGCTGGCGCTCTACTTGCCTGAGTTGTTTCCAACCCATGTACGAGCTACTGGCAGCGGTCTGGCTTATAATTCAGGTCGATTCGCGACCGCAGTCGGTGTGCTGCTGGCTGGCTTCCTCTTTTCCGCACTCGGTGGCGACTATTCCCGCGTCGGTGCCTTGTGCGGCATTGTATACGCACTGGGCATAGTGGTCATCTGGTTCGCACCCGACACCCGCTCCGCAGACCTTTAATAGACGTTCATGGCCCAGTGGTCCGGAGGACGAAATATCCTCGTAGTGGATCGGCGCGAGCCGACCGGTAACCACCTAAGTCCTATGCGAATCCTCACCGGACAGCTTGCGCTGTTCCGCTACCAAGTGAATGCCGCCACCGGCAAAATTATGTCCCCGATTGGACTAACGATCATTCTGCAGGCTCAGCCGAGATTTGGCCGATCACCAGGTTTCCTTTGCGGCATCGAACAACAATGTGACCGGGCAAATCGAGTCGTTTGGGATGGGTCGATTTGGAGGCGATCTCAATGAGCCTCTCAAGCCTTCGCCAATGAGTGTGGCCCATCTCTCGCATGGGCCAGCCCCGTTGGTACCATAGGATCGTCAACGCATGTCGAACGACAGGCCAAGACTCTTCGATGCAACTCTGCAGCGGTATCGAAAAAGCATCGTCCACGGGGCTCTTCCGTTCCACAGCGTCTAGTCTGTTTTTCGTCAGCCATCGCCTTGCGAGCAACGCAACGACGCTGTGCTCTTCTGCAATCAACTCGCACGCGTGCAGCAATCGCTTATCCAGCGAGTCGGAACCGACAAACATCCGCAATTGGGGCAATAACTCGTTGCGAATTCGATTCCGCATATAATCGTTCGATGCGTTCGAGATATCGGTTTGATACGTTTGATTTCGGCTGGAAAGATACTCAAGAATTTGTGAACGTGAGACTCGTAACAGCGGACGAACCAAATCGGTGGTCGCGCTGATCGGCCGTATCGTCGACATCCCGGACAGCCCACTCGGCCCACTGCCGCGAAGCAAATGATGGAGGAATGTTTCGACTTGATCGTCTGCATGATGGGCCAACGCGATCCAACGAGCCCCATGTTGCTTGGCAACATCCTCCAAGAATCGATGTCGAACATTGCGAAGTTGGTTTTCGGAACGATTTGTGGTTTGCTCTAACGTCGCCATTTGGATGGCACAGGTCAGCCCATGTATGCGAGAGAGGGATTCAACGAATTCTTGGTCTGCATCGCTTTCCGGGCCTCGAAGTCCATGGTTGAAATGCGCGACAACGGTGCGATCTGGATCCGGTCGCAATTCCATCAATGCTTCCAACAGCGCCGTGCTATCTGCTCCGCCGCTTACTGCGACAACAACGGTTTCGCGTTGCCAAAGCTCGAGCGGCCACAGTTCTACGATGGCTTGGCGGATAGGGGGGGCGGAATTCATGGAATCACAATCAATAGGCTCGTTCTCACCGTTTTGCACAAGCATCATTCACACAATAACGGATTTCGCAACTAGAATAGTCGTCCTTCATCGAAGTCCAACCTCTCTTTAACCTAACCACCCATGATTTACGAAGCAAATACGCTTGCAATTGCCGTCTTTTCGATCTTGGTTCTCGCAACGTTGGCATTTAGCTTCTACCTCGGGGCCAAAGCGAAATCGAGCCAAGGCTATTTTGCGGCGGGTGGCTCGATCCACTGGTTTGTGAACGGAATCGCGTTCGCGGGGGACTATCTTTCTGCGGCTTCTTTTCTGGGCATTTGCGGCATGATCGCTTTCTTTGGATTCGATGGATTCCTTTACTCGATCGGTTATTTGGCGGGCTGGATCGTGGCCCTCTTGGTCATCGCGGAACCACTCAAACGGCTTGGTAAGTACACGTTTGCCGATGCGCTCGATAGCAAATTTCAATCGCGAGGAATCAAGGCTGCTGCGGGCCTGAGCACCTTGGTCGTGAGTCTCTTTTACTTGATCCCGCAAATGGTCGGTGCGGGTGCGTTGGTCAAGCCATTGTTGGGTTTGCAGTATTGGCAGGGAGTCGTGATCGTTGGGGCGGTAGTGGTATTCATTGTTGTGACCGCAGGCATGGTGAGTACGACCTATGTCCAATTTCTCAAGGGAGGTTTGTTGGTGGTTTTTTCGTTTGTGCTGACGATCCTGATTCTCGTTCGCGGTCTGGAAGTCACGCCGGAATCGGAATTGGGCAAGACACAGGTCATTGAGCTCCGCGATGGCAAACGCTTCGTAGACGGTACTCCCATCGGTTTTGGAGTCGGTGAAAAAAATGTGGAGCCTGTGGGTAAGCTTGTGGAGTTACCGGATGGTAAAACGAAAACCGGCCCATTGGGCCCGATCGCATTCATCAGCACGATCGCCAAGTCGAAAATCGAGATAACGACGAACCAGAAAGAAAAGAACGGAAAGCAAACGATCGTTCCGAAAATCGTGGATGGCAAGGACATGCTGTCGCCAGGGAACTTGCCTGCCTTTAAGGGAATTCGCACAAACAGTTGGTATGCAAAGCTTGATTTCGTGTCGCTGATGGTTGCATTGTTCGCAGGCACCGCATCCCTGCCTCATATTCTCATTCGCTACTATACCGTCAAAGATCAAGCGTCCGCCAGAAAGAGTACCATTGTTGGAATCACTTCCATCGGTTTCTTTTACATACTAACGTTGTACATTGGATTGGGAGCGATGGTCAGCGGCACGCTGGACCCTACGGATAGCAACATGGCGGCCCCGTTGCTAGCCAAGAGCTTCAGCAACCTGCTGTTCGCGGCGGTATCGGCCATCGCGTTTACCACCGTGCTTGGAACCGTGAGTGGGCTCATCATTGCAGCCGGGGGCAGTGTTGCACACGATATTGTGAGTGGATTTTTCGGTTGGAAATTAACGGATCATCAGACTATTCGCGTTGCCAAAATCGCCTCGGTCGTCATTGGAGCGATCGCTATCCTGCTCGGTTTAGCCTTCGAAGGGATGAACGTCAGTTACCTGGTGGGTTGGGCATTTGCGATCGCCGCATCTGCCAACTTGCCTGCGTTGCTGATGCTGTTGTTTTGGAGGCGGACTACTAAGCAAGGAATCATTGCAGGAGTACTGGTCGGATTGATTTCATCGTTGCTTTGGATCATTGTGTCCCCTGACATGTTTAAGAACATGTACGGCATGGACATAAAAGATGCGTTCGTACCGTTGAGTCAGCCGGGACTCGTGACCATCCCGCTGAGCTTCGCCGCGATCCTTGTTGCATCGCTGTTGACGTCGGATAATCCTGAGATGCAAGGGCACGAAAAATTAGTTTAGCCCAGGGGGCGTTCCCGTAGGACGCAAAAAATAGCCGCCTTTTGCTCCGCAAAAGGAGCATTAATCTCGCGTACTTTCGAGGATAGGCAGTGAATTTACTGGATGTTGTACTTTTTGGCGGCATTTTGACAACCCGTGCCCGTAAGCGAGGAGCCGACTGCAATCCCTCGCTCACCGGCTTGTTGCTTTAGTTTAGTGAAGTCGTTATTGGGTAAGGGCTCTAAGACGGACTTCCAAGTCCGTCAATGGGGATTCGACGGACTAGGAAGTCCGTCGTACCATTCAATCAACAAGCCGCCACGCGTCGGGTTACCAAATCACAGCCTAGGAGCAAAAGGTGACTTAGTAAGTCTGCGATACGGGGCGTTCTTGGATGCCGTCGGCCGCTAGCCAAAAGCAACGGTCGGCCAGCGACTCTGCTTCGGATACGCTATGCGTCACGTGCAATGTTGTAACGCCTGTCGTCTGCTTCACGCGTCTAAGCAAGTCATGCATCTCATGCCTCGTCGATTCGTCGAGAGCACTCAGTGGTTCGTCAAGAAGCAGAACAGACGGACGAAAGGACAATGCCCTCCCCAATGCCACTCGCTGCGCCTCCCCACCGCTCAACCCAACAATCGATCGACTCAATAGGTGGCCAATCCCAAGCACCTCCGACAGCTCGTGTGTCCGCTCCTTGACCACACCCCTCGGAAGCTTGCGCAGTCGCAATGCGAATTCTAAATGCTCCAGCACCGTATGCGTCGGAAACAAAGCGAAATCCTGCGGGACATATCCGATTTCTCGGTCTGCCGGCGACCACCTTGTCACGTCCCGTCCATGGATTAGCACCTGCCCTTCCGCGACGCGACGCAAACCGCAGATACTCTCCAGCAGCGTGGTCTTGCCTCGCCCCGTCGTCCCCATCAACACGGCATACTCGCCCGACTGTATCTGGAGCGAAATACTCGGCAGCACAAAAGAACCGCTCTTGACCGTAACTCCCCTAAGTTCAATCACGAAGCTAGCCCCGTTCCCAGGACTCGTAAAACCACGAGCACTACGACCGCGAGCATCACCATTAACAAGGATACCGCGACGGCCGCATCAAGGTTGCCTATGCTCAATTCCAGAAAAACGGAGGTCGATAGAACTTCGGTTCGCATGCGTGTCGTTCCCGCAAACACCATGATGGGCCCAAACTCACCCAAGGCTCGCGCCCAAGCAATCGTAAAGGCTGTCACAAGTCCCCGACTCGCCTGAGGTAACGCGATTTGCCAGAAAGCTTGGCCTCGGGTGCAACCCAGTGTTCTTGCAACTTCCTCCGCACGCGGGTTCATTTGATCAAAAGTGACTCGCATGGTTCGAACCGAAAACGCACAGGCCACCGAAAACTGCGCAAGCACGACCGCTGGCCATCGATAGGTTACAGGAAAACCCAATCCATCCCGCAATGCGCTTTCCAACTGCCAGCCCGCGATCGGTTGATGAAAAAGGATCAACAGGCTCAAGCCCAATACCAAAGGGGGCAAAACAATAGGAATATCGACCAGTGTGTCGATGACCCAGCGGCCCCGAAAGGAGTATCTTGAAAGCAAATAACCAAGCGGCGTTCCAACCCACACGGAAAGAATCGCTGCGACCGTGCATGAAAAAAGCGTCAGTTGCAGCGCGGCACGAATTTCAGGTTTAGCTAACGCTCGATAGAATTCGCTAGGGGAGGTGAACATCACGTCGGCGACCAGCAGCAACACGATCAGCAAAATGAAGCTGGCGGATATGCCTCCCATCACAAGAAAAAACAGCGTGTCCGAAGTACGTCTGGATCGCCAAGGGTTACTTGCAGCCATTTAGTTTTGATCCGACGGCTTGGGATCTTGCCATTGAAAGCCTTCGTCTAAGAAAATCTCCTGAGACTCGGCTGAACACAGCTTTAAAAACAATCGCTCGGCCAATTGAGCATGCGGTGAATTCTCTGCCACGGCGAAGGGTTGAGTTGCCACGGAGCAGGAAAGCCCTTGAATCCCAATCGCATCCAAGTAGTCGGCAGCACCGGCTGCATTGCTCAAATAGGCCACCGCCGCATCCAACGAACCTGCTCGCAATTGATTTACTAACATATCGCCGGTGGGTGTTTGCACGGTTACATTCTCCATGACTTCACGCTGCAAGCCGGCTTGGCGAATCGTGTTTTGCGTGAGCCATCCCATCGCGCATTGCTTTTCGTGGCCGACCCCAACTCGCACCCCCTTTTTTCCAAGATCGCGCAAGGACTCGATGCCAAAAGGATTTCCTTTTTGCACCAAGATAACCAACTGGTTCGTCGAAACGTCGACCGGCTTTGGGAAAAGGTCTGGAACTTGATTCATGAATTCGCGGTCGCACGCAAAATAGGCGTCGGGATGCTGACCGGCTTTCATCTGGGCTACCAAAATCCCACAGCCATTGTAAACCCGTGTCACTCGCACTCCTTCGCGATTCTCAAATTCCACCAACGACTCCTCGATGGCTGGTCGTAGCATCGAACCGGCAAAAATCGAAAGCTCCGGCACTTCGCTCCACACGTCGCCCTTCAAGACTTGAAAACCAGCCTCAGCATAATGCTTTAATCCCCGGTCGCGGGCGGCAACGAAGCGAGCGAAATGAAGCGCCGCTTGAGGTTGCTTGGAGCCAGTGATGACCGACAAAGAGACCTGCGAGACGAGTCCATCCAACTCGGAAAGCTCAACACCCTCCAAATCAGGATAGGCGTTCAGCAAGGCGTCGTACACAATCCCGGCATCCGCGGCGCCAACCACTAAATCATTCGCGACATCGGTAACCGTGGTTCGAAACGTAGCCGTTGCTCCTTCTAGCCCAGCCCAAAGATTCGATTCCGAAAGAACCTCGCGAGTCTTCTTTCCGATGGCAGACGAATCGGGACTCGCTTGCACAACGCGTAAATCCTTGCGTTTCAAATCCGCAAACTCGCGAATGCCTTTGGGGTTACCACGGCGGACTGCAGCGACAACACGCATTGTTGCGAGGGGCAGGACTTCACTTAGCAAATTTTTCTGGCGACCCAATTCAATAAAACTGTCATCTGCTGGCAGATAAAGATCGCCAGTCTCGCTAACTTCGATGGCGGAGAGCAGGGTCTGCGATGCCCCGTATTGAATTTGGATCGAACGATGGAATTCACTCTCGTATTCCAGTCGAATCAATTCCATCACCCCCCGATTGCTGGCGGCGCAGAATAGCATCAGCGGTTCAGTCTTGTTGCCTTGTTTATCCAACACAGACTTATCCGAGGCTGTGTCATTCATCATAAACAGCAGTACGCCTACCACCACAACCGAGCCAACGAGGACCCATGCCATGCGATTCATCGCGAGTTCTCCCAACACGAGGGCCCAGCGCGATACGATTCCATTGCGACTTGATTCATTTTTTCCTGCCTGGAGGAATGGTCAAAAGCGGCTGAGTTGCTGGGGTGCGTTCCAGGGTTGTGACGGCGGGCGGGGCTTCACCGTCTGCACCAAAAAGTTCTTGATTCCAATGGGTCGAGAGCAGCAAATCAAAGCCAGGATTTCGTTCCTTGACCTGGCATGAACAAGCTCCGCATAAAAACATTGTCAGGTCCTCGATCAAGCCCGCATCCACTTGTTTGGCCGGAATGACTTCCAGTGCCCTGCCTCGACCAAAAACAGGAGCAAGCAAGGGTTCGTCCTGCGAGTCAGCCTCGAAACCGGACATGAGTTTGACAAGAACTTGCTCTTGAACATCCATTGGGTCGATTTCCAAAATCGTAAACTTCAAAAACAAGGGCACTTCCGCATACAGTTCGGATCCGGGCAATCCAATTCCATCTGGCAATTCGAGTTTCTTGCTCAATCGATCAAGCTCTTTGGTCAAGAGATTTCGGGTTAAATCGTTCTTGGCGGCGTCTTTGGATCGGAGCATCAGCCACACGACGGAATCGCCAGCCAATAGTCGTCGCGACAGTTCACGTCGTGCCGGTGAATGGAACAAGTTTGCCGTCGACGCAGTCTCAAGTGAGCCATGCCAATGGTTCACCATTTCGCCACTACCTAGCGATGTGCGAATCACGACATAGGGCAGCGTCACATGCGGTTGGTCTCGGAAAGTAGTCCAAAGCTCCATTCGCTTTCGGTCGGTATCTTGACCGATAGGGCTTCGCCGCACTTCTGCATTTGCGGAACCGCCCTTGTCGGACGCTTCCTTTTCCAATTGCTGCAGTTGTTGCTCTTGGAGATCGGAAAGCTTTCCGTCATGAAAGACAATCACTTCGCACAAATCGGGCTTCCAGCGTTCGAGTGCGTAACGAAAGACCGGCACATTGCATGCAAACGCGATCGTCGCGCTGAGGCAAATCGAAATTGCGATGCATGTTTGCACACTTGTTCTTTTCAACAACATCTCATTTCCTTTACTCACCAAAACACATCAACCGGCCATCGATCGTGGACAGGAACAATTTGCCACTTGCACCGGCCATACCGTCCCACGCAGGCAATGCTCCCAATTCGAGTTCATGTTCTACCTTGCCGCTATCGCAGTTCACACAAAGCAGCAGGCCACTGTATTTGCCCTCCAAGGCGTCGTCTTGTCTTGCGAGTAGCTGCTGAACCTCTTCGTCCTTTTCGGATAGTTTTTTGAAGGTCTCTTCTTCATCAATGATGTCCAAGGGGCCTGCGATAAATAGTTTGTTTCCGGCGAGCACCATAGCGCGAACGTAGATCGGTACATCATTGGCCCATTTTGGTTTCACGAGGCTGTTACCCATCTTGGGGCTTCCGCCTTGATTGTCGCCGCTGGCTTTGGGTGCAGCGGCGTTTTTGGCTGTGAATTTCATGGCTTTGCCTATCTTGCCTTCGACAATCGACCCGCCCTCCATAGTGCCGTTGTTTCGGTAGGTCGAAAAGTCGCGAGCGGTGCCGTCATCAAAGGTGATGACCAGCCTTGGATCGTTACCTAGCTCGGATCCATTCTTGAAGCGTTCGGCAATAGCCTCATCCTCGGTTGCGTTCAGGTAGAACCGGACTTCGTCGATGAGTCCAGCGAAGGAGTTTGGGGTGGCATATTCACCGACAGACGAATTAGCATCTGCGCCCACTTCCATTCCTTGAGCGGGATCTTTGGTAAGCAAACCGGAAGCGATTTCTTCGGCAACGCGTTGACCATCGACGAACAAAGACATCTTTTTGTCTTCGGTCAATACTCCGACAATATGATGCCAACCACCCACAATGCGTTTGGGTCCGATCGCAGTCGTCAACTTGCTTTCCGACCTAACGAGAAACGCGGGTCGACCTTCTTCGATGACCAGCGCAAAACCCTCGGCGGGGCCACCGCGAGCCACGATAACGCCGTTGGGTTTGGTGGCGGTTACCCAAGCTTCGACCGTCAAAGCCTTACCGGCAGGGTTCAGGCTGGGTGCGTTTTGAAATTGAGCATAGGAGCCGCCCGATGGCCCCCCAGTTCCCCCCTTATTGAAGTTTTCTGGGATCTCGGGTGGCGTGGGATCGGCTTTGAACAATTGGTGTTCCATCGTGGTTGTCCAACGCAGATACTCGGGCTTGCGACCGTATCCATAGACGTAACCATTGCCGTTGACCATGATGCGCCCCGAAGGAGCATACTTACCCGCTTGATAGTAACCCCCATGACCTCCCGCGAAGCTTTGCCCAAGTACCCAATAGGATCGATGAAACCAGGAGTCGTCTAGGAAGCCCATGGGTGCAAACAAGTGTGCGCTGTCGCCTCGCTGCACGGATGCTTGAGCTGCAAAGTCGCCCGAGTTTGGCCCGATCTCCAATCGCGTTCCCTCGAGATTAAACTTTTGTGACTTCATGTACATGAACTTTCCGTCGGAGGACAAAATGTCCGGTAATCCGACCGGCATCTGCAGTATCTTGAGTTTCTCCTGTATGTTGTTGCCGGTCTCCGGATTGGTTTCATCCATGATGTTCTCGCAAAGCTTTGCACCGGTCTCCAAGTTCAGTCGGATCAAGCGCAAGCCGCCGTCTAGGAAATTGGATCGGCCTGAAACGCAGTTGACAATGTCGTCTTGGATCAACACGCTACCGTGTACCGGCCAAAGGGATTCCAGCTGTTCATAAGCCATGCTTCGGCGATCCAGGGGTGCAGCGCGGTAACGCCACGCCAATTGTCCGTCCGACGCTTGCAAGCAGTAGACCCAGCCGTCTGCTCCTCCGAACACGACTCTGCCCCGGCAGACAGTCGGCGGCGAGTCTATTCGAGCGCCGGCTGTAAACGACCAAAGTTCCTTTCCACTGGACTCATCAAAAGCGAACAACGTGTGGGCATCCATTTTGGCAACGTAGACACGCCCCCGAGCGATGACAGGGGAAGTCAATCTACCACCTAAATCGACAGTCCACTTCTTTTCGACGATGGGCTTGATCAGTTGGGAGGCAGAACCGCTTCGCGATGCATCGTGTCGAAAGGTTGGCCAGTCTCCCACTTGGTTCGCGGCGACATCCTCGAGCGGTTGCGAAAAGGCGGGGCCCTTTTGCAGTCGCCCTTCCTCAGGGACATTGGCTGGGATAGGGCGAGTCGGCGCCATGGGAGCGAGCGCGTTGAAGCCGAATAGTTTTGCTTCCGGATAGCAAGCGCAGTTATGGGGTGGCGTGTAAGTCAAACCGTTGCAGGGCATCACGCCATAGAGGCACCCACCGCGCACCCAGTGGTTGATGTCCCAGTGCTTGCTATCAGGACTTACGAACTCCACGCCAGTACGCGAGGGAATCAAGAAGTTATCGGTCGCTTTGGCGATGTAGCAACGATGGTGAAACCAGTACGTATCGACGTCGGGCGAGAATTCCTTTTTTACTTCGCCCGTCTTGGCATCGCGTCCCGTGTAGACTCCGGTGTCTTTGCCCGAAGTCGTAGGGGCGCACCAGACCAGCCCGCCCATGACGAGCAGATCTTGAGGTGACTGATACCCCGAATTAGGATGGACCGCATCCCACAGCAATTCGCCGTCCTTCTTGGAGACGCTGATCATTTTGCCGTCGCCACCTGCATACAAAACGACTTCTTCATCGACTACCAGACGCGGCCCAAAGTTGAATGTAAACCGATTGCGACGACTTACCGGTTTGGTTTCCCAGGCGACTTGGCCAGACCGGTGCTCGACGCTGATCAATTTCTCGCCGTCATGGAAATAGACTCGCGAACTGTCGGCAGCCAAGGTGAGGGGCGAAATCCTGGTTTGCTTGGCCCAAAGAGTGCGACCCGTGTCCGCTTCCACGGCCATCAAGATTCGCGGATCTTCGTCCCAGAACATCCTTCCGGCCACGGCTTGATCGCCGACCGTTGCATTGAGAGGCGCGTAGTCCGCAAGTTCCCCTTTGCCCTTTCTCACGACAAGAAACAAAATCCCTTGCGTGGTGACAATCTCTTCAGTGCCATCGGTTCCCGCGAACGTTTGCAGAGTCTTGCCTGTCGCAGCATTGATGGATGTCAACGGTGCGTCGTAGCCCAACGTGGCATAAACGGTATTGTCCGTCGAGACCAAGCGTCGCGAGAGTTGAGTCGGTCCACTCTTGAGCGGCCAGAGATGGCTTTGCCAGTTTTCGATATCGCGTTTCCACAAGACAGTTCCATTGAACGCATCGCGAGCAATCAGCTTCCATTTGGACGGGAGTTGGATGGAGATTCGGCTTCCCTCGTCCATGATGTAAAATATCCGCCCGCCCGTCGATACCAGTGCGCTCATGCTAGCCATACGATCGTGGTGACGAGAGTAGCGTGGGCTGCCGACCCACTGGAGATGTCGCGGTGGAGCGACCACATCGTCGTGCGCAACGGAATTCCCACTCGCATCGTGCAAGTAGTGGGACCATTCGTCAATATTGCTCGGACGCGGCTTGACGGTCTTGGTCCATCCGCCTTTGGAATCCTTGAGATAGGCAACGCCATTTGGCACAAGGACTCGCAGTACTTCTTCTTGCGGTACGTCCCCTTGGTCCTCAATCACCATCAGGTTGACCAAGTTATCGATATAGGGAAGCTGCGATCCTAAGAGTTGATCGACGGCCACATCGCCATAGATTCCTGACTTACGAATGAGATCGCGGGCTTTCTGGACCACCGTTGCGTTGCGGTCTAAGCCCTGTACCTGGATTCCATCACCTTGTCGAAGGGCAACCGTCAACTCACCTGTTCCAACGCCTAAATGGACGATGAACCCGCCGGTGACCCCGGTTTGACTCAAAATTTCGGAGGCTTGCTGCTTCGCATCTGCGAGAAGCGCGTGAGGTGGGAGAACCATAGACAAGGTCCACAGTATCGACACCATGGCAAAGGACTGAAAACGCCTCATGGATGACCTCAGTTTGACGAATGGACGGACGGATGGAGAGGATTGCGTATCGTGACCTGCGCAGTCACCAACGTTTAATGTAACCGCTTGGTGCAACTATTGCGACACAGCCGACAAAAGGTGCAGGCACGCTCCGCCGTGCCGTTCGCAGTCAAGCTTTTGCCGGGATTCTAGGTGGACGGCACATGGAATGTGCCTACTATTTTGACTTTTGTCGGCTGTGTCTATTGCTCGGGTTGAAAAAGTGTGCGACCCAAGGCTTTGTTGGCGAACACCTTCGGCGCTGGCTTTATTTCTTGATCGCGTACAACGCCTCGTACGATCGAATGTACAACGTTCCGTTGGATACGATAGGAGATGCGGTGATCGCTTCCCCCATCTCCATCGTGCTGACCAACTTGAACTCTCGACCGGCACGAACCACGGTGAAATGCCCGTCGTTTGAACCAAAGTAAATATGCCCATCGGCGACCATGGGGCTTGAACGATGCTGGCCCGAGTACGTTCGTTCCATGTACAACTCTTTGCCGGTTGCAAGCTCCATGCATTGGAGCTTACCGTCTTTGTGCAGCAGATAAACCAAGCCATCTTCGATCAGAGGAATCGACACGTCAGGCGTCCTGGCTGAATTCCACGCGATCGCTTCTTTGTTTTTCGAACTGTCCCCCTTCAGGGCGGACGCCTTCAGAGCGATGACCGGCCCCTCTTTGGCGGTCGGAACGATGATGGAATTGGTCGCTGGTGACACGCAAGGAGAAGCGACGAAGCGAAACGTTTTGTCTACCGGTTTCGAGTTGTTCTCGCTTGGACCGTTGAGTAGTCCGAATCGCCATACTTCATTCCCTGTGCTCAAGTCATGACCCGTTATGCAATCCGCACCATGAACGACAAGGAACTTGCTCAACTTGTCGTCGTATATAAAAGGGGAAGCGTACGAGTGCTTGCACTCAAAGGCCGCATCGGTAACTCGCTCGACTTCCCAAACCGTTTTGCCCGTCATCTTGTCAAGCTTGATAACCTTGCCTGTTCTGGTATTGTCGTCCATTTTCATTCGTCCATGGATGAGTTGCATGTAGAGATGGTCGCCATCCAACACGGGCGTTGAAGTCATTCCGAATTGGATATCCAGTTTGCCGAAGCGATCGCCAACGTCAAACTTCCAGACTTCGGCGCCGTCCTTGGTATAACAAGCGAGTACACCCGTGCCAAAGAACACCCAGACATGCTTGCCGTCCGTGCATGGAGAGGGAGAAGCAGAGTTGCCTTCGCCGGCCCTCGCGTCCTGGTTACCGGTGCCGACGGTTTGCTTCCAAAGTACCTTGCCATCCGTTGTACTTAAGCAAAGGACTACCAAATCATTTTTGTCTGCGCTGGTTGCATAGATTCGGTCCTCCCAAACACAAGGTGTCGCCCCGGCTTGTCCAGGCATCGGCGTTCGCCATGCAATATTTTCGGTTTTACTCCATTGAGTTGGCAAATTCTTTTCGGTCGAAATTCCGTCGCTGCGGGGGCCACGCCACTGTGGCCAATTCTCAGCATGGATCTTCCCGGAAAAAAGCAAGGCAAACAATGCGGAACAGTAAAGATTCAATCGTTTCATGGAAATGCAAAGTCGGTTGGTGGGAAGGTGAATGTTGTGGGATAGGCTTCCAGCCTGTCAAGCTCGCGGGGTATGCTTCCAGCCTGTCAAACGAAGCCCATTCTAATCTCCAAACCGCCTGGCGGGATCACTCGGCATTACTTTCAGCTCGACGCAGCTTCCAAAACTGCTCAGCATCCGCGATCCACGGCTTCATTTGCTCGAGCTCCTTCGGAACTGCGGCAATAGCCGCCTTGGATTTCGCAAGCCAATCCTCAAAAAAATCAACGGCTCGACGTGATACCCGGGGCTTTCCGTCAAACTCAAAGTAAAAGGGAGCCGTGGTCGCTAGCCGGTACCCTTTTTCATGCGCCGTTACCACCCGAATCACGAGCCAACCCGATTGATCGATTTCCATCGGCGGAAATTCTCCGCGTTTGTAATGGTCTTCGAGTTTGGCACTGTACATCGTTTCACCATTGAAGATTACGTCCAAGTAGTCGACCGGCTCTCGCACCGAAAGCGAAACGCCAATGTCAATCGGAATCGGTTGACCACGGTAACTTGCTTGCACACTTCCAGGCGGCAGCGCATTGACATTGGCCCGAAGCAACGGACCGTTGGTAACCATCGTGCGACCCTTCGAGATCGCTTGCCACCAAAGCGTTTCGGTCAGTTCTTCCTCCGAATAGACGTAAACTCGATTGTAGCCAACATGCGTATCGTTTACGGCAAAGTCGCTGCCCGCAGTGGGTGTTAGTCGGAGTCCAGCCTCGAGCATTTGCCAATAAAGATATTCGGTCAAGCGTCCGACACCGCGAGCGTTCTTGAACTTCAGCTCCTCCTCAACGTCGATTGGGGCAAAGAGTTCGCTTACATCGCGTTGCTTGCCTCGTGTGATTTGAATTTTGCCGCCAAGGGTCTTGCTCCCCTTATCACTCGCCAGCACAAATCGGTCGTCGTTGTTCGGGCGATTGAAGGTGGAAAGCAACTGGACGGACCGAATCGATTCATTTCCAAGTAAAATCGGAACGTCACGGTCCCACAACCGAACAAGTTCAGGAATCACCCCCTCGGTATGCTTGGCCTTGTCGAGAAGTTCGGCGGCCATGGCCGCAGTCATCGTCGCTGCCTGCACGGCTTGTGCGGCAGGAGGTTCTCGATGCAGCAGGATCGATCCGTGTTGCCATTCCAGCAATCGACTTGTCGTATGAAGTTTGAGACCCATGGACTCGGCGCCGTTCACGATGGCCTCTTCGACTCGGTCTTTCGATTTCGATGGCTTGGTCTGTTTGGGTGTTGCCGCTTGGGTTTCCTCGGGAGAAGAAACGGACACGACCAGGTCGACCGCATCGGCTAGTTGCCAACGCGAAAGCGACGTGATGGGGAGGCTAGATAGATGGTCACCGCTAAACCAGTGTTCGGCATGCATGTCGATGGCTCGCGGGACTTCCACCAGAACAACATCCTTGGCTCGCGGCTCGATGGTAAAGCCCCCTCGTATTTCAGTGAACTCAGGCCCACGTCGGACCATGAATTCATAATCACCATTGGCCAACGGAAGCGGAAATCTGGGTTCGGCAAGCCATTGATCTCCTGAGAAGAGAAGTTTTTTAGGCCGAGCAACTTTTCGGGTCGACTTGGTAAACATTATCCTTGCCAAGATAGGTTCCCCGCTCACGCTGTCAACGAACTCCATATCGACGGAGCCTTGCGCGCCGACCCATTGCCCGTTCCCAATTGCGATCAAGCAGAATCCAAGAACTGCCCTAAGGACTTGCGAGCCGGAACGGGGCGGCATTGCGCCGGTGAAACATGCAATCATCGATCTCAACGGTATTCCATCTCGACTTTCAAGTGGGTGAGAATGCTAGGACCGTTCGATAATGAATGGTCCGAGAGTCGCCTTTCGCTCCTAAGCTGTGAATTTCATCGTCGCCTTTCGCTCCTAGGATGTAAAAAAATGCTTGGGTCATCACCGGAGGGCTCGCGCCCTGCCGCTACATTTGGTAGCGGAACGGCGCGAGCCGTCCGGTGAGTGGATAATCCGCGTCACGATCGATGAAAATAGACTCAATTTTCGGAGAATCATTAAAGCTTATCGCATTGGATTTATGGCGTCGCCGGTGCCAACTTCGCGAAGGCACATCGATTACTGTCCTAATCAGCCGGAACGCGCTAGCGTCCGGTTTATCCACACGGCAGGTTTTTTCTGCCGAAACCGGTGAAATAGTAGACTGCACCGATCAAGGCAACGCACACGAGCAGTGCCCGAAACACGCTTGCCATAATCAATCCGGAGTAGCTTTTCGGTAGATCAGGTAGTTCTTGAAACAGGCTCTGGATGGCTATTTCTTGTACCCCCACTCCGCCAGGGGTTAGGGGCAATGTGGCTGCCGCCATCGCAGGCGGGATCGTCATAAAGTGTTGACCCACCGTCGGGCTTTCGGCATAAAGCGAGTTGGAAATCAACGTACAGCCGAGCGTCAAACAGCAATGCACCAAAATGCTTGAACCTATGAGTTCGACAACGAGTCGCGGTCTGCCTTGAAAAATCATGCAAGCATGTGCGGCGCGATGCAGAATATGACCAGCGATCGGAAGCCTGGTCAGCCACTTGATAGGTACCTGGTGTCCAACCAAAACGATTAGGAGAACCCCCGATACACCTAGGGCGCTGAGCACTATCGCACTCATCCAAATCCACTTCATTCTGGGTGAGAGGGCTGTTGCCAGGGAAAGGCTAAAGCCGGCGACTAGAACGAGCCCCAGCAATCCAATGGCTCGATCCACCAACACCGAAGCGACAATTTCGGCCCGTTTCTTATCTGCGTTCCTTGCCGCTTCGATCGCTTTGAAAACATCACCACCGACGGAGCCGACACTCACCAAATTAAGCAATGTTCCAAGAAACCCCAATCGTATTGCCTCCGCCAATCGGAAAGGGACGTCTAAGGCATGAACGAGACGCTGCCATCGCCAATACGTAATCAAATGAGCTACAAGAATGACGACAAAAGCTTGACCAAGAAGCCACCAGTTTTTCTCCTGTGCGACCAACACCTCCCAGTCCTTCTTTGGAAAAGTCGCAATGATCCAAATGATAATTGCCGCAAGAATGACGAGCTTGGCGACCGCGATGACCGAGGACTTAACTTTAGACTTGGGCAGCATATTTTTGAAAAACAAAAACCTCGGTGGTCCGTACACTGGTCCACCGAGGTAGAAACAAATACCAATTTTTTTGTCGAAACTTCTCGCCGATTGCAACCGTCCGGTTCTAGGGCTCTGCCCTGAAACCCCGTTGGTTCGCCCAGTTAGGCTGCGCGAACTGCTGCAGCAAGTTTTGATGCGTTGGAAGTATCTTCCCATGTGAACTCGGGGTCGTTTCGACCGAAGTGACCGCCAGCAGCAGTTTTGCGGTAGATCGGGCGTCGCAGTTTCAAGTACTCGATGATTCCACGCGGAGTCAGATCATAAAATTTCTGCACGACTTCGCAAATCTTTTCGTCGCTGACTTTGCCGGAGCCTTGTGTGTCAACGCGAACACTAACCGGCTTGCTCACACCGATCGCGTAGGCGAGTTGGATTTCACATCGATCCGCCAACCCGGATGCTACGATGTTCTTTGCGACGTGGCGAGCCATATAGGCTGCGCTTCGATCCACCTTGGTCGGATCCTTGCCGCTAAACGCACCGCCGCCATGTCGTCCCCATCCACCGTAGGTATCGACAATAATCTTTCGTCCTGTCAGACCGCTATCGCCGTGCGGGCCACCGACGACGAAATTACCGGTTGGGTTAATATGGTAGGTGATGTCGTCCTTGATCATGCTGGCCGGCAAGCATGGCTTCACGATCTTTTCGATGACGTACTCTCGAATTTCCTTTTGACTGACGTGTGGAGCGTGCTGTGTTGACACGACAACATTGTTGATTCCGATCGGCGTAAAGTCATCGTATGCAACAGAGACTTGACTCTTGGAGTCGGGTCTTAGCCAGTCCACTTCCTTCTTGAAGCGGGCTTCGGTCAATCGGTTGGTAATACGGTGAGCCAACGCGATGGGTAGTGGCATCAACTCTGGCGTGTCGTTGCATGCATATCCAAACATCAAGCCTTGGTCACCGGCTCCGGTGTCTTTGCTGTCCGTGGAACTGTCGACACCCATCGCAATGTCAGGGCTCTGTCGATCCAAAGCAACCATTACATTGCAGGTCCGGCCTGAAATGCCGGCTTCGTCATCGTCGTATCCGACATCGAGAATGGCTTGTCGAACGATGTCGGAGTAATTCACCACGGCCTTGGTCGTGATCTCCCCAACAATCAGCGCGAGTCCGGTTGTCACCACGGTTTCGCAAGCCACGCGGCTCATAGGGTCTTGTGCCAGCAAAGCGTCCAACACACTGTCGGAGATTTGGTCAGCCAGTTTGTCTGGGTGACCCATCGATACTGATTCGCTTGTAAATAGATATTTGCCCGAAGCCACCGAACCGACCTCCCTCGAAGGTTATTCGAGAATGAAGATTTGAGAAGAAACTGCTAACTACGACACCGCATAGTGTACCTGCCGTTTTCATTTGGAAAAGGCAAAAACCTTGTCAAAACCCTCGGTACGACCTGCAAAATCCATAAGCTTGAGCGAATCCCACCATTTCAAGGCGATAAATGTTGTGTATTCCTCAATGCCTATCACGGTGCGATGTATCTTTCCGTTGCCTAGAACTTGAATTCCGTTTCTTATTTTTCTTACACACTGGATCAGCGAGAATGATACAGCCGCTTCCACGGTCAGACTCTGAACCTCGTTTCGCTTGCTCAAACGCCTGGAGCTCATGGTGGACTGAGCCCACTTTACGGGCTGGCATTTTGGACGCTTTTGAGCGCATCGCGATCGTGATTCTCTTCACGAGTTTCCTAAACGCCTTGGTCACGTCGATGATCACCTCCTTTCACGCGGGGCAGGCGGTTGTGATTGGCGACATCATGTTGTTGATTACGGAAACGATGATGGTCGTTTTGGTTTTGTTCCGACGTGGCGCTAAAAATTTGTCGTTGCGCCCTTTGGACTGGGGGCTCGCCTTCTCGGCAACGTGCATGTCGTTGCTGGCTCGTCCATACGCCGGTCAACCACACGCTTGGGACGGGATTGCGGTCCTGTTGACGATCGCAGGGCTATCCACTCAGTTGTACTCAAAGTTGACGCTTGGACGTCGTTTCGGATTGGTTGCAGCCAATCGCGGCATTTGTATTTCGGGCCCATATCGCTTGGTAAGACACCCCATCTACATGGGGTATATTTTGCTTCACGCTGGATTTTTCTTGCTGAATCCAACCGCTTGGAATCTTGGTGTGTTCGCCATCCTGTACACCATCAAAATCCCTCGAATCCTTGCCGAAGAGCGGCTTCTCGGCCAAGATCCTGACTATCGAAACTACATGCAAAAGGTCCGGTCGAGGCTCATCCCTGGCTTGTTCTAAAACCGGCGGACTCGAACGGAAAGGTGAACATGAATCGTAGCCACGCTTTGATGCTGTTGTCGGAATGCACTGGCGATGATATTTGGTCTATTGAGTACTGCATCCAAAGGCTTGTTCCAGAAGCCTGGATCAAACAATTGCAGGACGCTTACGAAAGCGGCTTCGATTCGAACGACGCTACGATCTTCTATCGCGAAAAACTCGTAAGCCAATTCGAGGGCGTCCGCGACGTGGACCTTGCGTGCAAGCTCGGCCAGTTTCTGGGACTCGATGTCGACCGAATCGTGTCGTCGCAACATTCACGAACCAGTGTTGTGCGAGCCATTCGCGAAGCTGTGGAAGAGTCCTGATCTGAGGGAGAGCGAGGCTCCTGCCGAGCTATTTACGCAATGGTTCGGCAGGAGCCTCACCCTCCCAGAGCAATGGTTCGGCAGGAGCCTCACCCTCCCAGAGCAATGGTTCGGCAGGAGCCTCACCCTCCCAGAGCTAAAATCGCAATGGTTCGGCAGGTAAAGCTCCACGTTTGTTGCATGTTCAGCATGTAGGGATAAAAAGCTCAATTCCGATGCCTACGAATGCCGATCCTACCGTCAATCGCAATTGCGAAGACATTTCGTATTAAACCGGGGGGTTCAGTCATGGTACGCAAGGCCTTATTGGTCGCTGCACTAGCAATTGTCGCTGGTCTAGCAACTTCAAACGAAACTCAAGCCCAACAGGCGCAAGCTTACGGCCAAGCATGGGGTGGTGCTGCTAGCAATCGCGACTACCAGCGATTCAACCACTACCCCTACGTTTACTATCCGCAGAATTTCTACGGTAACGATTATTACAAAAGCAGTGATAGCCTCTATTATCGCTACCCTGCAGAAATGCAGATCCCGGTCTACAACCGCAAGTGGTATAACTACTATCCGTCCAATCAGCGATACCACTGGGGACATCAATTTTTGACCGACGTGTTCTAGTCACGCCTGTTCGTGCGCGAAACAATTCCCGCAACACTGCGATGGTCTACGGATCTCGCAGTGTTTTTTCGTTGAATGGGATTAAAATCAAAATTGCTTTTAACAATTTTTTTGTTGAACCGAAGATCACCCTGAGATGGAAGACGTCAATCCAGCGGACCAACCCAATCGCTCCATCGCCAAAAGGCAAATTGCACGATTGCTTAGTGGTTCTTCCTACCCAATGTACGTGCTTTCTGAAGACGATACGTTAGTCTTTGCCAACGACGCCATAGGAGCATTCGTGGGTCGATCGCCGGAAGGTTTGTTGGGACTTGACTGTTCCTCACCGATCCCAAAAGACGATGCATCGGACTCACGTTTGAAAGCATTTTTGTCACTTCCCGTCGCTTGGTCGCGCAGGCATACTAAGATCGTGCCGTTCGTCAATCCATTTCAAAATGCGTCAATAGCGACTCCGATGGAAGCGACGCTTGAAAACAATTCGGAAACCGTTCGATGCCTGATTCCCCTGGAGAATACAGGTGCCGGCTGCACGCTGTGTATTCTTTGTGATATGGATGATGCCGACTCTTTGCGCAGATCTGACGAACACGCTGCGATCGTTCAGCATATGGTCATGGAATCGCGAAATCGGTACGCACACTTGAATGAGCTATGGTTTCTCCAGGGCAAATCTGCTCTCACTCGTCGCGCGTTGGAACAAACTCAATTGGCTATCGCGAACTCCTATCCGATAACCATTCTGGGTGCCAATGGTTCGGGAAAGACGTGGCTTGCACAGGCTATTCACGCACATCGATTTAATCCTTTCAACGCAGCGCAGTTCGATGGCAACTCCGCACTCATTCGAATCGAGTGCGGACTAATGGATGCGGACTTGCTTCAAAGCATGTTGGAGCTCATCCATGAATCAATCAAGGATGAGTCAAAGCACCCAGTTATCCTGCTGGATGGACTTGAACTGCTTCCGGATGGATGTCTCAACATGCTATCGAGTTACCTAACCAAGAATTCACGAATCCGCTGCATCACGACTTGTGTCCCGGATGAGATTTCCGCCCAAAGGGCTCAGGACGCAGCTTGGAAGGAAATCGTGCTTCGGTCAAGCACGATTCGAATCGAGTTGCCTCGTTTGACCGAGCGTATCGAAGATTTTCGTATCCTTATCAACGCATGGTTCGAAACGCAACCAAGAAATGGGCGAAGCGGTCGGGAATTCACGGCCGAGTTTGTCGATGCGCTCATCGCCTATCCATGGCCTGAGGATATCGAAGAGTTCGCAAGCGTCCTGTCGATTGCAATCAGCAACGCGAGCGATGGCGAATCGCTCGCGCCCCACCATTTACCGGTGAACATTCGCACCTGTGCTTCTTATTTTGAAAACAACAGTACTGATGATTCGGTGGACCTAGACGCAATCCTCGAGGATGTCGAGAGAACGATGATCCTCAGGGCGATAGAACGATTTCCGCAGAACAAGACATCGGCTGCGAAACTCCTCAATATTTCGCGGGCTCGCCTAATTCGGCGACTACAACAATGGAGAATTCAAGCGGATGGAGAATCCCAAATCGGCGATATCGGTGGAGACAACGGTGGAGACAACGGTGGAGACAACGGTGGAGACAACGACAATGACCGTGACAATGACCAGCCCGTGTTCAACGAAGTAACGTAGACTGGCTGCCAGAGCGTCAATAAAAAACAGTCTTAGTTGCACGACGCTCAACTATCTTTTTCCTGCGACGCGGAGCGTCGCTCAACTAAGCCCCAATTGCAATAACTTTGGCAGGCGTTTTACTTTGCCCTCGCGATCAATACATGCAACGATGCTATGGCCCGTGACAATGACGGTTTCACTGGGGCTTGGGGCTGCTTCGGAGGATCCCATCCGAATCAGTCGATAAGCATGTTCAACACGAGCACCGTGGCAGTGCCTGAGAGTCGTAAGCAATTCGAGTTCATCATCGAACCCTGCGGGCATGTGAAAGTCAACGTGCATCGTCTTGACCACGAGCATCAAGCCGGTCTCTTCAATCTCCCGATAGGAAATGCCATTCTCGCGAAGCATCTCCACACGGCCGCGTTCGAAGTAGTTCAAATACTGTGAATTGTGAACGCGTCCCTGACCGTCGATCTCATTGTACTGAACGCGAATCGATAGGCGATGCGCAGGATTAAAGTGTTTCGGACCGTGGTGGCTCATGCTGCTTTCTTGCGAACTCGCTTTGATGTTTTGCGGTAAACAATGGAGTTTCCGCGTTTGCCGACCGTCTCTGTAGCCTTGCATCGATTGAGGGTATACGCGATTTGCTGCGCAAACCAACGCGGCTGCTGTATGCACTCTGACAATTCGCGAGTATCGAATTCTAGCGGTAATTTGGGATCTCCGAGCAGTCGCCAAAGGTCCGCGACACTTTCTAGGAAATCGGATTCGCACAGCTTTGCCAAATGTTGGTCGAGCACTTGGTATTGTTTGCGTTTCCAGCGTCGGTGGACGCGATCGACGCGTTGTTCAATGCAATGGACGGTAAGCACTTCAAGTGTCAGCTTGGGATGCGGGAAGACCTGCGTGAAGTGAATTAGTTCGCGAAAGATGTCAATCGGTTGCAGTTTTTTCGGGCTTTTCCGACGTCGCAACAACTCCCCCCCTTCGCAATCGAACGTCTCAATCCACTTGCAGCCGATCCAAGGTTTCACGACTCGCAACCGGTGGCCGTTGGCGAGCAAGACTTTTACTTTGTTTCGAATCGATCCAAGTCCCGAATGCTGGATCTCGATCAAATTGCCAGCCACATCAATCGCGTCGATGCGAAAGCCATCCACGGTAACCTCGACGGAGTCCGAATCGGCTGCAAAATGGTGCTTTAATTGGCGATGGAGTGAAGTTTCCATCAAGCCTTTATACTGTTTTTAGAACGAAACATGCAAGGCGAGCCGGCGGCCACTGGCATATTGCCAGCAGCATGAATCAAATGCCTCTGGGTAACCCCAAAGGCTCGTCATTATCCCGCTGGGACTATTTCCTTGCGGATGTCTTTGACTTCGTCGCACCCGGCTTGGCCTTGCCGTCTTTGATTACCTTGGCGGGAACCAACTTGGCGGGATGGCGGATGGCTGCCTGGGCGGCTGCCAAACGTGCGATGGGCACTCGAAATGGGCTGCAGCTAACGTAGTCCAGGCCGATGATGTGGCAGAACTCGACCGACGATGGATCTCCGCCGTGTTCGCCGCAAATGCCAATCTTGAGGTCGGATTTGGTGGAGCGACCCTTTTCGACCCCGATCTGCATCAATTGTCCAACACCCGTGCGATCGATCGATGCGAATGGATTCGCTTTGATGATCTCTAGGTTTTGATAGGCGGGCAAGAAGGACCCGGAGTCGTCGCGGCTCATGCCCAAACAGGTTTGGGTCAAGTCGTTAGTTCCGAACGAGAAGAACTCAGCGGACTCGGCGATCTCGTCGGCGGTCAACGCACCGCGTGGCACTTCGATCATCGTGCCAACGGTGTATGCGAACTTCTTGCCTGTCGCCTTCATGACTTCCGCCGCAACTCGGTGGACAATGCTCACTTGCAAATCCAGTTCCTTCTTGAAGCCGACCAAAGGAACCATGACTTCTGGTTTGACCTTGGTGCCTTCTTTGAGGACCGTTGCGGCAGCTTGGAAAATTGCCCGGGCCTGCATTTCCGTGAGCTCAGGTCGCAAGATACCTAGCCGGCAACCGCGGAAGCCAAGCATTGGGTTGAACTCATGAAGTTCGCTCACCATCTTGGCTATTTCGGCAGCGGTTGTCTTGAGTTGTTTGGCGACCTCCTCTTGTCCCTTAACATTGTCTTGCTGTGGCAAGAATTCATGCAAGGGTGGATCGAGCAAACGAATGCAGGCTGGCAATCCATCCAATGCGCGGAAGATTCCTTCGAAGTCTTTTTGCTGATAAGGCAATAGCGTTGCGAGGGCTTTCTTTCGATCGTCTTCGGACTTGGCCAAAATCATTTGGCGAACGGCAATGATTCGGTCCCCTTCGAAGAACATGTGTTCTGTTCGGCATAGCCCGATCCCTTCTGCACCGAAAGCGATTGCGTTGACCACTTGATCGGGTTGGTCCGCATTGGTGCGAATTCCGAGGCTTCGATATTTGTCTGCGAGCTTCATCAGCGAGTCGTAGTACTGGAATACCTTGCTATCCTTGGGTTTCATGGTCTTGTTGACCAGAACTTGCTTGAGTTCGCTATCCGCGGTTGCAATGGCACCATGAAACACTTCGCCGGTGGTACCGTTGATGCTGATATGGTCACCTTCCCTGAGCGTGACACCTTTGCACTTGAGTGTCCCCTTGTGGTAGTCGATTTCGATATCGCCAGCACCTGCAACGCAGACCTTGCCCATTTGACGAGCGACCAAGGCTGCGTGGCTCGAAACACCACCGCGAGCGGTTAAAATTCCGTCGGAAGCGATCATGCCTCGCAGATCTTCTGGGCTGGTTTCGATACGAGCGAGAACAACGTGCTTGCCTTGAGCTGCGAGTTCTTCGGCCTTGCCCGCGGTGAAGACCACGGAACCGGATGCTGCTCCCGGACCGGCAGGCAATCCAACGGCCATCAGACGCCCTTCCCCTCGGGCTTTTTCATAGGCAACGGTGTCGAAGATAGGTTGCAAGAGTTGATTAAGAGCTTCTGGATCGCCCGATTTGATGGCGTGCTCAGGCGACATCAATTTTTCCTTGACCATGTCGTGAGCGATCTTGACATAGGCCAAAGCCGTTCGCTTGCCGTTCCGAGTTTGAAGCATATAGAGCTTCTTCTTCTCGATTGTGAATTCGAAGTCTTGAACATCGCCGAAGTTCTTTTCCAAGATCTTGCGAACGTCGTTCAGCTCTTTGTGCGCGGCGGAAATGATCTTGTCCTTGGCCATGTCGGCGATTGTGAGCGGTGTGCGAACACCCGCCACTACGTCTTCGCCTTGAGCGTTAACAAGGTATTCGCCATAGAAAACGTTGTCGCCGTTGGCAGGGTCGCGAGTGAACGCCACACCGGTCGCGCAATCGTCTCCCATGTTGCCGAACACCATCGCTTGAACATTAACCGCGGTACCCCATTCGTCAGGGATGCGGTACTTTTGACGATAGAGGATGGCTCGCTCGTTCATCCACGAGCTGAACACAGCGTAAACGGCCCCTTCCAATTGCTTCATCGGATCATTTGGAAACGCCTTGCCTGAGTGATCCTTGATCAGCTTCTTGAATCGCTTGACCAACTCTTGGAGTTGTTCGGCGGAAAGCTCGGTATCGTCCTTGACCTTGGCTTCTTTCTTCAGTTGGGCCATGATCTCTTCGAACGGATCGTGATCGTTCTCGTTCTTCTTTTGGACGCCCATAACCACGTCGCCGTACATTTGCAGGAACCGCCGGTAGGAGTCCCAAGCAAAACGTGGGTTGTTGGTCGCTATAGCCATTCCTTCGCAGGTGGCATCGTTGAGGCCCAGATTAAGAATGGTGTCCATCATGCCCGGCATCGAATCGCGAGCACCGGATCGAACCGATACGAGGAGCGGGTTCTTGACGTCTCCGAACTTCTTGCCAGTTTCCTTCTCAAGCCACTTGACGGCCTTTTCCATATCGCCGGTAAGTTCCGCAGGTGGCTTCTTGCCGTTCTTGTAATACGAAACGCAAACTTCGGTCGTAATGGTGAAGCCAGAAGGCACCGGGAGACCAATTTTGGTCATTTGAGCGAGGTTAGCTCCTTTTCCACCGAGCAGAGCCTTCATATCTCCGTTACCGTCGGTTTTCGATTTGCCAAAAAAATAAATCAACTTGTTAGCCATGGCCGAATGCAATGCTCCCGTGTTTCTGCAAAAATCAATGGGGTCCGACGACGTCGGGTATCTATATGACAACTCCCGGATTTACGGGCGAAAAGTGTACGTTCGCTCTTTCAAAACGTCAATTGCCAATGCCTTGTTTGAACTCACATCCAGCACAATGAAATGATCCCACCAGACCATGTTTTGCATGCTTTAAGCGACTTGCTTTCCAAGAACCAGAGCACGAGTCCTCCGTCGCCGGATATTTTTCGAAGCATTTTCGAGACAGGAAATGGCCGATGGTCCTGCCTGATTCGGGCCCCGAATTCCGTCGACTGGTTCGTGCGACCGTTGCTCCAAAACCAGGAGTCATTGCGGGTCAATAGCCAAACGAGAGCCGCTGAGTCCTCGAATTGGGTTGAAATTCAAGCACTCGCAAATGAGTCTCTCGATCTGCCCATTGATGGAGAATCGCCTGCGTTTCCGCCTTTGCGAGATCTTTTGAGTCAGTCTTGCATCGTCCAACGTGGACCGGACGAAAGCATTTTGTGCGTTCGATGCGAATCGCTTCTGCTTGTGGCTGGGCTATTGCAAGAAGCTGGTCCACCACCGAATCCGGTGGTCCAGGACTGGAAAAAACAATTGGCGTCGATGAATCGGATTAGCTCGTCCTTGAGTCCTGCGGAGACATTTGTGACCGAGGATGGCGAGCTCGTTCCACTCCCCGAATCGATCGGGAAATGGTCAACCGCACACTTTCATGCGGAACATTCGCCAAGTCTCGCGGCTCATTGGGAAATGAAAAGGTCACGCTGGCCTTGGTCGACGAGCCCTGCAAGTTTGACGCAAAGAACGGAGGACGCTGCAACCCAGGGCGTTGCTTGGCTGAACTCTCCCGACACGATTCACGTTCCTGCAGTCAGTCAACAACGAAACCCAAAAAAGAGAAAGGCATCCCAGCATGCCATCATTGGGACTGCGGTTGCCGGAACCTTGGGGTTTGGAACCCTCGTTTGGATGTCCGGCATCGCCTCTCAACTTGGAGAAGCCGATCGTTCGGCAATGACGGCAAAGGAGTTCGAGATCGCAAAGGACCTGATCATCGATACGGTTACGTCTTCGACCGTCGAGTCGCCGGAGTTGTCCAGCGATGACCAAGAGATAACGACGCTTGATGGGTTTTCTGGAAAGGCGGAAGAACTGTCGCCAGCAACAGAAACGGATACGCTCGAATCCTTGTTGTCCCAGTTGCAGCCGACCTCATCTAGTAAGTTTAATCTAGGTTCGATGAATGCGTCCTCGATCATAAGCGACGCACTCAAATCAGGAAGTGTTCCGAACAATGTTCCCAACAGCGACAGCAGCACTCCGTTCGGGATTCCGTTTGGGGAAAAGATCGCCACGCTCGACGACAACAACATCGTCGAGGGCGATCATGAGGATGACCCATCACAAGTTGCAAAGGACGTCTTGAACCAGGGCGAGTTGAACCAGGACGTTTTGAACCAGGAAGGAATGCCGCTTGAAAAAATACTCACGACGGATTCCTTCAACAAGAAGGAAATCATTTTTATCGGGCACCGAGTTCAGCCAAAACTATGTCGCTGTGAAGTCAAATTGAAGTTGTCGAAAGAACTGGTCGTCGAGCCAACGGAACAGATCTTCATCGAAGGAGTAGGCAAAGCAAGCTGGAAGATCGCGATGGAAGACGAAGAGCCGGAACTAATATTGGAAATTAGTTCGAAGCCAGGCAGCCGTTGGCAAATCAGTACAGCCGTAGGTTTGCGAGTAACATCCGCATCCGAACCCATCATGCTCTCACCGAGGGATGCTCAAACCGTTTGCAATCGATTGATCGATTACCACCAATGGATCAGCAACTCCATTGTGGCACTCGAAAACGCGAAGGCCAATGAAAGGAGCAAATCCCGCATCGACTTCTACGGTGAGATCAAAAAACTAGAGCGTCAGCAACGCGATGTCGACAAAGCCATCGCACAGTGGAAAACGATTGCTAGGCTTAGTCACTTGTTTTTCGACGGCAATGAAGTGCATCTGACGTTCATCCCGATGAAACAAGAGTAGGAGTATCAAGGGCGGCGTTTCGCGACGTTCCGTCGCTGCACTCTGCCCTGGGCTAAAATGTCGCTGCCCCATTCGGCCCGTTGGGGCGAAAGGACTGATAGCCCAACGGGCTTAAATATTGTAGCCCAGGGCAGAGCGAAGCGCCGCCCTGGGACTTCCCCCCACACAAGGCAGATTGCCCTGAAGGCCTGAAGGGGCATCATCCCGCTCGGCTTCACACCTCAGACCCTCAATAATCTTGAGGCGTTTCCACGTTGGCATTCTCGTCGAGAGTTTAGATTGCAAGTACGCAATAACATGCTGTTAGTCAAACTGCCATGTGCGAGGATCCTTCACGCGGTGAAATCTCGCCATGCCATTAAACCAAAGATGAGCAAACTTCTCGACGGTTTCCTTCTGCCCGAGACATTTCACGAAGACCATGGCAAGAACCTCCCAAGTCAAAAGCGCCTGCTAGCCAGGACTCCGCCTGCAGTCAGCTGTTCCTTGATCCAATTTCATAATGAATCGGCTAGACGTTGGTCAACCCCCTCGCCGTGACTGTTGTCTCCACAAAATCACACTCGAATGGCATGGAATGAGTGGGAAGAACTTGTCAGAGATAATCGGTTATCAATGAAACCGATCCACTGGGACTGCCAAGACTGAAACCGGGATCATTGGCCTGAATCAGGGATAATTAAGTTGACAAATCAGGGATAACTCCCGTAGCTTCAGTGATATCTACCCCAAACCGGGATAAAGACAAGTTCGTCTGACAGGAGACTCACGGAATGAAGGTGCAGCAGTACACAATCGGGAAGGACGGCGATCAAATACGGATCCCCGTCGTAGACAAATCTGAGTTTCAACATGTCACCATCTATTCCCTAGAGGTTCTCGACTTGCAGCCCGGCACGATCCTTATGGTGACCGCACAGGTGGAGGTGGAAAGCAAAATCCCGACAAATGTACTTGTCGCGTCGCACCTCGTCCTTGCTGAGAGTCCAACGGCAAAGGATGGTCTCGTCATAGCTCCGGCTACGGGTACGAACATCGTCAACCGTCCAGAGGGAGGTGGGGTCTATCAGCACTATTATGTGGCGACGAGTATTGGCTCGCTTGCGATTGTCGAGTCAGCTCGACGGAAGTTCGTCAATTTCCTTGCGTACTCGGCGTGCGACGCCGCCATCTCCGCGAACGATCGGTTCTTGATAGCTCGGGCCTATGCAGGCTCAATGACCGTGTTGAGGTTTGAAGCGTAGCGTCCTGCGGTCGCCCCTTCGTTATGGCATGCTCACAGTGAAATACAAGGATCGGACGAACATATATATGATTGGATACTGCGTCATTGTTCTCGAACGGCACAAGCAAAGGGACACAGCACATTTGCGGGGGCCCTACTTACTTATCGGTTGCTTTCGTCCGAGGCGTTTTCTAAGTACATTGAAATCCAGGCCCGAATTTGAGAAACAAGTCCCCAATCAACGAAAATAAAAGCAATAAAGGGTACGCAGCACTGCGTACCCTTATTTCCGGTCCAAACACCGAGTAATTAAGTGTCGATGTTTGCGAGGGACGTTATTTCTCGTTAAACTGATTGCGGAGGCCTAAAATGGACATTTACGCGGATAACATCCAGAACCTTCCAGAACTTGACAAGTTATTACTTGTTCAGCGTATTTGGGACGACTTAGCTTTATCGGACACAATCCCATTGCCTGATTGGCTTGTGTCGGAAACAAGACGACGACGCGAAGAACTGATTGAGAATCCAAACCTGGGACATTCACAAGAAGAGGTTCTTAATCGTATTCGGGTATGGCGAGATGGCTAGAGTCCCGCGTTTCCACCCCCTCTTCACTAATGATGTATTGCGATCCGCAGATTGGTACGAAGGCAAAACGATTGGCCTTGGGGTTGACTTTACATTCTGGATCGAAAAGGGAATTCACGAACTGCTCGACGATCCCGAGAGACGATCCAACATTCACTACGGATTTCGATACTGGCCGATTCCGCGATTTCCGCATTTGATTTTGTACGATCTGACACCGTTTGAAGTGCTGGTTTTCGGTGTTATGCATCCTTCACAAGAACCAGATCAATGGATCTCAAGACGTGGCCCACATGGTAAGGATTAGATTCGAAAACCCAAAGAACCCGAGGGGAGGGACACAGCACATTTGTGGGGGGCCATACTTATCGAGTGCTTCGTCCAAGGCGTTTTCTAAATACATCGAAATCCAGGCCCGAATTCGAGAAACAAGTCCCCAATCATCGAAAAGAGCACAAAGACAAGCTGAGTTAACGCAGCACTTAGCCTCTTGCTTGCGAACTCAACGTTTCGGTGCGTTTTGCCTTGCCAAGAATGGCTGGTATACTGATCTCTGGGAGGAAAAACCATGACGGTAGAACAGGTAATCAATGACATTTCTGCATTGCCACCGGGCGACCAACTGCGAGTTGTGCAAGCGATTTGGGATCAACTTCCCAAGGACGTTGGCACGGAGCTGTCTGTTGCACAGCAAGCGGAACTAGAACGTCGATGGTCCGAATACAAGGCGGATCCATCTTCAGCGTTGACGGAGGACGAATTTAAAGAACGCATTCGGAATTTACGACGTCGATGAATGCGAAGCTCACCTCCGAAACCCAAGAGGATCTTTTGCGAGGAATGGAATGGTTTGACAGGATTGCATTTGGCCTCGGCGACCAATTTGAATCTGAATTTTTTAGTGCACTTGAGCGTATTAAACAGGATCCAAATCTATTCGCAGCCAACGATGCCGGTTACCGTCCATGCCGACTAAAGCGTTTTACTGCCGTGCTCTATTTTCGTATTGATGGTGATTTGATTATCGTCGTTGGACTTTTCACAAGCGGCGAGGACGAGACCATGCTGCTAAGACGCGGATAATCCTGGTTTCAGACGCGTGATACTTGACTTTGGCCTGGATTCCTCGATGTTTAACCCTTATCGAGGCGGAAACAGGTTGCGATCACGACACAGGTTTAGTCAATGAGTCTTTATTTTTCACGCGGTGGTAAAAATCTAACACTTGGAATGCAGGACTTCCTGGAAGCTATCTCGACCACGCTTGAAAAACTGCCGGCGGTCCGAAAGGTGCTTGCCGTACCTCCAGATCACACTCGGATGGACTCTCAGGCGGGTCCGATCATGCACGCCGCCTTGAAAGTGCTCGGAAAAAAACTGACCGATGTTATGCCGGCATTGGGAACGCATTCCGCCATGAACGAAGAAGAGCTGACCAAGATGTACGGCGACTTCCCTCGCGATCTGATTCGAGTTCATCATTACCGAACCGATGTCGACACGTTGGGTTATGTGGAGTCTGACTTTGTGCGAGAGGTGACAGAAGGGTATTACGACAGACCTTGGCCCGCTCAGGTCAACAAAATGATTTCGCAAGGAGACCACGATCTGATCCTTTCGATCGGCCAAGTTGTCCCACACGAAGTCATTGGGATGGCGAATTACACCAAGAACATTTTCGTTGGAACAGGGGGCAGCGACGGAATCGACGGCAGCCACTATCTGAGCGCGCTTTATGGGATGGAACGCGTGATGGGTCGTTGTGAAACACCCCTTCGCAAGATCCTCAATCGAGCTGCCGATTTGTTTTTGACTCATAGGCCTGTTGTTTACGTGCTAACGGTTGTCGAGTCGACACCCGACCAAGGTCCGGTTGTTCGTGGTCTCTACGTGGGCGATGATCACTCGGTCTTCACCACCGCGTGTGAACTCGCAGCTCAGGTCAATTGTTTTCGCATCCCAGAAGCTCCGAAGAAAATGGTCGTTTGGATGGATCCCAGCAAGTACAAAAAAACTTGGGTCGCGAACAAAGCTATCTATCGGACTCGAATGGCAATCGCAACGGGTGGCAAATTAGTGGTCATCGCTCCCGGCGTCGAAAAGTTTGGCGAACACGAAGATGTGGACAGCTTGATTCGCCGATACGGGTATCGAACAACGCCTCAGGTGATGGACCTTGTCGCCAAGAATCCTGATTTGGCCGCCAATCTATCGACTGCGGCGCACCTTATCCACGGCTCGACGGAAGGGCGATTTGAAGTCGAATATTGCCCAGGCAAACTCACTCGCGAAGAGATCGAATCGGTAGGATATGGTTACGGAGAAAGCAAAACAGCCATTGCGGAGTATCGAATCGATGAGAGTCAAGATGGGTGGAACACGAGTCGAAGCGGCGAACGGTTCTATTTCATTCGCAACCCTGGACTAGGTCTTTGGATGGACGAACACCATCCGCACGCATTCTAACCAAGCACGATATGATTGAAGCCAAAAACACACAACGCGCCATCGTTCGCATCGACTACGACGGGCGAGTCCACAAACTATTCCAAGGCCCCAAGGCCCAGGAGAGATTTGACAACGAATGCAAAGTCTTGATCTATCTCGAAAATCGCAAATGTCCATTTGTCCCTCGCCTTTTGTCCGCAGACCCTAAGACGCTTGAGATCGTAACGAGCAATTGCGGGGCACGCGTGGAGCGTCTCAGCGATGAGAAAGTCAAGTCGATCTTTGGCGAGTTGGAAGCGTTTGGGGTTCGGCACGATGACGCGTTTCTAAGGAATATTACGTACAGGGCGTCGGACGGACGCTTCTGCCTAATTGATTTCGAGTTCTCCACCATCTTGGCGAACTTGGCCAACGCGGAGACGGCCGAATCGACCGACACAACGCAGGTAGATGGAATCGCCACTGCCTCCAAGACTGCCAATCGACCGGTCGAAATACGGTGGTCGGCCATGACGCATCCAGGCACTTTTCGCGCGAACAATGAGGACCGTTTTCTGGTCATGCTGGTCGATCAACGTGGCGTGCGGTACTTGGGCAAGGATGGAAAGGCGAATTCAGGAGACGCGGATATCTTGTTCGCGGTCGCTGACGGAATGGGGGGGGAACGTTCCGGAGAACTGGCAGGAAAAATCGCTCTCGACAACATCACCAAGATCCTACCCAGAGCCTATCTCCTTACCGACGAACACTTGGTCGAGTCGTCCTCCCAGATACTCAAAGGTCTCATCTCGGCGATTCACAACGAATTGGTGTTGCTCGGCCAATGGGATGCACAATGCACCAACATGGGCGCAACCTTGACCTTGGCTTGGATACATCGCAGCACCGTCATGTTCGCGCACATTGGCGATACTCGGCTTTACCATTTCCATACTGTTTCGGACAAATCGAACATGGGGCAGTCCTCGACTGAGATGTCCCAGTTGACGGACGACCATACTTACGTCGGTTGGCTGCGTCGAACGGGGAAACTCAACGAACGAGAAGCTCGTTTTCACCCGCGAAAGAATGTGCTCTCCAAAGCCTTGGGAGCAGGAAATCAATTTGTTGAGCCGCAATGCGGAATGTTCGAGTTGCAGCCTGGCGACAAATTGGTCTTGTGTACGGACGGAATCACCGATGGTCTCTGGGATCGGGCTGTACATGAGTTGGTCCTCAACCCGGAATCGTCCATGACCGAATTAACACCAGCTCAAAGGTTGGTCCTCTCGGCGGTCGCGGAATCCGGCAAGGACAATGCGACGGCGATTGTGATTGAAACGTGAGAAATCACTTGTCTTTTTAGCGATTTACGCTAGTGTTGTCCCGTTGTTTCGTCTGCACATGCGACCCACGCCAAACTTCAGACGAAATGAGAATAATTTATTACGACTCAGCCGACAAAAGGTGCAGGCACGCTCCGCCGTGCCGTTCGCAGTCGAGCTATTGCCAGAATTCAATGTGGACGGCACATGGAATGTGCCTACTACTTTGGTGGACGGCACATGGAATGTGCCTACTACTTTGACTTTTGTCCGCTGTGTCTATCACACAACCAACAAATCAACGCATAGGTTTTTATGCCCGAATTGACTGAACAAGGACGCAGGATCGTGAATGACCTTGCCTCGCGACACGGATTTTCACCGGATGCGGTGCAGCACATGATCGTCGCGGTTCTCAACGGCAACGGATCGATGGCGCAGTTCAGCCACCCAGAATTTGCAGGTTCTGGACAATGGATGCAGGGTGGCATGATCATGATTGGCGACATGTTCAATAATTATCTCAAGGGCCGTATTGAATCGCTTTGTACGAACATTTCCAGCATCCTTCAACAAGAGGGACTGAGTTTGCAAAACGGAGGCTTTCAATCCCAAAGACAAAGTGGGAATGATTCGCAAGAGCAAACTGCAGGTGGTGTTCGAGGCAACTCAAGTCTTTTCGTTCCAGACCCTTCTCAAAATTGGTGGCCCAGGGAACTTGGCAACCCCAACGCGACCGGCAGCCAAAACCAAACGCAGTACGCTTACTTTGCAAACGCAGCCCGCCTAGCGGTCAAAACCGGCGCATCCGTGTGGGTCTATGACACCATGGATCATCAAATTGGCGGCTTTGCACAGCAACAAGGGAGTGGCGGCAGCATCACCTTTTCGAGCCAACACGGGACCGTCAATCTCAGTTCGCTTCGAGTCGTAATACGGGACGGACAGCCCGTTGTGGCTGGTGCCCCAGTCGTACCTGTTAGTAACAGCCCGACGAACCCGGTCAATGAACGCTTCGCAGGTCCGATGTCGTCGGAAAACATCAAACCTTCCTCGCTTGAACTGTTCCCAAGCGCTTTGTCCGAAACTGCAGTTGGAGCGAATGGACTGGATATCTTGGTCGCCATCGAACGACTGGGCGAGTTGAAGAAAAAAGGGGTTCTCACGGACGAAGAGTTTTCGGAGAAGAAGAAAGAACTGTTGCTGCGTCTTTAGAACTTGCGACCGCGATCACTTGCGGTCGTCCCGAATCAAGTCACAAATGGACCGAACGATCCCTGCTTCCATTCTCTCGAGTCGCCTATTGTAGCTAAGTTTGACCGAAATAGTGGCGAGCGAGTGATTCCGGTATTGGCAATTCCTTACCCACAATGGGTCGTTCCTATTGGCTTTTCTGAAATTTCGCGATAATGTTTCGACTGGACTTGTCGGTCGCGTGCCGAATGGCCTTCAATTGCAATTGAAACAAGGAAGATGACAACGTGAACGACGCAAGCGAATCTGGCGATCCAAGTTCCCATAAAAACTTCATCGAGGTGGAGGTGGAAAAAGATTTTGCCACCAAACCCGAACTCGCTGGTAGGCATGTGGTAACCCGTTTTCCGCCGGAACCCAACGGTTACCTCCATATCGGGCACGCCAAGAGCATTTGTCTTAATTTTGGATTGGCGAAAACCTACAGCGGAAAATGCAATTTGAGGTTCGACGATACGAACCCCACTAAAGAGAACGAAGAGTACGTCAACTCCATCAAGACGGACGTCCAATGGCTGGGCTTTCAATGGGATGAGCTATTCTATGCTTCCGATTACTTCGGCAGACTCTACGAATGGGCCTTGCAACTCATCCGTGAAGGACACGCCTTCGTTTGCGATTTGAATGCAGATCAGATGCGAGACTATCGAGGTACGTTGACTGAGCCTGGACGCAACAGCCCGTTTCGAGATCGTTCGGTCCAGGAGAATATGGATCTGTTCGAACGCATGAAGAATGGCGAGTTCGTGGATGGGGAGAGAACGCTTCGCGCGAAAATCGATATGGGCGCAGCCAACTTGAACCTTCGGGATCCCGTCTTGTATCGCATCATGCATGCTCATCATCATCGTACAGGCGACGCTTGGTGTATCTATCCGATGTACGACTGGGCACATGGGCAAAGCGATTCTATCGAGGGTGTCACACATTCGATCTGTACGCTTGAATTCGAAAACCATCGCCCTTTGTACGATTGGTTTTGCCGAACGCTACGCATCTATCACCCGAGACAAATGGAGTTCGCAAGAATGAACTTGTCCTATACGGTGATGAGTAAACGCAAACTGCTTCAATTGGTCAACGAAAAACATGTGAGCGGCTGGGACGACCCACGCATGCCTACGATCAGCGGCTTGCGTCGGCGAGGATATACCCCAGAAAGCTTGCGATTGTTTTGCGACAAAATTGGAGTGGCTCGATTTAGCAGCACGATCGATGTCATTATTTTAGAAAGCAGCATACGAGAACACCTCAATGCGATCGCGCCTCGCTTTATGGCAGTACTCGATCCGATCAAAGTGGTACTCACGAATTACCCAACCGATCAGACCGAATGGATGGAAGCGGTCAACAATCCCGAAGATCCAAACGGAGGCTCTAGGCAGATCCCTTTTACTCGCGAGCTCTACATTGAACGCGATGATTTCATGGAAACGCCTCCATCGAAGTTCTTCCGGCTCAAGCCCAGCGGCGAGGTTCGGTTGCGTTACGGCTACATCATTCGTTGTGACGAAGTGGTTAAGGACTCCGCTGGCAACATCGTTCAGCTGAACTGCACCTACGACCCTAGCACCAAAAGCGGTTCCCCCAGCGCCATCGAACGCAAAGTGAAAGGGACCATCCATTGGGTCTCCGCTAGCCAATCCTCCGAAGTCGATGTTCGTCTTTACGATCGTCTGTTTATCAGCGAGACCCCAGACGAAGCACCGGAAGGGAAATCGTTTCTGGATAACATCAATCCCAATAGCGTTCGAGTCGTACGAGCCAGAGTTGAGCTCGAGCTTGCGAAACAGGCAGCCGGTGCGCGAGTCCAGTTCGAACGCAACGGATATTTTTGCGCGGACATCAAGGATTCGATACCAGGCGTACCGATCTTTAACCGAATCGTGACGTTGAAGGACACCTGGGCCAAAATCGCCAGCAAAGGCTAATTGTCAGCTCGCAGCACTCGTCAAAAACGTTTTCCAGGATTCATAACGCGGGTCCTTTAGCGTTACCGCAATCCCAGGATTCGCATGGGGCCGAATCGGGGTTGTCAGCAGTTTCATGGACGCTTGAAGCGGAGTCCGCCCACCCTTTTTGCTGTTGCAATTGGTACATGAGCAAACCACATTCTCCCAAGTCGTTTTGCCACCTTGCGAACGCGGGACGACATGGTCCAAACTCAACTGACTCATCGGACGCGTTTGTGCACAATACTGACAGCGGTATCCGTCCCGCGCGAAGAGGGTCTTTCGATTAAACCGCACGGTTGACTTTGGGATGCGGTCGTACAAAACCAATCGCACAATGCGAGGCACCTGTAGTTCGCGGGTCGGTGTTCGCACGTAATCCTCGCCTCGCTGCTTTTCTAAGGCTTGCAACTCCGACAACTCACACCAGTTTTCGAAATCATAATTGGCATACCGGTCCTCCTCGATAACAATGACTTCTGCACAACCACGATAGAGAAGCGTCATGGCCCGGCGGACGTCGACGACACGTACGGCCATGTAGAAGCGATTGAGTACCAAAACGCTACAATCTAACGCGGAGCTCTCGCTCATCCTAAAACTCCTCCGGCTGGGTGATCGATCAAAATCGGAAACACTGAAGGTTATTTGACTTCAACAGCATAACCAATTTTGCGCAGGCTCGCCAATATCTGCCAAAGATCTTCCCAATTCCAAAGACTGCCAGCAATTCAACGAACTTGGAGAAACGATTGTCTCAATTGCTTCGCATTCCGCGGCAAAAAAGTTGAGACCACGGTTTCACCTCTTCGCGATCTCGACCAAAAGACACAGCCAAATCGACGAAAGTTCACTTTTGAATACCTTGATTGCTAGCTTAGTAACTCTCCTTGCTCCCCTGTTGTGGGTAGGAACTTTGCTGGGCCTGCCCGGAAACTGGGGGCTGGTTGTCGTTGCTGGACTTTTGGCCTATTTTGCGCCGGAATCCATGCGTGTAGGCATCCATCTGCCGACGATGGTGACGCTTTTAACGATGGCAATTGCAGGCGAAGTTGTCGAATTCGTGGCTGGCGCAGCGGGTGTCAATCAGCTAGGCGGATCGAGACGGGGAACACTCCTGGCTGTGGTTGGATCCATCGTAGGGGCTATTGCGGGAATGTTCGTCGGGGTCCCTATACCCATTGTGGGTAGCCTGATTGCTGCTGTCGTCTTTGGGGGAATGGGAGCGTTCGGGGGTGCCGTCGCGGGAGAACGTTGGGCGGGTAAAGAATGGGACGTAAGTATCCGAATTGGCTGGGGCGCACTCTGGGGTAAATTGCTTGGGACACTTCTCAAAACGATCTGCGGGACTGCAATGATGGTGCTGTTGCTTTACGCAGTTTGGATGTAGAGATCGGACAATTTGTCGCGAAAAAATGTAAGCAGACTAGGCAGTTAAGCAGACTAGGCAGTACGGACATAAAACCAGGAACGCTCAGAATAGGCAGAACTTTGCAAGACTCCGGAATTCCTTACGCCATGTGCGGAGCCAACAAGCTGACCAAACTCGCTGTCCAACGACACAAGGTCGTTGGGGCAGTGACCGCTCACTGCGCTTGCGGTCGTTGGGGGCGGGGAACGCTCGCTGCGTTTGCGTTGAATGTATACAGCACTACTGAGCCAGCGGCGAAGCAGGCTGGTTTTGCCCCTCATGACCTTGTGTCATGAGAAGCAAAGTTTGGTCGGCTAACAATCAATCGCCGTCAGGCGTTTTGAGCCCCCTCATGACCTTGTGTCATGGGTCGCTGAAGTTTCTAACGTCG
>CAMCMB010000069.1 GCA_945875845.1 Pirellula staleyi DSM 6068
ATCAAAGAAGGAATACTTGCGAGATATCTCTCGTTTTTCTAAGTAGGAAATTAAGAAAAACGGCGGAAGAAGAAGGCGCACGACGGAAGTATCAAAAGTGGCTCCCAAAGCGCCGCCGAAAATGGCTCCCTTTCAGACGACGGTCACAACTTATCGCCCAGTTGCTCCAAACCGGGATAATTGCCTCGCAAACCGGAATAACTGAATTGACTCACCAGGGATAACAGACCAAAATTCAGGGACAACTCCCCCGAACCGGGGATAACTACAAGTTAGGCGATTGACTGTCATCAACAAACCGAACTGCACGAATCAAAAAACAAATGGTTCTTCAAAGAAAGCTTTTAGGCAAGTCGCACTTGGAGGTATACCTATCTGACGATCAGGAAGATTTTGAGAAACGTATCCATGAGGAAGTCTGCTTGGTCTTGTCAGACACTGAGTTTCGCCACATGACTCTACAGAGATTCAAAGATGCGGTGGTATTCAATCTCAAACGTGGCGTGCGTTATCGCTACATTATCCCGCGCACGATTTCGTTCCGAGAGCACTTCGACGAGTTCAGAAAACGGATAGCCAAAGACGCGGATGTCGACAGCCAGCTCTTTCAGAGCGTCACTTTAGATCCAATGGCGTTCGGACTTGTTACGCCTCTTGCATTGTTTGACCCCGCGTCGCCGACAGGTCACGGCTATATTCGCCACTTCACCGGCGATACCTATCTTTGGCTAAAGCTACAACGAGATAGGCTCGAACATGCCTATCGGTCATTTGAGTTTCATTGGCAGAATGCCTCGGCTCGTGTGGACCCGTTTGTTTTCATTAGCTACGCAAGTACCGATAGCGTATTGGCAGACAGCGTCGCTCAGACGCTAAATCGCATTGGTACTGATTATTTTATGGACAAACAGGATATTAACTGGGGGGACGGCATTAACGACAAAATAAAGAACGGTCTTGCCCGAGCGACACATGTAATCATTCTCGTTTCTCATGCCAGTGTGAAATCTGGATGGGTGTCCTACGAAGTCGGTTATGCCATAGGCAGAGGCAAGACGATTTTACCTCTGCTTGTACACCCTTCAACAAAAATTCCCGAGTTCATGAACGGGCTTCACTGCAAGAGCGACGTCGAAGCGATAGCCTGCTACTTTAGGGAGGTTCGGCAAGAAGGGAAAATCGCATAACCAAGCGGTGAACCCGAGCGGCGGATCGGGCGGGTTTTGAAATCAACGGTTCTTGGCCGCCGCCGGGTTACCGCAGTCGTTCGTCTTCAGGGTACGGCAACTCGTCTGTATGGCTAACTTTAATCGCGTAATCTATGTGGATCGAGACACAGCTGTTGGAGATTCGCGAGATTGCTGGCAACTGATCAACTCGCGACAGTTCGGTGAAGAATTCAGATACTACTATGCAGCGCCAGAACCGTTTCGTGGAATCATTGTTTGTCGTCATGGCATGCAACTTCACCGACTTGTCGGCAAGAAGGTAGTGGCTTGTTTGCATCCAAGCTTGGATCAAGGAATGAAAGAGTTTTCAAGATTTCCAGGCCATCCGCAACGAAAACTCACCCTGTTCAGGAGAGGTCACGGGACAGCGCATCTCCGTCTATCGGAATTCTTAACTGGATGCCCGATGGAATCTTTATTGATTTCGGATACGATCCACTCGCTCGAACGCCGTACTAAAGAGTCGATAGATGGCGTTCAATCTACTACTCGCGTCGTGCGAAAACGGGAGGTCATCGTACGCGATCAATCACTCGTAACTTTGCTCAAAGGGCTGCACAATTCTCGTTGTCAACTCTGCGGAATCGCCATTGAATTGTTCGGAGGAGCGTTGTACGCGGAAGTCCATCACTTACGTCCGCTTGGGAGTCCTCACAATGGACCTGACACGCTGGGGAATATGATTTGTGTTTGTCCAAATCACCATGTGCAACTTGATCGCGGTGCGATTCAAATCAACAATGATTCCCTACTACGACACACGAAGCACTCTGTTGACCCGCAGTACGTTGTATATCACAATGATAATGTCTATGCGGGATCCGCTAAGAACTGAAAGACGAACCAAATGTTGGACGGAAGCCCCCGTCGGTCCGTTTCGAAATGGAAGCATTGTTGCCGGGGGCTCAGTTAAAATTGCCGTTCTGATTTTCAGTGCTCGATGACAGTGGCGGAAAAAAAGTGATCGCAAATGGAGAGCAGGCCGACATCAAGCGAGAGCAACAATCGATCGAGGAGGTTCGTAGGCTTTTAGCGTCGATGTTGGAGGGTTAAAGCGGTTTTGCCCTGTGTTTTCATTGGTCAATTCTGTGACACATGTCACAAAACTGCCGACGGTGCGTGTCACGACCGCTTTGATTGGTGCTTGCGAGCGTGTTTGTGCGGGCAGTCGAGGGCTGTGAGCGTGCGATAGTGAGCGATCCGAGCGTGGTTTTTGTGACCGATTGACGAGCCAGCCGGGATTTGATCCAGCGGGTTGTCTGACCTCTTTTGTGTTTAAAACACCCGCAAGCCCCAGAATTCACCGTAGCAGCCGCCTGCCAAAAGGCAGGGCCACTCTCCTTTCGCAGGAAAGATTCTCCGGTTTTGCTTCGGGAGTCACGTACGCACCCAAATAGATGAACTACAATTGTCGTGCAGACTGCCAGTTGAGCCCGTGAAGCAACCATTAGAACCAAATGCCGAATACACGAGAAACCGAACGAAGATTGCTACTTGTCGGAAAGGCAAAAACTAAAGAATTCGAACAGTGGCAACATGGATGTGATCTCTCAATAAAGTATGGATGCACGATTGTCGAGCTGCGTAGAAAGATGGTTTCAGAAAGATTCAAACTTGCCTTAGTGCATTGCTCCGAAGGGAAACGACTCCAGGCACTTGCGCGACCGCCATATCGGGCGATTGTAAGCAGATTTTATTATGTCATGTACCATGCAATGCGTGCGGTATGCCTCGAATTCTATCAAGGCGATGACTACGAAAAACACAGCGACCTTCCAACGAAAGTCCCGAGCGATTTCCCGTCCTGCGACGTATGGAAAAACGATCTGAAAAATGCCAGACTGACTCGAAACGCCGCTGACTATGACCCGTACCCCAAGAGTAGGGCGGTTTGGGAAAATGACGCAAGCGACCTCGATGTCAAGGCGCAACAGTTGCTGTCTGCCACTCGAGGATACCTGCGAGGAAAAGGTTACACGAATCTATGAATGACGCATCTCTCAAAGAAAAAATAGAAATCGCATTTTCCGAAGCGAACATCTCAATTGAAGACCTGCAAATACGACGCTATCCAGATGAAACAATCGTCATTGTTTATGTTAGGAAGAGTTCTCAGTCAAGCGCGATCGCGATCGCCAACGAGCTAGATTCTTACCTTAGCGAAAATGGATTTTCTGGCTTTGTTACGATAAAATCGTCAATAACCAAGGACTCTTCCTGCGCGTCTTCGAACGCGGAGTTTTCCCTGCAAGACTCCCGTGTCACAGACTTCGTCAATCTGCTGGTCGCTCGTTCCAGGACCACCGAAACCCAACCAAGCCTCGAATATATCCCGGATTCGAAAGATAATATTGCGACCGTGAAAGCTGCTCGGCACCACTTGGTTTTTGGGCGTCGCGGAACTGGCAAGACAGCCTTACTCGTTGAAACGAAATCACAGGTTACTGCAGAGGGGGCCAGAGCTTGCTGGTTAAACCTCCAGGTCTATCGGCACGAAGAACCATTACGAGTTTTTCTGCACGCGGCAACAGCAATCTGCGATGAGGTTCAAACGACTTTCGATCAAGAAAAACGGACTCCACAAGTTGTGTCGTTGGCGGTGCGGCTCGCTGAACAATGCAGGCATCTACTCGCTGAGGAAACCCCTGACACCAAAAGAATTCATCGCTTGATCCCAGATCTCCAAAAGCTAATTCGCAGGTTTGGGGACACCACTTCTAGCCCTTTTTACGTTTTTTTGGATGATTTCCACTATATAAAAGTCGAGCACCAGGCTTATGTGCTGGACATGCTACACGGGGCGGTTCGAGACTGTAACGCGTGGCTGAAAATCGCAACAATTCAACATCTTTCAAAGTGGTGGAATCCAGCAGAACAAGTTGGGCTTCAGAGCGGCCATGACGCGCAGATCGTAAACTTGGACATCACATTGCATGCTCCAACTGCTGCGAAAGGCTTTCTTGAAAAGATGCTTGAAATCTATGCGAGGCATTGTGGGATCGTTTCTCTAAACAAAATTTATTCCACTCATCCAAGTGCATTAGACCGACTGTTATTAGCATCTGGTGCGGTACCGCGTGACTACCTGACGCTCAGTAGCGTATCAGTCCAGGAAGCCAAACGGCGGCAAAATGCAAAACGCGTAGGCGTGCAAGATGTCAACAAATCTGCTGGCGATGCAAAACAACGGAAACTAGATGAATTGGAAGAGGATGCTGCTCAAGCCAACCAACTAGCAGTCGCCAACCTACAGCGAATTCGCGACTATTGCATTTCTGAAAAGAACTGGACCTATTTTCGAGTCGAGTTTCAGGACAAGGAGAGCAATACCAGCCAGTATGCAATGCTTCAGGTGCTGGCCGACTTGCGATTCATACATTTGATTGAACCGAGTCTTTCCGATGAGCGCGAGGCGGGCCAACGCTCTGAAGTGTACCTCCTCGATTTGAGCCAGTTTGCGGGACAGCGTCTAAGAAGAAAGCTCAATCTACTTGACCTGGTAGATGGTCACTTAGTGCTCAAGCGTAGAGTAGGTGTGTCGCAAGACATCGTAGGTAGCACTGCAAACAAGCGCACTGGACTTCTGAGACGAGCTCCAGTTTTTCCCTTGTCAGAGCTCACCACTTGACTCCCTGCTTTGTTTGGGGCAAACCGGACCTTCGGAGCGGTTGAGCAGCGATCGATCGACGATGTGTGGCGGTTGCTGACCCAGTTGATGGCTGATTTGTGACATCATGTCATAAACTTTGGAGTTCGTTTTTGCTGACGCGGAGGAGATTGGCTAGAGAGGGTATCCATCGAAGAGGTGCAGCGTTGCCTGAATTCGCCAAGAATGGCGGTGTGATGTTCAAGCCGTGTAGGGTCTGTTAGGCTACTGACCGTGTGGAATCCATGCCCAACGTACCGAGGCTTAGACCATGACCAAATTGTCGGAATACATGCACACCTCAGAGGCGGCTGAGTACCTCGGCGTCCACCACAACACCATCCGCAAATGGGCTGCTCGTGGCGACATTCCGATGCACAAGAACCCAGCGAATGGCTACCGACTATTCAAACGAAGCGACCTAGACGCCTTCTTGAAGAAGACCGCTCGACCGATCAAGGTCACCAAGTAACACGTATACCAAAGAATGAGTCCGCATGGCTTTGAAGAAATCCGAACTTTACTCCTCCCTGTGGTCTGGCTGCGATGAGCTGCGCGGCGGGATGGATGCGAGCCAGTACAAGGATTATGTGCTGGTACTGCTGTTCATCAAATATGTCAGCGACAAGTATGCTGGGCTGCCCTATGCGCCGATTACGATTCCGCCGGGCTCAAGCTTCAAAGACATGGTCGCGCTAAAGGGCACGAAGGATATTGGCGACCAGATCAACAAGAAGATCATTGCTCCGCTCGCCAGTGCCAACAAGCTGTCCGATATGCCGGACTTCAACGACGCAACAAAGCTGGGCAGCGACAAGGAGATGGTTGATCGACTGAGCAACCTAATCGCGATCTTTGAAAACCCGTCGCTCGACTTCTCCAAGAACCGTGCGGATGGAGATGATATTCTGGGCGATGCCTACGAATACCTGATGCGACACTTCGCGGTCGAGAGCGGTAAGAGCAAGGGGCAGTTTCTCACCCCGTCCGAGGTCAGCCGCATTTTGGCGAAGATCATCGGTATCGGCACTGCGAAAACCAGTGCGGACACCACGGTTGGCGACCCGACTTGCGGGTCCGGTTCGCTGCTATTGAAAGTGGCGGACGAAGCCCGCACGCCGGTCACGCTGTATGGGCAGGAAAAGGACGCAGCGACCAGCGGCTTGGCTCGCATGAACATGATCCTGCACAACAATCCCACGGCGTTGATCGTCCAGGGAAACACGCTGACCGATCCCAAGTTTAAAGATGGCGATTCAATCAAGACCTTTGATTTCGTTGTCGCCAATCCTCCATTCTCCGATAAACGCTGGAGCACCGGACTAGATCCACTCCACGATGAATTCGACCGCTTCACTGGATTCGGTGTTCCGCCTGCTAAACAGGGCGATTATGCCTACTTGCTGCACATCGTGCGAACGCTCAAGAGCACGGGCAAGGGAGCCTGCATTCTGCCGCACGGCGTGTTGTTCCGTGGCAATGCCGAAGCCGACATCCGTCGCAATCTAATTCGCAAGGGCTATATCAAAGGGATCATCGGTTTGCCTGCCAACTTGTTTTACGGCACTGGCATTCCGGCGTGTATCATCGTCATCGACAAGGAGCACGCTCAAGCTCGCAAGGGGATCTTTATGGTTGATGCCAGCGCTGGCTTTACCAAAGATGGTCCGAAGAACCGACTCCGCGACCAGGACATCCACAAGATTGTCGATGTTTTCAACAAACAGCAAGAGGTTGCCAAGTATTCGCGCATGGTTCCAGTTGCCGAGATCGAGAAGAACGACTTCAACCTCAATCTGCCGCGCTACATCGATAGCCAACAAGTCGAGGATCTTCAGGACATCGAAGGACATTTGAAAGGTGGCATTCCCCAAGCCGATGTCGAAGCACTGGATCGCTATTGGGCGGTCTGTCCAGGCTTGCAGCAATCGCTGTTTAAGAAAAACCGCAAGGGATACGTCAATCTGAAAGTAGACAAGTCCGACATTAAGACCGCAATCTACGACCATCCCGAGTTCGCTACGTTCATTGCGGGGATGGGAGAACATTTCGACACTTGGCGAAAGAAGTCGTCCAAGAAACTGAAGGAGCTGGCAACAGGTTGTCATCCCAAGGAAGTGATCGCCGCAATCGCCGAGGGCTTGCTGAAACACTATCTGGAAAAACCGCTGATCGACTCCTACGACATCTACCAGCACTTACTGGACTATTGGTCGGAAGTGATGCAGGACGATTGCTACATAATCGCTGCCGATGGCTGGAAGGCTGAACCGTACCGCGTTATCGAGACGGACAAGAAAGGCAAGGAGCGGGACAAGGGTTGGGCTTGTGATTTGGTTCCCAAGCCGCTGGTCGTCGCCAAGTATTTTGCGAAGGAGCAAGTAGCGATCGATGCGCTTAACGCCGAATTGGAAAGCGTAACCAGCAAGCTGACCGAGATTGAGGAGGAACATAGCGGCGAAGAAGGTTTGTTATCGGAACTGGACAAGGTCAACAAAGCCAATGTGGCGGCTCGCCTCAAAGAAATCAAAGGGGACAAAGAAGCGAAAGACGAAGCGGCAGTGCTTAATGACTGGCTTAAGCTGAACACGCAGGAAGCGGATTTCAAAAAGCAGATCAAGGATGCGGAAGCGGCTCTCGATGCTAGGGCGTATGCCCAGTATGCCAAGCTGGACGATGCAGAAGTCAAGGCACTGGTCGTGGACAATAAATGGCTAGCGACGCTCGACGCCGCCATCCACGGCGAAATGGATCGCATCAGCCAGCAGCTAACGCAGCGAGTCAAGGAACTTGCCGAGCGTTACGAGTCGGCGTTGCCTGAATTGACGAACCGTGTTGAAGAACTGGAAGTTAAAGTGAATAGCCATTTGGACAGGATGGGATTCGCATGGAAATGAAGCCGGGTTACAAGCAGACCGAAGTCGGCATCATCCCGGAGGATTGGGAGGTCAAGCCGCTTTCCAGCCTCAGTACGGAAATCGGGGATGGCATTCACTCCACGCCGAACTACGTCAAGTCCTCCGAGTTTCACTTCGTAAACGGCAATAACTTGGTGACCGACCGAATTTCGATTACCGATAACACTATGTGTGTCAGCGAGGCCGAATACAAAAAGCTCAGAAAGAATCTGAGTGACCGAACACTCTTGCTCTCGATTAACGGCACGATCGGGAATCTTGCCTTCTACAAGGGCGAGCAAGTCGTCTTGGGCAAGAGTGCGGCATACATTAGCGTCGCAAAGGACGTCTCCAGGCGGTTCATTTCCTATTGTCTAAAAAATCGTCCCACCGCTTTGTATTTCGACAACGAGCTGACGGGCACAACAATCAGAAACCTTTCGCTTCAATCGTTGCGGAATACCCCAATCCCGTTGCCTCCGACCCTCCCGGAACAACGCGCCATTGCGACGGCGTTGTCGGATGCGGATGCGTGGATTGAATCGCTGGAGCAACTGATCGCCAAGAAGCGGCAGATCAAACAAGGTGCGATGCAGGAACTGCTCACCGGTAAACGACGACTCCCAGGCTTCAAAGGCGCGTGGGAACTCGTTAAAGCTGGAAGTATCGGGCGTTTCCAGGGTGGAAGCGGTTTTCCGATCAAGTTTCAAGGCGCGACGTCAGGGGAATTTCCCCTATACAAAGTCTCCGACATGAATAACTCGGGCAACGAAACTTTCATGGAGAATGCCAACAACTACATCAGCGAGTCTTTGCGTAAGCAAATTGGCGCGACCGCGTTTCCCGCAAAGTGTATTGTGTTCGCAAAAGTTGGTGCGGCTGTATTTCTTGAGCGAAAGAAGATTCTTACGAAACCGAGTTGTCTGGATAACAATATGGCCGCGTTTATCATGGATGCAAGCCGCTGCGATTGCAGGTTTCTTCACTACGTCCTATTGAGCACAAAGTTGGGTAGTCTCGTGAGCACCACAGCACTGCCTTCCTTGAGCGGTAGCGTACTCGCGTCCATTGAATTGCGTCTTCCTCCGCTCTGCGAACAATCTGCTATCGCAGTCGTCCTCTCCGATATGGACACCGAAATCACCGCCCTCGAAAGCAAGCTCACCAAAGCACGTCAAATCAAGCAGGGGATGATGCAAGAATTGCTCACCGGGAGGATTCGCCTCATATGACCAAACAGACTAAAGGCGATGCTCCAGTTGCCCCAGTGTCGGCTAAAATGGCTTCGCCCTCAACATCACCTTACACCATCGAAAAACATCAGCATCTTTACGCTGCCTGGGCAGCTTGTCGCGGTGCGTCGGTGTTGGGATGTCGGTTCAAAGTCCAACAAGGGCGTCTGTTGCTTGAATCTTGCGGTTTTGTGCCGAATCTCGCGTTGCCAAGTCAGTTGCCTGACGTTACCTGTATGGACGCTCGACACCGTCAATGGCGAGTAGCAATGATACAAAACGCCACGACGCATCGCCTGAAGATGACGCACGGAGTCGCTGCCAAGCTCATTAACCTCTATCTAAAATGTCGCTTTGTCTGCGGCGGTCACCACGCTCACGTCCGCGTTAGTCGACTACATCCGCCGATCGACAGCGTGATGTTGAAGGCATTGGTTGAAAGTAACGTGGGTGGTTTTCGATCGGAGTGGAAACATCTCCAGAATCTGCGATGGTCCAAATTCACGTCGGACCAATACGAACATGCGATTGCGTTAATCCGGCAGTCCTTGAACGGAGAGCCACTCTGGAAAATCGAAGAATACTGGCAAGGCAATCAATGAATACCGACCACATTATGCTCGAAGTTGTGGTGACATCATCGACTGAAGGCGACAACATACACACCGAAAGGATTCGATAGATATGAACACCGAACAAGAAGTCATTCGTTTTTTTGTTGGCTGGGATGTCGGCGCTTGGAACTGCGACAAAAACCCCAATAGTCGAGATGCCATCGTGATCTTGGATTCTCAAAATCAAATTGTCGGTCGCCCGTGGGGCTGGGGAAATCTTCGGTCGACAATCAATGCTTCTGCGTCAACCAGGAAATGGCTAGAGGCACTTTTCACTTTATGTGATACTGAGCTTCCCAAGGACAACTATCGGGTCACGATGGCGATTGACACGCCTCTTGGATTCTCGACGGAATTTGTCCAGCTCATAACTAACTTAGCGTGTTACTCCAAACCAATCGATGACAGCGCTACCAACAAGTATCTGTTTCGGCAAACTGAACGATTTTTGTTTGCGAACGATCATACGCCTCTCTCTGCGATAATTCATATGATTGGCAGTCAAGCGACAAAAGGAGTGCATGTTATATCGAAGTTCTCAAAAACAATTGCTGACTGCGGCGTCTGGACAGATGGAGCTAGTTTGACGGTGATTGAGGCTTACCCCGCGTCATGCAAGGGGTCAAAGTCGATGCGTGATTTGAGGCATCACGCCGCTCTCGGTCGCGATGATATCGAAGATGCGTTGACATGCGCGTTAGTTGCGTATCTTTTTGAAACAAATCGAGCGTCTTTGGCCGCTCCGTTTGAAGAAACGCCAAAAACTGAGGGTTGGATCTGGGTGCCATTGGACGCGTTAAATCAAAAAATAGATCCTGCGAGCGTGAAATGACCGATATCGGCAAAACAGAACGCAAGACCCAAGATCGAGTAATCAAGTTGTTCCGCGACGAACTTGGCTATCGCTTTCTCGGCAACTGGACAGACCGCGCTAGCAACAGCAACGTCGAGGAAGGGTTACTTGTGCCCTATCTCCGGGAGTCCGATTACTCACCCGATCAGATAAGCCGCGCGATCTACTTACTACGCATGGAAGCCGACAACCACAACCGATCGCTGTACGACAACAACCAAGCTGTCTACAACCTGTTGCGGTACGGCGTACCCGTCAAAACCGATGCGGGCAAGGCTACCGAGACCGTGCATCTGATCAATTGGCGCGAACCAGAAAAGAATGACTTTGTTATCGTCGAGGAAGTCACGCTGAAAGGCGGTCTGGAGCGTCGCCCCGATCTGGTGCTGTATATCAACGGCATCGCTATCGCTGTGCTGGAACTGAAAAACAGTCGTGTCACCATTGGCGACGGAATCCGTCAGAACCTCTCAAACCAATTGCCAGAGTTCAACCAGTGGTTCTTCAGCACAATTCAATTCGTATTCGCCGGGAACGATTCCGAAGGGCTCCAATACGGCTCGATCGGCACGCAAGAAAAATTCTTTCTGAAGTGGAAAGAGGACGAACAAGACGATAGCCGCTTCAAACTGGACAAGTACCTGCTGAAGCTCTGCCACAAAGCTCGGCTGATCGAGTTGATCCACGATTTCGTACTTTTCGACGGCGGTATTAAGAAACTGCCGCGTGTCCATCAATACTTCGGTGTCAAAGCGGCTCAGGAGCATGTGCGCCAGCGCAAGGGCGGCATCATCTGGCACACGCAGGGTAGCGGCAAGAGCATTGTGATGGTGTTGCTCGCCAAGTGGATACTGGAAAACAATCCAAATGCGCGAGTTGCCATCGTCACCGACCGCGATGAATTGGACAAGCAGATCGAACGTGTCTTTCGGGAAGCTGGCGAACCGATCAAACGGACGTACAGCGGACGCGATTTGATGACGCAGTTAGGGCAAGCCAAACCGCGCTTGCTGTGCTCCTTGGTCCATAAGTTCGGACGACGGGATGTCGATGACTTCGATGCGTTCATCAAGGAACTGGAAGCCCAGCCAAGCCCCACGGTCGGTGAGCTGTTTGTATTTGTGGACGAATGCCATCGCACGCAAGGCGGCAAACTGCATCGCGTGATGACGGCGATGATGCCGAATGCCGTGTTCATTGGCTTTACCGGTACACCGCTACTCAAGAAAGACAAGGCGACCAGTCTGGAGGTCTTTGGCGGATACATCCACACTTACAAATTCAGCGAGGCGGTCGAGGACGATGTCGTGCTGGATTTGATCTACGAAGCCCGCGACATCGACCAGCGTCTGGGATCACAGGAAAAGATCGACCAGTGGTTTGACGCAAAAACCAAGGGGCTGAACGACTGGCAAAAGGACGAACTCAAAAAGCAGTGGGGAACGATGCAAGCCGTACTTAGCTCGCGATCCCGCATGGAGCGAGTGGTTTTCGATATTGTGCATGACTTCGGTTTCAAGCCACGACTTTCTAATGAACGTGGCAATGCGATCTTGGTTGCGTCCAGCATCTACGAGGCGACCAAGTATTTCACGGTGTTCCAGAAAACGCCGCTCAAAGGCAAGTGCGCGATTGTTACCTCGTACAACCCACAAGCCCAGGATGTGACCAAGGAGGAAGTCGGCGCAAACACCGAGACCGACAAGCAGTTCATTTACAACACATACACGGAGTTGCTCAAGAACGTCGATGCTAAGCCGGGTAAGACCAAGACCGAAACCTACGAGGACTTTGCCAAGAGTAAGTTCATCAAAGAGCCAGCGAACATGAAGCTGCTGGTTGTGGTTGATAAACTGCTGACTGGATTCGACGCGCCTCCGTGCACGTTTCTGTATATCGACAAATCGATGCAGGACCACGGCTTGTTCCAAGCCATTTGCCGCACGAACCGGTTGGATGGCGATGACAAGGATTTCGGTTACATCGTTGACTACAAGGATCTGTTCAAGAAGGTCGAGAAAACCATCGCGGTGTACACGTCGGAAATTGACGACAGTAGCGGCGGTGCCGATCCCACGGTACTGGTGCAAGATCGCCTGAAGAAAGGCAAGGAGCGGCTCGATAGTGCCCTGGAGGCTCTCGCCCTACTGTGTGAACCGGTGGAGCCGCCCAAGGGTGAACTGGAGCACATTCATTACTTTTGCGGCAATACGGAGATTGCTACCGACCTCAAGGAGCGTGAACCGCAGCGCGCGGCACTCTACAAGGGGACAGTGGCTCTCGTGCGCGCCTATGCCAATATCTCAGACGAGCTAGACGAAGCGGGCTACAGCAACAGCGATATAGCTCGGATCAAGCAACAGCAGAACCATTACTTGGATGTGCGGGAGATCGTGCGTCGCGCCAGCGGAGAATCGCTGGATATGAAAGCCTACGAAGCTGACATGCGGCACCTGATCGATACTTATGTGCAAGCCGACGAGCCACGCAAGATCTCGCCATTCGACAACATGGGGCTGCTCGATCTGATTGTAAAGACCGGTATCGCCGCCGCCATCGCCCAGCAGCTAGGCGGTCTAAAGGGAAACAAAGGGGCAATTGCCGAGACCATCGAAAACAACGTCCGTCGCAAAATCATCAAGGAACATCTGAACGACCCCGCTTATTACGAAAAGATGTCGGCATTGCTGGACGAGATTATCGCGGCACGAAAATCGAAGGCGATTGAGTACGAAGCTTATTTGAAGCGGATCGCGGAACTTGCCAAAAAGGTTGAGGCGGGCTTTGCCGAATCGACTCCTGCCACGCTCGATACGCCGGGCAAACGAGCCTTGTACAACAATCTCCGATCTGCCAGTGCCGGACAGGTCGGCGAGTCGCCAGCGGCTTACAATCAGGATGACGATAAGGAACTGAAACTGGCGCTGGAAATCGACCAAGTCGTCCGTCAAGTCCGACCAGACGGTTGGCGCGGCATTCAATCTCGCGAGCAGGTAATCAAAGCCGCGTTGTACGGCGTTCTCAAGAATGTCGATGAAGTAGAGCGGATCTTCTTGATCATCAAGGCGCAAAGCGAATATTGATGGTTACCAAGATCATGCTCGGAAAGATCGAAGCCGAAGTGGTGCTCAAGGACATCAAGAATGTTCATTTGAGTGTTCATCCTCCAGCAGGTCGAGTGCGGATTGCTGCTCCCAAGCGGATGAATCTAGACACGATTCGGGTGTTCGCCATTTCCAAATTAGACTGGATCAAAAAACAGCAAAAAAAGCTTCTCGACCAGGAACGTGAGTCGGAGCGAGAGTACCTCGAACGTGAAAGCCATTACGTTTGGGGCAAGCGTTATCTTCTGTCTGTAATCGAGCGCGATGAACCACCGTCCGTCTTACTCAAACACAGCAAGATGGTGCTGCATGTCCGACCGGGCACAGCGGAATCCAGGCGGCAGGAAATCGTTGAAGAATGGTATCGAGGTCTTGTCAAGCAAGCCGCTCCGGCATTGATCGCCGAATGGGAGCCACGGCTAGGCGTCCAGGTAGCTCGATTCTATGTCCAGCGCATGCGAACACGCTGGGGAAGCTGCAATCCAATAACCACCAGCATCCGCTTGAACACCGATCTTGCCAAGAAACCGCAAGAATGCCTGGAATACATCGTCGTCCACGAAATGATGCACTTGCTAGAGCCGACCCACAATGCTCGCTTCATCGCTTTGATGGATCGCTACATCCCTCAGTGGCAAGAGCGACGCCAACTCCTCAATCGCCTGCCAGTCAGGCACGAGGATTGGGAATACTAGCTTCCACGAGCGGTCGGGTTCGCGAGTCCCGACGGCTCAGTAGCAGATAGGGTACATCCTATTTGTTAAGTAGCACGGAAGGGACAACGTATCGGAAGGCTGGACAAACGCCCCCTCGCGCGAGGGAAGGCAATCAACGCTTGATTGCCTGCTGTTCGATTGTCAAGATCTTCAGGTAACGGTGAGCAGCTCTTGGTCGACGACGTGTGGCGGTTGCTGACCCAGAGTAAAAGGCGTCGATCTACGTGAGAGGTCAAGCCATCAGTCGACCGCAATTCCAGCCAAAAAACAATGTCCTTGCCAACACATATCCACAGAGAGTCATTGCAGCAAATGCAGCAGAAACCGATGCTTCTTGTGGTGCGGACTCAACTCTATTCATCATCATGGAATAGCTATTCAAGTTGTACATCGTGTAAAGGAACAAGAAAAAGTAGGTCAAAATAATTACGTAGTGCGAAGCTCTAGACAGCGGTTTTGGTGCGTCATCTCGGAGCAGGGCGGCGATACGTTTTAAATGATCTTCGTTGCGTTGTTGAGCCTGAACCAAGTCGTCAATCGTCAATTTCGACATAACAATCCTCCAATAACGTGGCCAACTTCACCACGCCAACAAGCGCGGCGAAAACAACGGGTTGATGCGACCGATTCTACAGACTTGTACAGACTTCGAACTCTGTAGTACCGAAAAGCCTTGCAATTTCCGCGTTTCTCTGCTATCTTTTACAAGTGGGGTTGAGACGCTAAATACGTCAAATTCCCAGGGAAAACAGTGATTTTCATACGTTTTTCGATGCGCTTTGGGACCAGAGGGTCGTAGGTTCGAATCCTATCACCCCGACTTGACTGGATTAAAAGCCGTTCGAACGAAAATTCGAACGGCTTTCTCTTTACCAGGACCAGACTTGCGTCGCTCAGAGGACGGTTCAAACAAATCAAATCGAGGGTTGACCTTCGCTCTGAGCTGGGGATGGCTCCCATGCAGGTCATCGAATACGATGTTCGGATTACAATAAGACGCGGGTTGGCCGTCAATGGATGGAAACCTTCACGCCGCGACTAGGTCATCGCGGATGTTCGTCGAAGAAAGGCAAGTAATGTGGACTCGATTCTCGCTTCGGACGCTTCTTGCAATAACAACCTGCGTGGCAATACTGATGGTCGGTTTTCTTTGGTTTGGACCAGGCGTAACAGTAACGGTCTACAATGCAGGAAATTCGCCGATACAGGATCTTCAGGTGCATGTCGCCGGTAAATCCTACCAACTGGGAGACATCTCAAGCGGCGCGGAGAGGAATGTGAAGGTTAGCCCGATGGGTGAATCACACGTTGAGATTTCATACCAGCTTCCGGATGGTACGACAAAGCACCATTCGATCGATTGTTACTTTGAATCAGCTTACCGAGGCACAGTAAACGCAACCATTCGGGACGGAGAGTTGTCCCACTCTTCCCATCAAATTGTTCTTTCGATCTTGTGACACGCGGTCGGCCGTTATTGACTTGCGTTGAATCGACTCCTCGTACTCGGTAGCGTATCGAAAACGTCGCGGATTCCTTTAAGCTACTTGGTTCCTGAATTCTCGCTAAATTGAGAAGTCCACCAGAAATGGCTTTCATGCCGACTTCAGCGGACGGCGAGATTCGAATCATGACGGTCGATGGAAATGATCATTGAGACGACGGAAAACACTGTCGGCATCAGATCCAAGCCCGCGATCAAGCTCATCGAATCCTTTTTCTACTTCTGATTTGAGCGTCTCGCTTGCCCTGAGCATTCTTAGACCTTCGGCAACGACATCCTCTTCCGATAGGAATCGACGGGAGTCGACGAGACGCTTCACGAAAGGTGCGAAATCGCAAGGTATTTGGACTGACATTTTGCACTTTCTCCGAATTTAGAAATCCTATCGATTTAACACTGATGGGCCTTCATAAGCTGTGGTTAAGCTCAGGACGTCTTCCTCATATGGGATTTCTGTTCGTAGCGTGGCAGGTCTTGGTGTGAAGAGTCCGGGTCGCGAACAGCACAAACGTTACCGTTGGGTTTATCGGCACATTTGGGCACCGTTTGTTCGTGGGTGTCACCATTCGTTCCCGTTCGTTCGGCACCGTTCGTTCGGCACCGCTCGTTCGGCACCGCTCGTTCGGCACCGCTCGTTCGCTTAGGCACATTGCGAATGGTCGAATCCTCCCGAGAATACACAAGGTTTTTAACAACCTTGGGATTCCAATCCCAATCATCTGCACTCCTGGTACGCACTTCGTCGAAAAAATCACGACGCGGAGCGTCGTGCAACTAAGTCTCCGATTGCCGCGTTCGATTCAGTTCCCCGACCGAACCGCCGCTTCCGCTTGAAACGCCTTATACCAATCGGCCGTGATCTTGCCTGCAATCGTCTTTTGATCGAGTTCCTCAATCGGCTTTCCCCAATAGAAACTGATCCAGCCACATGCCACTCCTTTCGAGCGATGGACAAACTCGATCAATTCTGCCGAAGAGCATTTTAACGGGAACATCTCCTCGACCACAATCGGCTTGCCTACGTCGTAAACCTGGAGGGCCGTGAGGGCCTTCTGGATTTGGTCCGTCTCGGGATAAAAGTGAACGCTGACGAAATCGAGATACTTTGCCGGTTCCGGGCCATAGAATATTGGCTTGGCCCCTGGCCACACGTGCGCCCAGGGAATGACACCGACCGTGATGAGATGCTTGGGATCTACGCGACGAATCGCTTCGCTCAATTGACGCACCCAATCGTGAGCCACTTGAACATTGGTACGTCCCGCAAGATCAAGAGCGATCCGCTGGACAAAATACTTGCCACCAAGTGGTTCACCTGCGAGCCAATCGTTGGGTGACGTACCACCTCCAACGACCGGTTCGTTCATCAGGTCGTAACAGAAGATGGCGGGGCTTTCCTTGCAAGTGTTTGCGATCGCCCCCCAAAACTTGGCCTGTGCGGTCCAACGGTCAGCCTCCGAAAGAGCATCATACCACTCCGGAATGTTCGCCTTGTGATAACAGGCTAGCCCCGTAATGTCGAGATAGAGTCCAGTTTCCTCAGCCAGCTTGACGAGTTTAGCAAGTTGCTGAAGCGAGTTGACGTTGGGCTTGTCGGCTGCGTCCATGAATTTGCCGAACTGCAAATGAATGCGGACACAATTCGCGCCGAGGGATTTGATCTCGTGGAAGTCTTCTACCACCGCATTCCAATCCTCAAGCCAATACTCGTCGAGCAGTCGACCGGAGTCATCATGATCGTAGTTCACGCCCCACGGCGAGAAAGCTGTCATGCTTGGTCTTCGTACAAACGAACGTTTGTCGTCGGAGACACTTACGTGGTCCATGGCCGTCGCGGAATGCAAGCCGATGCCGATCAGCATCAACGCCAGAATGCAGAATCTCATCGTCGTCATTTCCCTGAAGTGTTGGGGTTCTCTAGAACCGCATGGATCACGTTGCCATGGACGTCCGTTAATCGTCGATCAATTCCATTTTGCCGCACCGTCAGCTTCTCATGATCGATGCCCAATAAATGCAGGATGGTTGCGTGTAGATCGTAGCAATAGGTTTTATTCTCCACGGCTTGATAGCCCCAGTCGTCGCTTTGGCCGATTGCGATTCCAGGTTTGATACCCGCGCCCCATAGCCAGTTTACAAAACTACCACCGTTGTGATCGCGGCCAAGGCTGCCCTGAGCGAACGGCGTACGTCCAAATTCGGTCGACCAAATCACCAACGTATCATCCGCTAAGCCGCGTGCCTTGAGATCCCGCAGGAGACCGGCGATAGGTCGGTCTACGCTCAAGGCCATCGGAGGCAATTCGGTCAGAATATTGCCATGGTTATCCCAATTGCCCGTTGCCCCTTGGGGGCCGCTCCATACTTGGACAAAACGCGTTCCGCGTTCCACCAATCGGGCAGCGAGCAAGCACCGTCGTCCGAAATCCTCGGTGGCTGGCTGATCCAAACCGTAACTTTTGCGAATGTGTTCGGGTTCGCTTGCGATGTTGAAAGCCTCTGGGGCGGACAACTGCATCTTGGCCGCCAACTGGTAGCTTGCGATGCGCGCCTCAAGCCGCGAATCATCGGAGCGAGTCTTGGCATGCTCGTGATTGAGTTTTTGCAGAAGCTTCAAACTGTCTTCATCGGCGCTTCGCTTGGCAAACGGATACTTTTCATTCGCGAACAAATCGGCGATCGATTGATTGGACTGAGTGGGCGCTTTCGTAGGGATAACCGTACCTTGATGGACTGCCGGCAGAAATCCAGAACTGAAGCAGGCCCGCTGGTTATAGGGCAAGCCTTTCGCATCCGGTAACACCACAAAGGTTGGCAAGTTATCCGCTATGTTTCCAAGGGCGTAAGAAATCCAAGCCCCCATGCAAGGAAAACCAGGCAACAAAAATCCGCTATTCATCATATAGGTCCCAGGACCATGAACATTGGTCTTCGTCGTCATGGCCATCAGAAAGGCCATTTCGTCGACAAGTTTTGCTTGCTCTGGAAAAACGCTGCTAACCCATCGACCGCACTGGCCATGCTGCGCGAACGGGAACGGACTCTTCATGATTGCGCCTGCCGGAGCGGTAAAACCCTCGGGCTTTTCCTTGGGCCCAAGCATCTGACCATGAAGCCGCTCAAGCTCCGGCTTATAGTCAAACGTATCCATCGGACTGGCGCCCCCAGTCATGAACAGTTGGATGACTCGCTTCACTTTCGCTGGACGGTGGCTGGTTTCGGATGCGGCTGATTCTCTAGCCAACAACTGGGACAATGCCACCCCAGCAAACCCACCCCCCACACACGCAAGGGCTTGACGGCGGTTAGGCAGTTGTTGTTCAAAACCGCTGTGGCTTGTTGCCTCGATGTCTTGCATGCTCTACTCCACAAAGAGAAATTCGTTGCTGTTCAAAAGCACACGACAAAGTTCCGCCAATCCATGTCGGCTGGCAAATTCGGTAAGCTCAGCACGTTCACCCTCGGAAGGTTTCCGCAGCCAAACTCGCATGACACAATCCGCTACCTGTTGTTCGAGCCCGCTCACTCTCGTTTCGACGTCTTGGGCCATTGTCTGACTATTGTGTAAGACAAAGTCGTTGTTGTAGAGTGAAAGAGCTTGCAAGGAGGACGCGGAGAACCCGCGCACTGGCGACAACAATCCCAAGTCCGGGAAATCCATGGTCTCCATGAAGGGATCTGCGATTCCACGCCATACGTAGCGATAGATGCTTCGCCTAGCGGCACCGGGGCTCGCCCAATCGAACACCGTATAATCCAAGGTGGGAGTCGACTGCGGCCCTTTGCTCTGTTTGAAATGCTGTACTCCAGGCCCACCCATTTTCAAATCGAGCGATCCGCTCGCGGCAAGTGTAAAATCGCGGACTGCATCGGCATCGAGTCGCTGGCGGTTTTGTCGCCACAGCAAACGATTGTCGCTATCGAGGCGAATGCCTTGTGTGTCGCTTGCGGACGACTGGCGATACGTTTCGCTGGTAACGATCAATCGATGCAAGGCTTTGAGCGATCCTTGGGCATCATCGCGAAACCAAATCGCCAACCAATCGATCAACTCCGGATGCGACGGTACGCCACCCATGCGACCGAAATCGCTTGGCGTATCGCACAACCCCTGTCCAAAATGGTGCTGCCAAACACGGTTGACGGCGCTCCGCCACGTCAACACATTATCATGATGCGCAAGCCAATTGGCTAACGCAGCGCGTCGTTCCGCTTCGTTGTGCACGTTTTGCAACGTGAACCGGTGGGGCAAATCAGCGATTAAAGAGAGCGAACCCGGTTCCGAGATCGCTTGCGGTTTGTCGAAATCCCCTCGATGCAATACGTGAACTGTTTTGGGAGCTGGCAATGACTTGAGCTGCACTTGCCCTTCACCTGCAGGAATCGCAACCGACGGAGCAGCCGCATAGACGAATACTTTGGCTGGCAGTAGACGCATCGAGTCGGCAGCGAACCCTCGCAATACATGAGCGGCAATCGTCAACCGATCTTCCAAGCTGACTTCGAAGCCGACTTCGAAGCCGACGTCGTCCGTTGCATTTTGAAGTGCAAGCTCAACTTCGGCTGGAATCGCCTTGATTTGAGAAGGGTCGCCAGCCGTCACGGACAAACTCAATGCACCGATGAGATGAGAACCCCCGTGTAGCTGTCTCAAGGAGATTGCTAACTTGGTATCAGGCCGCATGGCAACGGGTTCGGCCAATTCGAAAACAGCATAGTGTGACTGCCCCACTGCGGGGTGAATTCCCCAAGCCGTCTTGGGGTCGGCATCGATGGCGCGTTCGATACCCCAGCTGGTTTGGTTGAAGTCAGCGGTCGCACTCTTGAAGCTGAGCGTTCGTCCTTGTTGTGTCCCCGCTTCGAAGACTTGCAGCTCGATCTCGGAAAGATGCAGATTGCCGTTGTCGCAACGGCCTGGGCCGCGCATGGGCAATGACTCATGCGAATGCACATCGAGCCGCAATGCCGTGATGCGATCGAATTGCGTGGTTGCGGTGATCGCGTACGTGTCCTTGTCTGGCTTGTTGCCACTGGCCAATACGACTCCATCCGCACCTCGCGTTAACGTAGCTCCTTCGGTGGATACGTAGGTCTGCAATTCGAGAGGTTGCCATTGGGCGCTTTGTCGTTGGGAAATGAGCCATTGGTTGATGGCATCTGCGTGCTCCGCTTTCAGAAGTTCGGATGCATCGCGCCGATCGGCGGCATCGATGATCAACTGCAATCGACGGCGTTCAAGCGTTGTCTCTGGCTTTAGATCAAAAGCAACATCCCCTTTGATGATGCCTGCAAAGACTGCTTGCAACGCGTAGTAGTCCTCTTGTGAAATCGGGTCAAATTTATGTGCATGGCACCGGGCGCAATTGGCTGTCGTGCTCGAAAAGGCCGCCATGGTTTGCGTGACGAGATCATCTCGATCCAGGTAATCGAATGTAACCGTTGCGGTGGAGTATGTGCTCAAGTCGAACGTGCCAGCTCCGAGGAATCCGAGCGCGGGAATCAGTTGGGGTTCGTCGGGAAATAAATAGTCGGCCGCTAATTGTTCGCCAATAAAGCGTGACCAGGACGTGTCATTATTGAAAGCTTGAATGACATAGTCTCGATAACGCCAAGCATGGTCGCGTCCGATATCGTGCTCGTAGCCATGCGAGTCCGCAAAGTGAATCGTATCAAACCAATGGCGGGCCCAGCGTTCACCATAACGCTGGGACAACAGCAAACGATCGACTAGTTTCTCGTAGGCATTGGTATCCTGATCAAAAACAAAAGCATCTGTTTCCTCAGGAGTCGGGGGCAACCCGGTCAGATCATAACTGACACGGCGGATCAATGTACGGCGATCGGCGAGGGGTGAACGCTCAAGTCCGGCTTTTTCCAATTGAGAGACGATAAACGAATCGATCGGATTCGAAGTCTTTGCAATCGGCACGGAGGGGCAAACGAGCGGACGCAACGACCACCAATCGTGGCTGGATGCCTCGACCGATTTGGGTTGCGCAACACGATCGTCAAAGGCCCCCTTCTCGATCCAACGATTCAAGACGGATATCTCTTGATTAGTTATTTTCTCCTTCGGCATGTGAAGCTCGTCGGAGGCGTGAAGCACGGCTTGCATTAGGAGACTTTTTTCTGGTTTGCCCGGTACAATTGCAGGACCACGCGATCCACCTAGTTCCCAGCCGCTCTTCCAGTCAAGCGACAATCCCCCTTCCATTTCGCCAGCGGCATGCGAATGACATGCAAGGCAGTGCTGTTGAAATATGGGCAAAACTTGTTCACGAAAGTAGGTAGATGGTTCTTCCTGAGCGAACGCGAAATCGCCTGCGATCAGGGCATTAGCCCAAAAAAGGATTAAGCAAACCCATCTGCACCAATCCATCCTCAAAATGAGCATCGGGTCGGTATTTACAAAAACCATGCGTTTGGGACCTTTCGACACATAGGTGGCGTACGATTCCAGCTTGCGAGGCAAAAAAGCAGGCGGGAAGCGTAGGCGGCACTCGAAATAAGACGGTTGATAATCGAACAGTCCGTGGGAGGAGGATGGGAGTCGAGGGTTGAAATCGACGGTTCTAGGGTAGGTCCTTTATTGACACAGCCGACAAAAGTCAAAGTAGTAGGCACATTCCATGTGCCGTCCACCTAGAATCCTGGTAGATGCTTGACTGCGAACGGCACGGCGGAGCGTGCCTGCTACTTTTGTCGGCTGCATCTTTAATTCTAGCGCAAAACGTCACGCCGTGCATCATAATCTCTGCAAACCAAAACGTTGATATGCTAAAGAGGGTGACATTTGGCAGGAGCCTAGATTATTCTAAGTCGACCGGCGGATTATTTGTCCCAACTGAAACTCGGGCGGGTAGATTTCCGACTGCCGCCGGCCTGAGTTCAAGCTGCGTTTCGCTCGATTCGTTTTGTTTTGTCGTGGCGGAGCTTGGATACCTACAATGTTTGCTAATTTCATACCAGGGCGCGGCAAGATGCCGATCCCTATAACGGACCATCGACAGGAACGAGATGCCCAATAAAAATTGCACGGATGCGGATGCAATCGCGGAGCTGCTTTCAACGTATGGCGTGTTCAACGGACAATTTGATGAGTTGACAACTCTCGAAGGAAACGTGCGCCCTGCGTATCGACGATTGATTGGTGTTGAGCCTCGGTTGAGCGGCCCCGAGGTTTACATGCGCTGGAGGGGGGCCAAGCAGTCGTTGAAGGAGAATCCGCCGGCATCCTCTGGACCGTCGCTCAAGCCTGGCGTTTCGCAATCCTGGGAACTTGACCCTATACCTTTGGTGGTCGACGCGGCGGAATGGGCGGCCTTATCGGCGGGCATGCAACAACGCATGTTGGTTCTCGATTTGCTGTTGCGAGATGTCTACGGCCCTCAGAAGCTATTGGCCGATGGCGTTCTTCCTAGCGAACTTGTCTTCGGCTCCCGTGCTTATTTGAGAGCGGCAAGGCGATCGCCCGACCAATCAAGCCATCGGATGCTTTTTTTGTATGCTGCCCAGATGTCTCGCGCCAACAATGGCAACTGGCAAGTCATGGCGGATCGAACGCAAGGCCCAAGCGGTTGCGGACACGCGGTAGAGAATCGAATTGCGATGTCTCGGATACTCTCCGACGACTTCCAAAAGTTGCAGGTCCAACGCTTGGCGGGGTTCTTTTCCAACCTTAGGCAATCGCTCCAGGACGCAGCTCCCTTTCGCGACAAGAGTGCGCGAACTGCGCTCCTTTCCCCGGGCGTTCAGAGTCAGACCTATTTTGAAGATGCTTATTTGGCTCGCTATTTGGGCTACACACTAACTCAAACAACGGACTTAACGGTTAGAGGTGGAGCCGTCTATCTCAAGACGCTCGGCGGGTTGGTGCGTATCGACAGCATTTTGCGACGGTTGCCCGATAACATGTGCGATCCACTCGAAATCGATCCCTCGGAGATCGAAGGGATCCCGGGTCTTGCGCAGGCAGCGAGAGAGCGTCAAGTATTGCTGGCCAACGGTCTTGGAACAGGCTGGACGGAGAGCCCCGCCATAACAGCCCTCTTGCCTCGATTATGCCGGACGCTTTTGGGCGAAGATCTAAAGCTTCAGAATATGCCGATGTGGTGGTGTGGCGATCCCGATTCGATGGAATTTGTGATTGCAAACATCGATCGTTTGTTGTTGCGAGATTCGTTTGTTCGTCATTCGGCCAATCAGACCAACGGCTCCTATTTAGGCAGCGATCAGCGCAGTGCCATCATCGCTGATATTCGAAAAAGTCCGTGGAGCTATGTGGCAACTCATTTCCCAGAGTACAGTCTCAGTCCATCCTGGGTAAACAATCACGTGGTGGCTTGGCCTGTCGTTGTGCGATTGGTTGGCTGTGCAACTAAGGACCGGCTGGAAATCATGCCGGGCGGTGTCGCGCGCACGGCAGATTCGGTCGAGAAACTGGACGAAAGTCTCGTTTGTGGAACCATGAGCAAAGATGTTTGGGTGCTGAGCAATGGACCCGTGAAACAAGTCTCCTTGCTGACATCAGGCAAGCAATCCATCGAAGTGCGTCGCACGGCGATGGACCTGCCTAGCCGCGTAGCAGAACACTTGTTTTGGCTAGGCCGTTTTTCCGAGCGAACCGAGTTTATGGCGAGGCATGCAAGGTACTGCAGCGCTCAACTGACCTCCGAGGTTTCGCCCGATTCGTTGCCCTACAATTGGCAAGTCGTTCGTGCCTTGAACGATCATTCGAAGTTAGCTGCCGAGCCCCCTTCGTCCGATGAAGCGTCCGCGTTGGTCGAGATGCGCAAATCGGTGCTCGACTTCGTTTTTGATCAGAAGGACTTCGACGGACTGGCCCATTCCGTGAACGGGATCATTCGCAATGCGGAGACCATTCGCGACCGGCTCAGCCTTGATTCTTGGCAAATTCTGAGTCGATTGGACTATTCGGTTCTCGGTTCTTGGGCGGGCAAACGTGAGCGAATGGGAGAATCGCTGTCCACGTTGAATCAAATCATTAGCAGCCTTTCGGCGTTCGCAGGCTTGGCCTCGGAGAGCATGACTCGCGGTCCAGGTTGGCATTTCTTGGATCTTGGGCGTCGAATCGACCGCGCTCAAAACCTTCTGCGACTCATCGAACTGTTGTTGGTTCCGTATCGCAAGAGCTCAAGGCAATTGCTGGAATCCCTACTGGAGATATGCGATAGCTCAATGACGTATCGTTATCGTTATTTGATGAGTTATGAGATTGGACCGGTGCTCGACTTGCTCGTGGTGGACCCGTCCAATCCTCGCGGGTTGGCATTTCAATTCGTCCAAATAATCCAGCATTTGGACGCGTTGCCCACCTCGGATAAAGCAGAGGTTGCGCGTCATCGCAAGAAGATTACCGAATGTCGGGGCAATTTGAGGCTCTTCGATTCCGACGCATTGGGTGAAGATGTGGTGGCAGATGAAAAGGGCAAGCTAGAGCGAGTCATCCTCCGCAGTCGATTGCGAGATTTTTCGACTCAGTTGCATGACCTTGGTGACTATATTTCAAGGCGTTTCCTTACCCATACTGCCGCGCGGCAGTTGGATGACATGGTAAATCAGTAGGCTTTCGGTTTCAACTTAGGATCGTTCCATCCATGAATGCTACGGCACCAAACGTTTCGGCACCGAATGTTTCGGCCCCAACTATTTCGGAATCGGCAGTTCCCGTGACTGCGACCCAAACTGCGGTAAGAGATCGCATCGCCAGTGTCGACATCTATCGCGGCATGGTCATGTTTTTGATGCTGGCCGAAATGCTGCACCTCTATGGCCTCAAGGACGTGTTCCAAGGGGAGAGCTGGCTCGCGCAGGGTGCACAATGGTTGGCCTTGCATACGACCCACGTACCATGGCGCGGTGGTTCGCTCCATGACATGATTCAGCCGAGCTTTACCTTTTTGGTGGGAACAGCCATGGCTTTTTCCCTTGTAGCCCGCAATGCGAGAGGGCAGAGTTGGGATGCTATGTTTTTCCATGCGGTGATCCGCAGTCTCATATTAATCTTCTTGGGCATCTTTTTGCGAAGCTTGGGAAAACCTGCCACCAACTTTACGTTTGACGACACGCTGACGCAAATTGGGCTTGGGTATTGGATTCTGTTTTTACTCTCGGGGCTTTCGACGCCAAGATTGATTCTTGCGCTCAGTGTGATTCTGCTGGGTTATTGGTTTGCCTTTGTCGTATACCCATCACCTGGAGAATACTTTCCATACAGTCAATATGGTGTGCCTGCGAACTGGCCGGAGCACTACGAAGGGATCGCTTCGCACTTCAATAAAAATTCGAATCTTGCGTGGGCCGTGGATCGTTGGTGGATGAACCTTTTTCCACGCAACAAGGTATATCAGTTCTCGAGTGGAGGTTATGCCACGTTGAGTTTCATTCCAACCCTGGGGACGATGCTCTTGGGATTGCTCGCGGGTCGGATTTTGCGAGGCAATTCCCCGAAGCTAGCCAAACAGATCTGGCTTTGGATCAGCGCAGCCCTATGCATTGGGATGGCTGTCGCGATCGACGCAGAGGGGCTTTGTCCAATCGTCAAGCGGATTTGGACGCCCACTTGGGTGCTCTGGAGCGGCGGTTTGTGTTTCGCGTGGTTGGCAGTTCTCAACCTGGTATGTGATATCGGTGGCTTCAAACGATGGGGTTCGTTCTTCTTGGTGATTGGAGCCAACTCGATTGTTGCATATGTGATGAGCTGGACTCTCAAGGAGCCGATTCGTTTGGCGATCGAGCGTCACTTTGGATTTCTGGTGACTCGGCTGGACGGATTCGTCGGATGGATGGTGAAGCCACTGGTGCAGTCCGAGCAACCGCCATCCTTTCGTCTCATGTTATTGGGGGCTCTCACACTTGCGATTATGTGGATAGTGCTCCTGTGGATGTATCGCAAAAAGATCTTCGTCAAGATTTAATTCGACTGCTCCAGGCCTAACAACGTGGGTTGGTGAACTAAGTGGGTTGGTGAACTGAGTTGCACGACGCTCCGCCGTCGTGATTCCTGCGACGCGGAGCATCGCACAACGAATAGGCGGCAAAGTCGGTGAAAATCGATTTCGTCAAAAAATTCTTTCTTTTCCCTTTGCCAGCACTGAATCGACATTGGCAGTGACTATCCATTTCCACTAAACTTCCCACTCACCGCGGTTCGCCTTTCATTATGCTAGCGAAACCGCGTTCAACGGTTTTCCACAGGGAGGGTGGTCATGGGCAAGGAATCCATTCGGTTTATTCACGCAGGAGACTTTCATCTGGAACGTCCCATGCAGGATCTGCTAGACCTACCGGAACATCTCAAAAATGCACTCATCGATGCTCCTTGGAAAGCAGCTGAAACGATTTTCGAGACGGCCATGGTCGAAAACGTTGACTTTATTTTGTTGGCCGGCGATTTGCTCAATCCTGTTTCCTGTGGTGCGTGTGGACCAGCCTTCCTCATCGAGCACTTCGAGGAACTCAAACAACGCAACATTCCGGTCTATTGGGCAGCCGGGCAAGTCGACGACCCGGATCGATGGCCCGATGCCGTTTCGCTGCCAAGCAATGTTCATCTCTTTTCGAAACGCCAGCTCGAACCGGTGATTCACCGTCGCAACGGTTATGCTTTGGCCACGATTCTTGGTCGATCGAACGATGGGCGTGAGTCTATTCGGGCGACCGAGTTTCAAGCGGATGCCGACGACACCTACGTTATCGCGCTTGCCCATGGTACAGCCGACCGCGATTCGTTATTGAGTCAACGCATCGATTATTGGGCTCTCGGTGGAAACCACCAACGTCAAACACTTCACGGCGAAGCGCCCCACATGCGTGTTTGTGGGACCACTCAAGGCCGTGCGTTTGCCGAAGAAGGTCCACATGGGTACTGGACGGTCGAAGTGGATGGCAATCACGATGCCCAAATCACTGCCCAAGATGTCGATTCCTTTCGGTACATCACGCAGACGCTTGACACCGAGGATCTGGCACTTGGTCGCGACATTCGTCAACTGATGACCAAACGCATTTCGCGGCTACAGTCTGAAAATGGAGCAAGACACTTGATCATCAAGTGGCGGATTGAGATGGATTTGGAGAATGCGGCCACGGTGGGTCCAGCCGCTCTCGAAGAGATCCTATCATGGCTCAGACGCGAGTATGGACATGGAGCGTGTTCGGTGTGGTCAACGGACATCGAAGTCCTATCGCCCAAAACGTTCCCATCCAAGTGGCAAGAGGAGGACACGATTCTCGGAGACTTTCTAAGAACATCCACAGAAAACCGCAAAACGCTAGGCAAAAATATAAACCTTAAGCCGATCGTCGAAGGGGAAACACCAGGCACGCCCGCTTGGGAAGCTCTTTTGGTGAATGAGGAAGCGAATTCAGCTACGGGTATGCTCGACCGAGCTACTCTCTTAGGCGTGGATCTGCTGCGCGGTCACAAGATCGATTTATTGGCCCCGACGAAAAGATTTGGAGGTACCAAGGCATGAAGGTACGCGATATTCAAATAGATGGCTTTGGTGTTTGGTCCGGTCTTTCCGTCGACTCGATGCCCGAAGGTATGACCGTTTTCTACGGTCCGAATGAAGCTGGCAAGACGACGTTGATGCAGTTTTTGCGAACGATGCTCTATGGTTTTACGGCCGAACGGCGACAGCGCTATCTACCCCCGGTCTTTGCCGGTAAGCCGGGTGGAGCCATGCGAGTCAGCGGCCCCGGCGGTGGCTATGAAATCGCCCGCCGAGCAACGCTCAATGACCCAAGCATCGTCGGTCAACTTACCGTTACCAGTTCCGATGGCATTACCCAAGGCCAGCATCGCCTCACGTCGCTCTTAGGTAGCGTCGACGAGTCGATCTTCACCAACGTGTTTGCGATCGGATTGCGTGAGCTTCAAGAACTGAGCACACTCGACGATACCGCCGCAGCCGACGAATTATATAAACTATCGAGTGGTCTCGACCGGGTTTCGCTCGTCGATGTCATGCGTCAACTCAAGGCCGCGCGCGGTCAGATCGTATCTTCGTCGGCCGACCTTGGGCAGATGACGGGGATGATCGCAAAACGCGAAAAGCTGCGCGATGAACTCGAACAGCTTACTGTCCGTGGCCGACGATGGGGCGAACTGGCTGCCCATCGCAAGAATCAACAGAACGAGATCGAAGAACTCAAGCAGCGTGTCGCTCAGTGGGAACTGGAAGCCAAAGCGGTCGAAACCTCTCTGCAAGTCAGGGATCCTTGGGTCCAGCGTGATTTGGCTCGCGGGCGACTCAAAGCTCTCAACGCTCGCGTCGATCTTCCTGAAAATGCGATCGATAAGCTGCGTGAAATCCATGAACAAATCGAAGATAAGCGTCGCCAAATCGCGACCGTCAAAGAAGAACGCAAACAGATCCGCCGACGTGCAAGCGATATGCCTGTCAGCAAAGGCATATTGTCTCTTGCGGGAAAAATCGAAGCCGCCGGCGAACAGGCCCCTTGGATCTCGTCGCTCCAAAAGCAAATACAACGCCTTGAATCCGATTTTCTACAAACACAAGAACAGCTCATCGAGGACGCCAAGCGACTGGGCTTGAGCGAACAAGACCAAGCCTCGTTGCTTAACGACAAACGCCTCGCGAACATGCCTGATCTTTCGCGGCAAGCGATCAGCCAACTATCCGGTCCATCGCGAGACGTCCGCGTTTATCTGCAGAGACTCAAGCAAGCCAAAGAGCAGGGACTCAACGATAAAAAAGAAGCAGACCGACTCGCTTTGGAAATCAACGAGTTTCTGTCGGTTCGGAATGAAGATGATCTTCAAAAAGCCCACAAGAATTGCAACGAACTGCTGCTATCGCTTCGCAAGAGCCAGAACTTGGAAGATCGGCTCGATAAGCTCGTCAAACAAAAACGCGAGATCGAAACAGACGCAGTCAGTCTTGAAAGCGAAGAGGGTTTGCCGGTCGACCATGTGATCCGACTCGCACCCCCGTTCATTCTTGGTGCCATCATGCTCGTCATGGGACTAGGAAAGTTCTTTGAATGGCAATGGACTTCGACCGCACCGGTCAAGGCAGCGGGGCAAATGACAACCGCCGCGTTGGCCGCCGCTGCCCAGGCAGACAAAACAATGGGCTTGCTGTTGTTTCTGCTTGGAATGGCTGTGCTCATTGGTACCTACTACTTCTGGAAACGACTCGAACAAGGCTCGCGGGTTGACTTAAAGGACTGCGACTCCCATCTCGAAGCCCTCAATGCGCAACTTCGCAAAACCGAAGCAGAACGAGATGAACTGACAAAACTGATGCCAGAACACGGCGGCTCACTGGAGCAACGAATCCGAGAAGCAGAGCACGACGTCGCGCAGTGCGAAGGCTACTTGCCTGTGTACCACAATTTTCAGGCCGCACAACAACGATTCAGGTCCGCGAAGCAGCAGGGAATGGAAGCGTCCGCCGGCCTCAAGTCTGCACGGCATCAGTGGAAAAAAACGCTAACTCAACTTGGCTTAGCCGACTCGCTCTCGCCAAAGAGCATCCGAATCCTGGCCGAGGGCTATGAGTCACTGCTCCAGACGCGACGACGTTTGAAAACACAACAGGACGAACTCGATCAACGCAAACTTGAATTGTCTACCTCGTTGCAACGCATCGAGGCCTTGTCGATGCAACTGAAAGTTGCTATCGATGATTCGAACAACGATCCCAAAGATCCATCGGCTCGTTCGATCATGGACCGGGTTGAGCAATCGCGGGACCAGTCGCCGAGCAATGCAAGCAAAAACGCTGAACGGGACCGTCGCGACCCAAGGGAACAACGCGATCGTCGCGACAACCGCGATCAGCGCAATCGCGATGAGCAGGTTGCGTTGCGAGCTGCCTCAGCGGCAACTCAGCCTCATGACGGAGTTGCCGACGGGCCTATTCTCAAACTCCAAGAGCTCTCCAATACACTCGCTCAGCACCAGCAGTACATAACCCAGCGCAAACAGCTTCGTATCGAAGACGAAGAGCTTGCAAGAAAGCAAAAATCTTTGCAGAGATTGATGGACCGATGGATTCGAGCACGACAATCGCATCTGGCGGATCTGGGCGTCGAAGACCAGCAGCAACTCGAAGATCAACTCGCGCTCAAGCATCAATTCTTGAAGCTGCAAAAAGAAATCGCCGAGTTGGATTCACGTGTGAGCTCGATCATCGGTGGCCATGTCCCCTACGACTCCATCGCAAGACTTCTTGAAAACGCTCCTGCTGGCGAACTTGAGAAGCGTTGGGAAACACTTGGGCAGCGCATTCAACAAGCAGACGATCGTGTTTCGCAGTTGCTTCAGCGACAAGGGGAAACGTCTCAAGAAATGAAGAGTCTGGCGGCGGACCGGAGACTCTCAGAAGCCAAACTCGAATTAGCGTGCCTGGAAAACCAAATAATCGCTTGCGGCGAACATTGGCGAACATTGGCTGCCACGACGTGCATGCTCGAGAAAGTTTGCGAAGTCTACGAGACAGAACGTCAACCCGAAACGCTTCGAGAGGCTTCGGCCTTTTTAAAGCAACTCACAGGGGGCAAGTACGTTCGCGTTTGGACGCCGCTCGGTAAGAATGCATTGCGAATCGATAACGAAAAAAACCAAAGTTTGCCACTGGAAGTGTTGAGCCGTGGCACGCGGGAAGCCGTCTTTATCGCATTGCGATTGTCGTTGGCAGCAGCGTACTCTCGCCGCGGAGTGACATTGCCGCTGGTTTTAGACGACGTACTGGTGAATTTTGATGCGATTCGGGCGAATAATGCCGCCAAAGTGCTTCGCGATTTCGCTGCCCTGGGCCATCAGGTTGTCATGTTTACCTGCCATGAGCACATCATGCGAATATTCCATAACATCGACGTGCAAGTTCGGGTATTGCCCCCTCAGGGCCAAAGCGGCGACGCGAAAATATATCAGCCCCATGATGCTCCGGTCCTTGAGGTCGCGCGTCCAAGGCCCGAAATCATCTTGGAGCCCGTTGTTCGCGAAGTCGAGAGAGCTATGCCAACGGTCGTGGAAGAGGTCCTGATTCCGCCACCCCCCATCGCGCTCCCATCCGTTCCTGAGATGCCAATCGAGATGCCAATGGTGATGCCAATGGTGATGCCAACGGTGATGGAGGTACCTCGCGATACGGTCTTGGCCGCGCCGCCTCCGATGGTGCTCAAGCCAAAAAGGCAACCGTTACCTGTGAAAGCAACGGTCCCGCAAGCGGAAGAACCGATCGACGCAATCAATCACCTGTGGTACGACTACGAAGAAGAACCCATGATGGAAACCGCACAGCGGCTTTGGACTGAAATCGACCAGCTCGATTTACCGCTCGAAGGTGAGCCTCACGATTTATGGTGGAGCACCGCCAAGGGAAACGCAGAATAGAGTGCCCCGCTTCTTGCTCCCCTCGCCCCTGTACTCAGGGGAGATGGGCTGGGGGTGAGGGGTTTTGCACTGTGTGTTGGATCATGAATCAATGCCAAGCCTCGTTTCCGAAGCTTAAACAAACCACTGAACCGAAGGCTATCTCTGTCCGAGCACAATCGATCTCGCATTCCGACGAGCGGAATCTAAGTCGAATCGATCCAGATTCATGACTTTGGTCCAAGCCGAAACGAAATCCTGGACAAATTTCGCCTTTGCGTCGGCACCCGCGTAGATTTCGGCGATAGCTCGCAGTTGCGAGTTGGATCCAAACACAAGGTCGACCGAGGAGCCCGTCCATTGGATTTGACCGGTTTTGCGATCTCTACCTTCGAAAAAGTACTCACAAACGGGCGACTTTTTCCAGTCCGTATTCATGTCCAGCAGGTTGATAAAGAAGTCGTTGGTTAACGACTCCGGACGCTTCGTTAAGACACCAAGCTGTGGGAATCCGACATTGGTGTTCAAGACTCTCATCCCACCGATGAGGACTGTCATCTCGGGCGCAGTCAAGGTCAGCAATTGAGCTCGATCGACCAACAACTCTTCTGCGGGCCGGTCGATTTTGGTATCGAAGAAGTTTCGAAATCCATCCGACTTCGGTTCCAGTACTGCAAAGGACTCAACATCGGTCATCTCCTGCGACGCATCGGTCCGACCCGGCACAAACGGGACCCTCACATCTTGCCCAGCGTTCTTGGCAGCTTTTTCAATCGCGGCGCTTCCACCCAGGACGATCAGATCGGCGAGTGAGATTTTTTTTCCGTTCAAGGCCGTTCGATTGAATTCCTTTTGGATTTGCTCCAGCTTTTGCAACACTTTGGCGAGTTGTTCTGGCTCGTTCACCGCCCAATCCTTTTGCGGTGCTAGGCGAATACGTGCTCCATTGGCTCCACCTCGTTTGTCCGAGCCACGAAAGGTCGAGGCGGACGCCCAGGCGGTCTCAACCAATTGAGAAATGGACAGGCCTGATGCCAAAATCTTGCTCTTGAGTCCTGCAATATCTTGTTCATTCACGAGCGGATGATCCACCGCCGGCACAGGGTCCTGCCACAACTGTGGCTTGGCAACCAAGGGGCCAAGGCATCGCGATACGGGTCCCATATCGCGGTGTGTCAGCTTGTACCACGCCTTGCCAAAGGCAACCTCGAACTCCTTAGGATTTTCGTGAAATCGCTTGGAGATCTTCTCGTAGATCGGGTCCATCTTGAGTGCGATGTCGGTAGTGAACATCATCGGAGCGTGAGACTTCGAGGCATCATGCGCATCCGGAACGCTCCCTTTCACCGTCTTATCCTTGGGAGTCCACTGCTGCGCACCGGCCGGACTCTTGGTCAGTTCCCACTCATAACCAAACAAGTTGTCGAAGTAGCCGTTCGACCACTTCGTTGGAGTGGACGTCCAAGCCCCTTCCAAGCCACTGGTGATCGTATCTCCAGCGTTTCCTTTGCCAAACGAGTTCTTCCAACCGAGTCCCTGCTCTTGGAGACCTGCTCCTTCGGGTGCTGGTCCGACATTTCCATCGGGAGTCGCCGCTCCATGGGCTTTCCCAAGGGTGTGCCCGCCTGCAATCAATGCGACGGTCTCTTCGTCATTCATTGCCATCCTTGCGAATGTCTCGCGGATGTCTTTGGCTGCCGCAAGGGGATCCGGCTTGCCATTGGGCCCTTCTGGGTTCACGTAGATCAAACCCATTTGAACAGCAGCCAGAGGAGTTTCGAGTTTGCGATCACCGCTGTAACGGTTGTCCCCCAGCCACTCCCCTTCGGGTCCCCAATAGATATCTTCCTGTGGTTCCCAAACGTCGGCTCGTCCACCTGCGAACCCAAACGTCTTGAATCCCATTGATTCGAGAGAAACGTTGCCCGCAAGCACCATGAGGTCGGCCCATGAAATCTTGCGACCGTACTTTTGTTTGATCGGCCAAAGCAATCGTCGGGCTTTATCCAAGTTGGCATTGTCGGGCCAACTGTTGAGCGGAGCAAAACGCTGCGTGCCGTAGCCAGCCCCTCCGCGCCCGTCGGAGACTCGGTAGGTCCCGGCGCTGTGCCAAGCCATCCGAATAAAGAGTGGACCATAATTGCCGTAGTCTGCCGGCCACCAATCTTGGGATGTCGTCAGCAATGCCTTGATGTCACTCCTCAAAGCATTCAGGTCGAGACTCTTAAATTCCTTGGCATAGTCAAAATCCTCTCCCATCGGATTGCTTTTGGAAGAATTCTGATGCAGGATCTGAAGGTTCAATTGATTGGGCCACCAGTCTCGATTCGATGTATGGCCTGCTGCCGTGTGTCGACCGGTCGGATCGGCAATGGTACCCATCACGGGACATTTCGCCGTACTCGTTGAATCTTGAGCCTGGCCAAGCGCGGACGCGGCGAGGCCTATCCACGCAAAACACGTGGCCGTGCGAATCGGTTGCTTTTTCTTAATCATGATCTCTCCTGGGTTGATGGCTTCGTTTCTATCCGCTCAACGCGGATTGAAAACGTGGGCTACTAAGTATCGCCGACTTTACGGAATTACTCCAATGCATTTATACTATAGCTACTATGCAAGCAGTGCATGATTTGAGAGAGACGGGGAGGGGAGGGCGAAGCCACCCCTCTAAACATCTTTGCAATGTCGAATGCATTGGAAACCCATGGGAGGGCGAGGCTCCTGCCGAGCTTACGACGCAATGGTTCGGCAGGAGCCTCACCCTCCCAAGCAAGGAATGGATTGGGCAAAGTCGAGGAAAACATGTTTACAGGGGTAGCCTCACCCCACCGAATAACGAATGGGTTAGAAATTAGGAGAATCCATGTGGAGTTGAATCAGTTTCGTTATTTTCTATCGGTTGCTCGGCAAGCGGGGTTTACTCAGGCGGCCAATGAGTTGGGCGTGTCTCAGCCAGCATTGAGCCGTTCGGTTGGCAAACTGGAAGAGGAGCTTGGCCAGCCACTCTTCGAACGCGATTCGCGTCCTTTGGTATTAACCGAGATGGGCAAATCCTTTCAGCAGCGGTGTATTCAGATTCTTGGGTTGGTCGATCAAGCGGTTTCGGAGGTGACGGACGATGAAACGAGGGGGCAAGTCCGCTTGGGTGCGATTCCTACCATTGCGCCCTATTGGTTGCCGCAAATGGTCTCGCGATTCTCAAAACGTCTGCCAAATGTGGAAATCCACATCTTTGAAGAAGTCACAACGCGACTCCTTGAGCGAATCCGTCACGGCGAGTTGGATGTTGCGATCATGGCGATGCCCATCGACCGCCATTTTCTAGAGATTCACAAGTTGTTTGAGGAAGAATTGTTCTTGATGCACGGCCGAAACCACGAACTAGCAACGAAAAAGGTGGTTCGAATCAGCGATATCGAATCCTATCCCATGTTGCTATTGGATCAAGCGCATTGCCTCTCCGCGCAAGTGGAAGCGTTTTGCAAGCAGCGATCTGTTCAGCCGATCGCACTGGAGAGGGCGGCCCAATTGACCACAGTCCAAGCATTAGTCGCGATCGGGCATGGGATCTCGTTCATTCCTGCCATGGCTCGCCCCCGGGGCGGCGCGGGCGGCAGGGGCGGCACGATGCGTTCGCAGTATCGTTCACTTGACGGTGTGAAGCCCAAACGGACAGTGATTATGGTTTGGAATCCGTATCGATTTCAGAGTCGATTGGTGAAGCAACTTCGACAGTTTATCATCGAAGGAGTGGAAATAGTCGACAGCGAATAAAATCACTCTGGCAGCCTGTCCCACGAAAAGCGGCACGGAATTGACCTGCAAGTTATAACTCGAGCGGCAGATTGCAGTATCCCAACCCGAGCCCGTAACGGTTCGTTGCTTTAATGGATTGTGAGACGGGGTATTCGAAAGTGGCATGGGCGTCTCGCCCATGGATTCACGAGCGAGCGCGTACCACGCGATGGTATCCCGATGCGTAAGCGAGGAGCCGACTGCAATACCTCGCTTACCGGCTTGTCGATTTAATGGTACGACGGACTTCCAAGTTCGTCGAATTCCCCATTGACGGACTTGGAAGTCCGTCTTACCTCCCTTAACCAATAACGACTTCATTAAATCAACAAGCCGTTACGTATCGGATTATGGTTGGTAGTTTTCAGTCTGCCGCTCGCATCAGCCAATACAGAACGGCTTTATTCGCAACGAGTAAGTGAATCGTTGGTACAATGCTCTGACGGTCATCGAACGAATTCGGTCCTTCCGCCACTAATTTTCCAACCAAATCTTACTGAGTTTTATCGTGAAAAAATCGACTCTTTGCCGCTTGGCCTTCGCAACTCAATTGTGTTTCTTTATCGGTTTCGCATTCGAAGTTTCGAGTTGTCCTGCCGAGACACTCCCGTCCACTGGTTGGGAGCGTTTTCGCGGTCCCAATGGCCAGGGTGTCCTACCGGAATGCAACGTTCAGATCCCTTGGACCAAATCGCAAGTTCAACGCATCGCATTGCCTGGCACCGGAAATGGATCGCCGGTTATGTCCCAGGGAAAAGCATTTCTCTTGTCTGCCGATCCAAAAGACGCGACCAGAAACGTGATCGCAGTCGATCTTGCCAAGAACCGCATCGCGTGGACCAAGAGCTTTCCATCCACCACGTACTCGATGCACAAGTATAGTTCGTACGCATCATCCACCCCGTGTGTTGACGAAAAGTCGGTCTATGTCGCTTGGGCCGATCCAGAGAACGTCGTTGTCAAGGCGTTCTCGCATACCGGTGACGAGCAATGGTCCAGGTCGCTTGGCCGATACGTATCGCAACACGGATTTGGAACGTCGCCCATCCTCGTCGACGGCAAGCTGATATTGCTCAACAGTCAAGATGCCCAAGAGTTACCACCAGGCGTTGAACCTGGACAAGATAAAATGCTCGCGTTGGAATGCAGCACCGGCAAGACAGTCTGGGAAGTCGACATGCCGACAACCCGCGTTTGCTATGGTGTTCCATGTGTTCGTACGATCGGGAATCGCACGGAACTTATCTGTAGCACGACTGGACAAGGAATGTTCGCGATGGACGCGACGAATGGCAAATTGCTTTGGTCGCACGATTGTTTCAAACAACGCGTTTGTTCGTCGTCCGTTTTGCTTGGAAATGTTTTGGTGGGGACCCATGGTTCCGGCGGCGGCAAAGATAACATGCTTGTCGCATGGGACATCGACCAAAAGAAAGAATTGTTTCGCGTCACCCGATCCGCTCCTTATGTACCGACTCCGGTGTCGATCGATGGATTGTTGTTCCTGTGGAGCGATAGTGGAATCGTCTCCTGTGTAGAGTTGTCAACAGGTGAGATGCTGTGGAACAAACGCATCGGCGGCGACTTCTCTGGCTCGCCGGTGATCATCGGCAAGCAACTCATCAACGCTTCTCATGATGGCAAAGTAACCGTATTGGCTGCGAGCCGTTCCTTTGAAGAAATCGGGGCGGTCGAAACGATGAATACGATTCGCTCGACGGTCGCTGCAAGCAAGGACATGGTGTTGCTGCGTACCGACAACGAACTCCTGATTATCCGATAGGGCTGCTTCATGTTCCGTCGAACATCTTCCATCGCGATGTACTTCCTGTTTTCTTGCCTTTGCCGACCGAGTTTGGCCGCACAGTATGATGTCGTTATCTACGGAGGAACCTCTGCCGCCGTAGTCGCCGCCGTTCAAGCCAATCGGATGGGCAAGTCGGTTGTCATCGTATGCCCGGACAAACACTTGGGTGGTCTATCGAGTGGGGGCTTGGGTTTTACCGACACAGGCAACAAATCCGTGATCGGCGGTCTATCACGCGATTTCTATCATCGTATTTGGACTCGCTACCAAAATGTGGACACATGGAGATGGCAAAGGAAAGACGAATACGGCAATAAGGGTCAAGGTACAGCAGCCATCGACGGCGAGCAACGAACCATGTGGATCTTTGAACCTCATGTGGCGGAAGACGTTTTTGAATCTTACGTCAAGGACGACAAACTCGAGGTGCATCGCGATCACTGGCTCGACCGCGCGTCGGGAGTAACCAAAAAGTACGGTCGCATCCAGTCCATACGGACTACGAATGGTTCCTTATTCGAGGGACGCATGTTCATCGATGCAACCTACGAGGGAGATCTCATGGCGGCTGCTGGAGTGGAGTACGCGATAGGCCGCGAATCTAACCAAGTCTATGGCGAGAAATGGAATGGCAATCAAGTAGGCGTCTTGCATCACCGTCACCATTTCGGAGCCGTGAAAAAACCCATCAGCCCATTCCGAATCGCAGACGATCCCACGAGCGGCCTACTACCTCGAATTCAATCGGATCCGCCCGGCATGCGGGGCGAAGGTGACCGGCGCATCCAAGCCTATTGTTACCGCATGTGTTTGACCGACCATCCACCCAATCGCATCGCGTTCGTCCAGCCGGAGGGTTATGACGCAAACCAGTACGAGCTGTTATTGCGAGTCTTGAATGCTGGCTGGCGCGAAACATTTGAGAAATTCGACCCGATCCCAAACCGCAAGACCGACACCAATAATCATGGTCCCTTCAGCACCGACAACATCGGAATGAACTACGACTATCCGGAGGGGAGTTACGAGCAACGACACGCAATTGCATTGGAACATCGACGTTATCAGCAAGGCTTGATGTACTTTCTCGCAAATGATTTGCGAGTGCCCGAAGACGTTCGCAATGCGGTGGCCAAATGGGGACTCGCAGCCGACGAATTTGGGGACAACGGGAATTGGCCTCATCAAATGTACATTCGCGAAGCCCGTCGCATGATCGGCAAATTCGTAATGACGGAGAACGAATTGGTCAAGAATCGACCTACGCCTGAATCGATCGGCATGGGTTCGTACACGATCGATTCGCATAACGTTCGACGCTATGTCACCGCCGAGGGGCATGTCCAAAACGAAGGTGATATCGGTGTTTCGACGAATGGCCCGTACGAAATCTCGCTCGGTTCGATATTGCCTCGTCAGGACCAATGCGAAAACCTCCTGGTCCCGGTGTGCGTCTCAAGTTCGCATATCGCGTTTGGCTCCATCCGGATGGAGCCAGTCTTCATGATCCTCGGACAGTCCGCCTCAACCGTTGCCGCCATGGCCATCGATAAGCAGTGCAGTGTTCAGGAAGTCCCCTACGCATTGCTGCGAGAACGCTTACTTCGAGACGGACAAGTTCTGGAATCCAAAGCGGAGCCACTGGCAAAAGGGGTAGCCGGCATCGACATTAAGCAACTTGCCGGAACCGTCGTCGATGACAGTCAAGCGCAGTGGATTGGAAATTGGACGTTCAGTTCCGCCAGTCGACCTTATGTAGGTGCGGGCTATCGACACAATGGCAATGAAAAAGGGGGCATTCACAAGGCTGTGTTTGAAACAGCGTTGGCCGTTTCGGGCAGGTATGACGTGCGCGTTGCCTTCTCGCGAAACGCGAATCGAGCTACGAATGTTCCGATTTTGATCGAGCACGTGGATGGTACCACGAGCGTTGTAATTTCACAAAACGCGGGGGCAACGATCGACGGTCTTTTCCTATCGGTCGGTAAGTACCGGTTTGAGGCCGGACGCCCTGCGCGCGTTACCATTGCATGCCAAGGAACCGATGGGTACGTGATCGCCGATGCCGTCCAGTGGCTGAAAGCAGATTAAGGTTCGATGCGTCCGACGGGCAAGGGGGAAGGCTTCGTGGGGGGGGTCCTCGTGGGGCTGTCTTGGATCACCGGCAAATGGAATCCTCCGCCCGTGGCTAACGCAGTGTAAACGCATCCTGCTTAAGGATTTCGCCGCATCGTGCGGCGAAGGTTTATCGCATAAGCCAAAATCGGAATGGAAGGTAGCGTTCCTTCGAAAAGGCCCGCTCCTCATTCCGACTTTGGGCTCCACGACGCTCGGGTTGCACTTCTGCAAAGCCTTGATGCACGATGTAGCGACTGTAGCCATCGAGCACTGAAATCAAGAAGTAAAACGTTCCGCCAGCGTTGATGTAGCTGACGTCAACATGCCATTCTTGGTGGATTTTCGTTGGTTGAATGTAGCCTGTACCTTTCTTGCTGGGAGTCACGATCTTGTGATCCAAACGAC
>CAMCMB010000070.1 GCA_945875845.1 Pirellula staleyi DSM 6068
CTGTCCCTGCCCAAGCTTCCCATCTACTTCCGTCTCGTCTTCCGGATTGGCTTCGTGGTCAGCAGCCCACTCGTCTGAAACGTCTGCCTCATATGGGATTTCTGTTCGTAGCCTGGCAGGTCTTGGTGTGAAGAGTCCGGGTAGCGAGCGATACAAACCCGGCGTTTACGGACATCTTCGCAGGCTTCCTTCCCACGGATCGTCGCCTCCCCGCAGTTGCCTTCACCTCGTACTGGTGCTTTCATGGGATTTTCATTTGGTATATTGACTCCTAGTGAAAGTTTCCGGAACTAAGTACAGGGGACTTGCACCCCATAGGATCACGCCCATGTTGGGCGTACCGCACGCGAAGCACTCGGTCAGCCTTTTTTGACTTGCGTTGAGTCAACTCCTCGTCCTCGGTAATGCCGGTCGTTCTCAAATCAGAAATGCGACGCACGCCAAGACGCAAAGACGCAAAGATTTGCCTTCTCTACTTTGCGTCTTTGCGTGAGACTTCCGTGGCAACACAGAATAGGACTAGACGTTGGCAAAAATACTAGTTGTGTGGTTTGAGATCGCGATGGGACTCAAAAATTAGTCGGTTCGCGGTCGGTTGCCAACTGAACCTGAAGAAATCCCATCGGCAGTACGACGGACTTCCAAGTCCGTCAATGAAGAATTCGACGGACTTGGAAGTCCGTCGTACCATTAAAGCAAAAAGCCGGTTAGCGAGGGACAGACCGTACCTCGCTAACGCGTCGCGTTGGGATTAATGCGGATTAAATCAGCAGTCTCTTTTAGAGGGGAGAGGGGAGAGGGGTTTTGCGCTATTTCCATTCTGGTTTCAGAAGCGTGAACAAACCACTGAACCGGAGACTGGTGTCTCAAAGATGGGTGAGTCCAAGTTCGCGAAGCCAAGGCCGTCGGCCACATGGTCAAAAGGTGCGGCGAACTACGTCGTTTGACTCATGGGTTCCAACTCGCTGGTCTCTTCGAAATTCGAGAGCCGGATCGCATGGAATTTTATTTTTGGATTCTCTCGCTCTAGCACTTTTTCATCCCACTCGGATTGCAATAGCATGGCATCGTGCCCAAATTGATCGCGCACGATTTTGGCCATGTAAGGCAACTTGATCTCTTCCTTTACCTCGTCCGAGACATTGAACCAACGCACCATCTTGTACGGACGCCAGTTCACTTTGGTGGGCACGTTGTATTCGGACTGCATCCGGAACTGAACGACATCAAATTGCAATTCACCCACGGCGGCAAGAATCATTTCACGTCGCGTCGCCCGCGCATCGTAAAACACTTGGATAGCCCCCTCCTCAACCAATTGCGCTAAACCACGATCAAACTGCTTTCGGCGCGAAGAGTCTGGACAATCCAACACGGCAAAAAACTCGGGAGAGAACTGCGGAAGCGGCTCGAACTGGATCGGTGTCCCTTCGCACAGCGTATCTCCGAGTCGAAACTCGCCCGGGCAAACAATGCCGATGATATCGCCTGGGAATGCCTCATCCATTGTTTGTCGCTCTTGACCAAAGATGCGCAAGGCTCTTGGCAAGCGCAATCTCTTGCCGCTCCGAGTCACTGTCACTTCCATGTCGCGTTGAAACCGACCCGAGCAGACTCGCAAAAACGCAACACGATCCCGGTGACGCGGGTCTAGGTTTGCCTGAATCTTGAAAACGAAACCTGTGAATTCCGGCCGGTCACCCGCCACCATTCCGACGTTGCTCAATCGAGCGCCCGGCGGCGGGCATAGTTTCAGAAAGCCATTGAGAAAATGCTCGACTCCAAAATTGGTCATCGCACTGCCGAAGTAAACCGGTGTTTGCTCACCTTTCATAAACCGAGCGTAGTCCAACTGCGCGCCAGCCATTCGCACCAACTCCACTTCTTCGCGAACCCGCTCCACAAGTTCCTCTGGCAAACCAGAAAGCTCGTCCCACGAAACAACCGACGACGCGATTCGCCGATCGCTGCTGCGTTCGTTGAACAAGTGAATATTGTTTTCAAGCAAGTCAACAATACCGTTGAGTTCTGGACCAGTACCAAGCGGCCAATTATGAGGTACCGCTTCGATGGAAAATTTGCGTTCGATCTCATCGATGATATCTAAAGGTGACCGGCCAGGCCTATCCACTTTGTTAACAAATGTCATCACAGGGATTTTCCGAAGTGCACACACACGAAAGAGTTTCTCGGTTTGCGTCTCGATCCCCTTGGCAAGATCGATCACCATCACTGCCGCATCCGCCGCCATCAATGTGCGGTACGTATCTTCACTGAAATCATGGTGGCCCGGAGTGTCGAGCAAGTTGACTTGACAGTTTGCATATTCGAACGTCAACACGGTCGAACTGACGGAAATCCCTCTCTGTTTTTCCAATTCCATCCAATCGGATGTCGCGGATTTTTGTGTCTTTCTCCCCCGAACCGCGCCTGCGACTTCCAACTGCCCACCAAACAGCAGGAGCTTCTCGGTGAGAGTCGTTTTTCCCGCATCCGGGTGAGAAATAATGGCAAACGTGCGTCTTCGCTGACGTTCAAGATCAAAAGATGTGATGGACGGATTCCTCTGGTTTCGAATTCAAGCGAGCTCATGTCGACGGACTGAGTCCCTACTTATTGTCATGACATGCTTTGGGCATGGCCAGCCCAAAAAAGCAAGTCGGCCGTGGTGTCCGTTTTTTGAAGGTAGCGAAAGTCGCCAAGACTTTCAAAAATATGGTAGCTTAACGATGCCTTAATCACTCGGAAAAACGGGAGAGCGAGGCTACCCCTGTAAACATGTTTTGTTAGGACTTGCCCAACCAATTCATTGCTGGGGAGGGTGAGGCTCCTGCCGAACTATGGCTTATTTAGCCCGGCAGGAGCCAAAACGCATTGACTAATTACGGAACACGAACATGGATGATCAGGATACACGGGATAAGAATTGAAAATCCTGTTTGTCCTGTGCATCAATGTTCAATTTTGGGAGGTTCAGGCCACCCTCCCGATGAAATCGGCAATCAATAGGATCGAAAACGATGTTTTTCACCACACTGAGACCGACCTTTGAGCTACATCTCCCCTACCCCTGCGATGTGGTCAATCGGCAAGTACAAGAAGTACTTAAGGATTCTGATTGGAGCAATCATTGTCAGTCGTTTGATCGGTATTCCGAATTGCATGTTCCCAAAGCAGAGATCCGATACTGGTCTCCTCACCTGTCGCTTCATCTGGATGAGGATTCGGATGGTACTCGCGTTCTCGGACGCTTTGCCCCACGGCAAGAAGTGTGGACGCTGGTTTGGTTCCTCTATCTTGCACTCACGTTTACTGCGTTTTTCTCTTCGATTTTTGTTTTCTCGATCTGGTGGTTGGGTAAATCGAGTTGGATGGGCGTCGTTCCGCTGCTTGCCATCGCAGGAATCGTCACTCTCCATCTAGTCAGTCGCATCGGGCAGCAATGGAGCTCAGATCAGATGATCCAACTACGAGCCGAATGCGACTTACTGTTTCAACAGATCCAGGAAGATCAGGAGAGATTCTCAACTTCAAAGCCATTGCGATAGGTTCTTCGCAGGAGCGCATTGGCTTTATCGTGATTGGGGATTGTCATTGCAGTGGATTGCCACAACAACTCTTGCTTTGGAAAACGATTCGCGAGAGTACCGAGCAGCACCGCTTCGGTAAGCGGTCCGGCATATCCAAAATGGGCCGTCGTGGGTGCTCCACCGAGGCATGCATCCACGAACAGATGATAGTGGTTTCCGTCCGGAGCTGGCTCGATTTTGGTATCTGCGAACTGACTGGCAGGAAGCAAGGTTGGCATCGCAACGTGCGGCAGAAGAATATAACCTTTTTCCCCGACAAACATCGAGCCTTGATCGGGCAATTGCGTTTGTTTGCCATCCACTCCCTTGAGCGGCCATGCGGAGGTATCTGGCATCAAGCCGCCATCGCTCCAAGTCAACACAAAGCCATCGGTTGTGAACTCACTGGCTGGGAACGTAAAGCGCGTTTGGTTTTTTAGCCCATAACTAAGCTCGGGGGGTTGCGGACTGCTTGAGATTATTTTGGTTGGCGACGCCAGACGCAGTGCTGTGAAGACTGGGTCCAAGATATGAATGGCCATATCTCCCATGGTGCCGCAACCGAAGTCGTACCAACGACGCCAGTTCCCGGGATGAAACTGACCCTTCGAAAATTCGCGAAGTCTGGCTGTGCCCAGCCATAGGTTCCAATCCAAGTTCGATGGTACGGGCGAGGACTCGGGATAGGGTCCTTCGTATCCCCAAGTTTTGTTGCTCCAGGAATGTGCTTCACGGATCTTTCCGATCACCCCGCTTTGCACGAGCTTGACGGCAGTCCGGTACGGTCTGGTGGAATGAATCTGAGTCCCCATCTGAGTCACGAGCTTTGTCTTCTCAGCAATGATTCGCAGCTGACGCGATTCGTATACGTCATGTGTCAATGGCTTTTGGCAATAGACATGTTTGCCCTGATTCAAGGCCGTCATTGCAGCCGCAGCGTGAGTGTGATCGGGTGTCGCCACATTGACCGCATCTATTTCTTTGGCCATCGCATCGAACATCTTGCGAAAGTCTGAAAACAGCTTTGCCTTCGGATGTTTTTGGGCGGCTGCCGCTAAGTTGTTGCTGTCGACATCGCACAACGCTACGACGTCAACGTTTCGGTGGGAGCTCAGCGAGCCCAGATCCGAAGCCCCCATGCCCCCAACACCGATACTTGCCAATCGCAATCGATCGATTGGGGCCGCTTTGGAAACTCCAGACAATCCGATTGCAGGTAGTATAGCTCCTGCACTAGCACTTTGAATTAGAAACGATCGACGGCTTGAATCACGGTTTAACATGGTGGGGCCCTATAGAAATGGGTGGGATGTTCCGTTGCGGGAAAACCGTATTATAGCAACGGTGACAGTCAAGCGTATGGAAAGCAGGTTGAAATAGTTTCATTGTGGGCGGACAAACCAAGTAGCGGCAATCGGCAATTGAGTTTAGGCTATGCGGTTCCTCTCGCGTGTCCCGCCGGATGGCGGCACTACCAAGCTCTTCGGGGCGCATCAACTCACTGTTTGCCGTTTCTTTTATTTATGGTTGCTGAAAGCGTACTTGCACTCGACGAATCGAGTTTGTTGGGGCAATGGAATTGGATCCTGTGCTGCCTAAAAGACGTGCTTGTCGAATCCGGCGCAGCCGATTTGGCCGCTGCATTGCCCACGGGCGGAGAGATCGAAGTTGCTGGAGCCGTTTTGGCCGATTCGGTACATCTCACCCAGGCATACTCAATCGCCTTTCAGTTGCTGGGAATGGCCGAGCAGAATGCAGCAGATCAATTTCGCAAATCGATCGAGCAAGTCTCGGGGATGGATGCGCTGCCGGCGCTTTGGGGGGACTCGCTGAAGCAACTGAAGGATGCTGGCTGGACTTCGGAGCAGATCGCGCGTGAACTGCCAAACATGCAGGTAGAGCTTGTGCTGACCGCCCACCCAACCGAAGCCAAACGCGCAACCGTTCTGGCTCATCATCGCCGGCTTTTTGAACGCTTTCAAAACCATTCGCTTCAAAAGCCTGACAAGGAACCATCGCCTCTGTACGGCGATCCACAACAAGAAGAAAACGATTTCGCTGTCCGGGCGTTATTGGCGATTCTATGGCGCACAGGTGAAATATACCTGGATAAGCCCGATATCCAATCAGAACGACGCAACGTACTCGACTACCTGACACAAGTTTTCCCCTCGGTTTTGCGTCCACTTGATCAACGTCTTCGCCGCGCATGGACCCAAGTTGGATTGGACCCTTCTGTTTTCGATGATCCGTTGGTGTTCCCAAAACTAACGTTTGGCACATGGGTGGGTGGAGACCGCGATGGCCATCCATTGGTGACCGCAGACGTGACACGGACAAGTTTGCTAGAGATGCGTCGCAGCGCACTTGGATTGGTAACGCGACAGCTTCTGCAATTGGCCCGACTGCTGAGTCTTTCGGCTTACTGGCAACGGCCCAAACCTGAGTTCCTTCAAGCCTTGGCCAGTATTGCTGAGAGGCTCGGACCAGAAGGAAAAAAGGCGATTGAACGCAACCCCAACGAACCTTGGCGGCAGTTCATCAATACCATGATTGTCCGATTGCCAGCATCGGACGCAACCTCCGATCGAATTGTTTCACAACCGCCACCCACCTATCAACGTTCGTCCGAGCTGCTAGCGGATTTGCGATTGTTGTATGATTCGCTCATCGCTGCGGGAATGCGTCGACCCGCGGATTACGCGCTGCAACCATTGATGCGAGTCGTTCAGACATTTGGGTTTCATCTCGCGGTCCTGGATATTCGGCAAAACAGTTCCTTTCATGACAAAGCAGTCGATCAACTGCTGGCAGCAGCCGGTTTCCCAGATAGCAATTTTTCGCAGTGGGGAGAAAAAGAGCGGTTGGAACTTTTGGAACGAGAGCTTGGATCACGTCGCCCGTTTGCCCGTCCGGAGGTTTCGGTGGGAGCAGAGGCCGATGCTGTCTTATCCGCGCTCCGTGTGGTCAAGGAGCACTATCATGCATACGGCTCCGATGGGCTCGGTTCGCTCATTGTTAGCATGACTCGCAATACGTCGGACTTGTTGGTTGTCTACTTGCTCGCCCGAGAAGTCGGATTGATGGAGGAGACCTCCAATGGATTGCAATGTCTGCTCCCCGTTGTACCCTTGTTTGAAACGGTCGACGATTTGAAGGGTAGCCCAGCGATCTTTGATGCATTCCTGTCGCACCCGGTAACCCAACGGACCTTGAGAGCGATTCAAAGCCGAGACGGTTCTAGCGAAGCCGTTGGACAAATCATGATCGGCTACAGCGACAGCAACAAAGACGGAGGAATTCTCGCGAGTTTGGTCAATCTGCGTCAGGCTCAGAAAGCGCTGGCAACGGTTGGACGCAAGCATCAAGCCCGAGTTCGTTTCTTTCACGGTCGAGGTGGAACGATCAGTCGCGGTGCCGGTCCCACGCATCGCTTCATCAAGTCACTCGAAAACCAGACATTGCGAGGTGACTTGCGAGTCACGGAACAAGGGGAAACGATTCCACAGAAGTACGCACATCAATCGACTGCCATGTATAACTTGGAGCTGTTCTTGGCTGGCGTTACACGCAAGACTCTTTTGGACCAAGGGAGCGAAGTCGATGACCATCCACTCGACGCAACGCTCGATCGCATGGCCACGTGGGCCCGCGATTCCTACACCGGGCTACTCAATCAAGACGGTTTCGTTCAGTTCTTTCGAACGGCCACGCCGATTGATGCGATCGAACAAAGTCGTATCGGATCGCGACCGTCGCGCAGGACCGGCAAGCAATCACTCTCCGACCTTCGCGCCATCCCATGGGTTTTTAGTTGGGGGCAGGCACGCTTTTTCTTGTCGGGTTGGTACGGTGTTGGATCGGCTCTAGAGCGTCTCCTGCACGAAGACGAAACGCAGTTTCACGAACTGTCCAACGTACTGCAGCAGTGGGCCCCATTGCATTACTTGATCAGCAACGTTGCGACCTCGATCGCTGCTACCGATCTCGAGGTCATGCGAGAGTATTCCGAAATGGTCGAGGATGTCGCGTTGAGAAGATCGTGTATGGATCCCATCGAAGCCGAGTTGAACCGAACGACACAGATGATCGAACGCATTTACGGCGGCCCGCTAGCAGACAGGCGACCCAACATTCAACGGATGATGCAACTCCGAGCGAACGGTCTTCGTGTTCTCCACCGTCAGCAAATCTCACTCTTAAAGATGTGGCGCAGCTACAACAAGATGGGCCAACCCCAATCCGCCGAGTCGCTCGTTCCGCAGCTGCTCTTGACCGTCAACGCGATCGCCAGCGGGCTCGGAACCACCGGCTAGCGGCGGTTGAGTGGCCTAAAACCGGGGGCTAGCGGCTTGTTGATTTAATGGTACGACGGACTTCCTAGTCCGTCGAATTCCCCATTGACGGACTTGGAAGTCCGTCGTACCGCCCTTACCCAATCACGACTTCACTAAAGCAACAAGCCGCTAGCGACCTGCGGCTGAAAGGTTTTGCTGAAAACCCACTACTTGAACAACAACCCGCTAGACAAGAAATGAAAATGGCTCATAGCAAAATCTTTATTGCGGAACGAATTGTTTGCGACGAGGATTTGGACGAAATGAATCATGTGAACAACCTCCAATACTTGAAATGGACGCTCAAAACTGCGTCAGAACACTCTCGCAAAGTCGGCTGGCCATCGGAGCGTTATCGCGAATTGGGTGCCAGTTGGATCGTTCGATCCCACCAAATCACGTACAAAGTTCCGGCAGTCCTGGGGGATCCCATCGAGATTCGAACCTGGATCGAAGACCTTGAGAAAGTCTCTTCGCTTCGGAAATACGAAATTGTACGCAAGTCGGACGGCCGAACCTGCGCCTTGGCAGAAACCCGTTGGGTATTCGTCAATCTAGCCACTCTTAAGTTAACGGAGATCCCAGAAATAGTGCGATCCGCATTCCGCGAATCAAGTTAGGGATGGCCTCATTGACATGGGGCGACTATGGGAGGGCGAGGCTCCTGCCGAGCTTAATACGCCATGGTTCGGCAGGAGCCTTACCCTCCCAAGCAAGGAATGGATTGGGCAAATTCGAGGAAAACATGTTTTCATCGAATGGTAAAAGCGCACTCGTAATTAGCGATCAGCGTTGCTGACGTCGAATTTCGTAGAGCATGATTCCAGCCGAAACCGACGACGGGAGCGAGCGGATCTTGCCGTGAAGCGGAACGCTAACACGTTGCTCGCATAGCCCGAGAAGCAGAGGCTCAATGCTATGGGCATCGCTGCCGATCACCAATGCAATTGGCGTGTTCATCGGGGTATCGCAAGCGATTTGAACCGAGTCGGTTTCTGCCGCCACAAGCTTCAGGCCATGCTCCTGCAAGGATTTCGCGGCTTTCGCCAAATCGTCGGTTTTCACAATCGAAAGGTGATTGACGGCTCCCGAGGAGGAACGAGCAATCTGCGGTGTCACTTGCGTCTGACAATGCTCGCCAATAATCACGCCACAGACGCCTGCGCTCTCGCAGCAACGCAGGATTGCCCCGAAGTGAAAGGCGTCTTGAATGCGGTCGACAATCACCACGAGCGGTAAGAGTCTCGGAGTGCTCGTCTCCTCCTGAACCAGACGCAATTGGATACCGAGTTCATCCATCGTTTGGTAGGGATATTTCGAGACTCGTGCGACAATCCCTTGATGCTCCGAAGTTCGAGACAGTTCATCGAGTCGAACTGCCAATACGATTTCAAGTTCCGTGCCTTGTTTCTGCTTGGCTTGAATCAAATCCGAGTGTTGCTCAAACACTTCCTGGGTCACGAAGAGTTCATAGACTCGCCATCGATCTGCCTCAAGTGTATCGATAACCGATTGTTGCCCCCAAAGCCAATTCGCTTGATGACTGCCTACCGAGACGTTTTTTCGCAGTTTTTTTATGTAGTGTTGCTTTGCCATGAAACCATTCTACGCCGAAAAACGAAGATTTCACGCAACAACGTGGAAAGAATGCGAGGATAGTCAGTACGCCGTCGGTGTCTCAACGGTCGAAAAGGAATACAATGGGTTTTGGCGGGGTTCGATGAAAATCCGTCCTGAAACAACACGCTTCCAGCAGACGCGTTACCGAGACCAATGACATGCCCGAAACCATCTTCTCCAAAATCATTCGAAAAGAGATACCCGCAAAAATCGTTTTCGAAGACGAATTGAGTTTGGCGTTTCACGACCTCAACGCCAAAGCGCCCGTGCACGTGTTGATCATTCCCAAGCGACAAATCGATTCGCTAGAGCATGCATCCCAAGAAGATGCGAACTTGCTGGGTCATTTGCAAATCGTTATCCAGCAAGTTGCCCGCAAACTTGGTATTCACGATTCTGGCTATCGAGTCGTCATGAACTGCGGACGGGACGGAGGGCAGTCGGTCGGCCACATTCACTATCATTTGTTTGGAGGCCGCGCGATGGACTGGCCGCCAGGTTAACGAGCGAGGCTGTGGATTTGATTATCGTCGCCTTCCGCTCCGCAAAAGAACGCGTTTAGTTCTCGCACCTTTCGCTCCTAGGCTGTGATTGGGTAACCCGACGCGTAACGGCTTGTCGATTTAATGGTACGACGGACTTCCAAGTCCGTCGAATTCCCCATTGACGGACTTGGAAGTCCGTCTTACCTCCCTTAACCAATAACGACTTCATTAAATCAACAAGCCGGTAAGCGAGGAATTGCAGTCGGCACCTTGATGACGCGCCGGGTTTCCAAATGGCCGCACGCTCACGCGCCGGGTTGTCTAAAACGTCTCGGGGTAGACAACAAACTCAATGCGGCGATTGGTAGATCTGCTAGCTGGACTTTGGTTGTCCCCAATCGGATAGTTTTCGCCGTGAGCCAACGTGAATAGTTGACTCGTTGGCATTTGGTTTCGCTTTGTGAAATGCTCGAGAACCGCATTGCTTTGGGCAGCGCCTAATTGATGACTTGTGGCAAACACGCCGCCGTACATGGGTGCGTTATCGGTATGGCCCTCGATGGCGATTCGTTGCCGCGGATAGCCGCGCAGAATCGCGTCCGCGATGCGATCGAGAATCCCAGACGCAGAGGGTGAGAGCTGTGCCGTGCCGGGCTGAAAGAGTTGATCGGCTGGCACTCGCAGTCGAATGACTCCCCCTTCATCTTCGACCGAGTATCCTAAATCCCTAAGCGGTTCGCTTGCCAAGCGGTTGCTCGTATTGGCTGTCAGTTTGGCACCACCGCGCCGCTGTTGACTGGTCTGAACGCTTTGCACTTGGTCGGCCAAGCCTCGCATTTGTTGACTCGATTGCGCGTTGGCGATTCTCGATTGCTGCAATTGGTTGCCCATATCTTGAGCCTGACGCTGCATCAGTTCCGAGCGTTCCTTGAACAATTGCACTTGCTGCTGCGATTGGGCAAGTTGCGTTGTCAATTGGCGATTGTTGTCGTCCAATAATCTCGCCCGACGTTCAAGTTCGGTGATCTGGGCGGTGAACTGCGGGTTTGCGATATTGGCCGAGGGACTGGTCCCGGGGAAACTGGGTGGGCTCGCTGTTAAGTAAGGATTGCTGCGATTGCACCCCGTCGTTGTGCCGAGGATTGAAACAAACGCCATTGCGCACCATATCGCCATCCTATCCAGTCGCGAAAGCCCAAAGGCTCGCAATGATGAGCTCATGATCTTGCGGTAAACGTCGGAATAGATGGGGATGCCGGCACTCATAGAGTTCGTATTACCAATTTCGAATGGGCAAAGCAAGATTGACACGCCGGGTGGTACGCCCAAAGCGATAGCGATGGGCGTGGATTCGGGTGTCCATGGCAATTGACACATCACACGCCCGAACGTTCCTCAGAGCGTGCGCTCGCCTTAGAACGAGAAACAATTCCACTTTTCCGGGGTTCAGTGTTTCGAGTACGATGGAAATTCGCTAATCCGTAGTTGCCAACATCTGCAGTTGCCAACATCTGCTCCCTCTATCTCTTTAAAAATGGACAAGATAATGCCAAGAACAATACAACGTTGTTTTTTGAAGGTTTTCCCCCTCATGGCTTGTTTGCTAGCGATTTCGAACGCAAAGGCAACTTACCAACAGCCTGCCGAACAAGAAGCGTCCACGACCGTAACCGTCGACGCGACTCAAAACAGCGGCACGTTGCAGGCGACTATCATTCGTTCACCGGATGCGTCCGTAGGTGAAGGTGGCCTCATCGGCGATGTCGAAATTTCGTTCGTGCCTGAGACGGGGTTGGTCATCATCCAAGGGGACAAGAAAGACGTTCAACAAGTCAACCAAGTGATCGCCCATATCAAAACACAAAGCGGAAAGTCGCGAGAGGGTGAGGACGACGACGATGATGCGGACGATGAAAACGATGACGAGAAAGACGACGATCGTGATCACAAGAAAAGCGATAAGCCTGCCAAGTCCGCGGGTAAAACGCCAAAAATGAATGTGCCATCTCCTCAGGTACCGATGCAGAAACATCCAACGCCGATGCAAATGCCAGGATATTCTCCGATGCACATGCAAATGCCCGGTATGCAAATGCCCGGTATGCCAATGCCCGGCATGCCAATGCCCGGCATGCAAATGTCTCCACCTTCACCGATGCACGGCCAAAACCCTCACCACGGGGCTCCCGATTCGGGCATGCATGCAGAAGGTTTGGAGTTGCTCCGCAACATCAATCGATCGCTTCAGTCGATCGAGTCCATGATGCGAGAAGAAAAAGCAATGGAGCAAGCGGAACGACAACGACGTCAAGAGTCCAATCGTTGGAACGGCCCAGGCATGATGCCGCCCACGCAACCAGGACAAGGACCTCGCAATTTCAAACCGGAATTCGGGGGCCCAAATCGTAGAGGAAATGGCAACAGTGCACGCAAGTACGGGCCACGCGATCAGGGCCAACGCAAGGATGGACCGCGTGATCAGGGACCGCGTGATGACCGACCACCCATGGAGCGCCCTCGGTTTCAATAATCCGAGTTAGAGCGCAGTCGAGTCGTTCGCAAGCAGTTATCGAGCCGCGGAGCAGGCTGGTTTTGCCCCTCATGACCTTGTGTCATGGGTCGCTCAAGTTTCGAACGTCGCCGAGCCAGGAAACTTTCTCACCCATGTGGCAAGCACATGGGGGCCGACACCGCTTCGCGGTGGGACCCGGGTTTAGCGGACCAAACTCGCTGTCCAACGACACAAGGTCGTTGGGGCAGTGACCGCTCGCTGCGCTTGCGGTCGTTGGGGCAGTGACCGCTCGCTGCGCTTGCGGTCGTTGGGGCGGGGAACGCTCGCTGCGCAACGATGAGCAGCAAATTGGGGTTTGCGTTTGATGCTGTCCAGGCCTGAGAGCCGACAGACTGCTACGCTTGTGCCATCGTATCGGCGTCGCGTTGGCTACAAATCCAACGCGTCGAGCTGTTCGATCAGCGAGTCTAGTTCATCGCGCTTACGCTCCGGTGCGACACCTTTTCGTTCCATGGTCGCCGTCGATTTCGAATCGGTTGGATCGGGAATTTCGACGGCTGCACGGCCCGCCAAAATCAATTGCTCGTTTCTTTCACGCGCGGCAGCCGCGACCGGATCTTCATCTCGTTCGGGGGCGCCGAACAGCTTCGAGAGATCGATTTTGAATCCGCCAGCGTCCACCGGTGCGCCCGCAATTGCGGGTGTTTTGTGCTGCGGAAACATGATTGCATTCTCTGGGCAAACGCGAGAACATGCTGGACAACCCTTTCGGCAATTGTCGGGTTGCTCAACTAAAATCGTTTCGCCGCGATCGACGCCATAAACTCCGAACAAACAGAAATCGATGCACTCCATACAGTTGGTGCAGCGACTGTAGTCGATGACGGGATACCAACGTCGCGCCGGGTGTTCGTCCATCCGCATGGGGACGATGCCCAATGGCGATTCATGTGAGGCAGGTGCGTTCGAAAGGATATCCAATCGTCCAGAGCCATCCATCGACAAAGCCGTCGAGTTCGTCGGATTCAGGAATCGCTCAAGGGATAAAACGTCCTTTGTCGGTGCATCTAGTTGTTCAACAGAGAGGATGCGACGGAATTCGACCTCAAACGCTTCTCCCGAGCCACTTGCTCGCATATCGATCGAATAGATGTTCCTCGCAGGTCTCGCCGAAATGCTTGTCACGCGGTCGGCCGCTTTCTCGTCTTCTTTGTCTTTGTCCTCATCTTCATCCTCGTCGTCGGCCAGGAGATCTGGGTTTAGCAGCAATACTTCGGCAAGCTGACCGCGGATTTCATTGCGATCGAGGACCCAAAATGCAGCGCGATCGAATAGCCAACTCAAGATCACGATCGGGCCGGACCAGTTGCGCATCTTGTCGACGCTTTGGCTATCTGCCGCGAGGTCATACAAGTTTGGGACCACCAAGCTTGTGGTGTTGGGCAGCCCGGCTGCAATGGTTGCGATGGTTTCTTCCAGTTCGCGTTTTTCAGGGCTTCGGCTTTGACCCTGCGACACAACGACTAGCAGTCCGTTCGAGGGGGTATTTCCATTGTTTGCACTAACCATGATTGCTATTCCTCATTCGACTCAATTGCATTGGCTTGTCCCTTGATGGTTCGCTGTGCGACATCCCACGCTAGGGCCAAGTGTTCGATATACCTATCAGGGCTCAGCATTTCGCTCGCATCCCCCGTCATTTCCATCAGCCAGCCTTCACCGTACTTATCCACATTGATCCCCGAAGGATCCTCTAGCAACTGTTCATTGATTCGAACCAATTGCCCTGTCATGGGAGCATAGAGACCACTCTCCGCTTTTTTGCTTTCGATATTGCCAAATTCTTGTCGGTTTTTCAAGATAGTCTCGGCTTCAACAGCAAATTCGAGAAAATAGACGTCCTGCAACAACCTGACTGCATAGGCGGAAAAACCGAATCGAATCACATCGTTGCTGGTGGGCATCGCCCACATGTGATTTTTGGCGTAGAGTCGGTCACAAGGGAATTCGGCTGCGAATTCACCCATCATGAACGTGAGCTGTTCGCTCATGTATATCGGACTCCGCGAAACTGTTCTTCAAAAAAGGCTGGCAACAATCCATCGACTCGCAACAAACCATCCATGGTCAATTCGATTCGCGTGCATTTCCCTGCCTCATCCTCTTTGAGCACTACGTAGTCGTCGTTGACGTACGCATCCCATACGGATCGCCAATGCTGGACAATGTCCGTTTGGAACTTGGTTTCAAAGTACGCCACGTCCAAGTAGCCACGCTTGAGCTGCAGGATCATTTCGCGAATGAGCGACTGTTCCGTTGTAGGAACGAATGCCCTTCCGATGGGCAGTCTATTTTCGTCGAGCAAGGCACCGAGGTAGTTATTCCATTCGGGAACATTTTGATAATGTACGCCTGAAACGTGGCCGAAGCTTGCAATACCTGTGGCCAAGAGATCGGACCCTCGCCACAAGTTATCTCGATAGGAAAAACTGACTTTGGTTGGATCTTTGATGACTGTGTATGCGCTGCTGACGATGTAGCCAGCCTTTTGAAATTCTTCGAATGCAAACTGTACCCAATCTCGTTTGGTCTGCCAGTCCGCAACCGGAGCGGCTTGGTGGGTTTGCAAGAGGTCTTTTGAATAGACCGTGTTAAATGGCAATTCCATCTGATAGATGGTGACGCTTTCAGGGGAAAGTTCGAGGGTCCGGCGAACGTTCTCTCGCCAATTGTCCCAAGTCTCTCCCACCATGCCTGAAATCAAGTCGATGTTCACATTCGGAAATCCGGCAGCGACAATCCATTCCCAAGCTTTGTGGATTTCTTTCGACAAGTGAGCGCGACCGTTCTCCTCCAAAATTGCATCTGAAAAATTCTCGACACCCAGACTCAGTCTCGTCACTCCAAGCTCGCGAAGCGCATGTACTTTCGTTTCGCTCAACGTGCCTGGCTCGCACTCGAACGTTACTTCTTCAGCATGCTCCCAGGATATACTTTTGTGGAGTCGATCGAAAAGTGACTGCAATTGTTTGACGGAAAGGAAGCTAGGGGTACCGCCACCGAAATAAACAAATCGAAAGGGTCGTCCTCCCATGACGGGTTGTTGGGAAACCAGCTCGATTTCGCGAGTCAAGGCAGACACATAGCGCTCGATTTCTTCGGCCTTCATCTGAGTGAAGACCTTGAAATAGCAAAACTTGCATCGCTTTCGGCAGAACGGGATATGAAGATACAATCCCATCGGTGTGTCGACAGAGCCTGAACCGAAGCGTTGCTTGAGAGGTGGATTGGATAGCGCATCGACAATGGCAGGGAGAGATCCGCCCGTCCACTGGGAATAGGGCGGGTAGTTGGAAATGAAATAGCTTCCGACTTCGGTTTTGGTGGCTTCGGTCGACATTAGTTCAATTGGGTGGTAGCTTTTGTTTGGCGATCAATCACACGTGCCGCCAAAACCTCGCACAATAGTGTACCCTCGAATCGGAAATCGTGCAGAACGAATAGCGAAATCATTCATGCAAACACGTTGGGATGTCATCATTGTGGGTGGGGGGGCAGCCGGTCTTTGGGCGGCTGGGACGGCCGCAGCCCGCGGCAAACAAGTGCTCGTTTTGGAGAAAAACAACAAAGCTGGCGTTAAGATTTTGATGTCTGGGGGCACCCGCTGCAATATCACGCATCACTGTGACAGTCGCAAGATCGCGGAAGCGTTCGGGAAAAATGGCCGTGTTTTGCTATCGGTTTTGAGCCGTTTGTCTCCCCAAGATGTGGTGCGACAAATCGAGCAGGAAGGGGTTGCGACCAAGGTCGAAGAGACCGGTAAAGTCTTTCCCGCCAGCGATAGGGCTATCGATGTTCGGGATGCCATTGTTCGTCGTTTGGCACGCGAAGGAGCGAGTCTCGTCACCGGCGCTGCCGTTCAGTCGGTTCGTCCCGCCGAGACCGCCGGAGCTGGCTTCGAAGTTGTTGTCCAGGTTCAGGCTCAGCCCGCGATGAAATTAACGTGCGACTCGGTTTTACTCACCACGGGCGGATTAAGCTACAGCGGTTGCGGAACCAACGGAGATGGCTATCCCTGGGCGCAGGGCATGGGGCATACGATCACTTCGTTACGACCAGCCCTAACCCCATTGCTCTCACATGAAGCCTGGGTGCACGAACTCACCGGTATTACTCTCGACGATGCGGAGGTTACGGCCCGAGTCATCGGCGCGGACGCCAAGCAAGCAAAGTTGGAGCGGGCGACGTCGAGAGGCGGACTCCTGTGGACCCATTTTGGTTGCAGTGGTCCCACCGCTATGAACTTGTCCCGCTGCTTCTCAGATTTGCAATCGCACTCGCCAGCCAGTATGCTCGTCGACTTGCTACCCGACCTGTCGCGAGAAGCATGCGAGCAGTGGCTGCTCGATGCTGCCAAGGAGTCGAACAAAACGATCACCAATGTTCTCAGTCAACGCATCCCAAAGCGCCTGGCCAGCGCGCTGGTGGCGATCGCCGGTTCGACCAATGATGTCCATACGTCCGAGCTTTCGAAAAAACTTCGCAACGGCCTAGTTGAGCGACTCAAAGCACTATCGGTTCCTATTCATGGAACTCGAGGCTACCCAAAAGCAGAAGTAACTGCGGGAGGTGTCGCGTTGGGCGAGGTGAATTTCCAGGACATGCAGAGCCGCAAGACGCCCGGCTTGTTCTTTGCAGGCGAGATCCTGGATTTGGATGGTCCGATCGGTGGCTTCAATTTCCAAGCAGCGTGGAGCACAGGACATACCGCCGGACTGCATGTGTAAAATGAGCTAGAATCAAGGTCCAGAATGCGCATTCGATAGTGAATGCAGATCTTCGTTCCCCTGAATGAACGCAACCGGAGACATCAAATGCCCTCTTCCAAACCCCAATCAAATCATGACATGACGTGGATCATAGGAGGCGTGGTCATTCTTTTGATTGTGCTATTCGCAAGGCAATCGCTAATACCTGCCAAAGTAGACAAAAGAGGAATAGAGCCTCCCGCAGATGCCTTCTTCCAATCCAATATCGCCAACGAGCCGGGGCCGCTGTTGGTCAAGTTCGGGGCCGAGTGGTGCGGACCCTGTAAATCGCTGGATAAAGCCTTGGCATCTTATTCCGAGTCCAAGGACTCGCTCAAGGTCGTATTCGTCGACACGGACCAGCAGCCCGGACTCGCCGCGCACTATGGCGTGCGAGGTATTCCTCATTCGTTCTTGTTCAAAAATGGCAAGATCATCGACGATCGCATCGGATCCATGTCGATCGGTCAAATCAAGAAATGGGTCGCAAGCCAAAACGACCTTTAGTGCAGTTGGAATGGAAAGCTGCGGGGTTTATCCCCAGGGATGAAACCTCATCGTTACGCACATCTTTTGATCTCGCTCCCCTCGCCCCGAAGCGGGGCGGAATACCAGGGCGAGGAGGAGAAAATACTCAGGGGGTGGGCTAACCACTAACCACTAACCACTAACCATTCGCTAAATAGTGCGCTTCCTCAGCCCGCATCTCCTTGACTTGACTTGGTGTTTTGTCGCCGAGTCCAACGATGTGCAGCATCCCGTGAACGACATACAGAAGTAGTTCGTCGTCTTCACCCCATTTGTGCGACAACGCTTCTCGATCGGCTGTTTCAACGCTAGCAATGATCTCACCTTCGAGCAGATCGTCTCCTTCTGTCAAGTCAAAGCTGATAACGTCGGTTGGGTAGTCGTGGGACAAATGCTGCTTATTGATTTCTCGAATTTCAACATCACCGACTAAGGCAACGGATATCTCCCCGTTGGTCCAGCCATAATCGGATGCGATCCTGCGAATGGCTTTCTGCATACGCTTGGTATCGCAGCGGCGAATGGTTTCCGACTGATGAAACAGAACTTGCAAAGTCATTTTGGCAAACTGGGAGACTGGCGTAGTTGGTTACGGTCAGTGCAATTGTAACCGTTAGGGGCAATGCCGTAACTGGTAAAGCCTTGAGTAGGCAACTCTTGCGGAAAAATTGGAATCATTGAGAAGCTCGTCAAAATTGGTAAAAACACTTCGCTAACGGATCGAATCTGCCGAAACAAAGGATGTATTCGCAACTAGTCGTCTGGTCGTACGAGGGGGGCCCCGTACAGCGAGTTTGCTAACACGTTGTTAGTGATTTACTCGATTGTAGGTGTTTCACTCACAAGCGATCCGACAAGGACCGTTTGTAGTGCTGAAGTCTAAGACAACAGCTCCACAGCGCCGTTTTTTCCCGCAAAAAAACCGTAGGAGGGTTTCCATGCGACGATTCTTTTTGGGCATGGCGATTGCCTCGCTGACCGCCGGTGCTCCCTTGACGGCGTTCGGTGGAGATCGCGAGATCGCCGATGCCATTGTGTCGACACTTAAACAAAAGCAAACAGACGGAACCCTCAAGGGTTTCGACATCGACATTAGCGTCGAAGATGGCAAAGTTGTCATCGGTGGTACTGTTGCCAATCAAGCTCAGTTGGACAACGTGCTTTACGTTGCCTCCGTCACATCGGGCGTCAAGCTCGTTGAGAACAAAGCCTCCGTTCGAGAAACCACCCCAGCGGTTTCCGCGACTCCAAGTGCTTTGCCAAACTACGTTCCGATGGCTCAGCCAAGTCCCTATGTCGTTCCTGCATCCGCAAACGATGATGTTCCAAGCTTGTTAGCCGAACCAACCCGGTTCGTTGCAAGCGAAGAACCATCTGCTTCACCTGCCGATGTTAACGTAACCTCGGAAGTTCTCGGCCGATTGGGCAAAGCCCGAGCCGACGGTCGTTTACGAAACTTTGATATCGACGTCTCAACCGTCGATGGCGAAGTTTGGACGCGAGGCTATGTTGCCACACCTGAGCAAAAGCAACTCGTTCTTGGCACCATTCAACGAATACCCGGCGTTCGCAAAGTCATCGATGACGTATCCGTAACTGGGAACGTTCGTCGAGCAAGCAACGAAGTGCCAGCACCTTCCTCGATGCCAGTCGTTGGAAGCGGCGCTCCGCGAGCATTTGCTCCAAGTGCCTTGGCCAACGGTTCGATGGGTGGTGTTCCGATGCAGGGCGGAGCAATGGCTCCAGTACCCATGCAAGGTGGCCCAGGTTACGGCGGTGGAGCCCCTCGCTACGACCAACCCAACATGCCTAACTATGCATGGCCAAGCTATGCTGCGGCTCCGAACTACGCTGCCGTAACCTATCCAAAGCAATACAGCGCTTCGGCATGGCCCTACATCGGTCCATTCTATCCATACCCACAAGTTCCACTCGGATGGCGAAAAGTTGCCCTCGAATGGGATGATGGACTCTGGTACCTGGACTTCACAAGCAAGAAGTAAATCGATTCGGATTGATTCCGACAAAGAAACAAAAAGAGCCGGTGCAGTTTGCATCGGCTCTTTTTTTGTTTAGACTCGGCGTTCGCGGAGACGAACCGACTTGCCGCTTCGCTCACGCAGGAAGTAAAGTTTGGCTCGTCGGACAACCGATCGTCGTTTCACATCGATCTTCTCGATGCGTGGCGAATGGACTGGAAACTTCCGCTCAACACCCTCACCGCCGACAATTCGCCGAACCACGAACATTTCTCGTGTGCCCGATCCACTCTTGGCAATCACCGTACCGCTGAAAATCTGAATTCGCTCTTTCACACCTTCTTGAATCTTGGTGTGAACGTCTACGGTGTCCCCAATGTCGAACTTGTCAACGTTCCCCTTGAGGAACGGTTGCTCAACCAAGTTAAGAATTTGCTGGCTCATGATCGATTCGACAATATCAGAATGGGTGAAAATGCAAAAACCCCGGCGAGGGGGCCAATATGGTGACGGATCCTGTGCATTTTGGGAAGACCAAAATCTTGGAAAATGTCTTCAATAGGGCATGCCACTTGGCTTTACGCCAGTGTTAGCTGACCTTCGCCCTAGCGTGGAGCTACGACGCCCCGCTTTTGGCCACTCTGCGGCACCAACAATCCGCAATCTCAGCTACGAATCCGCAGTCGGCGTCGCTGGACGTAAGCAAATGATTGGAATTAGGTAGGCTTATCAAAGACCTATTGGACGAGGCAGTGGGCGGGACTTTGGAGCCAAATCCGCAGTTGATGAGCGCGTGGTAGAAGCCAACGGTCTCGTCCGTAGGAGAATGGAAAACAAGGAGCGGTTTGGTCATCCGTTGCACGGCTCCTCGCAAATCATGGCTTCGAAAGTCGTCCAGCGTTTGTCGCAGAATGGAATACGTCCGGTTTCCGATGGAAACGGAGCCTTGTCCGATAGCCATGATGCTGGGATCCATCGATTCCAGCAATTCGGCCAGATGGTGAGTGTCGCTCGGCGCAGCGATGACGATGACCCCGCGAACGGGCAACTCATCGGCCATCGACATACTCGCCGCCCCACCGAAACTATGGCCGATCAAAAAGTCAGCGGGTTGATACTCCTTTTCCAGAAACAAAGCCGCTGCACGAAGATCCAGCCTGTTGGTTGTGAAATTCGTCGCGCTAAATTCCCCTCGGCTATTGCCTAAGCCAGAAAAATCGTATCGCAAGACGCCCCATCCTCGTTCGGCCAATTCACGACTGATTCGGACGATCGCTTTGAGATCCTTGTTGCAAGTAAAGCAATGCGAGAATAGAAGAAACCCCTGCAAGGGATCCGATGGCAATTCGAGGATTCCTGCAAGCAGATTTCCATCGTGGCCAGCGAATTGAACGCGATGCGTCGAACGAGCCATACTAACGAATCCGTTTCATTCGGATGGTACCGTTGTCGCCAGCGGCTTGAAAGTTGCCTTGAAGACCGTTACCGATCGCTTGGGCGCTCATGCGATAACTGCCCATCAAGGGGCCCAGCGGTTTCGCTGCAGTGAGGATAGGGTTTCCGTAACCGTCCTGCGACGGTTGCAAGTTGACGCGGTAAGCAAAAGGAATGACAAGAGCGAATCGGCCGGTGAACTTCGCTTGGTAGGTTCCATCTGCTTTGGGCTGTATCCTCACCCGCATGGGCCCGTGATGCCCTGTCGAACCACTTCGCCATTCGCCTTTCCAAACACCGGTTGGGTTGTCGGCGAGAGCCAATGTCGCGCCATTCAGAAAGAGAAATGCGATCAACGCGATTTGGAGGGTAATGTTTCGGGTCATTGGGCAATTGTTTCGCGTTGGTGAAAATAGCGTGTTGATAAAAAGGATCGCGGGCTTCTAAGGTTGCGAGCCGCGATATGGTTTATTTGGGGGAGGGTGAGGCTCCTGCCGAACCATTGCGTCTTAAGATCGGCGGGAGCCTCACCCTCCCATGGATTTTCAATCCATTCTACATCCCAACGTTTTTGAAAGGGGTGGCCACTCGCACAAAGCCAGCAAGATCGCCATTTGTGGTAGCCAATATGCTTCGGATGGGCAAAAATGGCGTTCTGCAAGGCAAGTATCGCCCCGACCGTTTCTCTCGTTTTTTGTATTTTGTAGGTATTTCATGAGTTTGATCGAAAACATCCGCGGCAGACAAATCTTTGATTCTCGAGGCAATCCGACTGTTGAGGTCGACGTCACCCTTGTTGATGGATCGATGGGTCGAGCTGCGGTTCCAAGCGGGGCAAGCACAGGAGCTCACGAGGCTTGGGAACTTCGAGACGGTGACAAAACCAAGTACATGGGCAAGGGCGTGTTGCACGCAGTCGACAACATCAACTCCAAAATCGTCGACGCACTTATCGGTTCGGACGCATGCGATCAACGCGGTGTCGACCAATTGCTTCGCGATATCGACGGCACGCCCAACAAGAAGAATCTTGGTGCCAACGCGATGTTAGGTGTCTCGCTCGCGGCAGCCAAGGCGGCGGCCAACTTCACCAACCAACCGCTCTATCGTTATCTCGGCGGAGCAGGTGCTCACATTCTGCCTGCACCCATGATGAACATCGTGAACGGTGGCCAGCATGCGGACAACTCTGTCGATGTTCAAGAGTTCATGGTGATGCCATTGGGCTTCGACACCTTCACCGATGCTCTCCGAGCTGGAACGGAGATCTTTCACAATCTCAAAAAAGTTCTGAGCGAAAAGAAACTCAATACCTCGGTTGGCGATGAAGGTGGTTTTGCACCCGACCTCGGCAGCAATCGAGAAGCGCTCGACTTGATTATGGAAGCGATCAAACGGGCAGGTTACGAAGCCGGTAAGCAAATCTTCATCGCACTCGACGTCGCGGCCACTGAGTTCTACGATGAGAAGACCAAGAAGTACACGATTGATGGAAAGCAGCTGTCAGGCGATCAAATGGTCGACTTCTTGGCGGACTGGGCTGCCAACTACCCGATCTGTTCGATCGAAGATGGTTGCTCCGAAGACGATTGGGACTCTTGGAAGAAGCTGACGGAAAAACTTGGCCACAAAGTACAACTCGTGGGTGACGATTTGTTCGTGACCAACACCGATCGCTTGCAACGCGGAATCGATCAAGGGATTGCCAACAGCATCTTGATCAAAGTGAATCAAATCGGAACGTTGACCGAAACCCTCGAAGCGATTCAGCTTGCTCATCGCAATGGTTTCACCAGCATTTCGAGTCACCGCAGCGGAGAGACCGAGGATTCCTTCATCGCAGACTTAGCCGTTGCAATGTCGACCGGCCAAATCAAGACAGGTTCTGCATCGCGTTCCGATCGAATGGCGAAGTACAACCAACTGCTTCGCATCGAAGAAGAGTTGGGAGTTGGCGCACGCTATGCAGGCCCAATGTTCCGACGCAAATAGGCGTTAGGCTTCAGGCTTCATTGCGTTTCGCGTACTGCCGATTCCCTACTGCCTTCTTGCAGTTGGATTTGGCATGCGTTGGAGATGCGTAAGCAGTTCGCGAACCACTTCCGGATGATCTACCGTCAGGTTTTTCGTTTCATTGGGATCGGTTTCGTAGTCGAATAGTTCAAGTCGCTGTTCGGTCCCATCGTTTCGGTGTTGGGCGATGAGACGCCATCGGTCGGTACGAACGGAGCGTTGTCCGTCCGTCCAAAAACTGGTTGCGGGCTTGTGCTCGTTGGTCGTGGGGTCGATCAATTGGGGGCGAAGGCTACGACCGTCGAGTTCCTTGGGGGCGGGTAGCGAGCAAAGATCAGCCAGAGTCGGATACAAGTCGACCGTTTCGACGACTGTGTCGCTTGGTGTGCCTGGATTCGGCATCCCAGGATAGCGAATCAGCATGGGGGTTCGCAATGCGTGTTCGTAGAGACAGTGTTTGCCCCAGATCGCATGCTCACCGAGCAAGAAACCATGATCGCTCCATACGATGACAATCGTGTTATTGTCGATTTGTAATTCTTGCAGGGCGGCGAGGACTCGGCCAACCTGGGCGTCCATGTAACTGACGCTGGCGGCATACGCGCCGCGCAGTAGTCTCGCGTACGCGGCATCGGAGTCTGGGTTGCGGCCAGCCTCATGTCCATAGTTCCCGCGAAATTCGCCGCTGGCATGCCAGCTCGAAGGCCAGTTTGGTTTGGTTGCTGCGTTGGGGGTCAAATCCGGAATGCCCGACGCATGCAAGTCATGCCATTTCTTTGGCGCAGCGAAGGGAAGATGGGGTTTGAAAAATCCGACCCCGAAAAACCAAGGTTGTTTTTGCGACGCCAGTTGCGTCAACGTCGCAACGGCTTCCTTGGCAACCCAGGCATCCGGATACGCTTCGTCGGGCCCATCCTTGGCTTGCCAAGCGGGCGATTTGCCTGGCTTGCGGGCTTCCCCATCGGCATAGCCATGCATGATCGCTTCTGGAGTTTTCCATGGACCGTCCGGAATCCAAGCGCGGTCCCAAGCGCCCGGCAGCTCCTCGGGGCCCTCCGCCCAGTTCTTTCCGGTCAAGCCGCCCGGATGATGCGTTAGTTTGCCGATCGCAAGCGTCTGATAGCCATTCTGACGAAAGAGTGCTGGCAGGCTGCGTTCCCCCCACTTTGCATGGGTGCTTGCGATGCCGCCGTTCCCCACTTGAGATCCGAGCGAAGGATACTGCCCACGCCACAATGCACAACGCGAGGCACCGCACGTAGGCACTTGAACGTAATGCCGTCGAAACAGGCGTGCGGTCGAGGCAAATGCATCCAACTGAGGCGTTTTCGCATGCGGGACACCGAGTGCCCCCAGGTCAGAACGCAAATCATCGATCGCAATAAAGAGTACGTTGGGACGCGGTAATGGCTCCGTCGCAAGGATCCTGATGGGCGCAAAGCATGCCAGCAGCCCGCAGGCGATGAACGCAATGGAAATGGGTTCGATGTATTTTTTCACGCTTCGATTGCCTCACGTTATCGCGGGGGGGTCAGGTTGATTTCTCGCCGCCGATCCACGCAACGATCGCGTTTCGACTAATTTCACATTGTAGCTAACAGCATGCTAGATTGCAGTTAACAGGCACAAGCCTTGCCAATTCATCGGGAGGGCGAGGCTCCTGCCGAGCTTACGCAATGTCGAATGCATTGGAAACCAATGGGAGGGCGAGGCTCCTGCCGAGCCTACGACGCCATGGTTCGGCAGGAGCCTCACCCTCCCAGGCGATGAATGGATTGGGCAAAGTCGAGGAAAACCTGTTTGCAGGGGTGGGCCATGGGCTATTTTGTTTTAGCCCGTTGGGCTACTCGCAAAGAGAAGTAGAGTAGAATTGGACTGCCACCTCTCAATTCCACTTTCCCAGGAGAATCACAATGAGCACCGTGAATCGGCGACATTTCGTTCAAAGTTCGGCGATTGCAACAGCCTCGCTTGCTGCGACCAGCCTCGTCCGATCCGCGAACGTGCCCGACAAGATCAGCCTTGCATTCATTGGGCCAGGAGGCATGGGCTCGAATCACGTCAAGACATTCTGTCAACGTAGCGACATGATCTTCTCATGGGTATGCGACGTGGACTCAAAGCGAGCCGAGGCTGCGGCCAAGACCATCAAGGACCTTACCGGTCAGACCGTCAAAACGACCAACGACATGCGTGCCGTGCTCGATGACAAATCGGTGCAAGCAGTCGTCATGGCGACACCGGACCATTGGCATGCACCCGGAGCCATCTTGGCCGCGAACGCTGGAAAACACGTGTATGTCGAAAAGCCATGCTCACATAACCTGCGGGAGGGCCGGCTCATGATTGAGGCAGCAGCCAAAAACAAAGTCGTCATGCAAGTCGGTACACAAAGTCGTAGCACGGCGTCTGTCATGCAGATTGTGGAAAAGCTTCATGGAGGAATCATCGGAGATATTCTCGTTGCCAAGGCTTGGAATAGCCAACTCCGTGCCAATCATGGTCACAAGCCGTTCAGCGAACCACCCCCAGAATTGGATTACGAACTGTGGCTTGGTCCAGTCCCGAAGGTTCCGTTCAAAACCACGTATCATCCGTCTCATTGGCGATGGTTTCATCACTTCGGAGCGGGTGATATTGGCAACGACGGCGTGCATGACATCGATATCGCTCGTTGGGGGCTTGGTGTCGAACAGCACCCCAATCGTATCGTTAGCCAGGGGAGTAAACTGTTTTTTGACGACGATCAAGAATGGCCGGACACGCTCTATTGCGGTTTCGAATATGATGCTCCGAACGGCAAGACCAAACAGCTCATTTACGAGCAGCGCGACTGGTCCCCTTATGTGCAAGAGGGGAGTGAAAATGGCTGTGCATGGTATGGCACCAACGGAATGGCAATTGGTGGCAAGGCAACCGGTTGGAAGATCTTTGGCCGCAAGAACAAGCTCCTAGAAGACCTCCCGTCGAAATCCGGCCCAGACCTCGCAGCCCATCACGCGAATTTCTTGGATGCGATCCGCACGGGGGCGAAGCTCAATGCGGACATCACCATCAACCATCTTTCGACTTCGCTCTGCCATCTAGGCAACATCGCTGCCCGCACGCGACAGGCTCTCGTGTTTGATCCTGGCAAAGAACAGTTCCTTGGAGCGGACGAAAGCACGGCCAAGTTGCTTCGCCGAGAGTATCGCGAGCACTGGGCCACTCCAACCTAGCGTGACGCATGGTTGCGTTGTATAACTTTTGCATGCCAAACAAGAAAAAAATCCTCATTATCGGTGTCGGTGACGATGGCGCAGAAGGCCTTACCAAACAGGCAGCCGACCAGATCGGTGCCGCCGAGGTTCTCGTAGGTTCAGCCACCCTTTTGGCCAAGTTCCCAAACTTCTTTGGACGCAAAGAGGTGGTCGGGCCAGATCTGGATCGACTGGCTAATATGCTCGATCTCTCCGGCAGCAGCACCATCGTTCTTGCGAGCGGCGACCCGCTTTTTTATGGGACGGCAAGATTTCTATGCGATCGATTGGGAAAAGATCGGTTTGATGTCTTGCCGCACGTGAGCAGCATGCAACTGGCATTCGCCCGAGTGAAAGAGAGTTGGGACGAAGCGTATTTGACCAACCTCGCGTCTCAACCGCTTGAACGGGTTATCGATCGCATCCGCTCCGCGGAAAAGGTGGGGGTCTTTACGTCCGACGATGTGCCCCCGGCACGCTTGGCCGAAGAGCTTCTCTCCAAGGGGATCTCATACTTTACCGTTTACGTTTGCGAGAATCTTGGGTCGCCTGACGAGCGCGTGACGCGATGTGCGTTAGCCGATGTCATCAACCAGCGTTTCTCACCGCTCAACGTTATGATTTTGGTCCGTCAAGCGGGCGTTCCGGATCGTCAAGCGGAATCGGATAGCCGTCGGCTATTCGGCAATCCGGACGAGCTTTTTCGGCAAAGCAAACCGAAGCGAGGGTTGCTGACGCCCAATGAAGTGCGCTCGATTGCTCTAGGTGAAATGGGTCTCAAGTCCACGTCGATCATGTGGGACATCGGTGCAGGGAGTGGTTCGGTGGCGATCGAAGCGGCCCAAATCGCAAGGCACGGAAAAGCCTATGCGATCGAGATGGATGCCGAGGACTATAATTTGCTGGTCGAGAACGCACGGCAATTTGGTGTAACGAATTTGGTTCCAGTTCTGGGCGAAGCACCCAAAGCTTGGGAAACTTTGCCTGATCCCGAAGCCATTTTCGTAGGTGGTACGGGCCGGGCCGTGACGGAATTGGTGACGTTCGCCTGGCCGAGACTTCAACCCGGTGGCTGTTTGATTGCCAACATGATGAGCATGGATTACGTGGTTGCACTGCAACAGCTCTTTGTTTCCAAAATGGGAATCGAGCCGACGCTTTGGATGATCCAAGTCTCGCGTGGCAACTATCAGATGGACAAACTCCGGCTCGAGTCTTGCAATCCAACTTTCTTGCTCAAAGCTGTTAAGCCTCGATAACGAATTAGGACGGACATGATGTCGGAGCAATACGAACGCCTGGATGTGATTGTGGTGGGAGCGCATCCTGACGATGTGGAGATCGCTTGTGGAGGAACCATCGCGGCGATGGTTGAACAAGGTTATCGCGTTGGCATCATCGACTTGACGGACGGTGAACCGACACCTTTATGTCCCTCGCCGGAGGTTCGTCGTGCCGAAGCCGCGGCCGCAGCGAAAATACTAGGCGTTCACGTTCGCAAGATCTTGGATTTCACCAATCGACGCTTGATGGATGGGTTCGATGAACGAGTTGCGTTGGCCAAGGAGTTTCGGCGTTACCGGCCAAAAATGGTGATCGGCTTTGGAAACAAAACACCTATGGCTTCGCCCGATCACTATCAAGCCATGCAGATCACCGATGCGGCCGTATTTTATTCGCGATTGACCAAGTGGGATGAGTTCTTCGACGGTCTGCCGGTACACACCATCGAGCGACAGCTTTACTTTCGGCTGCAGTTCGAACCGGCACCGGTAGGATTTGATAGTCAAATCACCGTGGACATCAGTTCGACCATAGAAAAGAAGCTCACCAGTATCGCTTGCTATGCAACGCAATTCCCACCTGCCAAAGCACACATTTTTGATCGCGTCCGCGGATTGGCAATCGCGGCGGGTGCGGCCGCGGGTTGCTCAGCCGGAGAGGTGTTCGCTTGCACGCGGCCTCTTGCGACCAAAGATCTTGTGAGAGCCGTCGGCCTTGGCATCCTTCCATAATCGGATGGCTGCCATGTGCGACGCTCCGCGTCGCAGGAATCGACGGCCTTCGTTGCGCGACGCTCCGCGTCGCAGGAATCACGACGGCCTTCGTTGTGCGACGCTCCGCGTCGCAGGAATCACGACGGCGGAGCGTCGTGCAACGAATGCAACGAATCGTTACAAATTCGCAGATAGGACTCGATTTTATGTTGGTCGAGGGAAAAATGCGTGCCAAACGCGATAATTAAGCCTTGCAGGATCCCGTATTCCTTCGCTACACTGTGGGGCTTCCCAAATGGGATGTCGTGGTTTATCGCTCTTTTACGGGGTGAATTCAACGGCGAGCAACTTTGCATAAAGTCAAGGCAGAAAAAGGTTTAGGAGTAGGCAAGCATGCCGCGTCTTCTTGGTGTCGATATTCCGAATGACAAGCAAGTCATCTATTCGCTTCAGTATCTCTACGGCGTTGGACCGGTCGTTGCGCGTGAGGCATGCGTAAAGACCAAAATCAATCCAACGAAGCAAGCGAGGGACCTGGACGAAGATGAATTGAGCCGTCTTTCGACTACTCTTGAACGCGACTACACCGTCGAAGGACCGCTCCGTCGACAGATTGGCCAAAGCATTCACCGTTTGCGTGAAATCAAATGCTATCGCGGTGTTCGGCACAAACAGAGCTTGCCGGTCCGTGGTCAACGAACACGTACCAACGCCCGGACCCGCAAGGGACCTCGAAAGACAGTTGCCGGCAAGAAGGGCGTAAAGGACTTGCGATAGTTTTCGCAGTCGAGAAGCGGACATCATTCCAAATTCCTACCTGCGTAGGAATGCGGTTTAGTCGGCAAAAAATCGTAACTAATACTTAAGCTTCATCAGCAATTTCGATTCGAAGGAACGGTCCGACCTGTGGCCAAGACAGCAACCAACACCAGTGCTTCCGTAGCAAACAAGCGACGCAAAACACGTCGCAACGTCACCACTGCAATCGCTCACGTGAAAGCGACGTTCAACAACACGACCGTCACAATCACCGACACAAAGGGGGACACATTGTGCTGGGCAAGTGCAGGGACGAGCGGCTTCAAGGGTTCTCGCAAGAGCACTCCTTACGCTGGCCAGTTAGCTGCCCAACAAGCTGCCGAAAAGGCTGCCAAGTTCGGTGTCAAGGAGATCGAAGTTTGGGTCAAAGGACCGGGTTCCGGTCGAGAGTCGGCGATCACCGCTCTCCAGGCTGCTGGAATCACAGTCAAGTTGATTGAGGACATCACCCCAATTCCTCACAATGGTTGCCGTCCCCGCAAGCGTCGTCGCGTTTAGCGCTCGGTTGCAAGTTACCATTCATCATGAACTAATTTTGTTGTTTTTTTGGAGACCCTAGGCAATGCATATCCGTTGGCGTGGATTAGAACTTCCGAGTCAAGTAAGTGTCGATCGCTCGACGCTGAGCTCGACCTATGGAAAGTTTACCGCTGAGCCATTTGAACGTGGATTTGGAGCCACGATCGGTAATAGTTTGCGACGTGTGTTGCTGTCCAGTTTGGAAGGCAGTGCCGTTACGCAGATTAAGATTCGAGGAGCTCAGCACGAATTTTCGTCGATTCCCGGTGTGCTTGAAGACGTTACCGAGATCGTTCTGAACGTCAAAAGCTTGGTGGTCAAAAATCATAGCGAAAATACTCGGGTCTTGACGGTCGCTCGCGACAAGGCCGGCCCGATTACAGGTGCCGATGTCCAAACGGATTCGGACGTGGAAATCATCAACACCAGCCATGTTCTTGCAACGCTAACGGCCGACACTCCATTCATGATGGAAATGGTTGTTGAGAATGGTCGAAGCTACGTTCCTGCAACGGAGCACAGTTCAGGCGATCACGAAATCGGGATTATTCCCGTCGATGCCGTGTATAGCCCTGTCGTTCGCGTTCGATACTTCGTCGAGGAAACTCGGGTTGGACAAAAGACGAACTACGATCGATTGATCATCGAACTTTGGACCGACGGGTCTGTTCATCCCGAGATGGCCTTGGTTGAGGGAGCGAAGATTCTTCGTAAGCACCTCAATCCATTCGTTCAGTCCAATGAGCTGGGCAAGCAAGTACATGCAGTGGCTCGAGGCGGGCCCGGTAGTGCCGAGGCTCAATTAGAAGCCAAATTAAACACCACCGTGGCCGAACTCAAGCTCTCCGTGAGAGCCAACAATTGTCTTGAAGCCGAGGGGATCCGATTGGTTCGCGATCTTGTTCAGCGCACCGAAGATCAGTTGCTCGAAGTGCGAAACTTCGGCGAAACCACTCTGACCGAGGTTCGCGAAAAACTTGGCAATATGGGATTGCATCTTGGGATGCGTGTTCCATCGATGCGTTAATGGGATCGCTTGCGAGAGCTGTCTCTCTTACACAATATTTTCGTTTGCTTTAGCGTTTTGGATATTCGTCATGAGACACCGTAGAAAAGGTCGTGTACTGGGTCGGTCCTCGTCGCACCGAAAGGCTTTGTTCGCCAACATGGTTTCTGCCATTTTTCTCACCGAGCGAGAAACAACGGAGTTGGATGCGAATGCTCCTAAGGTTCCAGGGCGAATTATCACGACCCTTGAAAAGGCGAAAGAAATTCGCCCGCTCGTAGAGAAGTGCATCACGATCGCTCGCAAGGGTTTGATCGCCGAAGCGAGTTCTACAGAATTTGGAACCAAGGCCCTCCGCGGTTCGGAAGAATGGAAAGCTTGGCGCAAGAGCGATAGTTGGCGGAAGTGGGCAGACGCCCGATCACCAGGGATCTCCGCGCGGAGACGCGTCTTGTCGATCATTCGCGACAAGCAAGCTGTTGATATTCTGTTTCGAACGATTGCCCCGAGATTTTCGGACCGGGCAGGTGGATACACGCGAATCATGAAATTGGCAAAGCCAAGACTCGGCGATAACGGCACGCGCGCAATCCTTGAATTCGTCGGCAAGAACGATCGCGTGACCAAAAAGGCTACCAAACCAGCCTTCGAAACAGCCGAAACAGTTGCCGCAAGCTAAGAGCGTTCGCCAGAATAACTTCAAGTTTAGACGATTCGAATCCAAAAAGGCAGGCAGTGATGCTTGTCTTTTTTTATTGCGTGGGAGGGTGAGGCCACCCCTGTAAACATGTTTTCCTCGACTTTGCCCAATCCATTCCTTGTTTGGGAGGGTGAGGCTCCTGCCGAACCATGGCGTATTAAGCTCGGCAGGAGCCTCGCCCTCCCATTGGTTTCCAATGCATTCTCATTGCAACGCCTTAGGAACTCACGTTTCGTCCGTTGCTTGATTTCCCTATCCGCTTGGCTATACTACCGCAACGAAGGTGTTTGGTGGGAGAGATTTTGGGACTCCATTCCGATGGATTTCCAAAACGCCGAAGGCGCAAAGAGGCCCTGAACCGCTCAGGCAACAAGAACCGCCAGCACAACATTCGTCTCTGGAGAGCGATTCAGCAGTATCAAACGCTGCGACGGAATCCACCGAAGGGGAAAGGCTCTACGCCGAGATCTCTCAGGTAAGAAGGACAGAGGGGCAAACAAAGTTGAGAAGAGGAGTGGCGAATTCCCGCTCCAAAATTCCCGATTTCCATTGTTCGTTTGTTCCCTCACCACGCTAGGTTCTTCGCATGAATCGATCAACGTCGGCCCTTTCTCCGTTCGTCTCACGTCATATCGGCCCCAGAGACAACGAGATCCAGGCTATGCTCGCAGAGCTTGGATACGCGTCGCTGGATGAATTAACGGGTGCAGTCGTTCCACCCAATATCGCGGACAATACTCCAATGGATTTATTGGCAGGTATTTCCGAAGAAGAGGCTCTTGCCGAACTCAAGCAGATTGCAAGCAAGAATCGGGTTCTTAAGAGTTTCATCGGCCAAGGCTACTACGGTACGCATACACCGAAAGTTGTACACCGCAACGTCCTTGAAAACCCTGCTTGGTACACTGCTTACACACCTTATCAGCCGGAAATCTCCCAAGGTCGCCTCGAGGTTCTATTCTACTTCCAGACCATGGTATGCGAGTTGACCGGCATGGACATCTCGGGGGCATCGCTACTCGATGAAGGTACCGCTGCAGCAGAAGCCATGACGCTGTGTCAACGCTCATGCAAGTCGGCTGCCAATCGATTCTTGGTCTCGACCCTTTGTCATCCACAAACGATCGAGTTGGTTCAAACGAGAGCCGAGCCGCTGGGAATCGAAGTGGTTCTCTTTGATCAGCGCCTTGATGTTTCCGACTGGAACAGCGTTTTTGGCACGTTAGTACAGTACCCCGCAACCGATGGCTCGATCGGCGACTTTCAAGACCATATCGCGGATGCGCACCAGCATCATGCCATGGTGGTGATGGCGAGCGACTTGTTGGCGCTCACGATCCTCAAGTCACCTGGCGAACTCGGCGCGGATGTGGTGGTTGGCAACACTCAGCGATTCGGTGTACCGTTTGGATTTGGTGGACCACATGCTGCATTCCTGGCGACCAAAGATGCGTTCAAGCGCACTCTGCCAGGTCGCCTCGTTGGCCAATCGATCGATTCGCACGGCAAAGCCGCGTTTCGGCTGGCGTTGCAAACTCGCGAACAACACATTCGACGCGAGAAGGCGACCTCAAACATTTGCACGGCGCAAGCATTGTTGGCCATCATGGCAACGCTCTACGCTTGTTATCATGGCCCAGAGGGATTGCGTGCGATCGCATGGCGAGTCCATGGGATGACGATGCGATTGGTTCGCTCGCTAAGAAAATTAAACTGCGAACTGGAAAGCGAACTTATCTTCGACACCGTCGCCATCCACACGGGGTCGCAAACCGACCGCATTTTGAAATCGGCGGTGGAAGCAGGCTTCAACTTGCGACGCATCCATGATACCCAAGTAGGAATTTCCCTTGACGAAACCACCACTGAGACCGACTTGCTTCAAATCATTCGGCTCTTTGGGGGAACAGCGATCGATTCGACCGATCAATCGACGTTGCCGGCAAACTGCTTCCGCGAGGACACGTATCTAACCCAAGGGGTCTTCCATCAGTACCGCAGCGAGACCGAAATGATGCGTTACTTGCGCCGGCTTTCGGAAATGGACATCGCTTTGGATCGAGCGATGATTCCGCTCGGGTCCTGTACGATGAAGCTGAATGCGGCCACCGAAATGACACCCGTTACTTGGCCTGAGTTCAATAGCATCCATCCTTTCGCTCCTGCCGATCAATGGCAAGGATACCGCGAAATGATCGCTCAGCTCGAAGCGATGCTATGCGCCGTCACAGGATACGATGCGATCTCGTTGCAACCCAACGCAGGCTCGCAAGGAGAGTACGCAGGATTGCTGGCCATCAAGCAATACCACGAATCGCGAGGCGACTTGAATCGCAATGTTTGCTTGATCCCAAGCAGTGCCCACGGTACGAATCCCGCAAGCGCTCAAATGGCCAACATGCAAGTGGTCGTCATCAAGTGCGATGAAGCAGGCAACGTCGACTTGGTGGATCTGGATTCCAAGATCGCGGCGAATCCAAAACGCGTTGCTGCGATCATGATCACTTATCCCTCGACCCATGGTGTTTTCGAAGAGGTGGTCACCGCCGTATGCTCCAAAGTGCATGACGCTGGTGGTCAAGTCTATATCGATGGCGCGAACTTGAACGCGTTAGTAGGTGTGGCCAAGCCGGGCAAGTTTGGTGGGGATGTCTCCCATTTGAATCTGCATAAAACGTTTTGCATTCCACACGGCGGTGGCGGCCCTGGGGTTGGGCCGGTGGGCGTGCGCAGTCATCTCGCCCCGTTTTTGCCTCGCGATGGACAAAATGCGTCGCGACAAGGCCCCATCGTTAGTTCCGCTCCGTTTGGCAGTGGGAGTATTCTTCCCATTTCGTGGATGTACATTCGGATGATGGGCTCTGCTGGACTTCGTCGCGCAACGCAAGTCGCGATCTTGAACGCAAACTACATCGCGCATCGACTGAAAGATAATTATGCGATTCTCTACACAGGGAATCGAGGACTGATCGCGCACGAGTGCATCATCGATACACGCCCGATGAATAGCAATGGACATGTAACTGTCGACGACATCGCAAAACGATTGATCGACTATGGCTTTCATGCGCCGACGATGTCGTTCCCTGTGGGAGGCACATTGATGATTGAGCCCACCGAAAGTGAATCGCTCTACGAGATTGAACGTTTTTGCCGAGCCATGAATCTCATTTACGCGGAATATGAAAAGGTTCTGAGTGGCGATTGGCCAGCCGATAACAATCCCTTGCACAATGCGCCTCACACATTAGATACGGTGATTGAGGATGATACGTTGCGCGTTTATTCTCGCAAGGAAGCGGTATGTCCTGATCCGGAGTTTGACTATCGAGTCAAGTATTGGCCGCCTGTCGGCAGAGTCGACAATGTGTATGGGGACCGCAATCTTGTCTGCTCATGCCCACCGGTTGCAAGCTACGAATTGCAGGAAGCAATCGGAAATTAGGGGGTAGTGGGGTAAGCTTCCAGCTTGCCGTTCGCGAGGGAACACAGGCTAGAAGCCTATGCCACGTTCGCTCAGCAATAGGCGCAGCCGCTATTGAGGCTTGCGAGGGGGCGCAAACTTGATGCGTTCGACCAGACGTTTGACTTCGTCGCCTAATCGCTGGCCGGTTACGGCAGTCACCGCCCCGATCACGTGTTCGTATCGCAGGTTGTAATCCAAGTCGATTTCCACTTCGGGACCTTCTTCGGGAGTGGGTGGTGCGTTGCCACCGGTCACGTTGAGGATATACCCTCGCAACTTGGTCCAATCGTTGCCGAAGGTCAAACTGTCGTTCACGACGATGTCTACCAACTCGCCGTCCGCATTTGCCCTGAGACGCAGCTTGATTGGGAGATCGGTTGAATCGGCCGAACCGGGTCCTCCACCGATGGGCATTTTGATATTAAAGTCACCTTCTTGTGCCGCGATCTTGAACGTCATGACGAAGAAAATCAGCAGCAAGAAGATCACATCGATCATGGATGTCAGTTGCAGTTCGCCTTTTTGCGAGCTGCTTTTGGTCGCGTATTTCATGATGATTTCAATAGATAGAGTGAAAATGCCATTCGGAATCAGGCAAGCGGTTCAGGCAAGCGAATCAGAGAGTCTCTTCGCGAACCCTCAGGACAAATTTCTCGAAGCCAAGCTCCTGACATTTCTTGATCAAATCCTGGACCATTCCGCCAGATGCATTTCGGTGTGCTCGAATCACAATGTTCGCATCCTTGGGCGTTTGATTTCGGGAAGTCAAAAGCGAAATTTCGGTCCTAAGAAGCGGTGCGATCGAATCCACGGTTGCAATACTTGCTCCGATGTAGATCGTCGACGTCGAGTCCAAATTCAGAGTGATCGGAAAAGTTAAGGGCGAATCGGCGGGCTTGGCCAACTCGCTTGCCGGTAGTTTGATTTTGTCGTTTTGATCGTCTTGCGCAAAGTTAATTAGCACCATGAAGAAGATGATCAATTGAAAAACCATGTCGATCATCGCCGTCATATCCAATTCGGCGATTTTGGTATCGAAAATTTTTCTGACTTTCATCGTGCCCTAGCCTTTGATGAACGCTTGGAATTTATCAAGCATCTCTTCGCTTTGTGTACCTGCGGACAAAATGTGTCGCTGTACTCGGTTGCGAAGAATGTTGTAGATGGTGATGGCCGGGATTGCCAAGAACAAGCCGAAAAGGGTCGTGTAGAGTGCTTGCTCGATACCGCCAGCCAATTCGCTGGGTTTTGGAGTGGCATCACTGTTCGCGATTTTGCCGAATGACTTCACCATCCCCTGCACAGTTCCCAGCAATCCAACCATCGGTGCAATATTTCCGATGAGTGCTAGATAGCTTAACATGTGCTCGGTCCGCATGGTTTCGGATTCGCCGGCTACTTGCATGGCCTCGAGGGCAGCCTCTTTTCCTTTTTGGAGCTTGCCTAAACCGGCCGAAAGGACTGTTCCCAAGAAACTCTCGTCGGCTCGCACAAGTTCAACGGCTGCTTGGGCGTTTTTTTCTTCCAGGCTCGCATCGACACCTTGGATCAAATCATCGGGCACAAAATTGTTCTTTTGCACCGCAAGGATGGATCGGACGACGAGCGCAACCAGGACAATGCTCATGATCAAGAACGTGATCGCGTACATCGTTCCCAATGCCACCCAAGTCTTGACGAGCAAATTCTCAGACTTGCCTACGGGCGGATCCTGGGCGAACAGGTCGGTTGCAAACAAAGAGACAAAGAAAAACATCGCAACGGTAGAAACAATGAGGGACCGCGTACGACGAAAACAAATTTGCATGGCTTCTCCGGGATTGGTCTAACAGTGAGAAGTGAAGTTGAGAGAAAAAGTACCGTGTTTGCGGTTCGTCTCAGGTGAAACGCTCCGGCAGTGGATATCGTACTCAACGAAAGCATGAAAGAGGGGAGGGGAACAGTCCATCAACGCGCATTTTTTGAAAAGATGGACTTTCCGTCGACACAAACTACCCCGTTGGGCATATTCCACACTCATGCGGCAGGTTTTTTGGCCTAGGCTGTGAATTTATTCGCGATGGGTAAAACATAGTCTCCTTTTGCACCGCAAAGGGAGTGTTCTCCATTGGATAGGTTATGGTAACCCGACGCGTAACGGCTTGTTGCTTTAATGGGCTGTGACACGGGGTATTCGAAAGTGGCATGGGCGTCTCGCCCATGGATTCACGAGCGCGCGCGCTCGTGCCACGCTTTGAAAACCCGGCGCGTAGGCAAGGTGCCGACTGCAATCCCTCGCTCACGCGGCTTGTTGATTTAATGGTACGACGGACTTCCAAGTCCGTCGAATTCCCCATTGACGGACTTGGAAGTCCGTCATACCTCGCTTAACCAATAAGGACTTCACTAAATCAACAAGCCGTCACGGGCACGGGTTACCAAACTGCCGCCAAAAGTGATCTATCTATAAATTCCGTTTGGCTCACCGGACGGCTCGCGGCGTTCCGCTAACAAATGTTAGCGGTAGGGCGAGAGCCCGCCGGTGATGACCCAAGCATTTTTTCACAGCCTCGGAGCGAAAGGCGACAATAATAAATTCTCAGCGTCGCCGTTTGAGTTATGCATTCGCACGCGGAGGGTCCCAGAGTACAATGTGGAAAGCGAATACGATCGTTCCCTCCGATTATCCCACCCACACCCATCCAGGCAGGTTACCCCGTGAATCGATTCCTCCGGGCATTTTATTTCGGACTAGCGATGCTTCCTCTTACCACAGGTATGGCTTTGTTAACTCCCGACTCGCTCGCTCAAGAAAAACAAAAAACGGCTCGCGAAGTTTTGGCTGAGTCCCTGGTCAAAATTTACGAACCTCGCGAGTTTGTCGGGTCTACCAAAGTGCCGCTCCAATATCGTTTGCTCAAGCCAATGGGGTACAAGCCGGGCAAAAAGTATCCGCTCGTACTGTTTTTGCATGGAGCGGGCGAACGTGGGGATGACAATAAGGCACAACTGATTCATGGAGCCAAGGATTTCGCGGATGAGAAACGCCGAGAGCAGTTTCCCTGCTATGTTGTTGTCCCTCAGTGCCCCAATGCACAAAAATGGTCCGAGGTGGACTGGTCCAAAGATTCAAGCGAGCTTCCAAAGGACGCAAGTCAGTCGTTGCAATCCGTCAAGGAGCTTCTCGATGAAATGATCGAAACTGCCGGTGTGGATCCGATGCGAGTCTATGTCACGGGGTTATCCATGGGTGGTTATGGGACGTGGGATGCCATCGCTCGTTATCCCGGTTTTTTTGCGGCCGCCGTACCAGTCTGCGGAGGTGGAGACCCGAAAACTGTGGGTTCCTTTAGCAAGCTTCCGATCTGGTGCTTTCACGGCGACGCGGACACAGCCGTCAAAGTCATTCGTTCCCGCGAAATGATGGACGCGTTAAAAGCAGTTAACTCTCCCGCGAAATATACGGAATACTCTGGTGTTGGACACGATAGTTGGACTGCAACCTATTCCAATCCGTTGCTGTACGAGTGGTTGTTTGCTCAGCAAAGGATTGCCAATTAACGAACCTTTATGAGAATAATAACCGTCTACCCGTCTCATCGCCCCGCCTGCCAACAGTCCACTTCACTATGGTACATATAATGCAGACTTGGATTGCCGTCCTGGTCGGTCTCGTGTTCGCATTGCATGGCTTCGGCCAATCGGACGACCGACCCGTTGACGAGACCAAGGTGAATCGAATCGTCGATTTCCGTCGGGACATTGCTCCGTTGTTGCAAGACAAATGTTTGAGCTGCCATGAAGGGGACAAAGCCAAGGGTGGATTTGTGATCTCGGACCGAGACGCGGTATTGGGTTTCATTGAGCCGGGCGACGCTGCTGCCAGCTCTTTGTGGACGGACTACCTAATCCAGCCCTCCAAAGATGCATTGCAGGACAGCTTGGTCATGCCACCGGATGGACCGCTCGATAGTTCGCAACTTGCCACGATTAAGTTATGGATCGATGAAGGGGCCGATTGGCCGGAAGGGGAGACAATAGGATTGCGGAAAGTGGAACTCGATCCCAGCGAGTTGGATCGGCCTCTCTCGATGTCGACCAAGATTTATCGAGCGATCGGTTACTTTCATCCGGCGATGGTCCACTTCCCGATTACCCTCTATTTTTTAAGCGGGGTTTGTGCATTTCTTTCTTATTTCCTCGGCCCAAAATGTAGGACGACCGCATTCCAATGTCTCGTCCTAGCAGCCTTGACCAGCGTTGTAACGGTCATCATGGGCTGGTCCTTTGCCGACACACAAGGTTACGCAGAATGGTCAAAAGGCCTCGCGGCCAACGCCACGCATGACGAACAAAATTTCTTTTGGCATCGATGGCTTGGAACGGGAACGGCATTTCTCGGAATATTGACCGTCGCCATGGGCTTGATTGCCAGTCGCACCAAATCCAATCGATTGAATCATGGATGGCGTATTGGGGCAATTGTGTTGGCTGGGCTTGTTGGCCTGGTCGGTCACCAAGGTGGAGAATTGGTGTACGGAGATATCTTCGACAAAGCCCTGGAGCAGCTTCGAAAGTAGACTATACCCGTAGCACAGGCTGCTAGCCTGTGTTTTACCCACTTCTTTCTTGCAGGAGCACCGTCCTTCGGACTGAGCACGAGCACGAAAAACAACGGATCTTGGTTTTCGATGCCCTGAAATGTGGGTAAAGATGAGGCTTTGCACCGGTTTACCACTGGGGATCGTTACCTTCATGCTAGGGCGAAGGTCAATTACCACTGGCGTAAAGCCAGATGGCATGCATTGAATGCCCCTGGGTTTATCCCAGGGGATCGTTACCTTCACGCTAGGGCGAAGGTCAATTACCACTGGCGTAAAGCCAGATGGCATGCATGGAATGCCCCTGGGTTTACCACTGGGGATCGTTACCTTCATGCTAGGGCGAAGGTCAATTACCACTGGCATAAAGCCAGATGGCATGCATGGAATGCCCCTGGGTTTATCCCAGGGGATCGTTACCTTCATGCTAGGGCGAAGGTCAATTACCACTGGCGTAAAGCCAGATGGCATGCATTGAATGCCCCTGGGGTTTATCCCAGGGGATCGTTACCTTCACGCTAGGGCGAAGGTCAATTACCACTGGCGTAAAGCCAGATGGCATGCATGGAATGCCCTTGGGTTTATCCCAGGGGATCGTTACCTTCACGCTAGGGCGAAGGTCAATT
>CAMCMB010000071.1 GCA_945875845.1 Pirellula staleyi DSM 6068
CGATTCAATTCGCTTTACACGCGAACGAGTTTACTGATCTACGGGCTAACCCTCGTAAGATCGAATAGCAGCTTGCGGCGTACGACGGAAAATTTACCAACAATTGTCCCGACCACCCTTGACACAAAACAATACATAGCAGCGAAAGGCGACTATGCTAAATTCAAAGCCTAGTTGCAATCGGTTTAGGGTCGGATCGTGACTGGCGAACCTCGTCCAAGCATTCCGAAAATATCGCTCGCGTCCTGGGGTGACAAACTGATGCACCCGAGCTTTCCCTCGGTCGGACCATCTGCTGATCCGTGGATGCAATAGTCAGAACCGAGATCCATCCACCAACCGCCGTACGGGTTGCGAGGATCGGTGGCAGGGATCTGGACTCCGTTGCCGTAGTAGTTCTTGTTCTGCTGTTTGTCGACCACTTGAAAAGTACCGGGCTTCGGAGTGGGATCGCTGCCAAACGACACCGGGTAGCGGCCTGCATACAAATCGCCTAAAAACACGGTTAGTTCGCTGCGAGTAAGATCGACCTCTGCTCGAAACGGACCTGGCACCACCTTTAGCTTGGAACCGCTAGGCAACTGTGTTTTTGTATCGATGGCGTTGATACGAGCCAGGATATCGGCGGGAACATCATTTCGCTTTGCTATCTCGGCAAGTGTTTCTCCTGGAGCTACAACGTAGACCATCGCTAGGAAATGGCGACGCGAGAAAACAACTTCGCTGGCTAGCGCATCAAGCAAGTCCAGGAGGTCGTGTCGTTGCTCCGTTGTTAATTCCGGGGCATTGTAGAAGACAGACAAAGTTGCCAGCCCCTCTTTGAGTTGGCCTCGCTCGATTTGTTCCATCGCGAGTTCCTTGGCATTTTCAAAGGCCTTGTTCGCGGAATTCGATTTTGGAGACGGACCTGCCTCTTTCAGAGGTTCCGACAAGTCTTTCGGCACACTGTCGCTCTGGGCAACCGAAGGTGGCGGTGAGAGCGGAACAATCGCACTGGAGTTGAAACTCGAGTTGGAAACCAATTCGGCAGGGATCTTGGGGGAAGCGTCCGACCCAAAGCTTGGCGTATTTGTGGAAATCGGTGTATTTGTCGAAATAGGAACGACGGCCGCGTTGGCTGGGCTACTGATGGTCGAGGGGGATAATTCAGGGAGCGGCGGGAGCGCTGGAATAAGGTTGCTGTTGTTTCCTAAGGTCGAAGACGGCGAGGCCGGCGAGGCCGGAAACACATTCGTCGAATTAGATGGAGCTGGGGTAGAAACGGGGGTTGATGGGACTAGCGAGGGAGAGAAACCCGAGGATGCGTTTCCTCCGCTTGGCGGGCTGAGGGGAGGCAAACCTGTTTCGAAATTTTTCGATTCTGGAAATGGCGACGTCGAGGATTGCCCGAACGGAGAAGCATTACTGTTGGCCCCGAAATTGGGAGCCGGCGTACTGTTAAAGGAATCGAATCCAACAGACGGCTTGGCCATGTTGCCCGACCCGAGCGACCCGCTAGGTCCAGAAACGTCCGGCAAGTTGTCAAGTCCCATGAGATCTTCAAGGTCGGGGTTCATCGGCGTTTGTGTTCCGTTGAGCGCGACATATCCGCCGTACAAAACGAATAGCAACAACACAACCACAACGGCAGTTTTTAAGGTTTGCACCGCGGCCCTCCCTGACCGAAAGTTCTAAAAATTCAATTCACAAAGCCCGTTTCATCATGGCTGATGGCCCAAGCTAGCCGGATGCTAGAATTAATCACTCAGGCAAGTCAATCTCAATTATCCCAGCAGATTCCTGGATTCCAAAGGTTTTTAGCATTGGCTTGCAAGTGATTGCGTGGTTTCCGGTGGATAGGTCATATTGCCAGCCGTGCCATGGGCAAATCACGGTTCCGTCGACCAGTCTGCCGCGGGCCAAAGGCCCCCCTTGATGCATACACACTCCATCGATCGCATAAAGTATCCCAGCATGTCGGTAGACGGCGATGACGTCACCGTTGTGGACGACTTCCAGCGATTGTCCCTCGTTTAACTCTTGCGATGCACACACCCTTTTCCATACCATTGGTTTACCCTTAATTTATTCGGCGGGTTCGAGGTGACCCAATCTACTAATGATGGAAATTGTATTACAATCTCGAATCTCTTTTGAATCCAACCTAGTATTTCGTGAATTTCACGGAGCTTAAAGATGCAACCTTTGTGGACTATAGCGGGAACCGTCTCCCGAATCCTTCGGGTGTTGATGTGCTACTTTGTCATTTTTGCTAACGGACTCGCGGACGATAAGATGCCAACCAAGATCGGTTCTGTTGAAGGAATTACGGAATACACGCTTGAGAATGGACTCAAAGTTCTGCTCTTTGCAGACAAGAGTCAGCCCAAGGTGACGGTGAACTGCACGATTTTTGTGGGCTCCCGCCACGAGGGTTATGGCGAAACGGGAATGGCACATTTGCTCGAGCATATGCTGTTCAAGGGGACAGATCTCCATCCTAAGATTCCCGAGTTGCTCCGCGATCGGGGGGCATCCTTCAACGGTACGACTTGGCTCGACCGCACCAACTATTACGAAACCCTAAACGCCACGGATGAGAATCTTGAGTTTGCGATCCGACTCGAAGCGGATCGAATGGTCAACAGCAAGATCCTCAACGAAGATCTTCAAAAAGAATTCACGGTTGTGCGCAGCGAATTCGAACAGGGTGAAAACAGTCCATTCAGGGTGCTTTTGCAACGGATGTTCTCCTCGGCGTTTCAATGGCACAATTATCGCAACTCAACCATCGGAAACCGAAGCGATATCGAGCGAGTCCCCATCGATAGTCTTCGCGCTTTCTATCGCAAATACTATCGACCGGACAACGCGATGTTGATTGTTGCTGGCAGCTTCGATGAAAAGAAAGCACTCGCGTTTATCCAAAAATACTTCGGTGTATTGGAAAAACCCAAAACCCCTGTCAGCCAAACGTACACCGTCGAACCTCCGCAGGACGGCGATCGCACAACGATGGTCCGCCGTGTCGCGGATACTCAAATGGTTGGATCGATGTACCACGTTCCTGCCGGCGGTGACCCGGAGTTTGCCGCAGTTGATCTTTTGGCCAACATCTTGACGGACGAGCCCAGTGGCAGACTCTACAAATCGTTGATTGAAACGAAGAAGGCCACGAGCGTTGGCGGCCGATCCTTTGCTCTGCACGATCCAGGCGCTCTGTTTTTTATGGCCCAAGTACCGAAAGACAAGTCAATCGAAGATGCTCAAAATACAATGATCGAGACACTTGAAAACCTCGCATCCAATCCCGTCACCAAAGAGGAAGTGGAGCGAGCGCGTCGCCAAATCCTCAACCAACGTGAAATGGCCGCGTCTAAGACCGATAGCATTGCGGTCAGCTTGAGCGAGTGGGCTTCCCAAGGTGATTGGCGATTGTATTTTCTTTACCGAGACGCCATCGAAAAGACCACCCCAGAGCAAGTGCAACTGGCCGCCCAAAAATATTTGGTGCGAAACAATCGGACCGTTGGCCTCTACCTTCCTACCGATCGATCGGAACGAATCCAGATCGCAGATCGACCGGTCATTCAAGATTTGGTAGCAGGCTATCAAGGCCGAGAGGCAATCCTCGATGGCGAGCAATTCGAGCCAACGCCAAAGAACATTGAGGGTCGTTTGATTCGTGGTGAACTGAAAACGGGCGTGCCATACGCCTTTCTCCCAAAAAAGACTCGCGGTGCGACCGTTAATCTCGCAATCGTGTTGCGATTCGGGGACGAAAAATCGTTGATGGGCAAATCGGCCGCGTGCGACTTGCTTGGAAGCCTAATGGAACGGGGCACGAAGACACTCGATTTCCAAAAATTAAACGACCGCAAGGATGAACTCAAGGCTCCGATACGAATTGGATCGAGCCAGCAAACTCTTCGCATCTCACTCGAAACGAAACGTGAGACTTTGATGGATGCAATTGCATTGATCGAAGATATCTTGCGCAACCCTGCGTTCGATGAGAACGAATTTGCACTGCTGCGAGAACAAGTCATCTCGAATCTTGAAGAGCAAAAACGCGAGCCGGCAATACTCGCCTCTCTGGCGGTCAGTCGGACTCTCAGCCCATACAAGCGAGGGGATGTTCGATACGTCGCAACCATCGAGGAGGAACTCGAGGATTTCAAGAAGCTGAAACTTGCCGACATCAAAGAGATTCACACAAAATACCTTTCTGGCACCGAGGGCGAAGTGTCGGTGGTCGGTGACTTCGATCCAGAAGAAGTAGAAACGCGACTTTCGGCATTGCTTTCCAATTGGAAATCCAAAATCCCGTATCAACGCGTTGCCGATTCTGCCACAACGGACATGAAGACGCAAATGATCTCCATTGATACGCCGGACAAAGCAAACGCAAACTATGTTGCAAGTCAACAGTATGCGATTCGAGATGACCATCCGAAGTATCCAGCATTGCTAATCGGCAACATGATTTTAGGAGGTGGGTCTCTCGCGTCACGCTTGGCTGATCGCGTCCGAAAAGACGAAGGGCTCTCGTACGGGATTTCGAGCAGTCTGATGGCGAGCACACTCGACGAGAAGGCATCCCTTTCGGTGAGAGCCAATACGAACCCGGTGAATCGTGACAAACTGGTCAAAGTGATTGACGAAGAAATCCGCAAGTTTGTCAAAGACGGAGTGACAGAAAAGGAACTCAAGGACAACATCCAGGGATACTTGCAAAACCAACAGCTGACGCGTGCTCGCGACAGTTTCTTGGCAAGTTTGCTTGCCAATAATTTATACACCGGAAGGGATATGTCTTACTATGAAAAACTTGAGGCCGCGGTGTCGCATTTGACGGTCGCAAGTGTCAACGAAGCCATTAGCGAGTATATTTCTCCCGATGCCTTTGTTGTTGCAACCGCTGGCGACTTCGCTCAGCCAACCCAAGCCAATCCCAATCCAAAGCCAAAGCAGTAGCGAGCATCGTTACGTTTATCGGCAGTCTGGTTTGTACCGGGAGGGTGAGACCACCCCTCCAACCAACTTTGCAATTTAGAATAAATTGGAAATCAATGGGAGAGCGAGGCTCCTGCCGAGCTATTTACGCTACGGTTCGGCAGGAGCCTCACCCTCCCAAGCAAAGAATGCGTTGGGCAAACCTCAACAAAACATGTTTGCAGGGATGGCCTCACCCTCCCAATCGGACCCGATAGCGGGTAGATTTCATTCTGCCGCCGGCCTTTCGGCAAATGGGAGATTGCTAGCCACGAATTCGATTCCTTTTCGGTCCGTAGTTCCATTCCGCTTGTCACCGTTCCTCTCCAAATTCACCAAAACTAATGCCGACCATTCGAAAACTTCTCGCAGCCAATCGGAGCGAGATCGCGACTCGTATTTTTCGCAGCGCCCACGAGCTCAAGATTCGGACGGTAGCACTTTACTCGCACGAGGACCGTTTCGCGTTGCATCGTTTCAAAGCGGACGAAGCATATCAAATCGGAAAGGCGGGCGAACCCATTCGCTCATACCTTGACATCGAGGGTATCGTCCGTTTGTGTCTCGAAAACAAAATCGACGGCGTCCATCCAGGCTATGGTTTTCTGTCCGAAAACGCGGAATTCGCAAAAGCCCTGGCGGCGGCCGGTATTACGTTCGTTGGCCCCAGCGTTCGAGCACTCGAATTGCTTGGCGATAAAGTTGCTGCCCGGGCAATTGCCAAGAAAGTCGGCGTTCCAGTCTTGGAAGGCTCTTCCCACGCCGTCAATTCACTCGAGGAAGCAAGAGCGACGGCAGGTCAAATGGGTTACCCGATCATGCTCAAGGCATCCAAAGGTGGTGGCGGTCGGGGAATGCGCGTGGTAGAAGCCGAAGATGCATTGGCATCCAATCTCGAACAAGCCCAACGCGAATCCAAAAACGCATTCGGCAGCGACGAAGTTTTTCTTGAAAAGCTAGTTGGCAGAGCTCGCCATCTCGAAGTTCAAATATTGGGTGACCAACATGGCAACATCATTCACTTGCACGAACGCGATTGTTCCGTTCAACGCCGACACCAGAAGGTCGTTGAAATCGCCCCCGCGCCGAATTTGAGCAAGCAGACTGCAAGCGAACTGCACGAAGCGGCCATCGCGATTGCAAAGGAAGTGGGCTACTACTGCGCAGGGACTGTGGAGTTTTTGCTCGATACCGAGACAAACAAGTTCTTTTTCATCGAGGTCAATCCACGTATCCAAGTGGAACATACCGTCACCGAGGAAATTACCGGTATCGATTTAGTACGGGCCCAGATTTTGGTTTCGTGTGGTGAAAGGCTCGGCGATGATTTGCTGGGTTTGCCGTTACAAAAAGATGTGCAAGTCGTAGGTTCCGCCATCCAGTGCCGCGTAACCACAGAGGACCCCACCAACCAATTCCGCCCAGACTATGGAAGAATTACGCACTATCGCAGCGCGGGTGGACTGGGGATCCGCCTCGACGCAGGCAGCGCTTTTAGCGGGGCGGTGGTGAATCCGTTCTACGATTCGCTCCTGGTGAAGGTAACGGCCCGTGGACGCAATCTTGGCGAAGCGGCCGGACGAATGGAACGGTGTCTTCAGGAGTTTCGGATTCGAGGGGTGAAGACCAACATACCCTTTCTCGTTTCCCTCATCACCCACAAAACCTTTCTGGCGGGTGATGCGACGACACGAATGATCGATAAGACGCCAGAGCTATTCGCGCTGACACGTCGTCGCGACCGAGCAACGCGAATACTCAGTTTCATCGCGGAGACATTGGTGAACGGAAATGTTCCTATCGGCAATACGGCTCAATCCATACGTCGCGAACCTGCCCTCATCCCCAAGGTGGACGTGACGCAGCCTTTGCCCGAGGGGTACCGAAATCAGTTTCTCAAGCTTGGTGCCAAGAAGTTTTGCGACTCGTTGCGTGGTAACAAAGAGTTGCTCCTAACCGACACGACGATGCGAGATGCACACCAATCGTTGTTGGCGACCCGCGTTCGTACATTCGACATGATGCAAATCGCGGACGCGTACGCCAGACTGACGCCTGAGTTCTTCAGCTTGGAGATGTGGGGAGGTGCCACCTTTGATACTTCCATGCGATTCCTCAAGGAAAGTCCATGGCAAAGACTTTCCGATCTGCGATCGAGGATTCCGAACTTGCTTTTTCAGATGTTGCTGCGGGCATCAAACGCGGTTGGGTACACGAACTATCCAGACAACGTTGTACGGGCCTTCGTGAAAGAAGCTGCGGAAGCAGGTGTCGATATCTTTCGTGTTTTCGATGCGCTCAATTGGACCGAGAACATGCGTGTCGCAATGAATGCTGTCGTTGAATCAGGTATGATCTGCGAGGCCGCGATTTGCTACACCGGTGACATCCTCAATCCGAATCGTCAAAAGTACTCCCTCAAGTACTACGTGGACTTGGCCAAAGAACTCGAACGCATGGGTGCCCACATTCTGGCCATCAAAGATATGGCCGGTCTTTGCAAACCAGCCGCAGCCAAGAAACTGGTTGCGACGCTCAAGCAAGAGATTGGCATTCCGATTCACTTCCATACCCACGACACGGCCGGTATACAGGCCGCTTCGATTTTAAACGCGGCCGACGAAGGACTCGAAATTGCAGACGGGGCATTTGCCTCGATGTCTGGCGGGACGTCGCAGGTCAATTTGAATACGCTCGTTGAATCGTTGCGATACTCGCCTCGGGAAAGCCGCCTAAAGACCGACGCACTTACCGAAATTTCGGAGTACTGGAAAGCGGCACGGCAGTTCTACTCTCCGTTTGAAAGTGAGTCTCTCGTTGCAGGCGGGGACTTGTATCAACATGAAATGCCGGGTGGCCAGTACACCAACCTGTATCAGCAAGCCAAAGCGTTGGGACTAGCAGATCAATGGGCGAAAGTTTGCAAACGGTACGCCGAAGCAAACCAGTTGCTAGGAGATATTGTTAAAGTGACTCCGACGAGCAAGGCGGTTGGCGACTTGGCATTGTTCATGGTCGCGAACGACTTGTCGGCCAGCGATGTCGTCCAGGGGACCCGCGAAATCGCGTATCCGGGTTCGGTATTGGACTTGGTGTGCGGAATGATGGGCCAACCTCCGGGTGGCTTTCCAGAACAAGCCAAACGCTCCATTCTCAAGAACAATCCGGAGGTCCTCGAACGGCCTGGTGAATCGCTTGCTCCAGTGGATTTCGAGGAAATCAGTTCGCGATTAAAAACGAAAATGGGTCGAGAAATGACCATGCGAGAGGTCGTTACGAGCGCGCTTTATCCGAAGGTGTTTGATGAGTACCTGACACACGTGCGGACCTATGGCGACGTCTCCTTATTGCCAACCTCGGTTTTCTTTTTTGGTCCGGCCATCGGCGAAGAATTTTACGTCGACATCGAACCAGGCAAACGGCTTATTATCAAGTTTCTCGCTGTCGGCGAAGCTCGCCCCAATGGAACCAGAACGGTTTTCTTTGAGCTCAACGGTCAGCCACGCGAAGTCGAAGTCGTCGACAGATCGATCGAGTCCAAAGCGACCAGACGCTTGAAAGCGGACGCAGCGGACCCAACGCACGTGGCCGCAGGTATGCCGGGAATGGTGATCGGAGTCGCCGTCGTCCAGGGCGCCAAAGTCGCGAAAGGCCAAAAACTACTCGCCCTAGAAGCCATGAAAATGGAAACCGTCATCAATGCGGAGCGCGACGGCGAGATCACGCAACTGTTGGTTCAATCTGGTAGCCAAGTGGAAACCGGCGATTTGCTTTTCGTGCTAAAGTAAGGATGTATCCAGCGGTTTGATTCCCTTTCGATGTTGAGTTTTAGTTTTTCTATGAGTTATCCTCACACCTCTTCCGTTTCCTTGCCCGAGCCCTCGGTCGTTCCGATTCAAGGATTGCACTGCGGTCACTATTTTTATCGCTGGCGGCGCGACGTGTTGGCTAGCATGGGAACGTCCGTGGTTCACGCTGCCAAGGCGGAATTTTCGGCCGCCATGGACCCGAATCGTGACGCGCGTCCGACCCGGCTTCAATCCTTTATCGTGAGTGGACACAAAGCCGACTTTGCGACGGTCATGATGGATCCCGACCCACTGCGAATCGATCGCGTTCACCAGCGAATCATGAGCACAAAGCTCGGTGCGGCAATCGATGCGGTCTATTCGTTTGTTTCGATGTCTGAAATAAGCGAGTATCTGCCGAACAAAGATCAGTACGCGGCCAAACTCATTCGCAGCGGGGAGGATGCCCAATCCGCAACCTTTCAAGCCAAGGTGGCTTCGTATGAAAAACGGCTGCCAGCGATGCACGCTCAGCGGATCGCACCAGAGTTCCCTCTTTGGCCAGCCATGTGTTTTTACCCGATGAACAAAGTACGCAACGTTGGGGCCAATTGGTTCCTGGAACCTTTTTCCGCTCGCACGGAAATGATGGCAGAACATGCTCAAAGCGGGATGGCGTTCGCAGGTCGAGTGACTCAACTGGTAACCGCGTCTGTGGGGCTTGACGATTGGGAATGGGGAGTCACGCTGTGGGCTCGAAACCCCCAGTTTTTAAAAGAGATCGTCTATACCATGCGATACGATTCAGCGAGTGCTCGCTTTGGGCAATTCGGTTCGTTTTATACGGGCTACTTGGCGAACGCTTCCGACATCTTGAGCCATTGTTTCCTTTAAAGGCTGACAATCGCGTGGGTAGGATGGGGGCATTGTCCCGTCCATACAACGGATCGGGACTTTGCTCCCGATCTACGTTGGGTCGCTTTCAATCCGTTGCGTGCCTAACGCGGATGCTGCACTACAGTTTCCAGTCAAAGAGCTCGATCGTTTTCTGCGATCGGATGGCGATTTGGTTGCCGGAAACAGCCACATGTGCCCAGGCTTCGTTTTCGGTAACGCGTCGTTCGGATAGGAGTTCGAACTCCGCCGGGTTGTGCGCGATCAAACGCAACTTGCCGCTTTGATCGAGAGCCAGGATTCGTTTGCCATTGGAGACCATGCTCCAATAATCGCCAAACGGTTTCGTCACCCAAAGCTCTTTACCAGTTTCCAAATCCATACAAGCGAATCGTTTGTTCTTTAAATGCATGTAAATGAAATGGTCGATCACGATCGGGGAAGACATATAACCTTCTAGCTTGTTTTCCCAACGGACGTCGGTGGTTGCATTGTTGGGGACATTGAGCAGGAGCGATCGACCGCCGTAGCTGCTCGTAAAGACCGCGTTATCCCAAATCGTCGGCGTGAGAATGTTCATGCCGCGGAAGGCGGTAACCTCGTAGGTCCAGAGGGCACTACCGGTAGCCAAATCAAGTCCCGCCAATTTCGTTCTTGTTTGTACGACAAGTTGTCGTTTGCCGTTGAGCGTCTGAATGATGGGAGACGAGAATGCACCGCTGCTCATCATGTCGCCGTTATCGCCGAGCGACGACCAAAGGATGGACCCATCGGCGACATTCAGTTTATGGACCCCTTTGCCTGCTTGAATATAGAGGTCGCCACCGTCGACGAGCGGTGAGCAGACCATGCCGAAGTCGGGCACTTTACCGGACGTCTTTGCGAAGTCAACTCGCCAAAGTTCAGCCCCCGATTCGCAGTCGAGCGCTACCAAAACGTCGCGGATTCCTCCCACGAAGAGCCTCTTACCGTCAGTTGCGGGCGTCGATCGGATCCAACTGCCATTCCGGGCCGCGAAGAAGGGGACGCTGTGAGCCCCATCCCAATCGTACTGCCATTCGAGTTGTCCGTTCGGCCGAGCGAAACTCAATACGCGTTCTTTGCCAGCTTTGCTTTCGGTCGTGAAGACCGATTTTGGAGTAAGCACTGGGCCAGAGTAACTGTCGCCTACCGGATGCACCCAACGGCTCTTCAGCGTGCTTTCGTCTAAAGAATCAGGCCAAACAGCGCCAGACACCAGACCGTCTCGATTGGGTCCCCGCCAATTTTGCCACTGAGAAATATCTTCCCCACGGCCCTTTTTTATCAAACCCAACAATCCGACAACGCTGGCAGAAGCCACAAAGGAACGACGATGCATCGAGTTTGAGTCCTATTTAAAAATGGTACAGCCGACAAAAGTAGCAGGCACGCTCCGCCGTGCCGTTCGCAGTCAAGCTTTTGCAAGGATTCCAGGTGGACGGCACATGGAATGTGCCTACTACTTTGACTTTGGTCGGCTGTGTCGAAAATGTCTACAAGTCAAAAGAACCCAAACGTGTTGCGGACTCTTTCAAGGGAAGCGTAGCGCAATACGGTCGGTTGTCAATGAACCGATTTGGAACTTTTGGCAACAAAAAGATTATTTCTGAAGAAACCTTTGTGGTCTATCATAGGAAAATGCTCGAGGAGTACTCTGGCTTCAAAACCTTTGGTGCTCAGCCGGGTTTAATTCGAGGGTTAACCTACCTTTTGCTTCGAAGAATATTTTGTCTAATCTGCCTAATCCATTGGAAAACGCGGCTTCCGATCCTGACGTTGCATTGATGCTGCGCGTTCGGGACGATGATGCCGTCGCGTTTGAAATGCTTGTCGACAGGCATCAAGGCAAAATACAACGCTTCATGCAAGGCTGGGTGAACAACGTCCAGCAGTCCGAAGATCTCGCCCAAGATGTCTTTTTGCGAGTTTACAAGGCTCGAAAAACCTACATGCCAACCGCCAAATTTACCACTTGGCTCTATCGAATAGCCAACAACATCGCCTCCAACCATATTCGCGATAATGCAAATCGCCGAGAATACCAGCTTTCTCGAAGTGAAAACACCTCGTCAACGGGCGTCATCATCGAGGATATTGCGATCGCTCCTAGCGGATTTCAGCCATCGCGAAGCCTCGAACATGCCGAGCGTTCCAGCATTATTTTGCAAGGATTACAAGCTTTGGGCGAGCGCCAACGGACAGCCTTAATGCTGAGCAAGTTCGAGGGCATGAGTTACCTGGAGATTTCCGAGACGATGGGGTTAAGTGTCCAGGCAATTAAATCGTTACTCAGTCGCGCAAGAATCAGCTTGAAAAACCTGCTGGATCCCTACTTGGCTGAGGGCTTGCTACCGGGTAGTACCATGTCGAGTGAAGAATCCGAAACCGAGAAGTCCGGTAATCACAACTCCATCCACGGGGGTGAAAAGGAATGAATCCTGCAGATTTGGAATCCGTAGACGAACAATTGACAGCTTACTTGGATGGCGAGCTCCCCGCAGAAGAAGCGTTGGGGATCGAGAATCGCCTCGTGGACGACGAAAGCCTGCGTGTGCGGCTGGCCGAGTTGCGCAAAGCATACGATCTGCTCGATGAGCTACCAGAAACGCCGCATAACCAGCGTTTTACCCGGAGCACTTTGGAACTAGTCGTAAAGGATCTTTCAGCCACTCAATCGCACGTTGTAACTTCGATCGTTAAACCAACGAACAAGGCCGATTGGTGGGCGTTTCCGCGCGTGCTCGCCTTGATAGGTCTTTTTATGGTGACCGGCATTACGTCCGGGTTCGTATTGCGATCTTTGAAAACGAACCGAGAGTTGCGAGACCTGGGTTTGATCGCTTGTCTGCCCGGCATGAGTGGCGTCAATGAACTCGGCATTGCTATCAAGCTGAGTGAGCAGAAAGCTGCAATCGATATCCTGAAAAGTCACCATCGGGACCGACTCGTACCCGCCGTCCCGAAATCGATCGCGGACCGAAAAGCTTGGATTGAGAATCTAAATCCTCTTCAAATTAGCAGACTTGCCAATCGACGCGAAGCGCTCGGCAAACTGGATGCGGATACATACGCCCGGTTCTCATCGATTGAATCCCAAATTGAGAACCGTCCCGATAGCGAGCAGATCCAAGAAACGATCCATGTTGTTGGTCTGGTGATCGACAGTTTTTCAAGTGCGGATCGATCGGATTTGGATGTGCTCAATCAAGACCAGAAGTCCACGTATCTGAAGGAAAAGCTGTGTTTTGCTGCGGCACGTGTGTATGCCACGCAAATCCCACCCGAGGACGCAAAGGCTCTCGACGAATGGAACAATAAATTTTTCCGCCCCGCTCTTTTCGAAGAGCTGCAACCCACGCGTTCCTTTGAAACAAAGGATCTGCTATCGACCCTTTGGAGTCGACGCCTCTTGGAACGCGGTTTTCAAATGGAAAACCAAAGCGAACTTGTCGCCTCGCTTGCTCTTTCCCTTTCCGACACAGGCAGGAGCCTCCTCGAAGGCGTCAGCAAGAATGATCAGCTCAAAGTGCTCAGCTCTTGGCTAGACCCGAGTCGGACGAGCAGCACCCAAATGTTGATCGAAGCGTATGACAAGATCGATCGCAACTTTCGGGAGCGCTTGGACCTTGCCGATCCGCAACAGACCCGCCGGAATGTAGAAGAATTTATTCTTCGCTCGCGCCCTCGCGGGAATCCAAGACCCTAGTCGGCAGCTGGAATCCTAATCGGTAGCTGGCAACCCTCGCTTTGTGCCTAATCAACGCTCATCGGCTTGGCCCAACCCCATTGCTTGCGGGAGGGTGAGGCCACCCCTGTAAACATGTTTTCCTCGACTTTGCCCAATCCATTCCTTGCTTGGGAGGGTGAGGCTCCTGCCGAACCATGGCGTCGTAAGCTCGGCAGGAGCCTCGCCCTCCCGATGGTTTCCAATGCATTCGACATTGCAAAAATGGTTAGAGCGGTGGGGTGAGGCTCCTGCCGAACCATTTCGTAAATAGCTTGCTCCGCTTGAAACGCTAGATCACCGCAAACATCTACAACGGGCAATCCACTCTGCAAAATCGCTAAAGGAATCGAGATCGCTCATCCGGGCATCAACTTCTACTTTTTGCCTAGGTAGCGAGTCCTGAAAACCGCAAACCGAGTCAGCCTCACGGATACTCCCCCATCGTCGCGCTCGACAGCCAGGAGCCAAAGACCGGCAAGAAGCCCAAACTGGACAAAGTGCTCGATTTCGCCTCGTGGTTCCTTATCGATTCCGGCTCCAGTCTTCGTCTCCGAGGGAGCGAATGTAGTCGATTGCATCCTCGAGGGTTGATGTCTCGACTCCCGGAACACGGCCGGCTCGATCGCATTCCGACAGCAAAATCAACTCGTCGTAGCTTTCGTTTTCACGCAATCTTCGGTGCGCCCGGGCCCCTAGCGGGCTGTTGATTTAATGGTACGACGGACTTCCAAGTCCGTCGGATTTCCTGTTGGCGGACTTGGAAGTCCGTCGTTCGGCCCGCTTGTGAGAGTGGACGAAAGACTAGTTCGCTAGCAGATTAACCTAGCGCAATTGAAAGAGCTTTCTCAGAGCAGACACCAATGTTTCGCGTTGATCACTTTGTGCGACATCGCGGATCGATTGAAGTGGAGAATGCAATAACTTGTTGATCAAACGTTCGAAGGATTGGGCTATTTCTTGTTGCATTTCCGGGGAGGATTGTTGCATAGCTTGCTTGCTCAACAGCCGAGTCAATTCCGTCTGCTTCATTTCATCGGCTTGCTCGCGCAGGGCTCGGATGGTTGCACTGGAGGAGCGATGCTTAATATCCCCCAGCAATCGATCGACTTCCTCCCGAATGATGCGGTGGGCTTTTGGCAATTGTTGCTCGCGAAAGTATCGGTTTCGATCACAGACGGTTTGCAGATCATCTACGGAGTAAAGATAGATACCTGGCAAACGCCCAATGGCGGCCTCAAAATCGCGAGGTACGGCCAAATCGAGAATGAGCAGAGTTCCTTTCTTTCGGGCGTCCGCAATGGATCGGAAACGAGATTCCGTCACAATCGGATGCGCTGCTCCAGTGGTGCTCACCACCAAATCCGCGTCGACGAGCAACGCATCGAGTCGCTCCCATGGAGCAGCATCAATATTGAATTTCTCAGCGACTTGTTGAGCTCGTTCGGATGAGCGATTGATGATCGTAATCTTGGTTGCGCCGGCACTTTTGAGGTACTGAAGCGTTTCCACGCCCATTTCGCCGCTGCCGATGACGACGATTTGTTTGTCGTCGAATCGCTCAAAAAACTCCGATGCGATTTCGCTGACCGCGACACTTGGGACACTGAGGCGTCGTCGGTGGATTTCCGTCTCGTTCGTGACGCGTTTCGCAACTTGGTTGGCATGCTGAAACGCAGCATGCATTGCAGGGCCAGTAAAACCGCCAGCGGTGGCACGACTGTAGGCTTGATGCACCTGGGATGCAATTTGCGTTTCGCCGACGACGAGGGAATCAATGCTGCTGGCGACGGAGAACAAGTGCTCGATCGCCAACTCATCTACCAATTTGACGAAGTACGACTCAAATTGAGCCGCAGACTGGCCGTGAAATTCGGTTACGAACTGGATCAATTCCTCAATGCTGGGAATGTCCACATTCGCTTGCGAGGCGACGTAAAGCTCGACACGATTGCATGTGTTCAGCAAGACACATTCGCAGTCTGGAAATTGTGCATGGAACTTAGAAAGGGCAACGTCGCATTGTTCGTCGGTAAACGAAAGGAGTTCCCTTATTTCCAGTGGCGTCGAGTGATGACTACAACCGAGCATCCGAAATTTCAAAGAGCACCCCCAGCGATGCCTGGCGGATGAGTGCGGTTGACCGATTCGGTCTTTGATTCTTCGTTGCCATGTGGAGTACTGACCACCAATCCAATTGCAATTCCTACGATGACGAACGAAAGAATGTTCATCCAGGCGGTGAAGTGACCTTTGCCTCTCTTGGCAAGGTGCCATTGAATGGCGGAGGCCAAAACAAGCCAAAGGAAAAGAGCACCCGAGAATAGAATTCCGCGATCGGTCCAATTGACTTGACCGTCTTGGACGAGATTCATAATGACGCCTGAAACCACGCCGAAGCCGATGGCACCCGCACTAAACCACAGGCAAAAACTTCCAAACGTTTGCAGATATTCCAGAGAGGGGAGCCGAACAACTCCTTTGTTTGGGAGTTTGTTTTTTAGCCTCCACGCTTGGATCAGGTACATGATCGCCATGGCAAAACCCAGCGTCACGAGCATGGTGCCGAGTGTCATGGCAACGCCATGCACAAGCCTCCACAGGGTTGCAGACGAAGCGTCCCCGAGTTGGGTCTTGGGTACTGCGAACGAAACGCCCACGAGGGTCAACAGCAGCGGCAGGACGAACAACCCAATCCAGCTCTCTCGACGTCTCAGCAACAGAATTGCATACGCGATTGCAAGCCCCCATGCCGACAAGATCGCCCAATCGTGCCATGACGAGACGAGTCTCCAGGGTGCATTTGCGGCCGCTGAGAGAAAGACCCGATCGAGCAAATAGAGGGTGTGAGTCAGTAAGCCCAGCGAAGTCGTTGCAATCAACAACTTCATCAGCCAGAATTTTCCTCGAGGCGAAAGACCATGCCACCGCCCCAACTCAAGCAAGAGCACCAACGCATAAGCAACCAAAAAGCAATTGGCGTTTGGCATGCTGCGTCAGAAGCCTTCGAAGTGGAAGTTGTTGAAAATTAAAAAGCCTCAATATCCGCAATTCTGCAAGGCTTCACTGCGTATTCACAACAACGGATGATACCACGAACGAGGAATTAGTCCCAATCTTCTTCTTCATCCTCGTCGTCGTCCTCATCTTCGTCATCATCATCGTCCCAGTCGTCATCATCGTCCCAGTCCTCGTCATCTTCGTCCTCTTCCTCAGAGTCTTCATCTTCGGCGTCGTCCTCAACCTCTTCCCACTCGCTATCCTCTTCTTTATCTTTATCTTTCACTTTGTCGTCGTCGTCGTCTTCGTCGTCGTCGAATTCTTCAACCTCAACTTCCTCTGCGTCGTCTTCTTCGAGATCATCCTCGTCTTCGTCTTCGTCGTCGTCGTCGAAATCATCCTCGTCCTCATCGAAATCATCTTTGTCTTCATTTACGACAAATGTCGGATGGGATGGCTCAATCGAGCGCAATTTCCAGGTCAATGAATCGGACTTCAACAATCCAGAAAACCCTGTAGCCGCTAGCGTCATCTTCACAGTGAACTCCTTACTTTTTGAGCCGAGGTTGGGGAGGAACAGTTCATTCTTAGTTTTCAACATCATACCGTTTCAATTTCCACTTTGGTACTGTTGGGTTTGCCATTAACCACGACGATCCGCCTGTGGTCAAGGCCTCGGCGAATCATCTGCTAGGATTTCTGCATGATTACTGAACGAATCATACCGGTCAATGGTTCAATGTTCAGAAATTGTAGGTGGTCGCCCTTCAATCGGACTGTTGCCCTTGCTATCCCTATCATGTGCCTGCGACGCACTGTTCGCAAGTCTGGTTGCAACTTCGGCTTCCGCCTCGCGGATCTTTTGTGCTCTTGGCAGAGAATCGAGGGATTGCAGTCCAAATAGCGATAAGAAACGTTTGGTTGTACCGTATAGGTAGGGTCGCCCTAGCTCCTCTTGACGTCCACATATTCTCACCAAATCACGTTGCATCAATTGTCGCAGAACTTCGTCGCAGCTAACGCCTCGGATCGCCTCCATTTCCGCTCGTGGCATGGGTTGTCGGTAAGCGACGATTGCCAGGGTCTCCAGCATTCCCTGGCTCAATAGGGTTTCGCCGGGGACATGCTCGAGGCGACGGATCCAAGAAGCAAATTGGGGTCGGGTCAGTAGCTGCATACCCCCCGCTATCTCCTCGATTCGAAACGCATTCCCACACTTGTCATACTTTTCATTGAGTTGACGAGCCATTGATCTTGCTTGTGTTGGGTCTGCCAATCCTGCCATTGCTGCAATCTTACGAGCCGACAGAGGCTCTTTCGCAATCATTAAGATGGCCTCAACGACACTTAGTTCGTCCGTAATGTCATCGAGACCAGTGCTCGAAGGGAGTTGCAATGGTTCCGGTTGTAGATCGGTAAAAGTCTGGGAGAGCAATCGTTGACGGCACCATGCGTTTCCAGGTTTTCCGCTTCCGTCTAAAGGAAATGGAGTTTTTTGCGTTAATTTCAGTTGGTTTCGTTCGAGGAATTGCCGCAACATCGATTTCAAACCGCGTCGTTGGTGAGTGGAATTGCTTTGGAGATCGTACCCTGGTCATCGAAAACGCGCGTGGATTATACTGAGGCGACCCATTCGACCACGAGTCGGGCAAAGAAAAAACGGGAGCAATCATGACTTTTTCAGGCGAAAACGAGAGGTAACGTAGTGGGCCGAGTATCCAAGCAGCGAATGGTCGTCATCTTTGTTGTCGGTCTCGTTATCGCCATGTTCGGAGGATTCTACCTTGCGTGGAATAGCTCGTTGTCTGGTCGAGAATTTTCGCCCGATCTTTTTCAGCAACGCGTATTTCGATATTGGACGATTCCCGGCACGAGGGTTCGTCTGTCTGCCACAAGGCTCGGTATCCCGTCGAGTCCGTGCACGAAGTCCATTTTGAACCACCTCAGGATTTTAAATCAGCCGGTCGAATGGCAAGTATTGCAAGCCAGTCGTGGGAATGATTCCGAAAAATACGCCCCGGCTATTTTGTTCGATTACCTCAGCTTCAAGAATGCGGACGGCCACAGTTACTGGGATGACTGGTCGTTTCGGAACCCAAATCTTGCTGCGGTCTTGTGGCCAATTGTCCAGCAAGCAGCCATGCTGGAGCTTTATTTCTGTGTACCAGAGTTGATGCGAACCGCCGAAAGTGTCGAGAGGCAGGCTGAGCTAAAAAAACAACTGAAACGCATTTGTCTTGAGGCTGCTCTGAAGCGATCCTGGGAGTCGTCGGAATCGAGCAGTTCAAGCACTCCGGCACAGCTGAAGAACTGGGCGATCGAATTTGCAGGGGATTTGAACGACGAACTTGAAATCAAGGAACTTATTTCAAAATTCGAATGATTTTTCAGTCAAACGTTGGAAAACCACACGATGCACCTAAAGATGAAAAAATGAGCAAAAAGTCAAGCAATTCGTCCTTTTGGTTGATGAAGACGGAGCCAGAAGTTTTTTCGATTCGGGATTTGGCGAATGCTCCGAACCAGAGCATTGACTGGTTTGGGATAAGAAACTACCAAGCCAGGAACTACATGCGCGACCAGATGAATCTGGGGGATCGCGTTTTGGTTTATCACAGCAACGCAAAGCCTTCGTGCGTGGTAGGAACGGCTTGCGTTGTGCGGACTGCGTACCCCGATCACACTGCCTGGGACGCAAACCATGAATACTTCGATCCGAAAAGTGATCGTCACAATCCGCGCTGGTTCATGGTGGATATCCAATTCGAATCCGAGTTTTCCGTTTCGCTTTCACTCGCGATGCTTCGTGAAGTGCCAAAGTTATCGAGCATGGTTTTGCTTCGAAAAGGGAGCCGGCTGAGCATACAGCCCGTCACCGAACAGGAATTTGAGACCATCGTAAAGCTTGGTCGGTAGTTTTTTTCCCGTCCAAGGCACGGTTTGCGAATAAGGCTCCATGGTTTACCATTTGCTTTGACTAATTTCGTGAATGATCAAAACTCGAACGATTGCTAACGTTTTATGGAGAAGACTGGGGTTGCCATCGTTGGCATGGGCACCGTTGGGACGGGTGTTGCTCGTTTGCTGTTGGATCATGGTGATCGGTTGGCGCGGCATGCAGGCCGGATTTTATGGCTGGAGAAGGCAACGGTCCGGGATTTGACCAAAGGCCGGCAAATCGAACTTCCCGCTGGGATTTTGACGGATGATTTGAAGCTCGTGTTGGACGACCCTAAAATCGAAGTGGTCGCGCTGCTGGTGGGTGGCCTCGAGCCTGCGCGTACGATCATGCTTCAGATACTTGAGTCGGGAAAAGACGTTGTTACGGCCAACAAGGCCCTTCTGGCAGAGCACGGAGAAGAATTGTTTGACCGCGCTCGAGCACTTGGGCGCACAATCGCGTTTGAAGCCAGCGTCGGCGGTGGAATCCCGATCATCGCCAACATTAGTCAGTGCTTCTCCGCTAACCAAATTTTGTCCGTGCGGGGAATTCTCAACGGCACCAGCAACTTCATCATTTCTCAGATGGATGAACAGGGTGCCGACTATGCCACCGCGCTCAAAAACGCGCAAGAACTCGGTTATGCAGAGGCCAATCCGACCATGGATGTCGACGGTAGTGATGCCGCACAGAAACTGGCAATTTTGGGTCATCTTGCCTTTGGAGTTCGTGTTCGATGGCGCGAAATCTATCGACGTGGACTAGAGGCTTTTCAACTGGCCGACCTTCTGTATGCTTCCGAACTCGGCTATCGGATCAAACTCATCGCGACAGCTCAACTTCGAGACGCAGGACTAGAATTGCACGTGTCTCCCACGCTGATTCGCAAAGGGCGACCGCTTGCCGAAGTCCGCGGTGCCTACAACGCAGTGACGGTCGTTGGCGATGCGGTTGGAGATATGTTCTTTCACGGACAAGGGGCAGGCCAGATGCCAACTGCATCGGCCGTTGTGGCGGATATGATCGATACGGCCGCAGGTCGCACGGATATCACATTCCGTAGACTTGAGTTGTGGTCCGATCGGGAATCCAAGGTCGAAATACTCCCCTATGAGCAAACAACCAGTCGCTACTACATGCGATTCTTGGTGGCCGACGAGCCAGGCGTACTGTCGCAAATAACCGGAATCTTGGGTAAGCATGGGATTTCGATCGCTTCGATTATTCAGCATGAGCCCACGAGTGAAAAAAAACCGAGACAAGTGCCGTTGGTCATCATGACCCACGAAGCAAAAGAAAAAGCCGCCACGGCGGCCAATGAAGAGATTCGCAAACTAACAAGTGTTGGTGATGAGTGCGTGAAGTTGCGTGTTGCGGATGGTGGCAATTAACATTCGATCGAAACGGTTTTTCACTCTCCCCCTATGTCATCTCCCCCTATGTCATCACAGTACAAATCAACGAATGAAGTTTCAATAAGGACGCAATGAAATGAAATGGGTCATCATCATACCGGACGGATGCGCAGACTACCCCCTTGAGTCGTTGGGAGGCAAGACGCCACTCCAGTTTGCAAACACACCGGCAATGGACGAAATCGCTCGCATGGGATTGGTCGGCCAAAGCGATAACGTACCTTTGCATTTTCCGGCGGGAAGCGAAGTGGCCAACATGTCGTTGTTGGGTTACGACCCTAACCAGTTTTTCACGGGTCGGGCTCCGATCGAAGCGGCAGCCCAAGGTATCGTGCTGGGGTCCGACGACTGGGCGATTCGATGCAATCTCGTTACGGTGGAGAATCAGGTCATGGTCGACTTCACAGCCGATCATATCAGTAACGCGGAGGCAACGGAATTACTGCGAGCCATTCAAGAAAAAGTAAAGGATTCGACGCTAGAATTTGTGCCAGGCGTGAGCTATCGCAACCTGTTGATCTATCGAGGACGACCAGGGACGCCTTCGCCGTTCTCGAAAGATACCCGAACCGTCGCGCCGCACGACTTGACGGATGAAAGCGTGATCGATGATTTTGCCCGTGGACCGGGTTGTGATTTGCTATGTCATTTGATGGCGGAAAGCGAACCCCTTTTTGCCGATCATCCGGTCAACAAGGCGAGAGTGCAGCAAGGCAAACGACCTGCGACGACGCTTTGGCTATGGGGTCTCGGTAAAACGCCTCAATTGGCTTCGTTTGAGTCCAAGTTTGGCGTTCGCGGTGCGATGATTACAGCAGTCGATTTGCTGCGTGGCTTGGCCGCTCTTGTGGGCTGGGACCGCATCGAAGTCGCGGGCGCCACCGGCTACCTCGATACAAACTATGCAGGCAAAGGGGCCGCAGCGATCGAAGCCCTGAAGACGCATGACGTGGTTTGCGTCCATGTCGAAGCGACGGACGAAGCCAGCCATGAAGGGAGAGTTGACGAAAAAGTGAAAGCGCTAGAAGCCATCGATCGCCACATTGTTGGCCCAATCCATCAGGCCTTGCAAAAGCAGGGTGAGTATCGCATTTTTGTCATGCCAGATCATCCCACACCCGTCAGCACCAAGAAACACTCGCATGGATGGGTTCCGTTTACTGCTTGCGGGACAGGAATTACAAGAGACGGAAGCACGACCTACGATGAATGGTCAGCCGAAAAATCTGGATTAAGGTTTAAGCACGGTTGGGAGTTGATTCCCAAATTCATCAACGGCGAGTTGAGTTGATCAGTCCGGGAAACCGCAGGAAAATATATGCCATTAATTGTTCAAAAGTTTGGTGGAACAAGCGTTGCCACTCCAGAGAAGATACAAGCCGCAGCTCGAAAAGCGATTCGGGCACAGCAAGAGGGCAATCAAGTTGTCGTCGTCGTCAGCGCGATGGGGCACAACACGGATCACCTGATCGAATTGGCCAAGCAGGTCAACGAAGCTCCGCCGGCTCGCGAAATGGATATGCTCTTGAGCACCGGGGAGCAGGTCAGTGTGGCGCTTATGGCGATGGCAGTGCATCGATTTGGTCACAAGGCTGTTTCGCTTACAGGAGCTCAGATGGGGATACGAACCGACAACTCGTTCACCAAGGCGCGCATTAAGACGATTTCCACGGAACGCATTCGTCGCTTGCTCGACGATGGAAATATTGTCATCGCAGCTGGCTTTCAGGGCGTGGATGATGATCTCAACATCACCACCCTTGGGCGCGGTGGCAGCGATACCACAGCGGTTTCGTTGGCGGCCGTTCTTCGGGCTGACGCCTGCGAGATTTATACCGACGTCGATGGAGTCTATACGACGGACCCAAGGTTGTTGCCCGAGGCACGCCAAATGGGACAAATCAGTTACGACGAGATGCTAGAGCTCGCCAGTTTAGGTGCCGGCGTAATGCACAACCGTTCTATCGAATTTGCCAAGAAATTCAACGTGCCCATTCGAGTGCGAAGCAGTTTTTCGGATGCGCCTGGATCGATGATCGTGTCGGAACCAGAGTCCTCTACGGTTCCAGTTTGCGGGGCCGCTCTTACCAAAGACGAAGCTCGCGTAACGATCTTGGGTGTGCCCGATAAACCAGGTTCCAGCTTCGAGATCTTCAAGCGACTTGCCGATCGTAAAATAACGGTCGATATGATCGTTCAGAACATTGGTGAAGGAGACTTGGCCGATATTTCCTTCACGGTTCCAAACGAGGAATTGAAGGAAACGCTAAAGGCGGTCAAGGAAGCGGTTTCGGTGATCGGTGCAACGGGAGTCACTCACGATGATGCGGTCGCCAAGATTTCGGTCGTTGGTATCGGCATGGCCGCTCAAACAGGAGTCGCTCAGCGCATGTTTGAATCGCTTGCAGTCGCAGGCATCAATATTCAAATGATCACCACCAGCGAGATCAAGATCAGCGTGCTCGTTCAACGATCGGAAGCGACGCCAGCCTTGCGAGCCGTTCATCAAGCGTTCGGACTTCACCTGAAACCCTCAGATGCCAAACAATGGCAAATCGGTCAAAAACCGACCAACGATCTCAGCGCCAGCGATATCATCGAGAGGCTTCGCAGTTCCAACATGGAACAGTTAACGTTGCTCGATATTTCGATGGTTGGAGATCAGGCTCGAGTCACCCTGTCAGGGGTTCCAGATACTCCGGGTCTTGCAGAGAAGGTCTTTAAGCAAGTTGCCGATGCAGGCGTTTTTGTGGACATGATCGTTCAGAGTTGCGACGGCTATCAAGGCGAAACCAGCATCAGCTTCACCGTGCCTGAAGAGCAAATGGACCACTGTATGAAGATTTTGAAAGCAATGGATTACAAGTTCCGCAAAATAAGCGGATCCATGGACATCGCAAAACTTTCCGTGAGCGGCATCGGCTTGCGTAGTCACACAAGTGTGGCGATCGCGATGTTCAAGTCGCTAGCCGACTCGGGCATCAATGTTCTGATGATCAATACGAGCGAGTTGCGTGTCAACGTCGTTATCGATGGTAAGCAAGGGGACCTGGGCCTCGCTTGCCTTCAGAAGACATTCGCGGCTTCTCTGCTCTAAGGCAAAAAGCGTTGAGCGATTAGCTTTAAGCTTTGCGATCTGCGATCTGAGAATTGAGATTTGAGATTAGCGTTACGCGATTGCGGGCTGTTGATTTAATGGTCCGTCGTACCGCCCTTAGGTTATCGTAACCCGACGCGTAAGTGCTTGTTGATTTAATGAGTCTTTACCTAAGCTATGGTTTTGTCATAACCCGAAACGTGACGGCTTGTTGCTTTAGTGAAGTCGTTATTGGGTAAGGGCGGTAAGACGGACTTCCAAGTCCGTCAATGGGGAATCCGACGGACTTGGAAGTCCGTCGTACCATTAAAGCAACAAGCCGGTAAGTTAGGGGCAAAGAGTCCCTCGTTTACACTTCGGGTTGTGATTAAATCAACAAGCCCGTAAGCGAGGGGCCGACTGCAATGCCTCGCTCACGGGCACGGGTTATGAAACTGCCGCCAAAAGTGGTCTGTCTCTAAATGCACAGCCTAGGAGCGAAAGCCGAGCTTACGACGCCGTGGTTCGGCAGGAGCCTCACACTCCCGAGTGAGCAATGGAGGGAATTAAAAAACTAAAAAAGGGTGGCCTGCTGAGATTAAGCAAGTCACCCTTTTTTATGTCGACGGTAAGAAGAGCTACCGTAAACTAGTAGAGCTTGGTAGCGAGATCCGCTTACGTTGGCAATAGATCGCTTCAACGAACTGATTTAGTAGGGACTGGATGCACCCGTATCCGGATCGCCAACCATGTGGAAGTGATTGTGGTCGATGTAGATAACTTCGACTGCTTCCTTGTCCTCGAGAGTGTACGGGACTGGCCAGCCATTAATGGTCCGCTCTTCAAAGTAGACCGTGCACTTGTAATGAGCGTGGTGCAGTTGAGCGAAACCGATCAACGGTACGAAGCGCGGATCATCGATATAATCCGCGATCTTCTCCTTCACGATTCGAACGCGATTGCGTTGCTTCTCAAAAAACAACGGTACACCACCTCGAATCGGTCTCGCTTTTTCCAAAGCGTGAACGACTTCGTCATCGCTAGGCGGGTCGATGGCTGCTACAGGTCCACCGGCGGTGAGTGGCCCCATGATGGGTACACGGGCATATCGCTCGTGTATATGAAACTGAATTTCTTCCGAGTCTTGGAGGTAGGGACTGATGGGAATCGGAATCCCCCAGGGCCCAATCCCTACGTTCGATAGACCGACACAGCCAGTCTGTGAACCAATCGTTGCTATTAGAAGTAAACTAAGTATTTGTCGGAAACGCTTGCAGGACATTGGTAAAACCCTTCTCGTGTCGGAGACGATAGACTCGTCGAACACAATGAGTTTCGGCGCACGGCGTGGTAAAACTTGCGGATTTTTCCGACTACAACGAAAATTCCTAACAAACGGATTGCAAGCAATTGACTGAGTCAACGCAGCTTCGCTCAAAGTAAGCTTGTCAAATGGCACGCTCTCAAATAACTTCTAAGTGATAGCAATTGGTCCAAAGTTCCCTACCCCGCTCAGAACCCATTTGAAACTCATTATGGCCCACCTCTCGCACATGGTCTACTTCACTCTCATCGACGATTCCGAGGCGAAGGTGAAGGAGTTGGTGGATGCGTGCAAGTTCTACCTGGACAACCACCCCGGTCTCGTCCATTTTTCGGTGGGAACGTTGAACCCAGAGTTGGCGAGACCGGTCAATGACCGCGGCTATCAAGTTGCAATCAATGTAATATTCGACAGCCGGGAATCGCACGATCTTTATCAAGTGGCTCCACGCCACCTGCAATTCATCGCTGAGCAAAAACCCAATTGGAAACAAGCCCGCGTCTTCGATTCGGATTTAGTCTAAATATGTCGACTGTTTTAGATCGAATCGTTGCCACGAAACGGGAGGAGATTTCGCACGCCAAAACACAGCGAGGCCTGGAGTCGCTGGTTCGAGCAGCCTTGCAAGGTCCCGAAATTCGTAGCTTCATCAATGCCTTACGTGGCCACGACTACGTTCGACTGATTGCGGAAGTGAAACGCGCCAGTCCGTCGAAGGGGATCATTCGTTCCCAATTTGAACCCGTTGATATTGCGTTGGCTTATCAAGCCGGCGGTGCTGCAGCCATTAGTGTTCTGACCGATGAACCCTTCTTTCAAGGTCGACTCGAATATATGACTGCAATCCGCGATCGCGTGGACATCCCAGTCCTTCGCAAAGATTTCATTCTGGACCCGTATCAAGTTTACGAGGCAAGGGCTGCTGGTGCCGACGCCGTACTGCTCATCGCGGAATGTTTGGAAGGTGATGAACTGAACGAACTGTTTGAATTAGCCGAACAGCTTGGAATGACAGCATTGATAGAGCTCTATGATCCGTTGCATTTGGAGCGAGTGTTAGCAACCGGTACCAAGTTGATCGGAGTCAATAATCGCGACTTGCATACGTTCTCGGTGGATCTAGAGCATGTGATTCGATTGCGTGAACAGATTCCCAACGACGTGGTTGTTGTGGCTGAGAGCGGGATATTCACGGCGGCGGATGTTCACAAAATTCACGGTGCCAACATCCAAGCAATGCTTGTAGGGGAATCTCTCATGCGTCAACAAGACATCCAGCAAGCTGTGATCGGTCTTCTGCAGCCCTGTTCTGCTGAGTAGCACGCGATCCGTCTTGACCCGGATTTCGCGAACTTCGTACACTACCCGACTTACGCAGCTATCTCGAGCCAGTAACGATCCGAAGCCACGATGGCCGACGGCTGGTGAGAATTCATCGGGGGCGACCCACCATTAGCCCCGCATTTTCATGAGGAAATTCCATGCGTTTGTCAAATCAATCTCAGCGTCGGGCCACCGTTCGAAACGCAATTCTGCTGGCCTTAATGAGTCCGCTTGCTTTTTCGCTCGCTTCGGGCGAAGCGATGGCGCAAGGTATCTTGAAGGGTAAAACCCAGAATACCAAAACAGTACCGGCAACGACCGTCTCGTCGAGCAAGACGTTAGCAGACAACCCAAACGCGGGCCCAGCCGTCGTTGCTACGGTCAATGGTACTCCGATTTCACTGAGTGAGCTGGCTGTTCAATGTAGGGCTCGTTTTGGAACAGATGTGCTCGAGGATTTGGTCAACAAGACTCTGATTTTGCAAGCCTGCCAAGCTCAAAAAATTACCGTCACTCCAAAGGATATCGATGACGAGATCGGGAGAACGGCTAGCAAATTCAACCTCTCGACCACGATGTATCTCAAGCTGATCGAAGACGAACGCAATATTTCGCCGGAACAGTACGCATCCGATGTGATTTGGCCGATGATTGCGCTTCGAGGGCTATCGAGGGATAAGATCAACGTTACCCCTCAGGAAATTGACCAAGCCTTTCAAAGCGAATTTGGCCCCAAAGTTCAAGTCCGGATGATCGCCAGCAAAGATCCCCAAAAGATTGCCAAGCTACGTCAAGAAGCCTTGGCCAATCCTGCTAGTTTTAAGACGTTGGCCAAGGATCACAGCGAAGACCAAGCCAGCGCTAGTGTCGAAGGTCTCTTGCCGCCCATCCGTAGGTTCATCGGCGATGACGAACTGGAAGCCATCGCGTTTGGACTGCAACCAGATCAGATTTCGAAAGTATTCGCTGCCGGCGAGATCAACGTCGTACTGCAATGCGTGAAACACTTGCCAGCCTCGAATCCGCCTGTCGCTCAAATGCAAGAGATCCAAAATCGAATCAAGGCGGAACTCGAGGACTACAAGCTGCGAGGAATGGCCGAAAGCGTTTATACCACTCTGCGTCAATCCAGTGGCGTTATCGTGGTGCACGGCAACGCAGAACTCGAAGCCCAATACCCTGATGTTGCGGCTATCGTGAACAAGCAGAGTATTCCGATGCTGCGCTTTGATGAAGCGTGCGTGAAACGGCATGGAGGGCAGATTCTCGAAGGGGAAATCAATCGCAAGTTGATCGAAGACGCGTTGAAGAAGGCTGGCTTTCAAGTGACGCAAGACGATATTAATGCCGAAATCAATCGAGCTGCGGATTACTTTGGATTTATCAACAAGGATGGTTCACCCAATATTCAGGAATGGATGAAGCATGTGATGGCCGAAGATGGCGTCTCGATGGAAGTCTATATCCATGACGCGATTTGGCCGACCGTTGCACTCAAGAAATTGATCGAAGGAAAAGTACAGGTTACGGACGAGGACCTCAAGAAGGGTTTCGATTCGAACTACGGGCCGCGAGCCGAAGTGCTTGCCGTCGTGCTTAGTAACCAGCGTACTGCCCAAAGCGTTTGGGAAATGGCGAGAGGAAACAACTCCGAGGAATACTTTGGCCAACTTGCCAATCAATACTCAGTGGAACCAAGTTCCAAAAGCAATTTCGGCAAAGTACCGCCGTTGCGTCGCTTTGGCGGCCAACCCAATCTTGAGAAGGCCGCGTTCGAACTCAAACCAGGTGAGATCTCGGGAATCATTGAGGTCGGTGGCCAATACGTGATCCTAAAATGTCAAGGCCAAACATCGCCCGTCGTCACCGACTTCAATGCGGTCAAGGGGGAGCTTTCCAAGGACATCATGGAAAAGAAACAGCGGATTGCCATGGATGGTTACTTATCCAAGTTGCTGGGAGACGCACAGATTGCCAATTTCCTCGCTCCCAAGAAGAGTCGAGCGGGCAAGGTGGAAACACAAGCTGCGATCGACGCTCTCAATCAAGAAACTAAGAAACGATAGCCTTGTTCTTGGGTGGGCCGCGTGGAGGGGAGTATCAACGCATGAACGACGACCATTCAACGGGTTCGCGAAAGGGGGCTCGACGCCCCTTTCCCAAGTACCGCCAGACCGTTCTGGACATTGTACGGCAGTCGCAAAAGATCCCCAGCTTTCCCATCGTTCGCCGCATGAATTTGGCGAATGTTGCGAACGCTCGCAAAGTGAGCTCGCCCAACATCGGTTGGACGGCCATCGTTGCGAAAGCACATGCCATCGTTTGCCAAAAAACGCCTGAATTGCGCGAAGTTTTCGTGGCGTATCCGTCTAAGCATTTGTACCGACATCCCCACTGCGTTGCGTCTGTCTCGGTTCATCGTCTCGACGACGAAGGCCATGCACGACTCATCTGGGGCAGACTGGAAAACCCGGAATCAACAACGCTCGTTCAGTTGCAAAGTCAACTTGAGTACTTCCGTACGGCCCCGATGAAGAGCGCTTATCGCGAGGGATTGATTTTGGAAGGGCGTTCGGCGTTGGTTCGAAGAATTGCCTGGTGGTGGGTGATGAACTGCTCCGGCCGCAAGCGTGCGAAGCATGTTGGAACGTTCAGTATTTCAAGTTTAGGTGCCCAGGGATCACTTAACGCGCATCATCCGCTCATCACGACAACCAGCCTTGCCATCGGCCCCATCGCCTCCAACGGGCAGTGCGACATGGTACTCATCTGCGACCACCGAACGCTGGATGGAATGCTCGCAGCGGAGGCATTGCAGTCCCTGGAAGCGGTGCTTGGCAATCAAGTGGTCGAAGAACTAAGTCAACCAAATTTTCGAGTCGATGCCGCCTGAGCGAATGCCCATGGAGCGGCAGAGTGGTAGCGGAACAGCGCAAGCTGTCCGGTGAGGATTCGCAGGTCCAGTTTTTGCATGTTGTTCCATTTCTGGTACTAAGCCTTAAAACTTGGCCAGGAAACTGCACAACCGACCTTGCATTTTGAATGAAATTGGGCAGAATAGCGACAGCGGGAGAGGTGGCTGAGTGGTCTAAAGCACCGGATTGCTAATTCGGCGTAGGGGGAAACCCTTACCGCAGGTTCAAATCCTGTCCTCTCCGTTTGCGAAACCCAACGATTTTCTGGGGTTTCTTCCCTGTCATCAATGATCGCATTGATGACTGCTGCGCTAGGTGGTTCCATCCATGATTTTGGCTTAAGTGAATTGCGATTTGAATTCTTAGGCGAACGGCAGATTGCAGTATCCCTAAGCAAGCGAGGGATTGCAGTCGGCTCCTCGTTTACCGGGCCGTTGATTTAATGGTACGACGGACTTCCTAGTCCGTCGAATTCCCCATTGACGGACTTAGAAGTCCGTCGTACTACCCTTCCCCAATAACGACTTCACTAAAGCAACAAGCCGGTGAGCGAGGGATTGCAGTCGGCTCCTCGTTTACGCGACGGGTTTCCAAAGCGTGGCACGCGCTCGCTCGGGAATCCATGGGCGAGACGCCCATGCCACTTTCGAATAGCCCGACTGCCACTTGCTCGCTATTTTTCGCAGAGTGGTACACTTGCGTTGCTGGTTAGCAGGAGTTCTTGCAGCGTGGTTGCTGCGAACGCCGCCTCCATTTGCTTCAGTGAATCGTCCATGCGACCATGCAGTGAGCATAGTCGCTTGCCATGCGATTTCAGTTCCAGCGGACAGGTTTTGATACGTTGAATCGGTTCCACCGCGTTGACGACATCCAGAATCGTCAGCTTGCGTGGGTCGTGGGCTAGCGAAACACCTCCACCGATCCCGCGCTGCAATCGTACAATCTCTTGCGCTCTGAGCCCCTGCAAGACCTTGGATAAATAGGCTGGGGGTATCTTGGTTGCCGTCGCAATTTCCGCCGTCGTTTGCGCCTCGGGCGATTTCATCGCCAAGTGAACCACCGCGCGCAACGCATATTCCACTGTTTGCGAAAACATTCAATCGACCTCCATAAACAGGATCTTGACGTCCACTTTCAAAACCCCTACTCTTAAACAGGACACTTTTGTCCACAATACCGGCCAAGTCAATGCGGACTTGGTGCCCAGTCCCCCAATAGGAGATTCGCCATGAGTCTAACAGAAAGACGAACACTTTTGACCGGTGCTAGCCTGATGATATGCCTAGCAGTTTCGGTCGCCGTTTACAGCAACGCCGCCGATCCAATAGCGACGGTTCAAGCCACCAGGAGTCAAGTGGCCAAAGATCCGGCGACCGAACGAGCCCGCCGCGAGGTTCGAATGCTGGATGATATTTACAAGACAAGCATTGTGTTGATCACGACGCATTACGTCGACGGCAAAGATTCATTGCCAGCCGGCAGCGCGTTCAAGGCTTTGTTTGCGGCGGTGAAAGAAAAGGGGTGGCACGAAGTTCGATTGCTCGATGCAACCGGCGATCCGTATGAACCCGACAATGCCCCCAAGGAAGGATTTGAGCAACGGGCCATCCAAAAACTTCTCTCAGGTGAGGCGGCTTACGAAGAGGTTGCAACCGAAGGGAACAAAAAGTACCTGTTGGCCGCAACCGCCATCCCGGTAGTCATGGAAAAATGCACGCTTTGCCATGACAACTACAAATCGGTGCCCAAGGGCAAAGCGATTGGTGCATTGGGTTACAAAGTCCCAATCCTCGAGTAGAGGTCGAAGCGTCCAATGAACCCGTTGGATATCGTCTCTCCACTGACCTTGTTTTGGTACTTTGTGCAGCCTGCGCAGTGTTTGACGCCCTCGAGTGGCTTTGGCCGCAAATCGATTTGCCAGAAATGCAGAAACCCCTTAAAACGGAGATGGAGAGGGTCCTGTTGCGGGGCTTGTGTTGAGTCCAATTTGAGAAAATGGAATTCCCCACGTGGCAGGTCTAGGTTTTTGTGTCTATTTTGCCTTGCTGATGGGGATCTTTTTTTGGACAAGAGCATACACTTGGACTGAGGCCGAAGCGCTACCTGCGCCGGACAAAAAGCCGGGCTTCGGTCCGCAAATCACCCTAGTTCGTGCCGCCTGGGACATGTTCCAATTCAATGGTCCCCGTGTTCTTGCCGTACTGCTGGCAGCGAGCGTTGTGGCGCGTGTGGCGTTCTTCACGATCTCGTGGGCCGATCTCTGGGTCGCACTGGCCGTGCTGGCTTTTTGGCCGTTCCAAGAGTGGCTCATTCACGCTTGGCTTGAGCACCTTAAGCCGTTTTATGTCGGCAAGCGAAAAGTAGAACTGGTCATCACCAAAACGCACCGTGCGCACCATCGAAATCCGTGGAATCCACTGTACGGCCTAACGACGACCTATTTCGTTGTGTTGTTTGCTGGAGGAGTTCCCATGATATGGGCATTCCAGTATCTGATCGGGCTCATCCCGCTACACGCAGCCCTAACAGGAAACTTAGTGACGTTCGGGCTGATCCTCAATTACGAATGGATTCACTATTTGATTCACACTTCGTATGTACCGAAGACGCATTTCTATCGAAGGCTTTGGAAAAACCATCGACTGCATCATTTTCAGAACGAGAACTATTGGTTTGGACTCACGATGTTGAGCGGTGATCGAATGCTCGGTACTCAGCCTGTCCGCACCACGGCCGGACATTCTCAAACCGTGATGAACCTCGGCGTCGATGCGTTTGCGCAGCCCCACTCCGAAGGCTGACGCCGGATTCAGCCAAATGGCTAGCTCATGGTAGCGGAACAGCCCAGCGCAAGGCACCTCCGGTGAGGATTCACAAATGACTTGGAATCCTCACCGGGCGGCTCGTGCCGCTCCGCTACAAGGTAGTTTTTAGGCCGGTACTCGCCTTATCAAACGCCCCCACCCCCCGGGCAAAGGCCACGACCTCAACTCGCTTTGCTCCTGCCAGTCGCAATGCTCTGGCTGCATCGTTGGCCGTGGCTCCACTTGTGACGACGTCATCCACGAGCAAAATGCGCGAATCTACAATCGATTTGTTAGGCTTGCAGGCAAAGGAATCTCGTACGTCCTTGAGCCTATCGACGATCGATTTGGTCCCCTGCTTCTCGGTCCATCGCGTTCGGTAAAGGGAATAACGATTCACGGGGAGACCAATTTCCAAGGCGATTCTTTCAGCTAGGATGTCTGCCTGATTGTATCGCACCATCATGCGTCGCAACCAATGTTGAGGCACAGGAATGACACAGGCAAAATCTTGGGAATCAAATGTGTCGAGCTGATTGAGCCAATGTCCGATCCGTTTTCCAATTTCGATTGCGAGCGGTTCGTGCGAGGATTGTTTTATCTTTTTTGTGGCCAAGGCGGCGGTTCCGTGGTATGCCGTGTAGCAGTGCGCTCGCCGAAACAACCACTTTCGCCGCTTGCAATAATAACAAGATGTTTTGTTCGACGATGCGTCTCCGGTTGCCTCGCGAATACCGGGGCCCAACGGGGCACTACATCGAACGCATCGCTGCTCCGGAGTGGTAATTTTGCTGAAACAGGCTGTGCAAATCGCTTCGCAGTTTGGATCGATGATCGGGATACCACAAAGCGAACAATCGCGAGGGAAAACCAGATCCATCAGGAGTCGATGACATCGAAGTTTTTCGGTTAAGGTAGCCATGATTCAACTCCGTTAACGATCACAACAAGTCACTCTCGGCAAGAGTGACCTACGGTAGGTCGCACCTGCCGGGTGCCACCATTGACGCCTAAACTAACTTACCCCAACCATTTCGTTGACGCAAACGCTGCACAGCGTCGGGAACGAAGCTCACTCCCGCTGTGCTATTTTTTCGTTGCTACAGGCTTTTTGCGCTTTGGAAAAAGCTCCCTGCAGATGCCGCAGACGGTACCTTGGCATCCTCTGGCGGTGCAATGCTCGCGCCCGTAAAAAATGATCTGCAAGTGGAGCTTATTCCAGCTCTCCTGAGGAAAGAGTCGCTTGAGATCGTTTTCGGTTTGGACAACCGAACGTCCGTCGGTTAGCCCCCACCGCTGTGCCAGTCGATGGATGTGCGTGTCGACAGGGAAGGCTGGGAAACCAAATCCTTGACTCATCACAACCGAAGCCGTTTTGTGCCCAACTCCCGGCAATCGCTCCAACGCCTCAAACGTATTGGGTACTTTACCGTCGTGTTCGTTGACCAAGATCCTGGAAAGTTCTTTAATTGCCTTCGATTTCTGTGGGCTTAATCCACAAGGCTGAATGATGGTTCGAATACTCTCCACGGATTGCTTGGACATGTCATACGGGTTGTTGGACAGTTCCCAAAGCTTAGGAGTCACCCGATTCACCATCTTGTCCGTGCATTGGGCGCTCAATAATACTGAGACCAAGAGCGTGTACATATCGACATGATCCAGTGGAATCGGCGTTTCTGGATAGAGCTCTTCTAGCCGTACTAGAACCGCTTTCGCTCGCTCTGTTCTTATCATCGTCCCGACTCATCCCGCGGCTTAATCTTGTGCACGGTGTTGTGAATCGTTCGTTCTATTTCTTTGCCAATTGCGGTTTTGAGTTTCAACTCAATCGACATGCACCAAGTGGGCTCCATGGTAGGCACATTCAGAACGATTGTCTTTTCGTTTCGCTTCCACGTTACGGAAGCAACCGGGGCTTGACGTTCATTGAAATGGTCGGAACCGTATTTCTCCGTTCTGCGAAGATCCCACATTTTGATGGTGTAGCGTTCTGGATCGAGTGTGGCGGTTGGGTCGAGTTCATCGGTAACCCCGATTTCTAGCGTTGGCTGTCCATCGCCGTTTCGGACCGCTTTTAACGTGATCGGCAACTCGATGGATTGGCCGGTCCGCCGCACTCGGTAGAGACCACCTTCTTGATCTTGTCGACTGCTTGCCCAAGCGAACATCCCTCCGACGTACAGTTGACCATCTCGCGGGGAGAACTTGCCTCGAACGATTCCGGTGGGCAAGTCCGGGATAGGCAGCGCGCACATTCCACCTTGTTTCACACCGTCCACGGTTTCCAATGGAACAACATAAATTCGCCCATAACCATAGGACAAGTTGAGCAGCGATTTGTCGAGTGCACCCCATCGAGGGCTATCGACCCACAACAACTCCGCGGGCGATCGATCGAAGCTGTTCGTAATCCAGCACAAGGGAGACTCCATAGCCGAGTCCGACGAGTCCGTCACGGAATGGTAGCCAAACATGTTGCCGTAAAACTTTCCTGGCTCAACCCAGTTGATGCGATTCTTTGGATTCCAGTGTCCCTCTTGATCGGTAACCACGAACGATCCATCGGGATTCAAACAGACTCCGTTGGCCGCCCGAAAGCCTGTTGCCACAATTTCCGTCGTGGCTCCCTCTGGCGATACCTTGAGCAACGTGCCGTGGTGTGGTACGACGGCTTTGAGAGCATGCCTAGCAGATTTTGCGTAGTAGAAATTCCCGGAGGTATCTTGCTGCAATCCCATCGCAAATTCGTGGAAATGCTCAGTCACTTGGTGGTCATTATTGAAACATCCATAGTCGTCGATGAGCCCATCGCCATCGATGTCCCGCAGTTTCATCAATTGATCCCGACATGTGACCATGATGCAATCCTCGTACGCCAGGATACCTAGCGGTTGAAAGAGTCCTGTCGCAATCCGTTGCCACTTGAGCGAGGCCCCTGATCGATCAAGACTTTCCAAGCCGCTGAGTCGCCAGACGTCACCGTCCCACGTACAAACCGCCATCGCATCCTGTCCAGGATAGAATGCAAGTCCGGTAACGCGCGTCCTCGCATTCCAAGGGTTCATCGCCGGAGGTGCCAAATCGTCAACTGCCCAGCCATTTCCTTCGAACCACACGCGAGGGGTAGACGCAATGCTGTTGTCGTTTTCTGTGATTGATGCGGTCGGCTTTCGCAATGATCCATGGATGGCGATGAAGGGCGTTTCAATCTCGTCAGCCATTCGCTTTTGAACGGTCTGCCATACGGTCTCGCTTAGCTCTCCATTTTGAGCATTGGAGAGAGCGATCGAATAGATCGCAGGTTTCGTACTCGCTTCGAAGTCCACGCATAACCGATTGTCTGCAACACGCCAGCTTGGGCGGCCGTTACGCGATAAAAAGCTTGCTTCCATGCGTTGTGGATTGCCAGCTCCCTTTTCCCATTCCACAACGACCCTGTCGCCGGCGATTTTGGACCGCACGAGTTTGCCTGGAATGGTTGCGACGAGCGTTGTCAGTTTTCGGTTTGAGGGTTCAAGAGCAAGCGTACGTCCGAATAGCATTTGCGAATCCAAGCCTTCGGTCTCGATCCGAAAGGGACGTTCTCGCACGCTGGTTTGGTCAACGGAGTAGTCAATCGATAGTCCGTTCGCATCGCGATGCATGCCTCGAAACTGAACCCATGTCTTTGGCAGCGGGCCATAGCGTTTTCCATCTCTTGCGAGCACTCGCACCTGATCCTCAAAAAGACCGGTTTCTGGATTGGCCCAGCCTGGAGCGGTAGGGTTCGCGAAATGGATTTCCCCAACGGCTCGTGGGTGAATACCGTGGGCTCCATCGAATTGGATGCCGCGCCAATCGATGAACCCATTACCCTTCCAGCCGGCCGCCCATCGCATCGTGTCGTGTTCGAAGGCCATCCAGGTGTTGCCTTTGGAGATCCCGCCGGGACCCGGGTCCAATCGAATGGCGATTGCCTTTTGAGCAATGTTGGTTCCGTCCGAGCCGAACTCGATGGTGGTAGTCATGACGTTGCCGTAATTCATGTCGGTCCAGGGCTTGAGCTCGACGGGATCCGGCCCTTGGGTGTCGCCGACCGGCAGCGATTGCAAGTAAGCCTTATCGATTTTGGTATAGGACTGGGAATCCAAGTCTTTCAAAAACTCTTCGCGAAGGAAATGGATGACGTCATACTTTTGCTTCGGAACCATCCATTTTTGGGGCAACATCAATCCGGAACCATGAGTCAGCGTTTTGTAGAGCGAATAGGGATCGCTGCCTTGTTTGAATTTACCCGTGCCAAATCGCAGGGCAGTAGGAAGCGTGCCTACTGTTTCACGGGTTCCATGGCAGTTAATGCACAGACCGTTGTAAATTTTTTGACCGCGAGCCAGCGATTTTTTGTTCCATCCAGAGATAAGTCCCGCATGGTCTACGTGCGATTCATACTCAGGCAACTTGGGCTTGAGCTGTTCAGGCTTGGGCATTAGTTTCGCAGCTCGCGAAGGTCCTTCTTTGGCGACCGTCAATACATACGCTACCAAGTCAAAGAACTGATTCTGGTCATCCAATTGTTGGACAAGTCCAGAGGGCATAAGCGAGACTTCACTTGCCGCTTCGCGTTCGATATCTTCAATGGAAACAATTGCTTGATCCTCTGGTTTCGGTCCGAAGCGAACTTGCAGCTCGTTGGCATCGCGTTTCGTGACGACGCCCGAGTAGACTTTGCCATCCGTCGTCAAAATGCGAGTCGAAGCGTACTCCTTGGCGATAACAGCAGATGGACGCAAGATCGATTCGATCACAGATTCTGCGGTGGAAGGCCATGGTTTGTCGCTGGTCTTATTCCAAACCGCAAGATTGGGACCGATTACATTGATGGTCCCATCGTCCACGCGGTGGCATTGAGTGCACCCAACAGCGGGCGAATGAAACAAGACCGCGCCTCGCGCTGGATCGCCCGACTTATTGACTTGAACCGCAATCTGCTTAACCGAAGTGCTAAGCAAGTCGCGTTCAAGCTGTTGTTGGGAAAGAGCGGCTGGCATTTCGCAGAAAATCGAAACGATCGCAACCAAGAGAAACGGGACTTGTCGCAGAAGCATGGATTTAATGGTTGAGTTTGCGTGGTGAGGAATGGGACGTGTCTTCAAAATGATCGCCAAACGGTGACATTGGTTCCACATAATGCTCGGTTAAACATGATAGCTGGCTGGGAGGCCGTCTTTCATCCTGATTAAGCAAGTTCCATTCTTTGCTGTGCCCCCAAGCCTCATGATTTCCGGCACTCTTCTGGGACGAGACCACCAAAAACGATGGGCCGTCAAACCGTGGATTGCACCACCAGATAGCGAATAATCAAGGTCTCTGGGACGGCATTACCACTCTTGCCCTTACTACTTTCTAGGTTAATCTCTAGAGCTCGTTCAGGACAGGGCCAATAGGGACACTTTGAAGCGGAACAGCGAAAGCTGTCCGGTGAGGATCGTCGTCGTTGTTGATCGGCGCGTTTTAAGCGGCCATGATCTGTTCAACGGTATGTTTGGTTAGCCTTTCGCGTGGATTCTGTGCGGCGATGGAGCCTTTCGGACGTGGATGCATTGAACCTGCATTCTTCGCTGCAAAAGACTTGGGCGGGATGACTGGGCGTAAAAGAACGATTGCACGGTTGCCACAGGCAACTGCATTGACGAGCAGTTGGCTTCGAATCTTGCGAAGCCGGTCGGTATTGATCAGGATTGAATTTGGGCAATCGGGAGTATAGGTCCCGTGAGTCAAGTCTCGTTGTAGAAGGTTGAAGATCTACAGCGAGGCGTTTTTTGAAATTGGAATCGAGTGTCCAACTCTCATCAGAAAGACTGGTAGTTGCGATCAAAGAATCGCAACCACCCCAGTCAACCTGCGAAAATGGCTGATTCTTAGTTGCGATTGATACTGACCTTCTCGCCATACTGCGTTATAGTTTAGGAAGACATGTTTCTCTATGTATTTATGCATTCTAGCGAGATCAAACGAAAGTCGCTCAAGAGTCTTTCGAGCACGATAAATGCACCTGCGAAGAGAACCCGTCTCGTCCGTGTAAAGGGTAATCGTCACTGGTTTTCCGCCAAACTTTGTTTTGGACTCGTACTCGTCTATTCCATCTAGAGCTGCAGTAAAGCGTAGTCGACCGAGAATGGCGTCATCGATCGTTAAAGGTAGATCAGTGTTTCGTTTTCGTTTCCCCATAGCTCTCACGACCAAAGGACGAACGAATAACAATCTATCCCAACTGGAGCGAAGCGGAACGGAGGGATAGATTGTACGTTGGGCTAAGTCGCTTCGCCGTGTCTGAGCTGTGCGGATTCTACGCGTTCCACTTTTCTTGAATTCAGTCTATCAGACCCGCAAGGGCATCCGCAACATGCTTGCGGCATGTTTTCCTGCCAAGCTCCGACCGCTGATTCGACCGATTGTGACGGTTCTAATCTCTTGGTCGCAACCGATGCCCAGACCGCTGGACTTGTCCTCGTTTCTCGACTCCTGTGATTCTGGGTGAGCGCTTATTTCGGAAAGTTCGCTCATCGTCAGCCACTCCCATCGTTACGCCACCATGTCGGCTGATACTCCAACCTCCATAAAACCTTGAACGCGTAAAGCCTCTGGGCAAGATGTGCAACAGATCTGAATCGTGGCTCCGTGGAGCGGCACATCTGGCGTCTTGCCAGGCAAGAGGAAGTCGGTTGGCTTGTTCTCTTTCCAATATTCGCGAAGCACTTGCAATAGTCTGGGCGAGAGCGGCACGAAACGGTCCCTGTTTCCCTTTCCTTTGACACTTTTGATCTGCATCCGCTCGGAGTCGATATGCTGCGCTTTGAGGTTGGTCGCTTCGGTCAATCGCAGCCCGGCGGAGTAGAGGGTCAGTAGAACGGCGCGATGCTTCAGATGGTCCACACATGCGATGAGTCGATTGACTTCTTCTTGGCCGAGGACCGTTGGCAGGGACTTGGCACGTTTGCCATACGGCACGGACTGGACGACCCAAGGTCTCGACAAAGTGATCGAGTAGAGGAACCGTAGGCCACAAACGGCCTGGTTAAACTGGCTCCAAGAAGATTTATTGACTTGGATCATCCAGAGTTGGAACTCACGAATCTCTTCTGGCCCAAGGTCTTCAGGCTGTTTGCCGAAATGCTTGGCGAAGCGATCGACGTGGTAGGT
>CAMCMB010000072.1 GCA_945875845.1 Pirellula staleyi DSM 6068
GACTGGGATCAAGATGGCAAGTTCGATTTTCTGCTCAACTCCTCGAACGCCGATTTTCTGAAGCAGGTTGCATCCCAAGAGGGGAAATGGATCATGAAAAACGCTGGAACACTTGCCAGCAGAAACATTGAGGGGCACGACGTAAGTCCGACGGTGGTTGATTTTGACGGGAATGGTGTTCCCGATTTTCTGGGAGGGGCCGAGGATGGTCGCTTGTATCTCCTCGCAAACCCCTTGTCTGCCGCCAAAGGTCGTTAGAACGATTCCTGGCGGCCCTTCATGCCCGCATCGATCCAAATGATTTCGTTAAGTCGTTATTATTGGGTACATTGATTTGTGTTTTATTTTTCGATGTGCTAGGCTAACCTGGGTTCGAAAGATTGGCCGCACGTCGGTTGCGATCCGATCTCCTCCTCTAGCACTCACAGTATCCAGGCTTACGTCATGCACGGTAAACGCATCGAGCCGCTTGATTCCGATTCTTTGCCGTCTACGATTGCATCGATGGGTGCAGGACAGGGCGCTGGGTCAGACGACGTTGAGGGGGCGTTTGACATGCCGGAGCCACCTTTGCCAGATAATCTTGGACGATATCTGATTAAACGTGAGATCGCACGCGGTGGTATGGGGATAATACTGCTTGCACACGACCAAATGCTTCGTCAAGACGTTGCCATCAAACTCTTGTTGGCTAGGTATGCTGGAAACTCGAGTCTATTTCAGCGCTTTGTAAACGAAGCACTCGTCACCTGCCGACTGCAGCATCCATGTATCGTTCCCATTTATGAACACGGTCATGCCGAGGATGAACGGCCCTATTTTGCGATGAAATTAGTAACGGGTCAGTCGTTGGGGAAAATCCTCGCTTCCCCTCCCACGAACCAAACCGACCGATCCCGATTGCTCAAGATTTTCGAACAGGTTTGTCGTGCGATTGCGTACGCGCATTCGCAAGGTATTTTGCATCTGGACTTAAAACCAGCTAATGTCATGGTTGGAGAATTTGGGGAAGTATACGTAATGGACTGGGGGTTGTCTCGAGTATTGCAGATGAGCGATAGACTGGGATCGGAGACCAAACTGGAGAACCTGAGTGCCGAACCACTCAAGTCCAACTCCATCGCTTCATCCGGAATACACGGCACGCCCGCGTACATGGCCCCAGAGCAAGCACGAGGCTTGGCGGTTCGTCCTCAATCGGACGTATTTGGGCTTGGCGCCATGCTTTGCGAAATCCTTACCGGGCGTCCTCCCTATCGCAATCGGGATCTTCGGCGGACGTATGCCGACGCAACGTGTGCAAGGCTGGCCGATGCCCATCGGGGTCTGGATGCATGTGCAAGTGACGATCGGCTGGTTCAACTTGCAAAGCAATGCCTTGCACCCCATCCGAAGGATCGTCCAAGCAGTGCCAGTTTCATTGCAAATGAGATCAGCGGCTATCTGGAATCGGCGCTCGAGCAATCGGAAAGCGACCTATGTCGATTCTTTGAGTTATCGCTTGATTTGTTTTGTATCGCATCCATCGATGGCTATTTCCGTCGGGTGAATTGCAATTTCCCACGAGTGTTAGGCTATTCGGAAGAACAACTCGTCAGCCGACCATTCTTAGATTTTGTTCACCCCGACGATAAAGAGCCCACGATGCACGTCATGGGTGATTTGCTGGCGGGGAAAGCGGTCGTGCAATTTTGCAACCGATACCGACATTCGGATGGGCATTACATCACGCTGGAGTGGATGGCGAAATCCATCGTCGAGGAGAATACGATTTTTGCGGTCGCGCGAGACATAACCAAACGTGCAAACTAGACCGAGTATCCCATACCGATCGTTAGGAAGCGTTTGCAAACGCTGCCGCAAGCCTCGATTCGAGTTCGTGATCATCAAACGCAAAGCCCCTCATGGTTGATCCATCCTGCACAAATCGACCTGCTGCAAAAGTTCCGTCAATCCGAAGGGTTTCACGAGATGCCGCACGGAGATACCCGATTCGCACCAATTGGCACTAGAACCTGTATCTCCCATGATGATGACCGAATGAAGGGATTTGCCGGGGAGCGTGGAAACCCAATCGATGACTCCATTGCAACGGCCCCACATGATCGCGTCGTCCAGGATCAACAATTCGGGTTGCATCTCTCCCAACAAACGAATGCAGGTCACGCCGTTGCTGGCCGTTTGAACATTTTGGCCCTTCAGAACAAGAAACATTTGGATAACTTCTAGTAGAGTCTGGTCCATGTCTGCGAGTAGGATCTGCATTATTCACTTCTGTCTATGTTCTATCCCGACGCGATTTAGACCGATGTCCCATTGCATTACCGCCGAGGATTTTTTGCACAACCGATCTATTGACCGCTCATTGTCATTGTCTCTACCATGAAGTCGATCATTAACTTCACTATTTCGTCATGGCGAAATCCCTGACCCCCGGACGTGAATGAGTTCGGTTGAGTCGAGTTTTGATGCCAGCTTGACTTTGCGGATATTGATATTTGGCGGAACTCACCACAGTCATGAAACGATTTCGTTGTTGAAATAGGGGGATGATCTTTTCGCACAGTTCTCGAGGATTAGAGTTCGCCAACCCCGGGCATGGGAGAGTCCGCTTTGGGGTTGTTTTCGCGTCCGTTTGGGGTCGCCTCCTGGGCGCTTTCGCTTGAGAATTGTTAGACTTAGCAGAGCCTTGAGTTCGTCCATCCCCAACCAATCCCAAGAAAAAACGCAGAGCCAATATGGCAGAGCAGCAGAACAATATCAGCGAAAAATCCCAAAGAGCGCAGAGTGATGTTCCGCCGACCGAGCTTCAACTCGGATTCCCAGTGATAGGTATTGGGGCTTCAGCAGGGGGCTTGAACGCGTGTAAGAAATTCTTCGATAGCCTACCGTCTGACAGCGGGGCCGCATTGGTAGTTGTTCCACATCTCGATCCCAATCACAAAAGTTTGATGGTCGACATTCTATGCAAACATACGAGCATGCCTGTCATCGAAGCCACGGATGGGCTGGTGGTCGAACCCAATCATGTCTATGTGATTCCTCCGAACCATTTTCTTGCAATTCATGGTCGGAATCTTCGATTATCAAAACTCCTCGATCATCCCGATTCGAATGTAGTTGATTTCTTCCTTGAGTCATTGGCAAATGCCCTTTCAGAAAGATCGGTTGGGATAGTGCTTTCCGGAACAGGGAACTACGGAACCCTTGGGGTCAAATATGTGAAGCAAGCTGGCGGAATGGTTATGGCCCAACTGCCAGATTCAGCCGAATTTCCTCAAATGCCCAGGATCGCTATTGCTACAGGCATGGTGGACATGGTGTTGCCACCCGAATTGATGGGGCCTTCTCTCGTGTCCTACCTACAACACCCCTACATAAGACTCGACAGTGAACAACCATCTACCACGCCAAGCGATGAACAACGGATTGAGATTTTGTCGCTTTTGAAATCGCGACGCAATTACGACTTTAGCAACTACCGAAAGAGCATGGTTGCGAGGAGAATCGTTCGACGCATGGGCATTCGGCATTTAACGGCCTTCGGCGAATATCTCGAATTCATCAGAAAAAATCCGGAGGAGATCGACTTGCTTTTTGATGATTTGTTGATCGGAGTAACCGACTTTTTTCGAGACCCCGAATCGTTCGAGACGCTCAAAAAAGACGCCATGGCGGAAATCGTTCGAAAGCTTCCTGAATCCATCGGACCTCATGCTTCTTTGCCCGAAGAGTCCGCTCGCCACACGATCCGAGTTTGGATCCCTGCATGTTCCACGGGCGAAGAGGCTTATTCCATTGGAATGCTGTTACTAGAGCAAATCGAGGCGCAAAAGAAGGAGGGGGTTGTTCAGATCTTTGCAACCGATCTGCAGGAACGATCGCTGGAAATAGCCCGGCGAGGGATCTACCAAAGATCGAGTGTCGCCAACATCTCAAAAGAACGTCTCGATCGTTTCTTTGTAGAAAAGGACACCAATCACTGGCAAGTCAACAAAGAGTTACGTGAAGCCGTAACCTTTGCCCAACAAAACGTGATTAGCGATCCACCCTTTTCAAAGATGCATTTGATCTGTTGCCGGAATTTGCTGATCTACCTCGACCCTGAACTGCAAGCCAAAATCATTCGTCTCTTTCATTTCTCGTTGGCGGAGGGGGGCTATTTGATGCTTGGGCCCTCTGAATCTATCGGAAGGGACTCTCATCTTTTTGAAACGGTCTCCAAAAAGTGGCGGATCTTTAAGCGAGTCTCTCTCCCGAACATTCCCCAGGATATTCCCATTATCGGCAACGAGGGCCGAACCAGTTTGCGTTTCCTTCAACCCCTTCCGGCCACGAGTTCGAAAATCCAACTCGACAAACTGCTTCAACGGTTGGTGATCGAAAACTTCGCTCCTGCCGCCGTGGTAATCAATCCACAGTTTGAAATCCTTTCCGTGTTGGGTCCGCTCGTAAACTATTTGGAGTTCCCGGCCGGAAGCATTACCCATGACCTCTTGGCCATGGCCAGAACTGGATTGAGGATCAAAACTCGATCATCCGTTCGCCTTGCGATCGAAACAAAACAAATCGTTCGAGATGTCGACGCCCGGGTCAAACGCGGCCATGAATACTTTCCCTGTTCCATCACCGTTCAACCCATCCTCGATTCGAGCAAGGGCGCGAACTTGCTCTTTGTCACCTTTCAGGACTTGCCTCAACCATCGATCCCCATTGCAGAGCGACCGGAGGCAACTCGCGAGTCCACCATCATCGAGCAGTTTGAGAGCGAACTCCGAGCTTTGCATGAGGACCTGGAAAATACGATCGAAGAGTACGAACACTCCACGACCGAACTCAAGGCTTCCAATGAAGAAGTCATGACGATGAACGAGGAACTGCAATCTGCAAACGAGGAATTAGAAACGTCTCGAGAAGAAATGCAGCTTCTGAACGAAGAGCTTACTACGGTCAATAATCAGCTCCAAGAGAAGATCGACGAGCTTGATAGCACCAACTGCGATTTGCTAAATTTGATGAGTAGCAGCAACATCGCCTCGATCTTTCTCGATCTGCAGCTTTGCGTCAAGCGATATACGCCTTTGTTGACCGAGATCATTCATTTGTTGCCCAGCGATATCAATCGACCGTTTCGCGATCTAACGAACAAAATCGCCTCCGACACCCTGCTGAAGGATTGCCAGGATGTACTGTTTACTGGGCGATCCATCGAACGCGAAGTTTGGACCCAGTCATCCAAGTTTCCGTCGGCAAATCAAGATTCAAGCTCGCGTAAAATTTTGGGAGTTCCAGACAGCAGTCATTCGGAGCCTCGTTGCTATTTGCAGCGAGTCACACCGTATCGATCAGCCGAACGCGCGATCAATGGAGTTGCAATTACCTTTGTTGACATCACCGAACGCATTGCATCCGAAGCTCGGTCGCGACGTCTGAGTACAGTGCTCAAGGATTCCCAAAACGCGATCCTCGTCCACGACTTCGACGGTCAAATAATCGCATGGAATCGAGGAGCCGAAAAAATGTACGGCTACTCGGAGTCCGAGGCGTTGCAGATGAATTTGCAACGTTTAGTTCCGGACTCGAAGCGAGACGAAACCAATTCGTATTTGCAACGCCTCAGGTACGACGAGGGGATCGAACCCTTTAAGACACAACGGGTCACACACGATGGCAAATTCTTGGATGTGGAAATCACGGTCACGATCTACCGCAATGAGTTGGGAGACCCGATTGGGGCCGCTACGACAGAGATGAATGTTTCCGAACGCGAGAAACTCATCGCCACCCTTAATGCAATCAACGAATCGCTTGAAATGCGTGTATCCGAGAAGACACGGGAGATATGGCTCCTCGCCGCCGCAGTTTCCCATCTCGGCGAAGGAGTCATTATCACCAATAACTCGCTCGATAGTCCCGGTCCGATCGTCTCCTTTGCTAACGCAGCCTTGAGCAAAATTTGCGGGTATTCCATAGAGGAAATGATAGGTAACTCTCCCCCGATATTCCAAGGCCCCCATTCCCAAAGCCACACTTTGGATCATGTGAAGTCCGAACTCAAGGCTGGCCGCCCTTGCATGGTCGAGTTAGTCAACTATCGTAAAGACGGTTCAGCATATGACGCCGAACTTTTCCTCTCACCCATCTTCGATGAAAAGGGAGCTTGCACGAATTATGTATCCGTAGTCCGCGACGTTAGTCAGCGGAATGCCGATGCGAGGGAATTAAAGTCTCGCGAAGAACGCCTTCGGGCGATTCTGGATGCGGCCGTGGATGCGATCATTACTATCGATTCGCAATGTCGCATTACTTCGGCTAACACGGCAACGTCGAAGATGTTCTGCTATTCTCCGGAGGAGTTGATCGGACAAAATATCAGCCTCTTGATGCCGAACCCGTATCGTTCAGAACACGACGGCTATGTCGCCAAGTATTTGAAAACTAGGCAAGCGCACATCATCGGGATTGGACGAGAATTGAAAGGGCTTCGCAAAAACGGCGAAGTTTTCGCTATTCACTTGTCCGTGAGTGAAATGGATCATTCTCATTCCTTCACCGGAATCATCCGAGATATCTCGGCCACACGGAATATGCAAAAACAGATCTTGGAAATTGCCTCGGATCAGCAGCATGATATTGGACAAAAGCTTCGCGAAGGCATCGGCCAGGAGATAACAGGCCTAGCTCTTTTAGCCGAGACCTTGAAAACGGAGATATCGGACGCTGCCAGTCCATCGGCCAACTCCAGTGCGCCTTCTAAAGCTCAGGAAATATCGAAACGATTGCTGGATGGACTTTTAGACACGCAGCGAAATCTGCATCAACTGACGGAAGCCATCATGCCGGTCCAGGTGGACTCAGAAGGGCTGCGAGCGGCTTTGCAGCAATTGGTTCGTGGGACTGCAGCACAACCAAATGTCGAGTGCCAGTTCATTTGCCCAAACCCAGTCGTCGTTAACAGCAATATCGCTGCGACACACTTGTACCGCATAGCGAGCGAGGCAATCCTCAATGCAATTCACTTCCGACCAGGCAACAAGATCGCGGTGAGTTTGACGAAACAAGATACGCAAATCGTGTTGACGATCGAGGACTTCCATGAGTCGAGTGAGAAATCGCGACTGACTCACAAAAAGAACAAGCCCCCTGGGGATGTGCAAGACGCAGAACCCAACGTCGACATCATGCAGTATCGAGCCAGCCTAATCGGGGGACGCCTCACGCGGGAACGCAATGCAAATGGCGGGATGGTGATCCAATGCGCCATCCGAACGGAACATGTTTGAACTCGACGCTCTACCACCAAATAGCAACTAAAATCGAGGTGCTCCCTACTTGAAGCGGAGTCAGAAGGTGCCGGAAGCACTCTCAATCACGCGTAACGATCGCACGGTTGACAAGGTGTGTATGTCGAACAAAACATGATTTCCCCATAGCGGACCCCACGATGCGAGAGTCGAATGTTTCGATGGAGAAAATCAAAATTGGAGAGAGCGGAAGAAAACCAAATCCCTTTCAAAATTGAACTTGGCGGATTCCACCATATTCCTGTTCCAAGGGGGGGCGGTATGATGGGCAGAAAATGTGCTGTTCAACGGCATGAATGCCGCCTCCCCCCCCCCTTGGAGGTACGTGTCGCATTTCAATCGAGTTTGGACTGGTATAATAGATTTGCGAATTTGGCGAGTTCAAGGAAACGCGTATGGCATCTAAATCCAGTTTGTTGTCCCAAAAGGTTGTACGCGTGGTGGTTGTCGATGATCATCCCATGATGCGCGAAGGACTTGCCTCGCGGATTGATCAGCAGTCTGACATGAAAGTCTGCGGAGACGCTGACTCGCTTAACACCGCGATCGCTGCGATTCAAGCGAACAGTCCTGACGTCGTGATCGTTGACATTCAGTTAGTGGACAGCAATGGTATCGAGCTGCTGGAGGAAATCCGCAACCGTTTTCCAAGCACTCGGGCATTAGTGATCAGTGCATTTGACGATTCGCTGTACGCCGAGAGAGCCCTCCGGGCTGGTGCCAAAGGTTACGTCAATAAGCGAGAATTGCAGGATTGTGTTGTGGACGCGATCAAAACGGTGGCAAAGGGTGGAACTTACGTTAGTAATGAGATTACCAAGCGCTTGGTGGAGCAAGCCATTAGTGGAAAATTGGAACCTGGGCGCGATCCTGTTCAAAGTTTGAGTAATCGGGAGTTGGAGGTATTTCAATTGATCGGACAAGGCCTCACGACAATCGCGATCGCCGAAAAGCTATTCTTAAGTGTCCACACCATCGACACCCACCGGGAAAAGCTTCGTCACAAACTTGGAATAAAAACAGGAACGGAATTGATGCGATATGCCGTTCAATGGGTACTTGAAAACGGCCAATAGCAATCCAACCTCTTCTCTACTCTCTACTCTCTACTCTCTACTCTCTACTCTCTACTCTCTACTCTCTCAAACGCGTGAACTATGCCGCATAGACTGCCGAACAATGTGTCGATCGACATGCTCATCCGTATTGCTCAGAATAGCGGTGAGGGAATTATAATCACCGGAGCACAACTCGACAAACCCGGTCCTGAAATCTTGTTTGTAAACGAACTCATCTGCCAGATGACGGGTTATGCCGAACAGGAATTGCTCGGAAAAACCCCCCGCATCTTTCAAGGGGATGGAACGTCGGGGGCCGCAACGGACCATATCCGCACGGAACTATCTGCTGGTCGTTCTTGTCAGGTCGAGTTGACCAACTACCGCAAAAATGGCGAAGCATTCATCAACGAACTTTGGATAAGTCCGCATCACGACTCGAATGGAAATACAACGCATTTCATCTCTATCCAGCGCGATGTAACAAAACGCAATACCGTTGCCGAGCAATTGAAGGGGAGTTTCTCATTATTGCAACTCTTTCTGACGAATGTACCAACAGCCGTTGCGATTCTGGACCGAGAGCTTCGCTATGTGGCAGTAAGCCCGCGATGGTTGCGCGACTACGATTTAGAGGATCGCGACATCATTGGCGCTCACTATTACGAAGTCTTTCCAGAGATCCCCGAACGATGGAGGGAACTTCATCGGCGCGGTCTGTTGGGAGAAAAAAGCGGAAGCAATCTCGATTCGTTTGTGCGAGCGAACGGAAAGGTCGAATGGCTTCGTTGGGAATTGATTCCATGGCAAAATAGACGCGACGCAATCGATGGGATCCTCATTTTCAGCGAGCTGATCACTGAACAAGTAGTCGATAAAAACCTCTTGAAAATCAGCCAGGATAGACTAAAAGCGGTTTGGAATACCGTTGCGGACGCGATGGTAGTAATCGATACTCGGGGTGCAATACTGGATGTCAATAAAGCAGCGATTCACATGTTCGGTTACGAAGAAGCAGAGCTTTTGGGGCAAAACGCCAAGACACTCCTGCCGGATCCCCATTTCAAAGAGCACGATGTTTATTTGCATCGATATAGCCAAACGGAGAGATCTCAAAGCATTGACCAAGGAAGCGAAATGGTCGCAAAAAGAAAAAACGGTCAATTATTCCCTGTTGCCCTAACTGTTTTCCGAATTGATCATTTGAGCCTGTTTACAGCCATCGTCCGTGATCTATCAGAACGGGTCGATCTGCAGAGACAAATCCTTGAAATCGCGGCAGAGGAAGATCGGAGAATCGGGCAGGAATTGCATGATAACCTCCAGCAGCAGCTAACAGGACTAGGGTTGCTCGCTCGAAGCTTGGCGGAATCTCTAGCCGATGATTCATCAAATTATTCCGCTCGAGCAGTTCGACTTGCAGAGGGACTCAAGGATTGCATAAATACCGTTCATAATCTTGCCCGTGGGCTTATCCCTGTCGAAGTGCATGCAAGCGGTATTCAATCCGCATTGAAGCAACTGGCATCCTCGGTGAAACAGCAAAGCCAAATCGAGTGGGATTTTTATCACGATGGCAATACCGATATCAAAGACAATTCCCTAGCCACCCACTTGTACCGAATCGCACAAGAAGCTGTCACCAACGCCCTAAAACATAGCCAAGCCAAAACGATCACGATCTCGCTATCCAAAATCGATGGCTTTCAGGAATTGAAGATCTCCGATGATGGAGTCGGCATACCTATCCAATGTTCGGCTGGCGGACAGGGATTCAAAATCATGCAGTACCGTGCCTCATTGTTCGGAGGTAATGTCTTCATTGGCCCGTCAGCATCTCGGGGGACTGAGGTCAAATGTCGGTTTCCATGTTCTTGAATACACGTCCCAAGTCCTTCACTACTTTCGAACAAGCAACCCCGCCTGTTCGACTCCTGCGATTCTCCGGGTCTGGGCCGTTTGACTTGAGCATCCCAGCCATAAATCACCGCGTTTTGATCTGGACGGTAGGGATTGGAAAAGCCTACCATCCACGGCAATCCATTTTAATACAACCGTTTTTTCAGGAATTCCTCGGATGCTGCCAACGAAAATGAAGCTGGCGCTGATGTCATCTCCCGTTAGTTGGGGCGGTGGTGAGCAATTTCTATGGTCATTAGGTAACGGATTGGTAAGTCGTGGGCATCAGGTGTTGTGGGTTTGCGATGAACGCAGCTCTCTTCACCACAAAGTCCGACAAAGTAACTTTCCGTGTTGCCCCCTTTCCAGCCGAGCACCAAAACCGAAATCATTGCTGCGGCTCAGAAAGGCCTGCACTGGTTTTGGCGTTCAAGTTTTGCATGCAAACGATTCGCATGCATTCACTTGGGGGTCGCTTGCAATGCTTGGAAAGCTCGGGATCAAACGAGTTCGCGTTAAGCATACGGCTTTTCCCATTCGCTCCTCCATTCCCTACAATTGGATGCTCGACAAGTTGGTATGCGTATCACATGCCGTTCGCGATGTATGCTTAGCCGGCGGAGTTGCAAAACAAAAAACCTCCGTCATCCATGGAGGACTCGAAACTCCAAAGCTTGAGCATTGGCTAGAACGTTTTTGGGCATGCGACCTTCTCGGAATTCCCCATCAAACCCCCCTCTATTGCGCCGTAGGCAGTCTCATCCCCTGCAAAAGCTATCATCGATTGATCGAGGCAGCACATCACTTGCGATGGCATATGCCCGAGTTTTGTATTGTTGTATGCGGCGAGGGCAAGGCTCGACCGGAACTAGAGCAGTTGATTCGCAAGTATTCTTTGGAAAAACATGTGCGATTGCTGGGTTTTCAGAACGAACCCGAGCGTTGGATTTGTGCTGCCGATGCTTTTGTCCACCCTTCGCAGAGCGAAGGCCTTTCGCTGGTTGCGATTCAAGCTCAAATGATCGGAACGCCCGTTATTGCTACCGAAGTTGGAGGGCTCAAGGAAGTCTTAAGGTCACCTGACGACGGGCAAGCTTTAGGCTGGACTTGCGAGGGGAACGACCCAGCAACCTTGGCTCGCTTGATGACGGAGGCCATCCAAAACACCGAGCGTCGCTTTGACACCGTTCGCGCCGCGAGAAAATATGCGGAACAACGCTTTCATGTACGCATCATGATCGAAAAGTTTGAAAATCTGTTCCTTGAATTGATCGGACAGCCCCAGTCAAGAAATTTCCACGAACCAATAACCTTGAATTCGAGAAAGCTCGCAGGGTAGGTCTGTGACGACATCACTACAATTTTTCATCGAAGCTCAGCCCGTCGATCGATACCCAAAACATTGAGAATTCTGGCCGCAAGCAACTGCGGTCACACGGATGGGTAATCTAGGGAAGCTACGGAGACGATATTCAATGAGGCGATTTGGACGCACTTGGTTTAGAGCGGCATTGGTTTCGCTATCTATGTCTGCTGTTACGACCGGTGTCGCCGTCGCTCAACAACCGCCGACTTCCGGATTAACGGAGCCCGTCTTCCGTGTATCGAAGAATGATCCTTCGATACCACCTGCCGTTGCTCACCCGCTCGATCCAGCCATTCAATTGGCACATCAGAGCCTTGCTCTCATTCGGAATGACTTGAAGGACTACACAGGAGTCTTGGTCAAACGAGAAAAAATCGGAGATGAGCTGGGCGAACATGAATTTATGTTCGTAAAAGTTCGTAACCGAAAGGTCCAGAACAACCAGTTGGTAGTTCCCTTCAGTGTCTATCTCGCCTTCCTAAAACCTACAGCCGTTAAGGGTCGCGAAGTTCTGTTCGTCGAAAACCAGAATCAGGGTAAGTTGTTTGCCCATGAAGGCGGTATGAAGAGAATGCTCGGTACGCATTCGCTCGAACCCACTGGTTATCTAGCCATGGCTGGTCAACGTTACCCGTTGACAGACATCGGAATCGAAAACTTGGTTGTCAAGCTGATCGAACGCGGCGAAAAAGATAAGCGTCACGGTACGTGCAATGTCGAACTCGTTCCGGGCGCTAAAGTTGGAGGCAGAGCCTGTTCAATCATTCAAGTCACGCATCCGGTCCAGCAAAGCCATTACGAATTCCATATCGCCCAGATCTTCATGGACGATGAATGGAAGATCCCGGTTCGCTACGCTGCCTACAGCTGGCCCAAAAAGGTTGGAGCGGAGCCCGAAGTGATCGAAGAATACACGTATCAGAGCCTCAAGTTCAACGTTGGACTGACCGATGCTGATTTTGACGTGAAGCACAAAGACTACAATTTTCACGGAAAATAGTCTGGCTGAATTCTGGCTCCTGGGAAAGTGGCATGGGCGTCTCGCCCATGAACTCACGAGCGAGCGCGCTCGTGCCACGCTGGGCGATGCAAGCGAGATTTAGCCAAGCTCTGTTCAGGATTGGAATTTCCGTTAAAAACGTACTCAACGGTTCAGTTTCAATTCCTTGAATAGATTGCACAGCAAAGATGGCCAAGAAAAGCATTTCGGATGTTGATTGTCAGGGCAAAGTGGTATTGATGCGGGTTGACTTTAATGTCCCGCAAGACGACTCAGGTTCAATAACCGACGATCGGCGGATACGGATGGCGCTCCCGTCCATCGAATCCGTCCTGTCTCGAGGCGGCAAGTTGGTTCTCATGAGCCACCTTGGACGCCCAAAGGGCAAGGGTCCTGAACCTGAGTTCACGCTCAAACCGACCGCAGTACGTTTGGCACAGCTGCTCGGAAAACCTGTTTCCTTCGCTTCTGACACGGTCGGAGCCGACGCCGAATCAAAAATCAGCGGGCTCCAAAATGGGGAGGTTGTCGTTCTCGAAAATGTCCGCTTCAATCCCGGTGAAAAGAACGGGGAAGCGGTTTACTCGGGCAAATTGGCTTCATGGGCCGATATCTATTGCAACGACGCTTTCGGAACTTGCCACCGAGAGGAAGCGTCTATGGTTGCGGTCCCACTCGCCATGGGAAACAAGCCTAAAGTCGTAGGCTTCTTGGTCGCAAAGGAAATCCAATACCTAAGCGATACGATCGCAAACCCACAGCGTCCATTCGTAGCGATCCTGGGTGGCGCAAAAGTGAGTGACAAGATCAACGTTATCAGCAACTTGCTCGGCATCTGCGATCAAGTATTGATCGGCGGGGCAATGGCTTACACCTTCTCGCTCGCTCAAGGTGGCTCAACCGGAAAGAGCCTTGTCGAGAAAGACAAAGTCGAACTGGCCAAAGAATTGATCGCCAAAGGGGGAAACAAATTGGTTCTGCCCGTCGATACCCATTGCGGCGACGCTTTCAGTGGGAGCTGCAACAAGCGAGTCGTCGCGGCTGGCAAAATACCGGATGGCTGGGAAGGGCTCGATATCGGTCCAGAAACAGCCAAAATATTTTCCGCCATCGTTGAAAAGGCAAAGACCATCGTTTGGAACGGTCCTATGGGTGTATTCGAGATGCCTCCCTTTGATCACGGGACGGTCGCAGTCGCTCAAGCAGTCGCGAAAAGCGACGGCGTCAGCATCATCGGCGGAGGCGACAGCGCCGCTGCGATTGAACAACTAGGCTTTGCTGACTCTGTCACCCACGTGAGCACCGGCGGCGGTGCCAGCCTGTCGATGCTCGAAGGGGAAAAGTTTAAGGCTGTCGAACTGCTCGACAACGAGTAGAGCTATTTTGGACACAGCCGACAAAAGGTGCAGGCACGCTCCGCCGTGCCGTTCGCAGTCAAGCTTTTGCCAGGATTCCAGGTGGACGGCACATGGAATGTGCCTACTACTTTGACTTTCGTCGGCTGTGTCTATTTGAAAACCTTGGCTTTTGGATCGCCGCTGGCCGTCAGGTAGGCCAGCAGATCCAAAAGCTCGTTTTCGTTGAGAGTATCGACCAAACTGCTCGGCATTTGCGAGACTTTGGAAGGCTTGATCTCTTCGACTTGGCTCTTCTTCAACACGATCGGCTTGGCCTCTGCGTCCGCAATGTATACGTAGTACTCATCGCCGATTTCGACCGTTCGCCCAACAAGTACTCGGCCATCTTCGGTCCGGACTTGTTGCGATCCATATTGATCCGAGATGGCTTTGCTAGGTTCAATGATCGCGTCAAGCATGTCTTGTATCGAGAATTTCTTGGCTGCTGTCGACAAGTCAGGACCAATGGCACCTCCTTCTCCAGCCAGTCGATGGCACTTGGAACAGGAGGTCGCATGATAGAGGTTGCGGCCTTGTTTGAAGTCTCGATTTGTGAGACCCGCTGCCGAAATGCTTAGAGCTTCTTCGGTCGACCATTTGCGTCCAGGCCCCTTGGGTGGCGTGGACTGGATCGGAGCGGAAACGAGCGAAACGTTGGTGACCGGCTCAAGTACGATTTGCTCGGCGGGTGAACAGCTTGCAATGGCATCGTCGCGAAATTGCATCAAGAACTTCGCGAAACTATTCCCGCCAGGGTGCTTGGCGGCGGAGATAAAGAACTCGAAGTACCTCTTGCGTTGATCCATCGTCCAGCCCGTCTTCGCATTCCTTAGCACAAACGCGAAATGGATAGCTCGAACAGGAGGCATGTCTGCCATCATCTTGTCGATCGTCCCGCCGTAGCCGGCATTTCGCGAAACGAGATATCCCCAATCGGGAATGGGCTCTGCTCCGAGCTTGCTCATCAGATCCAACGTCTTGGAAACAACGGTCGGAGATTGCAAGTAAACCAACAACTGGACCAATTCTGCGTTCGCTTCATAGGACACGGCTGGATAGAAGGAATCAAAATAACTTGCAAGCTTAAGGCGACGATCGTCGGCCGGCTGGCCAAGTCGCGTGAATGCAAGTTCAAACGCTCGTAGCCACGCCAAGGAATCGCTCGAACTGAGCGACTTGAATTCGAGTGTCATCAACGAATCAAGAACGCGATTCAAGTCATCGGGTTTGCCCTGCCGGGCGATGGCCATGGCTGCGTTGATGATTCCCTTGGGTTGCTTGATCGCCAAAGCCTTGGATCGCCAAAGATCGATGGGTTGGTTTTCCAATGCGACCCGAGCGGCGTATCGAATGAACCGGTCCTCGTGCGCCAGATGCTTGAGAATGAAGTCCATGTCGACTTCGGAACGACCATGGTAGCTTTCCAGTTTGCGCCGTAACTGCCGAAGCTCCATACCGGCTTGATTGGCGCTTGGCGCGGGTGTTGTCGGCTCGTTGCCAACATAGCTCACTCGGTAGAGAGACGATTGAGTTCCACGTCCACCGGCAGCAAAATACAATGCGCCGTCAGCTCCGACCACCGCATCCGTGACCGGCAGAGGTGAGCCGGTCACAAAGTCTGCTTTCGTACCACGATAGCTCGAACCTTCGGACGCAAGTTCAACCGAATAAATCGTGCTGTAGGTCCAATCCAAAATGAATATCGCATTTTGATACTTGGCGGGAAACTTAGCACCTGTTCCAAACACTACTCCTGTCGGGGAGCCGGGTCCGATATCGACTACAGGTGGGAGGGAATCTTCGTAGTATGTAGGCCATTTCCCAGTTCCGCTGCGCCATCCGAATTCGCTGCCACTGGTCGCATGGCAGACGCGCGTTGGGCGATACCAAGGCGATCCAAAGTCCCACTCCATATCTGCATCGTAAGTAAACAAGTCCCCTTCGGGATTGAATGCAATGTCATATTGATTGCGGTAGCCAATGCTAAACACGTCCCACTGCTTGCCGCTCGGATCGACATTGCAGATCCATCCGCCAGGTGCCATGATGCCTGCCGCGTGACCGTTTGCATCCCAACGACGTGGTAACAAATGATCTTCGCCCCAATTGCGAGGTATACGGCTTCCCGATATCGCGTCGGGAAGCTTCGTGTGATTACCGGATGCGACGTACAACGATTTGCCATCTGGGCTGAGCACAACAGCATGCGGTCCGTGCTCTCCGCCACCATTAACATGCATGCAGAATTCATCGGAATCCACCAGCCCGTCTTTATCGGTATCTCGCAATCGATGCAGCCCGGATTGTTTGCCACCATTGACCACGACATAGAGGGAATCGAATGCCCAAAGCAATCCTTGTGCACCGCTGAGTTCTACCGGCAGCCGCTCCACTTTTGTCGGTGTGGTCGCTGTACCGGGTGCAATTAAAAACAAGCCTTTGCCCTCTTGGTCCGACGCGATCAGGCGGCCGCGGTCATCGGAAGTCAACGAAACCCAGGAGCCCATGGAAGGTGGTACTTGAAATATCTTTTCAATCTTGAATCCTTCTGGAACCTTAGCGTTTTCGGCTACCCTCGGCATATAATCGCCGCTGTCGCTCCTGGTTGCGGCTCCATCAAAACTTTCCTGATTCACGCTCGCGGTCCAAGGAAGTTTTGCGTCTCCCAACTTTCCAACTTCATTTGCATTCGTCCAGCCTTGATCGTCGAAAACAATATTTCGCCATTCGCCTTTTGCATTGGCGCTCCCCTTCCAGGATTTGTTGGTAGCAATCTTCTGTGTAGCCCCCCCTTTCATCTCTATTTGGAGAACTGCGATCAAGCCCGCAGGTCCACCATCGTTCTTGGCTGAGATTGCAATGACGTTTTTACCCTGTTGCAACTGTTTGCTCACATCGCCTGTTGCAACTTGAGACCAATCATCGGAACTGGTAACCTTCTTTCCATTCAAAAATACGTCGCAATGATTGTCAGCCGTTGCCATCATGACGGCTTTCTGTACGTCCCCTTCGATCGAAAAATCGTGACGGACCATGATTTGCGATTGCGACTCGCCGTCACCCACCCAGATCCATTGCGGAGGTGAAGTCTTGTCTTGCGAAGAAACCTCCGCTGAAAAAGAGACAAGGAGCGCGGCCGCAATGCAGCCAAAAACCGGATGCGGGGAACACCAGAATCGAAACATGGAGTGCTTTCTTTAAAAAATAGGTATCAGAACGCCCTTGCACGTACGTGTGAAGGTAGCGTTCCGAGAGAACGCGTCAATTTCTAACTGTTTTTCCGATTGCGAAAAGCTGCTTCTCTCCGCGAATGAAAATCTGTCCTTGCGAAATAGCAGGGGACGCGAAACTGTTTTCGCCAAGCGGATTTTCAGAGACGATGTTGAGTTCCTGGCCGGGCTTGATCACACGAACAATTCCTTCGTCCGCTGTGCAATACACCAAGCCATTGGCTGTCACCAGCGAGGCGCTGTAGTGTCCACCTAGTCGGTCTCGCCATACTCGTTCACCGCTCTTGGTATCGAAACAACTGATGGTCCCGCGATCATCCACGACGTAGAGTTGGCCGAGTGCGAGTACTGGCGATGGGACGTAGCACTTGGCTTCGGTGCTTGACCAAGCCACATGCGATTTCGAAACGTCGCCACTGCCATCCGGTCGAATGGCCATCACAAAATAGTCGGGGAATCCCGCCGCAAGATAAAATTTGTCGCCATCGAAAACCATCGACGCTACGAACTGCTCAGTAGGACCGTCCACCGACCAGTTCAGTTTCCCAGAATCAGGATCCAAACTGACCACTTGCTTGCTGCCGGATAATACCATCTGGGTCTTGCCGGCAACCTCTCGGATGATCGGTGTACAGTAACTGCGTGTTTGGTGGATACGAGGGAATTTCCAAACCACTTCGCCGGTTTTGCGATCAAGAGCTAAAATGTTGGAATCGCCATCATGGTCGCCGTTCACGATCAACAGGTTTTTATGGATGACGGGCGAACTACAATAGCCATGCGCACTACTAAATCGACTCGGACGCGTGATCCACTGTTGCTTGCCTTGCATATCGTAGGCTGCCACGACCATGTTGCCGACCGTGATCATTCGCGTTTGACCAACGTTTTTGGCGGGCTCCAGGCTGCCGTCGGTCTCAAGAAACGTGACATAAATCGTTTCTCCATCCGTGACAGGCGTTCCAGATGCGTAGCTGTTCAGTTGATGTTTGCTCTCCAGCATCGACTGGATGACAGTCGACCGCCATCGCTGCTTACCGTCTTGCCGGTCGAAACACATCAGGATGCGTTCATTCGATTCCTCGACGCAAGCCGCAACAATGACTTGATCGTTCCACACAACAGGTGAAGAATGACCGCGACCTGGCAACTCCACTTTCCATTCGATGTTCTCGCCGGTGACGCCATTCCAGCGCGTTGGTACGAATGTATCTTGCGATGTGCCGTCACCTCGGGGCCCCCGCCAGCCAGGCCAGTTCTCTATCCCAACGGCCGGCATCCACTTGGGCAAAACGCTTTTGATCTTCGCAGCAACTTGATTCGCCAAGTATTTCGAGCCTGCCGGAGTGTAGTGAACGTTGGCGGGCAATTGAATGTCCTTGCCTGCCGATGCATAGGAGTGAAGTTCGTTTATGGAGATCCCGGCTTCTTTCATGATTCGATTGGCAACGTCGTTGTACTTGATTTCCTCGCCTGCAATTCGGCCTGCGGATCCCGCCGGCACTGGCGTCGTCTCGCACCAGATCAATTTTGCCCCAGTCGCTTTCAACTGGGCCACCAACTCTTGCATATTCTTTTCATACTCTGGTAAATCGACTTGACGATGGCTTTTCTCCGCCTTGGGATCCGCCAATTTCGATGGATCGCTTTGAATGTATTTGAGATCATGCAATCCCCAATTGAAATGGATCACGTCCCACTTCGATGTGCCAAGCCAGTCTTTCGCATGCTTCAGGCCGTTCGTGGTCGGGCCGCCATTTGTGGGTATGCGATGTACGTTGGCTTGATCCTTGAGAAGTTCGCGAACGGGTAACGTGTAACCCATCGAGATCGAATCGCCAATGAGCAACACTCTCGGCAACGCTGGATTATCTTCGATCGCTGCAAATTCTGGATTCGGAACTTTTGCTTTCTTGGTTTGCCCCATGGCATTGAGCCCAAAAATCCCGACAACAAAAAGCACCATTCCGGCGGTAATAAGAGTTCTCATACGGGAAACTAAAAATCAGGTGGGAGAAGAAAGCGGACCAACAGCGGGACCTCCATTATGCGCGAAACAACTCAGCGGAGACAGTACTCATCTGGTTCCGTCACGTGAGGCCCTTGGGTTAGCGTTCTCATTGTGATGCAGACAACTCATTTTGATTGCGTAGGTTGACGCAAAAAGGTTGAATAAACAACCATTTTTGTATCACCTGGCCATTGGCGCGGTATTTGCGTGTCGTTTAACCGGACGCGTAACAGAGGTTCGTGCAGTCAAAAACGCGTCGCCGGCTGCACAGTTCGAATTCTCAATCGAGGGAGCAGGGGTATCATGAGTAGGCGATGGTTTCGAGGTTTCAGTTTGGTCACGTTGACAGTATTGGCGTGTATGGGCGCATCCGGTTCAGCCTCTGCGCAGCAATATCGCCAACACAACAACCATCATCAGCATCGGTGCGCTCCGCAGTATCCAGCGTATGGTCATAGCGGATACAACACTCTGTACCGGCCGAACCTAATCTATCCAAGATACGGAATCAGCAATGGATACAGCAGCAACTACGGCGGCTACGGAATCCAGCAGCAAACTTTGGGCGGATACGGCATAGGCGGATACGGCATAGGCGGATACGGCATGGGCGGATACGGCATGGGCGGATACGGCATGGGCGGCTTTCCGATCGGCGGTTCGTACGGCGGAGGGGGTGCATTTCCCCGAGGCGGTTCGTATGGTGGTGGCTCAGGCTATTTACTCTACATGGGTCGATAAGCCTCACCTTTTGATCTCGCTCCCCACGCCCCTTTTTAGGAGAGTGCTGATTTAATCCGCGTTAATACCAACCCGACGCGTTACGGCTTGTCGATTTAATGGTACGACGGACTTCCAAGTCCGTCGAATTCCCCATTGACGGACTTGGAAGTCCGTCATACCTCCCTTGACCTCCTCAGGGGCTGCTAGGGGTTCGCATTGTGCTACTTGCGACTCCAAACCGCCGGGAAACCTTTGGATTGATCGCCATAGGTTTGCGACACAATAAAGCCGCTTGCCTGCGAAGTGTAAAAAATACGACCGTTCGAAACAACCGCGCCAAGGCATTCACGTGAATCGATCGCGGGACCCGTGGAAACCAATTTGCTATCCTGCGACAAATCGATCATATCCATGTTGGCTCCAAGGATGAATGGCTCCGACAAGGTGAATCGGCAGCATGCATAGTTGTGTGCCACACCTCCAACCACTTTGCCGGACGTTCGTTCGAAGACGTTTCCTCGACCGCGAAGCGAATTGGAAAAAATGAATTGCTCACCAACACTGACCACGTTCAAGGCGGAAGTGATCGGATCGGATTTCCAAACGAGCGAACCATCTTTTGCGTCAAGACACCACACAAATCGATCTTGTGTCAATTCATTCGGGCGATTGTTGCCGCCAAGAAAAAGTTTGCCGTCGCGTGCGCTAAGCGTGCATTTTGCCGTCACGTAGTATTCGGTCGTTTTCCATAGTAGCTCACCTGTCTGGGGATCCAGGCAAGCGGTTAGTCCATTGTTCTCAAGGGGCAATCCTCGTCTGGCACGTTGGCTGGCCGAATAGCCAAAAAATGTGGAGTAGAAAAGTTTGCCGTCCATCACGCATATACCACAGTCGTTCCCTCCTTTACCGAACTCGGAAAAATCTTTCTGCCAAACGATCTTTCCAGTCTCCAGGTCCCAGGCCCACAGCAAAGGCCGATTGTCGCGAGGGTAGTACGGGTTATCGTTGGAGTAGATCCAACTCATCACTTCCTCGCCATCCACAGCTTCGGTTGGATTTCCTTTAAACGTAAAAGGTTTCTCCGTGCCTTGCGGAGCATACTGTCCAGAGCCAGAAGCGTAGATGGCGATGTTGCCATGAACAACCGGCGGAAACTGTCTGCTCCAACTGGGCGAGCCACTAAACGGTGCTTCCCAAAGCAAATCGCCGGTGGCGGCATCAAGGCATCGCATTCGGGATTGTTTGATACCCGCTTGTGGAACAAGCAATTTGCCAGCCACATACAGAGGGGACGTAAACGAAAGGTAGACATCCGGCCAATGCCTTCGCCAAAGCACCCGCCCGGTATCTTGCTCACAGGCGATGACTTGTCCCTCAGCGGTATGCGTATACAGTCGACCGCCACCGCAAACCGGCAAATGCTTGACGGTACCCTCGAGGCGTCGCGCCCATCGCATCCGCAACGGTGCCTTAAGCCCTTGGTCGTTGGAATTCGTAGACCCAAAGTCGCCATAATTGGTGTACCAATCAAAAGCAGTGTCCGCGAACGGTCCCGTGAGCGGGCTGCGAACTCGGTTCACTTGAAGGTTACGTTGAGGAAGAGGCGCCGCACCGTTTTTTCCGAACACGTAAAGATAACCATCTTCGCATGGCACAAAGATTCGACCATCTGCAATCGCAACGGATGCAGAGATGGGAGAACCAAATCCAGTGGACAAGGCCAACGGTTCGGTGCCATCGAGCGGTACGACATACACCTTGCTATCGAGTCCGCCATAGACAACATGCTTGCGGGTTACGACTGGCGCACAAATGGCAGGTGCCGGGCATAGTATTTCTGGTTGATCGTTGCCGGCTGTATGACGACATAAACCAAAGCCTTGTTCGGGTCGAACGCGATAAACGTCATTTCCACGAATACTCACTGAGGAAAAACTCAAGAGCCCCGGCAGTTGGATTGCCGTTTGCGTCCCTCTGACAAAGTCTGTCTCAACGCGACCACCCACAACCTTGAGTATCTCGACACGACCTGCGTTATCCCGGCGGTGCCATTGAACGTAAACATTTCCGGCCGCATCCGCACTCTGGCCGAAGGTCGCGGGATATTCGTTCCCGTCAAACTCGGGAATCTCACCTGTCGCTCTCAATTGGGCAGCGGTTCCTTGGTCGTCCAGAAATAAGGTTCGCCCCCCAGCGGGAATGACGAGTGTGTTGTCAATCAAACACAATTCCCTCGAACAAACAAAGTGATCGCGCCAAGTCACACGATTTGGCCGCTCCTTCAACCAATCCTCCCCCTTCCATCGATCTCCTTGAAAGCCAATCACTTCCTTGACAAAATCCCAAGTCCACGCCACGCCTCCATCGAACTCCATCGCGTAAATCTGAGCGCCGATGGTGGCGAAATAGACTCGCTTGTCGTTTGCGACGAGGCTTGAAAAAATGGCTTCGCCGCAATCGAGCTCCTTAATGACAGCACCTGTCATCCGATCAAGCACGTAGTAATAGCCTGCCATCGTTCCGAAGTGCAGATACTTACCTACGATCGTTGGCGACGAAACATTATTGCAGTTCCCAGCACCACCGCGCGAGGAAAACTTCCACTGGGTTTCCAAGGTTTGCGCGTCGATCGCAAAAACGACTCCCGAGCCATCGACCACGTAGAGCGTTCCGTCCGCGATCACCGGAGATGTATAGATTCCATCCGTGAGCGGCACCGCAGCGAGTAGTCCAAGCTTCTCAGGAAGATCGGCTTGTGGGGCATTGCCGGATCGACGCGCGTCACCTTGGAGTTGAGGCCAGCTATCGGTCGCGGAGGCCAACGACGTAAGAAATGCACATGCGATTGCAATGAAATAAGTCTTCATACTGACTCTCTATCAGAAAGTGATTTCGAACTGAAGCGGGCTAAGTCATCATAGCGGATTGCGATGCGATCGGCGCGGCTTTCATCCTTACCCACATCTTTTGATCTTGCGCCCCTCGCGCTGGTCTCGGGGGTCTCGCCACGGTACTCCGGGGAGAGTGGGTCGGGAGGGTGAGGGCACCGCTCTAAACATCTTTGCAATGTCGAATGCATTGGAAACCAATGGGAGGGCGAGGCTCCTGCCGAGCTTAATACGCCATGGTTCGGCAGGAGCCTCACCCTCCCAAGCAAGGAATGGATCGGGCAAAGTCGAGGAAAACATGTTTAGAGGGATGGGGTGATGGGCTTTACGCCAGCGGTAGCCAGCCGTCGCCCTGGCAACGTCTTAACTGACCTTCTTGAGCTTCGTAACCCGCCCGGTGCCGACCCATTCGGCGACGTAGATATTGCCTTGGTTGTCAAAGCAAGCGTCGTGCGGGTGAACGAACTTGCCGTCCTGCCATTGTTTCTCGTCGCCGCGAATCGTATTTTTCTTGTCCGCACTGATTCGCTCCACGTCGCTCCCCAACTCAACGATTGGCTTGTAGTTTTTGTCCAAGATAGAAACACGTGCCTTGAGTTCGGGCACCAACAACAAGTCCCCTTGTTTATCGATGTTGGCCGGTAGCCCAAAGCCTGTGATGGTGCGTTCGTATTTTCCTTCAAGATCGAAAATCTGGAGAGTGTTGTGAGCACGATCCGTGACCACAATTTTCGGGGCAGCCGGATTTCGGTCGTCGATCCAGAGTCCATGCGGGGTATTGAATTTGCCTTCACCAGCACCGTCACCACCAAAGGACCTCAGCCACTTACCATCTTTGTCATAGCGATGAATGTAGAACGCTCCGTAGCCATCGGCAAGGAAGAATCCGCCGTCCGGCAGAAAGGCAAAGTTGGTTGGCATGAATCGATTGCGTCCCCAAACTTTGGTCGGATTGTCCGCTTCGTCGGCATGGTAAACATCGGATTCCTTCGGAGCGCGCTTGGTCCAAACCACTTCGCCCTTCAAATCGAGTTTGGCAAATTCCTTGACTTGCTGGTACGCCGCAACATAGAGAAACTCTTGATTGCCTTCTTTGCGAACTTCGATCCCGTGTCCACCTCCTTGGTATTTTTGGCCAAAAGCTCGAATGAACTTTCCGTTTTCATCAAATACAAAAATGGACGGATGGTCTTTTTTGGATTCCTGCCCTTCGTGAATCACGTAAAGATTATTCGCGGCATCGACGGCCACGTTGTGAGTGGTTTGCCAAGAATATTGTGCTGGCAATTGCGGGAAATGATGGACGACTTCAAACTTAAGATCTTTTTCGCCAACCATGATTTGCGAGTTGGTCCGGCTGGCGGTTGCAATATTCGGGGCAGCAATCATTCCTGCAGTAACGGCAGTAGTCGTTTTGAGAAAATCACGACGCGAGGAAGCACTTTTCACGGTAGTTCTCCGGAGGGAAAGGAAGCGGAAGTGGATGATCGTACTGTCGACCAAGTGAACATCATAATCGAAACAAGGTGGATTTATTTCTGCGAATCGCCTAAGCTCATTGATTGGGAATACCTCTTGAAGCCTGCCCTTTGCATGAATTCTACATGTCGCAACCAGAATTTGCTCCGCCAGCCATGTGCTTTCCGACTTCGGAAGCCATGCGTAGTACTGCAGAACATCAACGGCTGATTGAGGCAAAGCAACGCAAAGCGAACTGGCAGCGATGGGGAGCCTATCTGTCGGAACGGCAATGGGGAACGGTTCGCGAGGACTACTCGCAAAATCAAGAGCCTTGGTTCTTTTTGCCGCACGATCATGCCCGTTCGCGCGCGTACCGATGGGGCGAGGATGGCTTGTTGGGCATCTCCGATCGCGAGGGTCGTCTGTGCTTTTCCTTTGCTTTATGGAACACGCGAGACCCGATCCTCAAAGAGCGGCTCTATGGCCTTTCTGGACCCGAAGGCAACCACGGCGAAGACGTCAAAGAATGCTACTACTATCTCGACTCAACACCCACTCATTCCTACATGAAAGGGCTCTACAAGTATCCCCAATCGCGCTATCCCTACGAGGACTTGACCGACGTGAATAGGCGACGATCCCGCTCGGAAACCGAGTACGAGATCCTGGACACCGTTGCATTCGAGGAAGACGCTTATTTCGATTGCGAGATCGAATACGCCAAAGTGGCCCCCGATGATATTCTGATCAAACTGACCGTGCATAATCGAGGTACCAATCCGGCGGTGATTCATGTATTACCCCAACTTTGGTATCACAACTCCTGGATCTGGGGATGTGAGCATGAGGGGTGTACGAGTAAGCCTCGAATGCGATTGCATCGATCTGCTAACGAGCCAAATGGAGTCGTTCTTTGCGATCATGAATCGCTGGGTCACTTTGAGTTTCGAGTGGATGTCGGCCCCAACGAGGAACGCCCCAGCTGGCTGTTCACTGAAAATGAAACCAATCCGAACCGCCATCCCGGCACACCAACATCCGGTACGTCCTTTAAGGACGCTTTTCATGGGAATGTCGTCAACGGGGATTCCAACGGCGCGGACAAACGAGCGTTCGGGACAAAGTGCGCTGCACACTACATCGCGATCGTCCAGCCGAATAAACCGCTGGTGATACGCTGTCGCTTGACGGGCTTGTCTCCTGAAACCATCCAAGCCAACGCGTCGCCAACCGAAGACATTACCAAGCCCATCATGACTCCCATTTTCGCCGATCATAAGATCGGCGACACCTTTGAAACCATCTTCGAAAATCGGCGAAAAGAGGCGGATGCGTTTTATGATGCATGCATTTCACCTCAGTTAACGCCCGAGGAAAAATCGATCTCTCGACAAGCGTATGCAGGCTTGCTGTGGACGAAACAATTCTATTATTACGTGGTGAATTCCTGGATCAAAGGAGACCCGAACAGCCCTCCACCGCCGGCTGGCCGCGAAAACGGGCGCAATGGCGATTGGACTCATTTGTTCAATCGTGACGTAATCTCGATGCCCGACAAGTGGGAGTACCCTTGGTACGCCGCTTGGGACGTAGCCTTTCACATGCTACCGATGGCGAGAGTGGACATCGAGTTCGCCAAGAATCAGCTGATCCTGTTTCTGCGAGAATGGTATATGCACCCCAACGGGCAGATACCCGCTTATGAATGGGCTCTTAACGATGTCAATCCGCCCGTCCATGCATGGGCATGTTGGCACGTTTACAAGCTTAGCGGTGATAAGGAATTCTTAGCTCGGACCTTTCAAAAATTACTTCTGAATTTTACTTGGTGGGTCAACCGAAAAGATACGCGAGGGCAACACGTATTCAGTGGCGGTTTCTTGGGATTGGATAACATCGGTGTATTCGATCGAAGCAAGCCATTGCCGGGAGGCGGAACGCTCGATCAAGCAGATGCGACAGCTTGGATGGCTTTCTTTTGCGGTTGTATGTTGCAGATGGCACTGGAATTGGCTGAGGAAAATCAAGCTTATTCGGATATGGCCAGCAAATTTTTCGAGCACTACATCGCTATCGCCGACGCCATGAATTCTTTGCATGGGACAGGCCTTTGGGAAAACGAGGATGGATTTTACTATGATCATCTTTTCCGCGATGGCAAGAGCACAGCCATGCGAGTTCGATCCCTCGTCGGTCTCATTCCGCTTTGCTCAAATGTTCTCATTCACGAAAAAACCTTGATGCGGCTTCCAAGTTTCCAGCGTCGCATGAATTGGTTCTTGAAAAACCGTCCTGAGATGGCCCAGCACATGGCTTATATGGAGCAGTTTTCTCCGGCGGGCGCAATGTCCGGAATGCGACTTTTGGCGATTCCGTCCACCGAGCGACTCCGCAAACTGCTATCGTATATGCTGGACGAAAAAGAATTCCTGTCTCCGTTTGGAATACGATCCATGTCCGCGATTCATAAAGACAAGCCATTTGTATTCGAGTTTTCAGGCGGCAAGGAATCCGTTGGCTACGTGCCGGGCGAAAGCAATACCGGAATGTTCGGCGGCAATAGCAATTGGCGTGGCCCAGTCTGGTTCCCACTGAACTATCTCATCGTGGAATCACTGCGACAATACCATGAATTCTATGGTGAAACATTTCAAATCGAATGCCCGACAGGTTCTGGCATTCTGATGAACTTGCGCGAGGTTGCCGACGAAATTGAGCGCCGACTAACAACACTCTTTAAGCGAGACGAAAACGGCAAACGTCCATGCCACGGTTCTGAGGCACGCTACACTGAGAACTCAAGTTGGAATGAACTCGTACTTTTCTACGAGTACTTCCACGGCGACGATGGACGAGGTCTTGGGGCAAGTCACCAAACTGGTTGGACAGCCCTCGTTGCAACCATGCTAGAACACCAAGCCGCTAGCAAGCGTAATGCTTAAAGGGTTCGGTGCACTCAGTATAATCTCATTGAATTTGACCAGAAACGATGGAAAGGAAATAAACCAACTTGAATATTCTTGTCGCCGTAGACGACTCTACTTCATCCCTGGAATCCGCTCGCTGCTTCCGCGAATTAACGCATCAAGCAGATTTAAACGCAACCGTCTTGACGGTTGTCGGGCTGCCGAAGACGGCATTAACGGAATCCATTGGCCATACCGTCTCTGAGTTTGTGACAGATGCCATCAAGCACGATGAACATGCTTTTGCATCGGTGGTCAAAATATTCGAAGGCTCAAATGCTCATCTTGCTCATATGACTCGATACGGTCATGTTGGGCACTGCATCGCCGCAGCCGCCGAAGAGATCCACGCAGACTTGATCGTCGTCGGTGCCAAAAGCAAATCGCCACTCGACCACGTGACTCACGAAAGCGTCAGCGAATACGTCGCGACGCATGCCACCTGTTCGGTCCTGGTGGTGAGCCCTCGTGCGGCAACTCAACAACAACTCGATCACACGTTGAGAATTACGATCGCATACGATGATTCAAAAGAATCCAAGGCTGCGATTGAGCAATTTGGATCCTATCTTTGGGTCAGAAATGCGGATATCGAAGTTGTATCCGTGGTACCCATTCATGCGATCCAGCGCGACGGAATGGATCCGGTGGAACTCCCAAACGACCCCTCCGTGGTACAGGAAGCAACTGCATTCACAGAAAAAGCAGCGAATCAATTGAGATCACAAGGAATCCGAGCAACGTCGAGGGTGGTCGAGGCCAATCATATCGGCTCGCAAATCGCCGGCTTTGCCAAGCAGCACAACTCAGACTTGATCGTGCTTGGCTCGCAAGGCCAAAGTGGCATTGCAAGAATCCTGCTTGGCAGCACCGCCCAGTATGTGCTTCGCCATTCGGATCATTTGGTATGGATCGTTCGCGAAACGAATGTCTGATTCCAACCGTGGCATAGGCTTCCAGCCTGTGTTCGGCACGAGTTTTGTTGCAGTTGCTGGGAGCTAGCATCGAATAAGTTTAGCTTCCAGCCTGTCATTTTCCGCTTGACAGGCTGGAAGCCTATCCCACTCAAGCATAGCAACCATCAGACAGATGCGGGCAAATCGATGCTCCATAGATTCTTGCCCGCCGAAGAATAGTGCGTCACTGTCAACGCTCTCGTTCGGCCATCGATTTTTACCATTCCAAAGAACTGGAACCCATCCGATGGAGGACGATGCAAGAGTATCGGTAGCTATCCATTGTACGAAATGGCGAACGGCTAGCCACTAAAAGGCACAATGTCCACAAAAAGTTTGAAAGTTCGATTCAACAGATCCTCTGGTTTGTGACTTTTGTGATTCTTTGTGGCTAGGAAAAATGGTACGGTGCGTGAGGGACGCGGCTCATTGTTTTGATCTAACAGGCCAGCGGCCATGAAGGGGTTTTGGAGCGGGCTACTTCGATCATGGCTGATATGCGGCGGCGACCTTTGTTGTCTCTTCGTTGGAAACGTCCAAGTCGCCGCCTGTCGAGCGCGATCGCACGTCAGTGAAAAAACTCAATCGACGCGAATTGAGCTGCGGCCGCTACGTCCCCTTTTTTGTTTTCTAGATCGTCAACATAGTTTGGGGACGAACGAGCCACCGCTAAACGCTTACAAATAGTCTGCCGTCACGATCCTCGACGGTGGATTCCGACTCAAGGAATTCGATTTCGTTTGCGAAAATAGCTTGCGTAGATTGGCCATTACTAATCCCGAGCATTTTCGCAGCTGACGCTATTGTCTCGGAAACATTCGTTCCGATGCTGTCTGTAACTACTCTGATTACTGCCGCTCGAATTTCCTCGGGCGCAATCAACTCGGGTTTGCGTAGATTGGCGTTTTCGAGCGAACGGCGAGATCGAACTACGAAGACTGCTTGTCCGGCAAGAAACACAAAATCACCTCGGCGATCTGCGGCTCTTCGGTTCACTAGTAACTGAACTGCTGATTCCACTTTGTTCTTGAAGGATGCTACCAGTCGCCCCTCGCCAAGTAACTTAATTACACGACGACCGATCTCATCCAAATGGATTGGAGCTTCCATTTCGAGGATCTGACTTACCAATTTTGCTAATTGCTGCTCATTGAGGTTGATCGGGCTTCCGGAAAACTCTCTAACCGCAAAACCTGCCTCAACGTACTCATTAACCACGCAATCGCCTGTGTCCTTTCCGCTCGATACTTCCAATCGTGTCCAATAGGGTTGGCCATCGGGATCATCGCGGTTGATGCGGCCGGTTACGATGGTGGCAGATTCAGCGTTCGCACGATCCGCCTCGTCCCATTGTATTTTTGCACTGGCGAGTGCCTCGATGGCACGGTTCACTTGTTCCTCAGGTCGCTGAAACCAGTCTGTGCTCCAAATTCGATGGATGTGCCATCCCCGAGATTCGAGAATCTGTTGCCGCAACCGATCACGGTCACGGACCCACCTGGCGCTGTGAAATTGAGCACCATCACACTCTATCCCTAGCAAATAGCGACCTCGATTTTCTGGATCTCGTATTGCGAGGTCGATAAAGAAGCCTCCAACACCAATTTGATGATCAATCTCGAGTCCTTTTGATCGCAAAGCTCGTGCCACTTGATCTTCGAAATCGCTGTCCACATCACCATGCGATTTTTCTGATTCCAAATGACCAGTTTCTGCATAGTTCAAATACATTTTGAGAGCAGCAACACCATCGCTTTGACTTCGATTCAAATCTATGTCGCACGCTCTGATCGAAGTGAAGACTTCGCAAGCGGAGGCAGCACGGCTAATCAGTACATTCAAGCGTCGTTCGCCACCCTTGCGATTTAGCGGTCCAAAGTTTTGAGCGAAGTAACCGTCTTTATCTTTTGCATACCCGACGGAGATGTAGACAACGTCGCGTTCATCTCCTTGAACATTCTCTAAGCTCTTGACGAAAAACGGTGCAGGCCCACCTGCCATGAAGAAGTCTTCGACCGAAGAGTCTTCACGCCGCCGAAGTTCAAGTTCGTCTAAGATGGCATCTCGTTGGGCGGCGCTAAAAGTTGCAACCCCCAGTGACAACTGAGGTTGTTTTCTCGCATGATCCATCACGGCGTCCGCGATAGCGATCGCCTCATTTCGATTCGCTCGCGTTCCACCACGATCGTAGCAACCATTCGAAACGAATCGAAGTTTGAGTCCCAATGGACCGCCGCTGGTTAATGGGCTTGGGACAATAAAAAGTCGATTCTCATAGAACTGTCGATTGCTAACTGCAATGAGTGACTCGTGACGGCTTCGATAATGCCATCGCAGCATTCGATTTGGAACGCCTTGAGCTTCACACAGTCCAAGGATGCTTTCCAAGTCGCTAGCATTCGCAACACCATCGTCATCTTCATCGACGTCCGATTCGCCTGAGACGCGTCCAAAGAAGTTCGTGGGCGGCAATTGACGCTGATCACCAACGACGACAATTTGCCGACAACGTGCTATTGCACCCAAAGCGTCAACCGGTTGCACCTGACTGGCCTCATCGATAACCAACAAATCGAATTCAACAGCTCCCGGCTCCAAAAATTGAGCCACGGACAATGGGCTCATCATAAAGACAGGCTTTACTTTTTGAATTGCATGTCCTGCTTCTTTGATTAACCGGCGAATGGGCATATGGCGACGTTTTTTATTTATCTCTCGTCGTACTACGCCAACCTGACCGCTATCCGCAGCAGCGCTGGGAAAATTGCTATGGTGTTTCTTAGCAACTTCAAGTCGGCTCATGGCAATTCGATCTTTATCAAGTTGAGCAAATCGATCTCGAAGCGCTTCGTATGAGTGTCCCTGAAACTCGCCAAGCCCTGGAATGGAGCGCCACGCTTCGGACAATACTGCTTCATTGCGTACGAACTCAAGCTGATCCGCAACTTTTCCCGCCGTAATGATGCCGTTCTCGATTTCGCCAACGGTCCTTTCGAGACCTCCGGGGCCCAAGCGATCCATGCGTGCCCTTGCAGCCAAGTAGTGACTTAGTTGCTCTGGTTGAGCCAACCATTGTTCAAATCGTTGGAGCCAGTCCTCGAGCCGTACCGCTCGGACTTGGTCGGTCTTGAAAACGACGTTTAGATCCAAGTGCAGTTGTTTTGCTATTTCTGCAAATCCAGTATCAACTACCCTCAAATGTTTTCCTATTTGGCTCAACGGCTGTGAGATATGTCGCGAATCCGCGATTCCACTCGCCACGATGCGGCCGTGCTCTTTCAAGATCTTAACCTTCGCGCTTTCCTTAACCCATTGAACAATCGCATTCGCCCTTTCATTCGCAGTTTCCGAACCTTGCCAAACCTCGCCCAGTAGTTTTTGGCAACGCTCCGTGTCTCTTTCCAATTGCGACAAAGCGGCTTGATATCCCAAAATGTTGTCGACGAATTCGACTCGTTCACGGGTTGTTGTTGGAATAGACTCTTTTGAAATCCCTCGCAGAGTCTGAATCGCTTTCCGATACGAAGCATTGAAAACGCGAAACCAGCTTGTACCGTGCGCAGCAAGAGACTTCCGAGTTCCATTCAAATCCGACAATAGGCCTGAATCTGTGACACGAACACCTAGATCGATACGAAGCTCATTCAATTTCAAAACATTCTCGAGCGCCTTTTCAACGGCTAGCAAATCCGTTTCCCAGCTAGGTGAGGTCAGCTTGGTTCGGTCAATGAACTCTGGACATCGCTTCACGTACTGAGCAAGTTGGGCTAATTCCGAGGTAGAAACTAGGTTTGACGGCGACGGGAGTCCCACGATGGTTGCGAGCTCACATCCAGCAGATTGCAACTCTAGCACCTGCGGTCGAAGCTCCTTAATCGCGACAACGAGACGCTCTAGGTCCGAAGGTGGCATCGGCTTGCATCTTGCCCCACACCAGGGATTTTGTGAAGGAACACCCGACTGCGCAAGCAGCTTATCTAATTCCAATGCCAGTTGCTTTCGGGATTGATACTCCTGGTCTGTCCATTCCACTGCTTGTGTTACCTGATAAGCCAGGGGTGAAACTCCAAGCGATCGCAATCGCATAAGCTGTCCCATGGCATGGTAAGGCGAGATGCCAGTTTTGCCGACTCGGCCGTGAAGAGCTGCATCATGCTCTCGAAGACGCAACACGGTTTGTCGCAATTCATCAAGCGGGACCGTCTTTATGCCAGTCGGAACCCCGAGTTCCAATGTTGCCTTGAGCTCCGCAAGTACTTCTTGTTTTCGAGACTTGTGAGAATGAAGCTCTAAAGTCATCGGTCCAAGTCCAAGCTGATCCAGTCGTCGCTTGACAACTTCAAGAGCAGCCATCTTCTCCGAGACGAACAAAACACGCTTCCCTGCATGAACTGCAGCCGCGATGGCATTTGTGATTGTCTGAGATTTTCCTGTTCCCGGTGGTCCCTGAACAACCAAATTTCGACCCTGTGCAATTTCGTTGATCACAATGGCCTGGGATGAATCGGCATCCGTTACGTGAATAACATCGGCCGGGTTGAGGATGGTGTCGATAGGCTCACTCTCGCTACAAGCTGAATGGCTTTCCTCTTGGCGAAAGCCTTCGGTTAACAGCGACCGAAGCAGTGCATTGCTTTCGAGGCTCGCGCTCTTGGGCCAAGCATCGGGTGATAGATCGCGAAACATGAGAAACTTCGTAAACGAGAAGAACCAGAGCAAACTCTCGTTGCTCAATAGCTCCCATCCCTCACGTTCTTTTACAAGATCCGCGATCTCGGCAAAGTACTTCGACGGAGTCCAGGTTTCGTCATCGGCAGCCGACTCTGGCAGCTCCGGCATTCGTATACCAAAATCCTGTTGAAGCCTCGCTTGAATAGAAAGGTTCGTAACAATTTCATCGTCGCGAAACTTCAGTCGAAACTTACTGCGAGCATTGTTCCGGGAGAGCTCAACCGGTATCAAAAGCAAAGGAGCGAAGCGGTTCACAGTCGAGGTCGGAGATTCCCGCCATTTGAGAAACCCGCAAGCCAGGTACAAAATGCTTACACCTTGCTCTTCCTCAGATGTTCTGGCCTCGTAAAAGCACTTCAGAAGTTTGTCATGAAGCTTGTCCGACCCAATGTTCGTTTGAAGAAACAGGTCCGTGTGGCCATCGGAATCCGCCGTGTCCGGTGCGGTAAGGTCTTCAACAACTTCGTCTTCTTTGTTTTCTTTGTTTTCTTCATCTTCGCCATCCTCGCCGTTCGAGTCGTTGTCGCTCGGACTATCAAAAGCGAGGCGAAACTCCTTCAGCTCACTCGCCGCAGCGTCGACAGCCTTGGGCAAGAATGTCATTGCCTTGTTCTGTCGAACGAGTATGTCAAAAAGTTGATCCGAGCGTTCTCCAACGATTTGAATCCAGCCAGGTTTTTTGGTTTCAAGCGGTGTGTGAATCAGTCGATTGCGGGCAGAAAGCTCAAGCAGTTCGCGTCGAGTTTTCTCAATTGCGGTAATCAGGTCCATTGGCTTCGTCCAGAAAATGACGTCGGTAATTTCTCAACCATATGTTAACCAGTGATACCTTAGTCGAAACAGAACTATTTCCACGAAAATACTGAGTCGTTTGGCATCGAATCAGTTGTAGCTCTTGCGCAAAATCTAACGACACGCCATTTCACAGCAAAGCTCCTGGCGTGTTTCTCATTTTTTCCGTCCAAGAACCGTTTTCATTTCCCATCTATTTTTTGAACGCTTGCCTTACCAGGCCGATCGCGTACGGCTGGTGTCAACTTGAATTCGCGTTTCGGTTGCCAACAAACCAGGAAATGCGTGTTGGCATTTCAGCACTTTCACTTTTCGGATGTGGACTTTACTCGCCAATCCAGCTACGAATGCGAAAACTGCTGCTTGAGAGTGTTTTTTTCTAACCCATTATCGCAATGACAATTCCGGTGGCCAGCATCGGGCCTAAGACCGAAACCACCGCGATATCCCAATAAGAATGTTTGTGCGAACAGCCACAGATCAAAAGCAATGTGATAACAGCCCCGTTGTGCGGCAATGTATCCAGTCCTCCGCAGGACAACGAAGCCACGCGATGCATGACTTCCGGATCCAAACCAGCCGCCAAACCGCGATCGATGTAGGACTGCCCCAACGCTTCTAACGCGATGCTTAAGCCGCCAGACGCAGAACCGGTTATCCCAGCTAATACGTTGACGCTGACAGCTTCGGAGATCAGTGGCTGAGAGGGAACCAAGCCAATCATCCAGGCTTTTACGGTCGCAAAACCAGCCAAAGCCGCAATGGTTGATCCATAACCGAACTCCGAAGCTGCATTGAAGACCGGCATCAAGGAACTCTGAGCGCCTCGCGAAACGATCTCCTTCAATTCACTCGCTTTTCGCCAGTGGACCGCGACGATGCAGAGGATCGCGCCTACCATGGCCAAGATCGTCGACCAAGTTCCTTGAACCTTCTTCAGCTCCGTTGCCCCAAATCTTGGTTCACCCAAATAGCTTGCGTCCCAATTGGGTACTACCAATTGCGAAAAGACGAAGTTGAGGATCAACAAAATCACGAGCGGCATCAGCGCTATCGTTATTGGTGGCAGAGAATTAGAAGTAGTCGTAGCGTGTTGCTGTTGAGATAAATCCAATTCAACACAAAATCCCTCACCTTTTTCTTGCGAACGCATGGCCCGATAGTTGAGCCATAGCATTCCGACGGAAAACATGATTAGTGCAGCGGTGCAGCCCATCACCGGGGCTGCAAAGGACGTCGTCTTGAAAAATGGCATGGGAATCAAATTCTGAATCTGAACCGAGCCGGGCAACGCAGTCATGGTGAATGTGAAGGCTCCCAGCGCGATCGATGCGGGGATGAGCCGCCGAGGCAAGTTCGCTTGACGAAACAATGCAACCGCCAACGGAAAAACTGTAAAAACAACGACAAAAAGCGACACTCCACCATAGGTTAGCACCGCGCATGTCAACACCAATGCCAGCAAGGCTCGACTTGTCCCAACCCATCTCAATATCCACTCCGCGATAGCCGCCGCACTGCCGGTTTCCTCCATCAGTTTTCCAAAGATCGCACCTAGTAGAAAGAGAGCGAAGTAACGAACAATGAATTTGCCTAAACTGTCCAAGAAAATTTGCGTGTAGACAGCCAAGAGGGGCAATTCGCCATCCAAGCCGACTGCCACGAGGGCGCAAACGGGAGCGATGACTATCACATTGTGATTGCGATAGGCCAGATACATTAGCAACACCAGCGATACGAGAATGCCTGCTACTGAAATCATGATGTATGCCCGCCATGGTTAATGCTCGTTCGAGAAACAATATTCGGGCATTGGTCGAACTTGCCTGATAAGCGGTCGGAACTCCATTTGAGCCAAAACTTCTCGCTCAATATCAATTCCTGGAGCTATCTCGATCAATTCGATTCCGTCCGAGCACAAGCGAAACACCGCTCGTTCGGTCACATAGTAAACATCCTTCGCCCGCCGATAGCGAACATCCGCGGCGAAGCCGATCTGTTCGACCGCTTGGACGAACTTGCGAACTCTGCCTTCTTGAACGATCTGAAGTTTACCATGCGATCGATTCACAACTAATCCGCCGGCCGTAAATGTTCCACAGAAGACGACTGTCGCCGCATTCTGAGCGATGTTGATAAAGCCACCAACGCCCGCGAAGCGATCACCGAATTTGGATACATTCACATTACCCAATCGGTCGATCTGAGCCGCTCCGAGGGCTGCAAAATCTAAGCCACCACCATCGTAGAAATCAAACTGCGAAGGTTGATCGACAATTGCATCCGGATAGGCCGAAGCACCAAAACTCAGTCCGCCTGCAGGTACGCCGCCAATCGGGCCGCTTTCGACCGTCAACGTGCACGCCTTGAGATAGCCACGTTCCTCGGCGATTTTTGCGATACCTTCTGGCATCCCGATCCCTAAATTCGCAATCGCGCCGGGTCTCAACTCATCGCAAGCACGCGAAGCGATGATGTAACGTTCGTCCCACGGCATGCACGGCTGGGTTGTATTTCGAGCCGGCTGTTCAATCGGATCAGACAACGAGTATTCGCTGCCTCGGCAGTACGTTGGATTGAATCGCTCCGCGAACGTCTGCTCGTGTTCAGCTGGATCCGCGACCACAATGCGATCGACGAGTATCCCAGGCACCCGAACCGATTGCGGTGGCGCGGCATGGTCCAATAGACGACTCACTTGCGCTAGGACTATTCCTCCATGGTTGCGCACAGCTTGTGCAATGGGTAATACTTCGCCAACGATTGCCTCTTCATCCATGACTAGGCCGCCATGAATATCAGCGGCCGTAGCTCGTATCAGTCCAACGTGAACAGGAAACGCTCTATACCAAAGCCATGTTTTACCATCGAGCTCAATCCTTTCAACAATCGGCTCGACAGTTCTCGCGTTCAGCCTGCCACCGGATTGCAGCGGGTCGACAAAAGTCCCGAGACCAACATGCGTAAAACACCCTGGGCGACCAGCGGCGATATCTCGCAGCAGTTGACAGATAACGCCTTGGGGCAGGTTATATGCCTCGATCTGATTTGCGACTGCCAGCGCCCCCAAGCGTGGGATCAGTCCCCAATGGCCGCCAATCACCCGGCGAATCAATCCTGAATGGGCTAGTCGATTTAGCCCACGGGTCTTTCCATCACCCTGGCCCGCTGCGTAGACCAAAGTTAGATCTCGCGGCATGCCTGTACTGTGAAAACCTCTCTCAAGTGCAATCGTTAGCGATTCGGGATGGGCCGCGCCAACAAAGCCACCACATACGACTGTCGAGCCAGACTTGATCGTCGCCACAGCTACTTCGGCTGAACATAGTTTTCCATCCCGTGAACCAATCATCCCAACCAACCGCCGATGGCCGTCTTGCCGCTTAGGTTGATTGCAATCATGTTCGTTCGGCATTCATGGCAGAGAGTTTTCGGGAGGTGACTCCAACTTCGGATTCGAAAGGACACAGATCATTGTAGAGGGGTGCGCGCTGTCGCTGCGTTGGTTTCGTCCTCGAAGTCCCTCGTTTGTCTAAGAATTGGGAGATGATACCGTTAACGGAGCCACCCAGCTATATTCCTCCGACTTCCTCTTCGTATCAACACCATTGCAAAATGAAAACGCTGCGACTTCAGGTATCGCATTTCAAAAAGAAACGGCCTTCCGATGCTCATCTCTCCGAAAAACGAACGGAAATGACAACGAAGCACTATCGTCGGTATCAACCAACGCTTGCTCCCCCTTTGCATACTGGCCGACAAGAGAATCGCTAGCTAGCGGCTTGTTGATTTAGTGAAGTCGTTATTGAGTAAGGGCGGTACGACGGACTTCCAAGTCCGTCGATGGAGAATTCGACGGACTTGGAAGTCCGTCGTACCATGAAATCAACAGCCCGCTAGCGCTCGGCAACGGCGAATTGCCCCTTTGTACGCAACCGATCGTTCGTCGATCGTCAGCGGTGTCAACCAAGCGTCGCGTCGCACGTAGCTCGTCTGCCCTTCGCTTGAACCAGCAGAACGCGTTTGGCCTCTACGCCGTTTACGGAGTTTCGCTCGAGCCCGCTC
>CAMCMB010000073.1 GCA_945875845.1 Pirellula staleyi DSM 6068
GTTTCGTTTCGCCGTGCGCTGTCATTAAACCACAGTCGTCGCGTAAACCCAAATGATTTTCCGAGCTTATGCCTAAGAAAATCCCGGGGTTTGGGGCTGGCCCCAAGTAAACGGCGCCGACAAATTAGCGACAACAAGGAAATCAAAAAACTCACAAGTTTTTGATTCGGTACTTGCCAAAATTATCACCGTCGCTCAACTGTTTCTGAAGCATGTACAAACTTGACTTCAGATAAACGATTGGGACAATCGTTCTACAATAGTTGTCCCAGGGCGGCGCTTCACTCAGCCCTGGGCTGCAATATTTAAGCCCTTTGGGCTATCAGTCCTTTCGCCCCGCGGCAGCAATAAGGGGACGCGACCAGCAATAAGGGCGGCTGCAATAAGGGGACACAGGAAAGTACCGGGATAAACCGGATTGGAGTTGGGAATGAAAGAGTCCACCAAAGAAGATTTAGCAAATCACTTTGGCCTCGAGTTATACGCCGAGGGCGGTAACGTCATGGGTGTAGCCACAACAGAGGGTTTACGCAGGCAAGCTATTGAGCTCCGTTCCTCACCCGTACCGAGTGCCGACACTGTCGGTGTTGCGGGTGAGGCTCCTGCCGAACCATTGCGTCGTAAGCTCGGCAGGAGCCTCGCCCTCCCATTGGTTTCCGATGGTTCGACATGGGAAAGATGTTTAGAGGGGTGGCCTCGCCCTCCCAATTGGAAACGCGACGACCTCTGTCTCTCGGTCGATCGTTAGGCCGTTGCGTGGATCCCACGGGGCTCCATTCGGGTACGAACCTCAGCAGCGCCGACTTTCTTTGAGATGAAATCGATGGCGGTTTGGGCGTCAATCTTGTTGCTGCAAGAGAACAAGTCGATGCACATCGCCTTGTGTTCCGGCCAAGTATGGGCGGCCAGATGACTCTCTGCAATGACGACCACACCTGAGAGTCCCCACGGAGAAAAGCGATGAAAACAGGATTGCACCACGGTCGCACCTGCCAGTTCGGCCGCCGCAACCAAGATCGATTCAAGCACCTCCGGCTCGCTTGGCAAATTTTCGCACTGCATCAAATCCACTAGCCAATGCCAACCAAGGGCCGATTGGAGTGTCATGGCTCTACCCGAAGCTTTCTAGGTTTTTCGTGTTGCGTTTCACAAGTAAAAAAAGTGGGCTGGCGGCAAACGTTGTCACAATGGCCATCACCACCAAGATTGAAAACAACTTGGTATCGATGATGCCTTTTTCTTTGCCAATATTGAGCATGATGAGCTCCATTAACCCGCGTGCATTCATCAGTGCACCAATAGCGAGGGCAGTAGCGTTCGACTCGCCCGCCCATCTGGCGGCACCCCAACACGCAACCCCCTTGCCAACCGTCGATATCAGTAAAACGATGAGCGTGATCGTCAATGCAGAAACGCCCGTTAAAAGGTCGAGTCGAGTATTGAGCCCTGAAAAGGTAAAGAACAACGGCAACAATAAGCATACCGTCAGTGGTTCCACTCGCGCCCGAACCTTTTCGCTAGTCGCTCCCCTCGGCATTGCGCAACCAAGAATGAAAGCGCCGAAGACCGCATATACGCCAATTTTGTCGGTGATGAATGAGCTTAGCATGACGAGGGCCAGAATCGACACCAGCACCGAGTCAGGCAACGGACTCGAAGCTTTCTCGTTGCCCAGCCATCGTTTGTCCAGCCATGCAAACACTGGACGAGCCAATCCAATGGTCACCGCCGCGAAAATGGCACCGCCACCGATCGCGAACAACGCCGCTTGCCAGGACTGATCCGTACTCGAAATAACGATTGCTAATAGACACCAGGCGGCAACGTCATCGAGGGCACCGGCTGCTAATGCAAGCGTTCCGAGTGTCGTTCCAGCCAAACCATTCTCAACGATGATTCGCGCAAGCATCGGAAAAGCAGTGATACAAAGGGCTGCACCTAAAAACAACGACGCTTCAAACCATTTCACCTTCTCTGGAAAATATCCGCCTTGCGCATGTAGCCAAAGGGCCAGAGCCGCGCCTAGCACAAAAGGGGTGATCATGCCCGCAGCCGAGACCGCCAGGGCCGTCGAAGCTCGCGAACGAAATTGCTCAACTTTGAATTCGATGCCGACCAGGAACATATAGAGCGAAAGCCCGACTTGGCTGACCGCAAAGAGAATAGGGATAGACTCCTTCGGAAAGAGTCGACCATGCCATTCTGGAGCGAGCAAGCCAAACAACGACGGGCCCAGCAAAACGCCAGCAATCATTTCGCCAACCACCTGAGGCTGGCCAAGAAACTTCACTGCCCAGCCGACGACTCGGCAAGCCAGTAGGATCACAAAAAGTTGGAGAAAGAACAAAACGGAAAGGTCAAAAGTCTTCATGGAACCAGCTTAACTTGTAAGCAACCGAGTGCAAGTACGACTAAGTTTCTCGGCATTCTTCGGCGAGTATCCTCTCGACAGACGTTGGTAATGGCGACATGCCCTTCCTCAAACCGTTCTTAGACATTCCGCCCACAAGCAGAGTGCCGCTTGCCCAAAAAAACAACAGGTGAATTAGTGGATGCTATTCCCTCTGTAATTGCGCAGCTCGGTCTAATCCTGACCGCCGCCGCCGGATCGGCGGTCGAATGGATTGTTGACGTTCCGATTGGATGCTAAGCAAATAGGCAGTGCAAGAAAAGCCAAAATTGCTCATGGTCGTGAGGATCACCCATGGGCTGAATCTAATGTGGCTGTGCAATGCATTGCAATCTTCATTTGGGTTGGGCTCGTTTTGGCATGAATCAAGCTATAGAGCATTCTCTAGTATTTCGGTGAAAACACTTCTCGATTGCACGAACGAAATGTTACACCAGAGCGATTCCGCTTGAACCATTGCAGGAGCATTCCAATGAACGTACTTAACATCCCACTCCCTCAACAATGCGAATTAGGACAACTCCAGGGAGCTAGAGAGATAATGCGTGACATGAAACGAGCCGTTCTCGCAGAATTGGCTCGTTGGCAATCCGTAAGGGTTTCGATATTCATCTATCTGCTGATCGTAGCAAGCGTTGCCGTCTACGACTTTGTATTGACAATCAAGTACTCCTCCATGTTGCAGTTCATGGAGGAAAACCCAGTCGGACGGTGGCTGATGGGTCTCGACAAACTGAGTCGCGACTTTGGTGAAACGCCAGATTTGACGTTGTTCCTCACGTTAAAAACGATCGGGACACTGACGGTGCTTGCAACGATGTATTTGCTGTTCCGGTGGCGTTCCAGGATCGGGCACCCTGTTGCGTTGGGGGTGTCAAGTTACCAGATTTATTTGGCAGGCTATTTAACGTTTGCACTGCCGATGGAGTAGCACCACCGCTGGATTCGATCGTTTGAACGCACATCCTCAAGGGCACCCAACGCTAGCAGCCTGTTGATTTAGTGAAGTCGTCTTGGGTAAGGGCGGTAAGATGGACTTCCAAGTCCGTCAATGGAAAATTCGACGGACTAGGAAGTCCGTCGTACCATTAAATCAACAGCCCGCTAGCCCCACTTCCGCTATAGACCGAAGAGCGCAACAATCTGGTTCAACTCTTGAACCGGGTCCATTATGCTAACGCCCGAGCTATGGCAATGTCCGAGCGGGAAAAGGGTCACGGATGGGTTTTCAAAAATCGAACGAAAAGAAACGGAACCAACGGATCATGAGAATTGCGGGAATTAACTTTGATCATTTTCACATGGGCGATTTGCTGCGATACGCCTTCGATCATCCAACTGCGGAAATCGTCGGCATCAGCGACGAGCAACCGGAGCGAATGCAATCGGCTGCCTCGCTTTTTCGGATCCCTCAAAACCGAGTTTACACAGACTACCGCCAATGTTTGCAAGAGACAAAACCGGACATTGTCATTCTGTGTCCAGCAACTGCCAAGCACGCCGAATGGGTCGAAAAAGTGGCTCCGTACAACGTTCACATTCTGGTCGAAAAGCCGTTTGCGGCAACGTTGGCCGAATCGGATCGAATGATCGCGGCCATTCAAGCCACCGGAAAAACGCTTGTCATCAATTGGCCGCTCGTATGGGTTCCCTCGCATCGAACGGCAAAGCGAGTGATTGACGAAGGCCATATCGGGCGAGTGATCGAAGTCAAGCATTATGGCGGTAATCGCGGGCCGCTCTATCACCTCGCGGACAAGGTTGAAGTCACCGAAGCCGAAGTCCAAGCGAAAAAAGCGCACAGTTGGTTTTACAAAAAATCACATGGAGGCGGTTCGTTGATGGATTACATGGGCTACGGTTCGACGCTTGGGACATGGTATCTCAACGGCAGGGCACCCATCGAGGTCACGACAGTTGTCAACGAAACACCCGGCATCGAAGTGGACGAACATAGCATCACCATTGCGCGATACGATGTTGGCTTGTCCAAGATTGAAACGCGTTGGGGAACGTTTACCGATCCCTGGGTGACTCAGACACAACCGAAATGCGGATTTGAAATCATCGGTACCGATGGAACGATCAGCAGCTACGACTACGCAAAAACGATTTCGCTTCAAACACGCTCGCGACCTGAAGCGCACGCAATTCCGGTCGATGAACTGCATTCGCCGTATCAGAATCCTGTGCAGTATTTGATCCATTGTTTGGAAACGGGGGAAAAGATCACAGGCCCCTTGTCCTTGGAAATCAGTCGCATAGGACAACAGATTGTGGATACCGCTGTGGTGAGCGCTCGAGAGAAACGAACTGTCCAGCTCATTCCGTAGAAGGCCGTTTCCATGCCACGCCTGTCAAGAATCTTGGCAATGTGCCATGGATCGAAGCGCAACGGGAGGGCGAGGCTCCTGCCGAGCTAATGACGCAATGGTTCGGCAGGAGCCTCACCCTCCCGAGCAATGGTTCGGCAGGAGCCTCACCCAGTTGTCCGGATCTGATCTCACTTTTCCAAGGAATGAGCAAGCAGCAACTTCGAGGAACTCGAATTCGGTTCGTGTTCGCATGTAACGATGAGTTCCATGGAGACCGACCACCTGCCTTCGGAGTCTCCTTGCACACGCCAATGAGGCATTACGCATACGGATTGATGCACCAACTCAAAGCCACCCTCGCTTTGGCTCACTGTTTCGATTGGGAAACCCCACAGTCCCGTCGGTCGGTTGGATGTCCACTGAACATTGACTCCAAGCCATTGATCGATCAACCCGAGATAGTCTGCCGATTCGACATTGAGAAAGGTCCCTAGATGGCCCATTCGCTCACGTTGCGAATTGTAAAAGAACCGATCCTCGGCATGCGATGGCATGCCTGCGAAATTGAACTCGACACCGAACTCAAATGGACGGCCAGGAGGCAAGCCCTCAATCAAGTAGGTCACTTCTAAAGCGTGACTGCCGGCGTATAGCGTCACTCCCTTGGTGATGGTAAGCGGAACACCCCACGCATTACCGTGACGGCATAGTTGGACCTGGATTTTGCCGGCGGCTCGCCGGAGCTTCGCGTCGTAGGGCAACGAGGCAAAATCACCGCGCTCTACGGCTGTACCGCGTTGCACTTCTTCCGCGGAAATGTTTGGATCGAAGAAATGATCGACAAGCGACTTCCGAGGAAACAAATCATATTGCAATCGCTTCTCAAGACCTTGTTGTTTGAATACAACCCGATCGTGAATGCTGGCCATTTCTCCTGTCGATTGACTTTCCCCGGCTCTCACTTTGGCATGATAGGGTTCCGGACGCCGCTGAAGCGTCGCGAGCAAATTGTGCTCGATGCCGCGAACGTCCAGTTCATACAAAATGCCACCTTTGGCAGGTGAAAAGTATCCGATCAATTGATCGTTTGCCAATCGAATTTCCGGGTACAGATCCTTGTTGAAGTCTTCCGTGGTGACATCGACCCACTCGCCGTGTCGACCATTCGCCCGTTCAATCAGGTTGTCCGCTGCAATCAATTCGCGATAGTTCGCATTGCGCAAATGGGGCAAATAGATACCGCCGAATGCACCATGCCAATAAGGACAGTTGCATTGAGCGCGATAGAGATGATCTTCGGCTTGTGGCAGCAACGATTTATCTCCGCTACCGCGTCGAGCGAACTCCAAACGGCGGCTCACCTCCAGCATGCGACAGTACATTTCGTTGGCTTCCGAATACTTGATCCGAAAGTTCCTCCAGAATCCACCTCTCACGAACTGTTTGATCTTTGGCCAACGCTCGTCATTCTCGAAATCATGAACGACAGACTCATAGCTCGCCTGACGCTCGACCGGCAAAGCCCATTCGGTCATTTCACGATAGGAGCAATCAGGCAGATATACGGAGCCAGATGGAGGGGTTTCGGTGATGACTTCGGCAGGGGTCGACGTGCTCAGCCAATCGCGATTTTCCGTGAGGAGAGTAAAAAACTGACTTAGCCAACCTCGTTCGTAGACATGTTCTTTGGTGTTGGGCCACGTGCCAAATTTTTCGCCATCATCGCCAAAGAGGAGCACTGAACCCGGGGCTCGGTCCGCGACTTGCCTGCAATATGCAATCGTTTCGGCGGCTGGCGCAAACGGAAGCAAGTATCGAAGTTTTTCACTGCCTGGAAAGACACGAAGGACATGCCCATCATCTTCGGTTAGAAAGTAGTTGGTTAGTTGTGCGTCGGTCCATCCCGCAGATCGAAAATGAAAGTCGTCGAGGATCGTGTACTGCATGCCAGCTGGAACAATATCGCGAGTCAGCTGACTTTCCCAAACACGCTCCGGCATCCACATGCCCGTGACGGCCGTATCAAAGCGAGTTTGAAGCCAACGCGTGTACTTGCTGATTTGTCCGATGCGATCACGACTTGGTATCATCGTCAAAATCGGCTCGTAAAACGGACCACCCACGATTTCGATGCGTTCCGCGGCCACCAAGGCTCCCACTCGATCCAAGTACTCGGGATGTTGGTCCGCCAACCACAACATCAATGGCCCAGAAGTATGCAGTGCCAACTTCAAATGTTCGTATGGCTCGAATACCTCTAGAAAGGGAAGATAACTGTCTTGATATGCCTGCTCGATGACTCCGTCGAAGTTTCCCACGGGTTGATGGTTGTGCAATACAATGCAAAGTCGAAGCGTATTTTTCATGGGATACATTTTCATCGGGCGCACGGACTGTCGGAATCTAAACCTAGCATGCCCGCGTTCGGGCTGACTTTGGGACCGCATTTTCTTCCTGAAAAATCGGCAAAACTGTTTCTGACCGATCAAGAACATTCGGCGAGCTGGACCAGACCGCCCAAATCCTCCACTCAAACCCTGTTGTTAAACCTCAATAATGGGCATGCGATACTGAAACCAATCGGTTACTCGGGAGGGCGAGGCTCCTGCTGTAAACATGTTTTCCTCGACTTTGCCCAATCCGTTCCTTGCTTGGGAGGGTGAGGCTCCTGCCGAACCGTGGCGTAAATAGCTCGGCAGGAGCCTCGCCCTCCCATTCGTTTCCGATGGTTCGACATGGGGGAAAGATATTTAGAGGGGTGACCTCGCTCTCCCATTTTCCCCAATGATTTGTTAGGTCCAAAAGTGACGTCAGCTCACTCGGTTGAGTCGATGATCACGGAGTCTTCCTCGATGACTTGCTCGAGAATCTGCTCGCCGTTCTCATCGATTCCACTTGACGGGTCTGAGTGAAAATTACCCATAAGTTGTGGATCGCTCAGAATCGAACCAACTCGGCCATGTTTCATGTCCATTCGCGGGGTTCTTGACCCAAAGGCAACGTAGTCCTCTGTGTAGGGTGAGCAGCAAAGGCTACAACCGCTCGAGGAAAACGCGAGCATCAAAACGAGAATTTCAATGCTCAGTATTTTTTTTGGACTCATGTCGAAACTCATGCTCTTTATAAAAGAACCGCACCATTCAAATGCAAGCAAAACCAACGGCAGGTTTGTCACCTGTTCTTGCGGTTGCTAAATATGCTATCGGACGCGTTGAGCGGTGCAGTTTAGGTAGAGTTTCGGCTTTGCGAGACATTTTCCGTTCGCGTTGACAAGGGGAATGGTTCAGGTTCTAGCGATTAAACGCCGAAGAACCACTGGGCGAGGAATCGAATACCAGGGCAACTTCCAGCAGCGAGACACGAAGTGAAAAAACGCGGCCAAGTGCAAAACTCAAAATCGAAGTCATCCCGAGAAAAAGCTTGGTGGGTTTGCCTCATCGCTACCCTTTCGTTTTGTCTTTGGATGTCCAACTTCTTGCCAGTGCAAAAGGTTGAATATCAGCTGACCACGAATGTTGCCATCTCGCAGCACCGTTTGCCTTACTTGGAACGGCTCAAAGCGAACGGAACCGCTCCCGATAGTTTGGCAATTCCGTTCTCGATCACTGAGATTAAGCTTTCCGAGTCGGAGTTGATATCGCGAACCAACTCCGAGCTTTGTTCGGCACGAATCACGCTTAGGCTTCTAGAACGTAGCCAAGTAAAAAATGTGGAGCATATTCTCGATAAGTTAACGACACCCAATTCGGATACAGCCGAATGTGTTTCGTTCGCAAATCAATTGCGCAAGGAACGCTGGTTTCTTGAAGCGAGTCTACATAGCCTCAAGCGACTTGAACTTGATTTGGAGCGAGAAAAAAATGCGATCGAAACGGTGGCACTGGCGGACAGCCGTTCCTCTAAGCCCAAAGACGTCAAAGCTTCCAGGTCCGCCTCGGATTCGACCAGCAAACCCTTTCGGCTAATCTCGTTTGCATCGAGAGGCCCGATCGAAGATTCGAGGGTTGAGCTAAAGGGCCAGCTACAAAGAATGTCTCAATCTCGGTCCGAAACCGTAGATTCGATGACGCTGTCTTTAGAACGCCTAAAAGCAAAGTCACGTGGTTTTCTTTGTTTGACAGGCTCGCCTCGCATTGTTCCGCTAGTCCATGCACTTACTTTGTTTCGTTTTTTCGTTTTGTGCGTGTTCTGTATTTGCGTGTGGTTGATCTCCATGTGGTGGATCCGCCCTTTGTCGATGAAGTCGAAAAAGCTACCTCGCATCGATAAGAAATTGGTTGTCCCTACACTCAGTCAATCTTCTCAACATCGACATGCCTCCTTAACGCTCAACAAAACGCTCGGATGGATGCAGTCCGTAGGCATTCCATACTTGGGAGCGGTGCAGATCATTCGCGATGAATCGAATGAGGCACTGACTGAGGAAGTCCTGGGTAGCAAGGTACGATTGATGGACGGGGATGGTAGCGGTGCGAATATTGCGAGTCGCTCGAACATCCTGCGGTCATCGCACGAGCAAGGTCAAGAGATAAGTACTGATCCGATGAGACTGTCTAAAGGGTCGAAGTTCATCGCGATGCGGTTTTTGCGAAGTGCTGGTGAAGGCTCATTGGTTTTATGGATTGGACTCTTTACAGCTAGACTTGTCTTTGACCCTTCCTGGCGGGAATTGGCTTCGGTCGCCCCGTTGGCGGCCGTATCCAGAATGGTCGTCGGCATTCAATAGGGCGAGGATCCTGCCGAGCTTAATACGCAAAGGTTCGGCAGGAGCCTCACCCTCCCAGGCAATGAATGGATTGGGCAAAGGCGCTTTTACTCAGGCAGGCGGCCTGTTTCGATTGTTGGGAATGGACCCGTCAACGACTTCATAAACTCCACTAAGTCCTGCTTGTCTTGAGCCGTCAAGTCGAGCTTCTTGATCTTGTCGCTCAAGTATGGATTGGGATGACCACCTTTGGCATACCATTCGACCACTTCCTCAAGTGTCTTCTGACTTCCGTCGTGCATGTATGGTCCGCTCTGAACAATGTTTCGAAGCGTTGGTGTCTTAAACGCACCCTTATCTTTCTCGATCTTGGTTTCAGCGAAACGACCTAAATCTGGTTCTGCCGCTTGCATGCCAACACCCAAATTGTGATAAAGTTCGTCCGAGAAATTGGCTCCGACGTGACAAGCTGAGCAATTCGACTTTTGGCTAAAGAATAGAGTTCGCCCGCGTTTGGCTTCGTCGCTCATTGGATTCTTGTCAGCTACCGATTTGAAGTCCGTAAATTTTTTGAATAGGGCTGGATCTTCCGTTTTCAGATCATTGAGGTCCGAAAGTTCTTCCGGAAACGCTTCCATCAATCGTCGAAGTGGTTCGTTGTGGTCGTAGGGACTTGGACCAGTGACAATGGTTCGCTCGAAAGCAGCAATGGCTTTGCCGACCATTGCGATATCCGGTTTCCCGCCAAACACGCGTTCGAACTGGATTCGATACCCCTCCTTGTCCGCCAACATCTTGACTACCGAATCGTGCTTGTATCCCATCTCAATGGGGTTAGCGATCGGTCCGATGGCTTGCGCCTCAAGGCTGCCGGCACGACCGTCCCAAAATTGGGCTTTGCTCAAGATGCGATTGAAAGAAACGGGCGAGTTTCGATTCCCCTTTTGGCCTCGAACGCCGACTCCAAATTGAGTATTCGCTCCAAAACCGGCCATCGGGCTATGGCAGTCTGCGCAGCTAACCGTATTATCCGAAGATAGGCGTCGATCGAAATACAGTTGACGACCAAGTTCGATCTTAGCACGTGTTAATGGATTGTCGCCGGGAATGTAAATGGCGTCTGCACCAGCGGCCAGTCCTTCCGGAAGTGAGACCTTTAGCTCGACATGATTGGAAGGGTTATCTAGGAATTTCTTGATTTCCGTCAGAGTCAACTTATCGGATCCAGGAATTCCAGACGTCAGTGCGTCTTTTCCAAGTTGGACCGAATCTATTGCGAGAGAAAATTGTCCAGTAGAGCAGACAACTGCGAGAGCAAGGCCAGCAGCGAATTGTAACTTCTTGGTTGCCATGTGGAATCCTAAAGATGATAGACGTTGATATTTGAAGGTGGTAACCGTAGGATCGAATACCGAATTAACGAACTGTTTTCGGGTTTGCTGAAATCCCAATACCGTCCAGTGATCGATTAAACGAACTATTTGGGGGGAGGGTTTGGAAGTATTCGAGATTATAACGTCGGGTCAATACCACAGCCACTCTGGCGGTCGACCCATTTGGAATATTCTGCAGTTGCCTGAACGGTTTCCCAAACAATTTGTGGCAATTCTTAGGGATGACGCAACTTCAAGAAATTAACAAGCTCGTTCAACCGAAGAACGCCAATTTTGATTTTGAGGGAGTATTCGCTTTCAATCTTCACCGATTCTTCCCAATGATAGATGCTTTGAATCGGGCCGGTTATCTGGACACAGGCGGCCATTTTTTGTTCCACCAACTCGCACGCTATCCGCTCGGCGACAGCGGTTTGTTGCTTTAGTGAAGTCGTTATTGGGTAAGGGCGGTAGGACGGACTTCCAAGTCCGTCAATGGGGAATTCGACGGACTAGGAAGTCCGTCATACCATTAAATCAACAAGCCGACAGCGTGCGTCGGCAAGGTTGTCGTAACCACGACAATCTTGGATGCGGTCTCGTTCAAGCCAATCCCCGTTCGACAAGCTGACGTTCTTGACATTCTTCTTCAAGAATGTCGCGATGCAAACGCTGGAATTGTTCAGCCATATCGGCAATTTCGTCTCGCTGCGGATCGTAGTTTTGAACATGATGGATGGTCGAGTCGAGCTGGTCGATGAGTCGACACTGCAAACACTCGATATCGCGGAGTTCCGAATAGAGACCGGGCCGCTGGCATGCTACATTCTCAAGGTATCCCTCACCTGCCACTCGTGTAAAATGTTGATCGAGCACCCATCGAAAGCTAACCAAGTGCTCCATCAACTTGCTCCAAGTTGCACGCTGATGGGGATGCTCGATCCATGCGCGAAAGTCTTGCTCAAGTTCGGACAAGCCCTCCTCGATTCCAGACTGACTGTGGTTGAGGCACATTTTCATGCCATTGAGTTCCCATACGTTTCGATTCATTATCAAGAACCTCAAACTGAGAAAGGACTACTGATGTCGACAAACTTCACCATACTAGTGTCCCAACTTTGGGATTCGCCCGTCAAGCATTTTTCGAAAATAGTTGTGCGATGCGAATGAACCGTCGTTGGAGTATTCGATACCTTGCAGCTATGTTCGCCGGATGCAGTACGGCGATCGATCCTTTCAGGGGCCGCAACACGGCCGATGCATCCAACCACTTTATGCAAGGGTTCGAGGCAGAGTTCCCATCCATGGGGAGCAAAATAAACCTGCGGTGGTACGATGGTCGCTCGAACTCAACGCAAGTTGTTCTGTCAGCAGCGACAGCCGTGGCAGACAAATGGGTCAATATACTCAGCGATTATGAACCTAGCAGCGAAGCCATGATGGCTTCCCAACAAGCCGATGGGGGGGATTGGGTCCAGGTTTCCGAGGATCTTTGGAAAGTGATTCTCGCTTGCGATCAATGGAACCGTTGGAGCAACGGAGCTTTCGATGCCGCTCTCGGTGCTACAACTCGCCTTCGTCGGAAAAGAAAGCCTGCTACCCCCCAACAATGGGAGCAGGCTCACGCCTCATGCGGTTGGCATTTGATTGCACTCGACCCAGCGAAGCGATCGATTCGAACGACTCGCCCCGGCGTTCGTCTCGACTTCGGAGCGATAGGCAAAGGCCTCGTGGTCGACAAGATTTCCGAACAGCTTCTGCAGATGGGAATCGATCAGTTCATCGTCAATGCCTCTGGCAATATGCGGATGGGAAAAGCGCCAGACAACACACAAGGATGGCCCGTTTCCATCGACGTTCCAATCATGGACCCAAATCATGAAACGCTTGAATTGATGAGGATGCGATTAAAGAATCGCGGAGTGGCCACGTCTGGAGATCGGTGGCAGAGATTTCCAGACCCGATCGATCCTAGAAACGAGACGGCCGATGGCAAAAAAAGTAGTCACATCATGGACCCGAAAACGTTGCGAGGGATTGCAGAGCACCATAGCGTGACCGTCCTCTCGGACAATGCAATGGATGCCGACGCCATGGCAACGGCAACCTCCGTCCGGACACAAAACGACCTTGCCGGTTGGCTGCAAACTGTTGGACGCTTGAAGCCGGGCACTCAAGTGCTCATCCTTTCCAAAGACGAGGAGTCGCACGCCATTCGAAGTAGGTGGGCGGGAAGATGATCGGTGTCATCCCGGTCTGTCGAACCACACGCACCAGCCAGCTTGAATCAACGCGAGCGGCAGCGAGCGTTGCTGCCCCAACGACCTTGTGCCGTTGGTCAGTCAGTTTGGTCAGCTAAACCGAGTCAAACCGCGAACGGTCCCGGCCCCCATGTGCTTGTCACATGGGTGAGGAAAGTTTCCTCGGCCCCGCGACGTTAGAAACTTCAGCGACCCACGACACAAGGTCGTGGGGGGCTCAAACCGCCTGACGGCGATAGACTGTTAGCCGACCAAACTTTGCTTCTCATGACACAAGCATCATGAGGGGCGTAAAGCAGCCTGCTTCGCGGCATGATCCGTGTGCTGTTACATTCATTGCAAACGCGGCGAGCGTTCCTGCACTCATTCCAGCACCGGAACGTTACGGCAACGCATGAATCGTCCAGTAGACCTCTTCGTCGAAACGCGTTCCATCCGCAGCGTTCAAATGCATGCGCAGTTGCAGTTGATGGACCGGTTGCAACTCGCGATATCGCAGTTTCACGCTGCGACGATCTAGTGCGAGTTCGACGCTTTCGAGCGTCATCGTATCTGGCCCGACGCGACCTGTTGACGGCGAATACATCTCCGAACCGTACGAGGCTTGCCACAAATAGTTCCAATGTTTTGCCTCAAATGCCTCGGCCATTTCCAGCGAATTCGGGTCTACAGGGAAATTGAAATGGACTCTTAAACCATCATGCTCGACTTTGCAGTTGGTAACCATAAGCATGGGTTTGCCGGTATAGCGAAGTCGCTGCACACCTTGATCGAGCAGGCCGATTCGACCACCGCCATTCCAGCCTTGCAGGCCGGTCACGTAGACTTGGCCGTCCTTGGGATTGACTCTGCCACGCATGATTCCCGTCCGGAAATCGAAGGGCAATTTCACAATAGCAGCTTGATGAACTTCATCGACTTTTTGAATCATTAAGTACGAAAGCCAGCCTTTGCCAAAACTCGTATGAAGCAGCCGGCCCGACAAGGGACCCCATCGATCATCATCGACCCAGATTTGACCACCGGACGAGTTGTCAAACTCTTGCGGCATCCAAAGGAGTGGTGGATCAAATGATTTTGGCGGCACCACTTTGGTGACGTCGATTCGGCCACCGTCGGGAGCCCATTTGCCTTTTCCGTCGTAGGTCTGGACCCAACCATAGAATCCGCCGGGCTTGAGCACCGAGATCTTGGAAGCCGGTATCCAGTGGCCTTGATTGTCGCTGCACGTGATAAGCCCTCCGGGCAATGCTCCCATCCCATTGGGTGCGCGAAATCCAGTGCTATAAGCGTCGCGTTTCGAACCGTCATGCGAGACGCGAATCACCGCGCCAGGCAATGCGATATCGGACCCGTTGCCCCCTTTGGCATAATAAAAATTGCCTTGCTCATCGGTTTGGAGGTCGAAGTTGAAGGCGTGGAAATTGAAGGAAACATCCGTTTCGTCGCTAAAGTTCTCGTAGAAGTCCGCTTCACCGTTGGTGTCTCGGTCATGCAATCGAACGATGCGATCTTTGCAAGTCAAGAAAATCTGATCGTCGACGACTTTGACTCCCATCGGCTCGTACAATCCCGCCGCAAATCGCTTCCATTTTAGGTCCAGCAACTTGTCATCGATGCCTGAAACGATCCAAACATCGCCGCCATGCGTGGCTAAAACCATTCGGCCATCCGACAGGAAATCGAGAGCTGTGGTGCGAAACCAAGTGTTCCATGGCGTTGCACCTGGGATGGTGAGCGTGTCCAGCGCGTAGGCTCCTGATTGGAGTCCCAGATGCCCGACCGTCGATAAAATCTCGGGCCAGAGCAATGAGCCACCGTGCGTCTGTTTTGACAGAAGTGACATTGGTGGCAGAATGGACTGGGCAAGGATTCGTTCTCGAAAGCGGGTTCGTTGCGTTTCCCCTTTGTCGCTGCAGACCGATATCTCAATGGATTGAGTCTTCGTGTTTTCTGGAATGCTCAATACGAGCCGCTGTTGCGAATCGACTTCCCATGAAAACCCTTGTGTGTCTCCTTGGACCGATGCCGCGATGAATTCCGCGAGTTCCTCTCCGTTATACCTTTCAATCAAGAGCATCGCACCGGTAACAGATGCGTCCTTGTCAGCCAACGTTTCGTCCGCAATGGACCTGATTCGAACGTTCGTCGGCTCGGTGAAGTTACTTTTAGCAACGGCGAGTAGGAGAGGTTTCCCGGGTCCGATCTCAAGGCGTCGACGGATTGTGTTCGCAGGCGAGTCGGGGATGGCAGACTCCAAGACATCGCGTCCATCGATCTGAAAGTTCATGATGACCTGCGAGCCGTATAAGTGATACCCGCGATACTTCATCCAATGATCTGGCAAAGGTCCGCGAGGAAGCACTGCTTCACGGGAATACTCAAACGTGCCTGCGTGTCCCCATTCCCAGCCCTGCAGGCCGCCGATCTCCTTCCCGATCGGTTTCGGAGTTCCCTCGCCGCGATTGCGCATGTGTTGTGTTTCGCTAAGGTCCAGGAATCCCTCTTGCCAAAGCTCCGCCTGATTCATCGTATGTAAATCGGTTGCGAGCGATTTTGTCCCTAATCGCACCGTCAAAACGCTTCGAAACCTCCGTTCGAGCTGCGATGCTAGAGCGGGTCCGTAATCGCGGTCGACGATAGGAGTGGATTTCCCGTCCCGCGTTCCCGTGGGTAAACCGTCTAAATACTTTCGATCGATGGGAACGTAGTCGGGATTCGTCGGCTTCATGAATTGTTCGCGAATATAGTGAACAACTTGATAACGTTCATAAGGCGATAGATGCGACATAGGTCCCATCAATCCGTTACCCTTCGTTAGGGTCATGAACAAGCGATAGGGATCCGCCCCGAATTTCATCGACTGAGTTCCAAAAGCCCTCGCGGTTGATAGCGTTGCATGACTCCCGTCTGCCCCATGGCAATCGATGCAATAGCCTTGAAAGATCGCCTTGCCCGCTTCGAACTCTGTGGCTTTCAGACTTTTAAGAATTCCGGCATGATCGAGATTCACCCAATCTTCTTTGACAACCAGTTGTTCCGGAGTTGGCTTCAATTGCTCTGCCCGGGCAGGGCCACCCTCGACCACTGCGAACACGTAAGCGGCTAGATCCAAGAATTCGCCTTGATCTCGAAACGCAGAGATCAGCCCCTCGGGCATTTGCGACTGTTTCGACGCGGTTCGCGCTTCGATCTCCGACTTCAAAATTGGGATGGGACGCGAAAGATCGGAGGTGGATTGCAGTAGGATTTGGGTGTCATCTTCGGCTTGGATAATTCCCGTAAAACCACTTCCGTCGGTGGTTCGAACGGAAACCGTCTCGAAGCCTTTTCGAATCTCTTGCGACGGATAGAGCAGAGCCTGGATCAGGTATTCGCGAGATATCTCATTCGAATTGGATTCTCGCTTTACGTTTGCAAGATTTGGACCAAGCGAGAGCGTTCCAGTTGCGGTGGAATGGCATCGCACGCATGCGGCTGCTGACTTATGGAACAAGAGAGAGCCGCGGGATGGATCGCCGCGCAATAGGGTTTCCTCGATAAGTACGGAAACCGGTGCCTCTTTTAGCAACAGTTCGAGTGGGGTTGCCTGCCGTAGTGTCTCAGCCAATGCCGATGGACACAGAAGCGAACCGACGATGCTGAGTATTTGGACTTGAATCAGAAAAGAAGATCTTGGAACCATGTCGTTGTCAGACTTTGGCTTTAAGCGAGCAGCAGTCTGCAAATTACAAGAAATCTGCAAACCACAAGAGAACCATGGCACGCTCAGAGGCTGTGAAAAAATGCTTGGGTCATCACCGGAGGGCTCGCGCCCTGCCGCTATCGTTTGATAGCGGAACCGCGAGAATTGTCCAGTAAGTCTAACAGAATAAACTCACAGCGTGTCGAAATCAAACGTCCAAATCGGATACGGGAACGCCTCTCATGTTGCTTAGCAGTTGACGATACCTAGATCGAAGATGGCCCATCCAGAGACCGAGATACACGTTCCCCACAATGGAGAACAAAAGCAAAAATGGTACCAGTTTATCTTTAGGTGCAGGCTCGACAGTTGTTGTGTCGGTGCTGAATGGAGGCTGTTGCGGTGGTCGCGGCAAGGCTACGCTCCCCCATGGAGCAGCGTTTGCGTTTGAATAATAGGGCGCACTTGCGTATTGGTTTGACGCCGGTTGTTGCGATTGAGAGTATTGTTGCATCTGGGACAAGGACGGCGATGGATTCGCTTGATATCCCGACTGCTGCTGTGGAGGCATAATGGAATTGCCTTCGTTAAAAGTCAGTGGGCTATTCGGAGGATTGTTTGCTAACAGCGGAGTCGTTCCCCGATTGTTGAATGCGGAGTTGGCCGGTTGGTAATTGGTTCCCGTCGCATATGGATTTGGATTGCTGGTGTTGCTGGTGTTGCCCGGATTATAAGTGCTAGCGGAAGGCTGGTAACTATTCCCGTTGGTTCCATATCCAGCGCCGGCAGCCCCACGCAAAAAATTGGTGGATGTGCGTGTTGCGGGCTGGAAACCGTCGTTGCTACTGTAGCTTTGAGTCGATCCCGTCGTACTGGGCAAGAATTCATTCGCATTATTCATGGTCGAGGGGAGAGCACTATTTCCTCGCGAAGCGTTTGTCGTCAGCCCGTTTCCGACGCTTCCTGGACTGGATACTGGGCTGGAATTGACGTAGTTTCCGAGCGCACCGTATCCGGAGTTAGGATCTGACCCGAAACTGTTTGTTGGAGGATTGCCCAGTTGCTGCGAGCCTAACAGTCCGCCACCTCCAGTGGCTAGCACTTCCGTCGAACGTGGCGGCATGTCGATTGAAACCGGCGATCGGTTGTCGATCGCGGTTTGGCTGTAAGCATTTGCCACAAAAGGGGCCGAATTGAGCGAATCTCTAGCGCTGCTCATAAGCTGCGGGTTGGGAGGATTTTTTTCGACCGGCCCCGTGCCGACTCGAACAATCACTCGTTGAATCTGTTGGCGAATTTCGGGCGGAATATCGACGGGAAGCTCTTGTCCCTTTTCGCCTTGAGCAAACTCTGCGATGGCTTCCGGCGAAATCTGGATGATCATGCAGAAAACACCATCTGGATCTTTGCCCCAACCGACCGTGCGGGAACTTCCCGTTGCGACGGGTGGGTAAACGGGTGCTGAGACCGAGATCGGAGGACCGGTTCGGTTGGGTTCGGGAAGTACTTCACCGGCTTGAGCAATCACCGAAACGATAAAAAATGTTAGAAGTCCGTTCATTCTCAGCCTCTTTGGCGGTGCTCCCGAAGTAATTCTTCCGGATTTCTTGCATTTTGATGCGTGGGGTGATTGCTGCGGAAGTACAGCCACGTGGCAATGATAGAGGAACGAGAGGAACGGCGTAAATAGAAATCGATAAAAGTGGAGAACGACAGGCCCGGGGTTTTGGGCATTTGGGGGGGAGTGCGGTGTTGGTCGCAATGAAAAAGTCGCTTTTTTTGCCGATTGCGCGAGAAGATGGATAATTTCTTCCGCAGGTGGAACTTCTTTGACGATTGTTGCTCTAAAAGTACCCATGCGTAGAAAAACGGTTAAGGATGGCAAATTCACCCAGCAATCTAGGTCGCCTGAGTAATTTAGGCAGTCTAGGGAAGAAGTTGATTGAAATGTGGTCCTTTGCCAAGTAACCTCACTATACGGGATTCTGTAAGGACTACGTTTATCCCTCCAAATTTCAATCCCATTGCCATTCCTTTCTTGTCTCCACGGTGGATGAATCGATGACCGTTTCGCCAAAACGCCAGGCTCGTAAGCCAGTTTCGCAAAATCGTGCACATAAAACTGCAAGGCAGAATTGGATGAAGCGAATGCTTCGTCTCGAAGCCCTTGAGCCCCGGCAATTAATGGCCGGCGATTTGCAATTCCATAATTTTGTGGTTCCTACCGATGTCAACGGCGATAGTGCGATAACGCCGCTTGATGCATTGGTAGTCATCAATAAATTGAATACCCAGGGGTCGGGGCCTTTGAGCGGAAGCGAAGGTCCGAAAAACTTAAATTCCTTCGTCGATGTCGACGGTGATAATAGCCTTTCACCTTTGGATGCCCTCCGCGTCATTAATGCGATCAATAACGGGGAGGGACTCGGCGAGAAAGCGGAGGTCAAGTACGAATTTTATTCCGTCAAGGCGGATGGAACGGCAGACACGTTGTTGCCGGATCCGATTCCAGATAATTTGCAACCGGATGCAACTATTTCGCCGGGCCAGAAAGTCATCGTGCGAACACTGATGACGGACTTGAGGCGAGACACTCCGCCGCGTGGGGTTTTCAGCGCATATCACGACTTAATGTATCGAAATGCGGACGGGTCGACCTCCGAGAAACTGCTTTTCCAGTGGGGCGAATTCAATCAATTAGACATTGACGGCACGGCTCGTAGCGGCACATTCACTCTAAGGTATGGTCCAAGCCCAGCCGACCAAACCGCCCCGATTGCGATTGCCCTGTCTAGCGGTTTCCCCGATTCGGTTGCCACGGCTGCCAATATTCGTACTGCGCTGGAAGGATTGAGTTCGGTTGGCCAAGGCAACGTGAAAGTGGTTGCCTTGAATGGTGGTACGCTTCAGTTCGGAATCAACTTCATCGGACGATTAGCCAGGACCGACTTTGTTGATCCCATGATTGGAAGCAATAACGTGGTCAATTCTCTGGGCGCTCCCGTCGCCATGACCATCACAGGACAAACCAACCCTGCTCCTACGCAAGATTCCGTGGCCCGTGTGGCACGAAATCATGACTTGAACAACGATACTTTCCCGAATGAAGGCGTTACAAAATACATCAATGGTCCGTCCGGCGTGTTGATCCAACCAACAGATCCGGCAGCGCGAACAGTCACACTTTTGGGAGGATTTTCCAATTCGTCAACCTTCTTACCGACAGCGGTCGCAACTCGGTTTTTGAAGATTGTCGATGTGTTGTTCGTCGGCGGTGGCACAGGCAAGATCGACCTCACAGGGGCTGTCTCGCCGCCCCCAACATCCGGCCAGGGTGGAAACAACCTTGGGATCGCCCTTTTTGGAGAGGATGGCGGCAGAGCTTCTTACCTGACTTCCGCAGAAGTAATCTTGCCGAGGGGCTCCATCACGATTGTCGATAGGTTGAGTGCGGTAACTGACACGGCCACGATTGCCGAAGATGCTGCGACAACCTCGATCGATGTCCTTGCGAACGATGTCGATCTCACTGGCTCATCCCGCAGCATTACCAGCGTGACCCAACCGAGCCAAGGTGGTACGGTTACCTTTAGCAGCCCGAATGTTTCGTTCACTCCAAGCAAAGATTTTAACGGAGTAGCGGTTTTCACTTACACGGTGACAAACAACGTCGGCGATACTGCGGTTGGCACAGTTTCAATTACTGTCACGCCCGTGAATGATCCGCCAGTTGTTATAGGTACCCAATATACGGTTGCCGAGGATCCTGTCAGTCCATTGGTTATCACGCCAACACAGATTTTTTCGCCGGGACCTCCCGACGAGTCTTCGCAAACAATCACCCTTTCGAACATCTTGGTTTCCTCGCAAACCAACGGAACCGTCACGCTCGTTGGTGGTAACATCAATTTCGTGCCTGCCGCGAACTTTTTTGGGACAGCAATTTTCCAAGTGACCGGAACGGACACTGGTACCCCTGCGGATCCAGCTAAATCAACGGTTGCGACTATCACCGTGAACGTGACTCCCGTCAACGATGCGCCTGTTCCATTCAGTGGTACGCTAACGGTCGCCGAAGATTCTTCATTAATCTTGATCGGTGCCGGTGCCCCGACCGACTTGCTCACCAACTCCAACCCAGGTCCGGGTGAATCCTCCACTCAAACCATCTCCTTCGTTTCTGCCCAAAGTCCGACAGCAGCAGGCGGAACCATTACGACCGTCGGAGGAATAACCACATACCGCCCAGCGCCGAATTTCTTTGGAACGGATACTTTCACTTACCGAATAACGGACGACGGCAATCCGCCTTTGACCGCCGACGGAACAGTTACAGTAAATGTTACTCCCGTCAATGATCCACCGGTTGCAGTGGACGATACTGGCGATGCGGCTCGATTTGTCGTGCTCGGGATCACTGCGCCGAATTCTTTGGATGTCATGCGAAATGACAGTGCAGGACCGCTGGAACCCAAAGACATTACCGTTGTCTCGGTGACCGCCCCAACCATTGGAACGACTTCGGTTGCGCCCAATGGCGCGAGTGTCATCTTCACACCCCCAACCGGTGTGTTCAATGTAACTTCGACATTCTCCTACACCATTCGAGACGCGGGCGGTCTTCAGGCAACGGCCAACGTCGAAGTATTCATTATCCCACCCGTTCTGCCTTTTGCTTTGACCGACTCGGAAAGTATTGCAGAAGACTCGGGTGCGTTCACCATCGATGTGCTTTCCAATGACTTCAGCAACAACGGGGCGACTAAGAGACTTGTCTCCTTCGGGCAACCAGCTTCGGGAACGGGTGCGGTTGTCTTGGATGACCGAGGAACTGCCGGCGACCCGTCCGACGATCGAGTGATCTACACTCCACCTGACGATTTCTTTGGCGAGGCAACCTTTGTCTACACGATGACCGACAGCGCTCCCGGTAGCGAAGTTTCGACCGCAACCGTAACCGTTACTGTAACGCCCGTGAACGATCCGCCAGTGGCCGTCGATCGAAATGTTGCCGGTATCGAGGATACTGTTTTGACGGTTGCCTCTGCCACAATCACAGATGGCTTGAGTAAAGGCCCCGGCGAAGATGCTCAAACGCTGACCATTACAGATGCAGTGCTTGTGTCACCTAGCAACAGCGGATCGATCGCCGTTGTAGCTGGCAACATCGTGTACACTCCAGCCAAAGATTTCAACGGCCTAGTGCTTGTTCGCTACACGGTCACGGATAACGGTTTCAATAACCTGACGCCTGCTCCACTGAGTGCATCGGCCACGCTGACCATTGATGTTGCCCCGGTCAATGATCCACCGATTGCAAATCCAGACCCCACGACCTTAACTGCTGAGAACAGCGCCGTCACGATTTCAATTTCTAGCCTCCTAGCCAACGACACTCCTGGCCCCGACAATGAATCGTCGCAGACCGTGTCCTTTGTGGCTTTGGCCGGTGCGATTAACACAGTAAACGGCGGAACGGTGACGCAAGATGGAGGGAACCTGATCTATACACCGGCTCCTTCCTACAACGGGCCCGACACTTTCACCTATCAGATAAGCGATGGTCAAGCGTTGAATTCAACGACGACCGCTACCGCGACTCTGCGGGTTACGGAAGTGAATGATGCACCCTTGCCGACCACGTTAACACGCGATGTGTATGCAAGCGTTCCGACGACATTCAATTTGACTGCCGACTTGGCGGCCATGCCAAAGGGTCCTGCAAACGAAAGTGGTCAAACACTCCGAATTTTGAGCATTGGAACACCAACGATTGGAACCGCCGTACTCAATGCGAATGGAACGATCACATACACAGCACCTTTAGGGGCCAGCGGAAGCGATACGTTCACATACGTAGTGATCGACAATGGAACAACCAACGGTGTGGCTGATCCCAAGACTGCAACCGGAACCTTCATTGTAGAAATTTCACCGTTCATCCCGAGCTCGGTACGCGGCGTCGTCTACATCGATGATAACGGCTCAGGCGTTGTCGATCCGCTAGAACTCAAGATCGGTGGTGTTGAAGTAACGCTGACCGTTGCAGCGACTGCTACCACTCCGGCTACATCCATTACGGAGATGACACTTGCGGATGGCAGTTTTGTCTTCGATCTTTTGCCGCCTGGCTCGTACACGGTCAGTTACGCGGTCCCGGTGATGATGGATGACGCTCCCGGACCCAATAGTTACAGGACCGAAGTGATCGCACCTGGCGACATCAACGTCGTCCACAATTTTGCGGTTTCGGGTGTGAATTCCGTGTACGCGAATTTGCTAGAGTACATGTCGTCATCGTTCGACAGCTCCAACCCTCGCAATCGACATGCAGGCGTTTACGCAGCGATTGGAGCGAACGGCAGAACGGAATGGACTATCGCTCGCACAAGTTTCGAAGCGGATACGTTCCAGGAAGTTGTGATGAGCGACGACGGAACCCAAGCCTATTTGACCTCGGTGCGTGGTCCAGAGCGTTCGGTGTACACCGCAACGCTTACCAAAAAACAGTACGTTCAAGTCGTAGACCCTGCGTCTGGAGTTCGTCTGGTGCGAGTTTTGGCGAGATCCGAGGACTTGGTTTTCCAAGAGGTATCCTTGGCTGCTCCACCACCATCCATCAAAGCCAAGTGGTATCTTGATACAGTCGACGATGTGTTTGCGGAACAAGGGTGGACGGTTTAAGGGAAATTCCGACCTTAAGTTGCACGACGCTCCGCGTCGTGATTCCTGCGTCGTGATTCCTGCGACGCGGAGCGTCGCTCAACGAAGCGATTCCTGCGTCGTGATTCCTGCGACGCGGAGCGTCGCTCAACGAAGCGATTCCTAGACAACGGCCTTGACCTCATTTTATTCTCAAAATCAGACTTCTATTGCCCCTCATGACCTGGTGTCATGAGAGGCAAAGTCTGGACGGCCAAGCATGATCGCCGTCAGGCGGCACTGGTGGTTACTTCACATCCACGGTCACTTTTCCGCGACTTCGTTATTCATGCGTTGAACCATGATATGCTATAACGAAGAGGTGCATTGGAAAATAGCCGGAGACGAGATCGATCCAGACAACCCTCGCGCGATCGCCGCGACAGGCCTTTCAACGCGGTGAGGCTGCTGATAACTTTTTGAAACCTGCTTCCTGAGGTTTACTTTCACCGTGGCAATCGCTTTTCCGTTGTTCTTGTTGGCAGTATTTGCCACTGTGGCACTCTTTCTTTACCGCGACTGCGTTGTTAGGACCTACGCAGGAAAGGGTCGTTCTCCAGATGTCTTGACTCAGGATCAAGCGCGAAGATATGCCAATATCCCGTTTGCGGCGGAGCTACAACTGAAGACCAATCAGTTGAGCAATGATGCGATTGACCGAAAGAACGCTTACCAGCGCGTCGGAGTTGCAGTGATGTGCGCTGCACCTAGTTTGGTTATCCTACGGGCGTTTTCCTATCAACTAAAAGATTGGCATCTCGCATCCGATTTTGGTCTGGTTGTAGCGGAGGGACTAGTGTGTTTTGCCGTATTTTTTATGGCCCTGCTCTATCGTGCCCCCAATCGATACCACGTTCAAACTCGTCTGCGGTCAGAATATCTGCGGTCGCACGTGCATTGTCTTTTGGCTAGAGTTGGCCCCTATCAATGGAACTCCGACGCGGCGGGTGCGATACTCAAGGACATCGAGGGATTGGATGTCGTAGAACTCAAGCGCAGGTTCATCGAACTCGAAGAACAATGCGCTCGTCAGTCGCACGAACAACCTCACACGACAGCCACCCCCTTATCCGTGGGTGAAGCGGAGAGTTATGTGATTGAGAGGGTTGGTGAACAGGCGGGTAAGATTGGAAAAGGAGGTTTTTTCTCACGTGCGGGAAGTCGTTCCCAAGAAGCAAAGCGTCGATCGGCTAACGTATTTTATACGGCAATCTTTCTTGCGTGCGTCGTCGCTTTCATTCGGATGTTTTTTTATAACTACGTGCATCAAGAGTTCGTTGACTTCCTGTACGCATTGTGCGGGGCTACCGCTGCGCTGTCGTTAGCGTTGCGTATGTTATTCAATTTGGATTCTAAAGCGAGCCTTTATTTTCGACAAAAGGAGCGTCTTGAGGATCTCGCCGCAAAGTTGTACGCAGCACTCGGAGAAATGAGGAGCGGAATTCCGGGAGCCTCAGTTCGTTTTCAGCAATCGGCCGCAGCATTTGAGTCGTTAATGGCGCGCGAGGCTTGTGACTGGCAGTTGATGACGGATCGCGAATCCTTTGACGTGACTTCTTGATCCTAAGAAGTGTCGTTAGCTCAACGGTAAAACCTGGCATCTAATCACCATCATTCTCGGGCGGGAGTTGCAACCAATGTCGAGATCAACGCGTCGCAAGTCCGTATTCGTTTCCTTGAGCTTTTCTGCCGATCAACATACCGACGATTTCCTGGATGAGTTTGAAAAGTATTTGGACGCAAAGGGAATAGATTTAGAACGAGGCATAACCAAAGGCAACAATTCGTCCGGAACCATACAGATCTGGAATGATCAGGTAAAAGAGGGAATCGACAAGGCCGCTTGTTACGTGGCGCTGCTCGACAATTTTAATGCCAACGTCGGATGGGAAGCAGGCTATGCATTAGCGACTAAACCCGAAAAAGTGATTCTTGCTAAAGTCGGCCGGACATCCAAGCAAATGATGGAATTTTCCATGAAAGGACATGCCATTCAATCAACATGGGACCGGACGCACTATGTAGTAAAGAAGGAATTTCTTGATTATGTGGATACGGTTTTGGCGCAACCAACGCAGCGGATAGTTCGATCTGCACCTAAAAAGTTGACAACAACCAAAGCCAAACCGTGTCGAGGCGTTAAAATTGCTTTAGTACCTCAAGAAAACAACGGCGAACACTATCGAAAACTCTTCGCAAATCCCCCCTGGCAATTAAAGGATGTTAATTTGCCATGGCAACAGGTTAAAAAATGGGCCGATGGATTTAAGCCGACTGCCAAAGATGCTGCGGTGTGGGTGTTTCTAGAGCCTCGCGGGGTGCAGGGCAACCAGGATGGCGTTCAGAACATGAATTGTGCCTTGCTTGCTGGCTATTTATATGGTCAGAAGAAATTCTCTCCAACTTGTGTTTACCTTCCGCATGGAGGAACGCGATTCCTTGTCGATCAGGCCGAATGTCGAAAATACTATGACACGGATGATCTACAATTTAAGATCCAAAACAAAACCCATCAAGACATGCCCGCATCTGAGGTATGCCGACGCTTTGCGATTGAGAATTGGTGGGATAGCAACAGTCTTACGAAAGAGGAGAAGCATGTTGTGTTTCATCCGTTTCGCCGTTGCGATGCGACCGGTGAGTTAGTGCGATCCGTCCTGCACCCGTGGGGCGACTACGCGGGCACCGATGCCGAACTGGAAGAATACTATGATGTGGTGGTCAATCATGGCGATGTCAAACGGGGAACAGCGATTCGCTGGAAGGACATCTCGAACGAAGAGTTACTCGACGCATTGGTTGTGGGAGCGGATCAGGCATCTGGAACCAAATCAAGTGCAGCGCGGTTTATCCTCGCCGCCGACGCTGGAGTTGGTAAAACCATAAGCCTTCGATGGCTTTGGCGATGTCTCGCAGAACGAGGGCAAAAAAATCACTCAATGGACATCGTACCGCTGTATATCCAAGCCAATAGCCTGCTCCGAGGCGCGAAGAATGTTGGGGACATCGAGGAAAATATTAGTCTGGCGCTCGGAGTGGGCTTTAAGGAGGAACGCCGCCGCCGGGGTGGCTGCTTGCAGGCACAATCCGTTACACATTTACTAATTGATGGGCTGGATCAACTATCGCCAGCTCGCGATAAAGATAGTCACAAAGCGTTAAGGGAGTATCTAAAGTCGAACCGTCGTATATCGGTCATCCTTGCCGGACGCCGTTATGCGATTCGCGAGTTCGACGAATCGTTTGGATACAAGAGTTCGGAGTGGCACATTCTTCGGCTCAAAGAATTTAAGGATACCGAGATCAAACTTTTCCTTGGGTACTCGAACGAATATCTGAGCATTTACCAAAAGCTTCCAATGGCGGTGCAGCGAATTCTTTGCGTGCCGAGGCTGCTAGCTCTTTTTACGTCTCTGAAGATCTCTGACGCTCTCAAGGTGCAGAGTTCGAGTGACATCTTTGCGTGGGCAACGACCCAGCTCATTGCGACAGACGTCACGGAGGGGAAATTACGCGAGATTGGCAAGGGCTTGGGAATTGCTTCGCGCTACAAGGTGCAGTTTGTAAGTAAGCTGCTGGCGAGACTTGCCTATTTGCAGTTACGTCGATTCCAGAATAATACCAGCGGCTGGATTGAGGCGCTGACCCCAAATTTTCATGAGCTGCCTATTCAAGACGACGTCATCAATGATGTCCATCGCACTATGTTGGATATCGCATCGAATTACACGCGTAGACAAGCCAAAATCGATTTGGAGCGGAATCTGCTTTCCATTGGTTGGGCGATCGAACACGAGCGCTCGCCCAGTGGAGATGTTGACTGTGTGCTTACTGCAATCGAGTGGTCTAATAAATCGTTTCTCGAATATTTCGGTGCGCTTTGGTTGAGCCGGTACGCGTCCGAAGACGAATCGAGAGATTTTTTCCAGTGGGTTTTTTATCACGGTGATAGAAAGACTGAGCTTTTTTATCATGTAAACTTGTTCATCGCCGAAATGCCCGAAACGGATGGGAGCAACTCGACGGACAATCGTATTAAAGAATCCACTTACCGGAACCCGCTTGTTTGGATGCGCACTGTCGAGCAATGGTACGTTCCCCTATCGTCGCGAGCTGAAGAATCCAGCGGTTTGCGTTCATGCGAGATGATCTTTCGAACTTGGCAATGCTTGCATGCCTATGCAAAGTTGCAGTATGTCGACTGGTGGGATCGATCTTACCAAGACTTGTTTGAGGGGAAAGCAATTGTTTCACCCGCATCAATCGTTCCGCCAAATGTAGAATCCGAGGCCAAGCGAATACTAAGCGCCTACACTGGCGAGCTTCAAAATTTATTGACTTCATCGAGCCATGGGTCCGAAGTGGATGAGTTTGTATCGCAGGGATGGAACCAAGTGCCGTGCGGTGAATTCACGATGGGCTATCCAAAAAAGAGTCAAGGATTTCCTAGCAAAACGAAGGCATTTTGGGAAGCAAACCTCGCGAAGGTCGCAGGGAGGGATCGCAATGGAGTGTCAGTCAACCCAGCCTCGGACTTACTGGAATTCGCACAAGATCTCAACAAGCGGTATTGGTTTACTGGACTACTTGGGCTTCGCGATTGGCATAAGGATGTCGATTGGTTGCACGATGTCTTTGTTGAATTGCGGAACCGTTGCTTGGCCGATGACTACGATCGAGCCATCGACGTTGCCTATAAGGCAATTGAGAAGAACTGGCGTCGAAAGGATGAGAACACTCACAAGGATGAACCGAAACAGAAAATCCGCTCGTTTGTCATGAGAGAAGTTCCAGTCCTAAACCGCCACTACTCGATTTTTGAGCCCGGACATGGCGAGCAAGTTGCGTTTTATATTGCCTCTTCACGATCGACCTCTGAAACGGCGACTCCGAGCTCAGTGGAATTGAAGGCTGCAAAACATCCTGAGGATCATCCTGCGATCTATATTTCCTGGTATTCCGCATGGGCTTTCTGCCAGTGGGCTCGATGGACAGATGAAGCCAGCGCGTTTCATTGGCTGCGACTACCACATGAGCCAGAGTGGGAGTTCGCAGCGCGGCACATGCCAGGTCCTGGCGGAAAGATTGCACCGAGAAAGCAACGATATTGGTGGGGAAGCGAAGTCTACGCCAACGAAGAAGGTGGTGATGAAGAGGATATTTCGAACCAATACGCTCATGCCATACAAGGAGGCCCTGGATCCACATCGTCTCCCTACAAACGGTCCAATGGGATACAGGTCGAAGGAAACGGGCTTGGATTTCGTGATATCTTCGGGAATGTCTGGGAGTGGTGCGCTAATAGTTACAATGAAGTCACCGATCGCCGTGAGTCTCGGTACTCACGCCGTGAACCGACGGGAAAAAGAGACTCCTTTGGCAGACAACTGGATGTGGACGGCAGGATCTGGGAAGGTCGAAGTCGCGCGATGCGTGGCGGCGTCTGGTACTTCCTTCACTTGCTCGCACGATTGTCACATCGTTATCGCCTGCCTCAGAACGACTGCGACTACAAAATTGGGTTCCGAGTGGTACGCGAGACAGTGCTGCCTCCCGATTGCAAAATCTGAGATAAAAGCTCAAAGCAGTACCCAGGGCGGCGCTTCGCGACGTTTCCGTCGCTGCGCACTGCCCTGGGCTAAGTTGTTGCTGCCCCATTCGGGGCGAAAGACGCACGAAACATCCAGGGAGGCGGCGGGCGATACCTATACCCCCGCCGTATGAGTACAATCCAAAGTCTATCCAAGAGCCATTGACCGCGATTCCGTCGAAAACCACGCACGCAAAACGAATCATCCAAGAGTAAGAAAATGTTAACCCTGATCCAATGGATTCTTCAGCCGAAACGTCTCCTTGGGCTCGCTTGCGGCCTGTTCGCTCTTTTTTGGCTGTTCAATGGGAGCGAAATCATATCGCGAACGCCAGATAAGTCCGAATCGAAGGCGATCGCGGAATTCAAACGCAACAACCCGAAGGCAGCGGATTGGTTAGCACAGCAGAAAGATAGGTATGGGCAGTTCAATACCTCCGTTGCAATGGAATCTCTGCGGGGGCGAGTTCTCAATCCAGAAGCTCTGAAACAAAACGTTGAAATCCGGGCACGCCTCATATCGCTTTACCAGAACGATGGAGCAGATCACGAAAGCGTCCTGTGGTCACATGGGACCGCGATGGACGCGATGAGTGAACTACCCGATGAAACGGACGCGTACCTAACTAACCTAGAAACTGCGAGAGTGGACCAAGACTATTGGAGCCTCGTGCGAAGTGACCCCGTTGCATTATCAAGCAAGCTGCTCAAGTCGAACTTGGAACTCAGAAAACATTATCTGGACAATCGAGATTGGTACGTTGAGATGACTGAGGTATTGGTGGCAATGATTGGAATCACACCGGCGGATGACGCCGACGAGGAAGATGCTGGATTCGTTCAGATTGACGACTTGCTGCAAGTAGCCAATGACGGCAAACCCTATTTGATGCAGCTCGTTCCAAAACCCAGCGAGTCCAGCGTAGAAGCGTGCATTTATTACGAGACTTTTCGCCAGTTTGGTCAAGTCATTTCGATGGCGGCTCAACAGGGAGTACCACCCAAAGAAGCAACCGAAGTCATCATACTGAATCGGGATGCGCTGCTTCAGGATGATGAGGTTGAAGGTGCAAAAGTTCAGGATCCGACGACTGTTGCTGCTCGACTGGTAACACTTTATCGGAGTCGACCTAGTGTTTGGGCCGCCGCGCAACGTGATGGGTACGTATTATCCTTCGATCAACTTACACCGGGTCTTTCGCAGTCCGTCCTCGAGAAGCACGCCGATCTTGGGGTCGCTTCCTTGATCGCGACTCAGTATCCGGACGTGGCGACGAAGGCTGCTGCAATCGTGGACAATTATGGAGAACTCGGTATTGCGGTGCTCGCCCAATACGACGGCTCAGAAAACTTCCGCGCGCTGCTTCGTAACGGCAGCGTCGATCACCGAATCGCAATGGTAGCAGTGCTCAAATCCGACGTGGGACTCGAGTCTGTGCTTGGCGACCCTGCCTACCTCGACAAGTGGATCGACAAAGAGGGCAAGCCGTTAGCGGACGAATGGTGGGTCAATGTGCCACTCGTAGGCGGTGTGGCAAAGGTCGCCAAAAATTACGGTACCGGTGTTCCAAGTGATTGGAGCGAAATCGGCTGGGCGGCTTGGGATGTTGCCGACGTTGGGTTGATGATCGCGAGTTTTGGTACATCCAAAGTATTGACCGAGGGCGCCAAGCAAGGCGCAAAACAAGCCGGTAAATCGGCGGCCAAGAAAATGGGAACAGCAGGCGTCGGACGCACTATCAAAGCACAGGCAAAGACGTCGGCTATGACAAGACTGGTAACCGCCGCAAAAGCATCCAAAGTCGCCGCGCCGATTCGCTGGACATCGCGCACCATCATCCATGTAACACGAGCGACAAAGACGATGGGTGGAAAACTGATCTCCGCCAGCAACCGGGTTATTCAGACGGCCAAAGCGATCCCACCGGGTGTTCGCAAGTGGGCCGCGCGTGGATTACTTGGTGCCAGCCTGTTTGTCCGAGGTCCCGAGCGAATCCAGGCACTCATCTCTTCCGTCAACAAGTATGCGACGGACGTAGTCAGCGACGCAATCAACGCGATTCCAAAAGCGGTGGCCGAGGCTACAGAGAAGGTAAAGCAAGCCGCCGCAGAGGTCGCCCGCGGCAATGTTTCTTTGCTAATGAACTTGATGATCATTGGGATCTCTGCGCTGTTTGCTTTTGTGTTGCTTTTTGATGTCTGGCCCCGATGGAACCTCGCGGGTAAATCTGTTTCATCTGCCTCAGAAAGGCGAACGAAGTGAAATGGCCGACCCTATCAAGGCTCCCATCGAAAGGTCGACAATCGTCGACAATCAAGACGACGTTCATCGTCATTCGGAGTCTACAACCCCAGAAACGCTGGTGCAGCCAGTCCGAATTCAAATGCTTGGCGAAAGTGGAGTAGGTAAGACCTGTTTTCTCGCTGGTTTAGCGCTGTTAAACGAGCAGACTGGCGGACGCAGTTTTGTTCTGCCAAAGGATGATAAAACCAAATCGATTTTTGACAAGTTACGTGAAACACTTATGCAAGGGCGTTGGCCAGCAAAGACATCGATTGTGGAAGAACTTTCGTTCGACGTTGTCCGAGGAGCGAGTCGCGTCGGTGTGCAACTGAACGACTTTGCGGGCGAAAGCTTCACCGACTCGATGAAACGAGGAAACGCGACCGAGGCGGCAGACAAAATCAAATCGCTCGTCAACGGAGCGGATGTGCTGATGGTCATGCTCGATGGTGCCGCGATCGATCGCGGCGAGGAGTTTGCAGGTGCACCGTTAATACAGGCCGTATTCGAGCGAATTCATCGCGGCGATCTAGACGTTGCCGTCGTTCTCACGAAGAGCGATTTGTGTACTAGCATCCCGATGACGACTAGCCGTGACTTAAAAAACGCAGTCGCAAGCCGTGCACCCGACTTGGCTAGATTCCTCCAGGAACAAAGTATCCCAACGGAGTGGATACCGGTTAGTGTTTGCGGCCCCAATGCAATGGACGATTCGGGATCACCCATTTACCCGGCGCTATCGCCTCAAGGATACGAAACAATCTTTGAGCAATTGTTTCGTCGCAACCGACGTCCACGAAACCGCTTGATCAAACGGATCGCTGCCGCCACCCTATTGGTACTTTTCATGGGCTTTGCATGGACCATCCTGCATAGTCGGCAGGTTGCGAGCCAGGCAGACCAGATTAAGGATCGCACGGTACCGATCGCCAATGTCCCTGACGTTGTCGGAAAGGAGAATGAACCGCTTGTTCGCGAGAGGTATGCAGAAGACTTTGCGAAGGCGAAGAAAGACATTGAAGCAAGCGGAAATGTCGAATCGATCGCATTGGTACTAAAACGATTCGAAACGATACCGCCCGCACACGATCCACTTGTTCGTGGCGGCCTGGAACAACTCAAGTCTCAGGCAAGTCTGCGCAAAGAAGAATTGCTTCATAAACTCGTCCTCGATTGTCAGCAACTTCGTACCGGAGATTGCGTTCCGTTGATTAGCAAGTATCTAAGTGAGTTTCCTGAGGGCCCGAATGCCGAAGAATTGCGAAAGATGCTCAATGACATTAATCAAGCTCGATACCTAACGGCGCGAGGGTTTGTGAAAGCAGTTCCTGTAACCAGCACGGAAGCACTTCGTCAGAAGTGTGGTGCGATCACAAAATTCCTGGACGAAAATGAACAATTTCTGCCGGCCGGAGAAAAGGAATCGATCGCTTCCGCTCGCGATATGGCTCTCCAATTCGTCACGTCACGCCAGTACCGATGCAAGCTTGTTCGGACGAGCGGCCTGGATGGACCAAGAGATCATGGTGTTGAGATTGAGGTTGGCGGAGTGCGAATTGCCAACTTCAACGACTCAGGCGATGTGACCGAGAAAAACTGGGATCGCAGTTTCACAGTCGCTTGGAAGTCAGGCCAAAGTATCAAAGTAAAATTGGTCAACTACGACGGCTTCGATCACGACATCGCATACTTTGATGATAGCTCTCCAGTGGCCATCATTCTCCTAGCAAAAAAGAACGATCCAAATCGCTATTTTGAAGGTACGTTTTTTTCAGAGGACTTCACCAAGACGCGGCCTCCAGTCAAAGTTGCTTTTGAATGCCAAGAGCTGCCAACCGAAAAACTGAAGCTTATCTCGGATTATCTGTTGCCGGGGGACAAGTGGTGAGGCAAGCTGATTATGTCTATGGAATAGTTCCCGAACGAGGTGAGTACGGCTTTGAAGTCCAGCCGGATCAAGGCGATCAAGCTTTGCTCACGCGCGTTCAAACACTCGCATCCAGTTTTCAGTGGAACGCAACCAATGCAACAACCAACGAGGATGTCGTTGCCATTGCAGTCGATCGAAGTCATCCTCCGTTGATCGCACGTATCGGCACCGATCCCCGAGATCCCAATGGACGACTGAGCATTTGCATGCAAGTATGGATCACCTCTTCCGCCGAGCCACTGGAGCAGATGATTGCCGACGTTTGGCCAGCCTCGGTTCGACTGCCCACTACGCAAGCGGAGTTTCTTTCTGTTGCCCTACAGCAAAAGTCAGGACGCATAGTCGTTGGACCCAACAACTCGTTCAGTGCCGTCGGTTTTGATTCGAGTTGGGGAGTATCAAGGGTGATACCTGATGCTTCTCACGTTGGGGGTAATCCAAAATTCACTGCTCGACCGAGTTCATCGACAACGAATCGAGTCTCACAATCGCCGAGGAAATCATTCTCGCTGTTAAAAATGTTCTCAACGCTAATGGCTTTTGCACTGCTATCGACCGTCGTTTTTGCGGTAATACAATACTCGGAAATTGAGAAACTGCGAGCGAATACAAGGAGCTTAGTCGAAGACAAGAGCGAAGCCCAGCGTAACGCTCTTGAGCTGCAAAGGCAGATCGATGAGGAGGCAAAAGCGAGACTACAAGGATCGATCGAAATCGAAGCGAAGACGCGAGAGTTGACCGAGTTGCGCAGCGAGTTGCAGCGGCTGAAGTCCCGTGTGGGCGAACTGGAAAGCGTGGTGGCTGCAAGTCCAGGAAAAGTGGACCAAGCAGAACTGTTGTCGCTGCGAACGTTCAAAGATGCCGTAGAAAGATATATCAATTCTCAAGGGCGTTCGCTCGAAGAACTAAAAAACGCATTTCCCCAATCGCTAACCCGACTTGAAGAACGAACGGACAAAGTCAAGGAAGTCATTCAAGGAAAGAACAACAATAAGTGAGCCCATCGCAAGACCTTGTGTCATGAGAAGCAAAGTCTGGTCGGCTAACAACCATCGCCGTCAGGCGACTCGAGACCATATCCAGGCCAATTCTGGTGAAAACAAGGCATCTGGATGAATCGAGACTAGTCAGAAGGGTTCATCGGGCGATAATAACGGTAGAAGTCAAATCTTCAAATCGGATGCGTGCTGAGTGCTCTTTCGGGGGTATTTGGCAGGTTGAAGGGGTATCGGGGGCGATCTGGAATCGACCGGATAAATGAAGATCTTGGTGGCATGTCGTGGTTGATCGGTTGGCCACGTAAAAAGCCGGTTAAAAAATGTAACTGCAGAGGAAAACCTCGCACTAGCAGCCTAGTTTAGGCAGCTCAGGTACCCAGGGCCCGCCGGAGGCGCTGGAATACCTGTCGCAATTCCGGACCGCATTGTCCCGTGTCTCGCACGGATGATGTTAAAAAAGCTCGAGGCTGGCGCACCGCACCGAGGTCAACAACGAACGTGGTGGGCGAGACAAAGACTAGTTGACTAAACATGTAGAGGCCGGATTGGAAGTATCGCGGGACGGGGGTTCAATTCCCCCCGCCTCCATTTAAAGCCACTTTGCGATTCGTTGCAAAGTGGCTTTTTTCATGCACTTACGTCATTCTCAGCCCGCTCAAGAGTCTCGAAAACTGGCAAAATATCCGATTTTGTATCCGATTATTGACCATCCAGTATCCGATTTTGTATAATCGGACATCGGACTCGAACCCGTGACGGAGTTCTTCCTGGTGTGGAAATACGGATGGCTACCAACAAAAGCAAATTGGGCAAACCGGATAGCAAGGGGAATTACAAGCGTGACCTTGGGAAAAAGGTCAGCGGGTCACCCCATCGCTTCTACCTCGGAAAAGACCCGGAGCAGGCCGAGCAACGAAAGCAGCGGCTGGAAAGTGTCTGGGCGAGCATCGAGGCGCAGGCTGAGAGTCCAGAAGCCGCATTCTGGACGGACACCTCGATCCAAATTGGCATCGCAATTGGCAAAGGCGAAAATTCTGTCCGGTTGGCACCGCCTCTCCCGTTGACAGGCGATGAAGATTTTCGAGCCTACGTTCACCATGTCGATCTCATGGCCCGTAGGTTCGCAATGATTTCGATTTTGCCCGCCGACGTTGACGGATACAGACGGGGCCAGGAAATCATCTTAGGAATTAAGCGGGAGATTGCTCAGGTTGGCCAGAAAGCCTTCGGTGAACCAAATATCCTGGAGATGGAAACTGCCATGCTCCATGAGGCGATGGACGACTACATCCAGATGATGCGAACTGAGCATGTGGACCCTGAAACCCGGAAGCCCACAGCCTACGGCAACAACTCTGTAAGGCAAGTAGCGTTGTTGAAGGATCGTCACGAGAACGTGATGTTGGGCCAGCTAACCCTGGGGACAATCAAGAAGGCTTTTCAGTATTGGGCTTCTAGGCCCCATAAAAAGGGAACAACCAAGCCGATTACCGTTCGGAGTGCAGAGAATTACATCAAGCGTTGGAAACACTTTCTTTGGTGGCTTCACGATTCGGAAAAATATCGCTGGAAGGCTCCTTCGGATTTACTTCGACTCAAGGTGAAAGTTCGCAAGACAGAGAAAGAAACGCAGGCAACGATTAGCCCCATTCAGGTAAAATCATTCCGAGAGGAAGAGTTGGTCATTCTCTTCAAATACGCAACTCCATTAGAGCGTGTGTATATTCTGCTTGGACTCAACTGCGGATTTGCAGTATCCGAGTTCGGAACACTGCGTCTCAACCAGATATTTCGGCATCAATTGCACGGGTTCGATAATCTCATCAACTACCAGAGCAACTCTGTTCAGTCGTGGATTAAAAGAGTTCGTTTGAAGAATAAGGTTTATGGTGAATGGTTGCTTTGGCCTGAAACCGTTGCTGCGATTGAGTGGGCGATTGAGCGTCGAAAAAAACAACCGGATTTTCGCCCCGATGCGCTGCTGGCCATGACCGATAGAAATCTCCCTTATTATGGCCAAACGGATGGGGGAAATAACGCATCTAGGATTTCAAAGCTGTGGTATCGGGGCCTCATGGACCGCATTCAGAAAGACCTGCCTGAGTTTCCACGTCTTAGCCCAAAAAGTCTCAGAAAAACGGCTGGCAACTTGATGCGGGATATTGCCGGTGGTGAGATCATGGGCGTATTTCTCGCTCATGGCCAACCCGTAAAAACGGATGACTTGGCAGAACAGTACAGCAACCGTCCTTTTGGGAAGGTATTTGAACACTTAGATGTTATGCGTAAACGCTTGCAGCCGTTGTGGGTAGCAGTACCGGACCCGTTTCCTCTCGACAAGGCAAAGACACGAAATGGCGGTTCCAACATTAGCGTTAGCAAGATTGATGCAATCAAAGAACTTACTGCGGAGGGCAAAACGCCGGATGAGATTGCTGAAGCACTGAATATTTCAGTCGCAACCGTATATCGTCGCCGAAAATAATCTTGATCGAAAGCGTTGGGACGATCTTGAAGCTGTTCCGACTTCACTCCGAACTAGGGATTTTCTTTTCAAAAAATGGGATGGCGACAGATTGACATTCTTGCTGAAGAAGTGGTTCGTCGCAGTCCAGCATGGAAATGCACGATCACTGGCGGCGTATTGGAACAAGAGTGTGACGCACTTTTCGCAATGGCGATTTCACGAAGGAGTTATTCAAAATGAAGACTGTATTCTTGGTTGGCTTTTTAGCCCTATTGATGGTGACAACGGCGATGGCCGAAGAAAAACCGCTAACCCTGTTCG
>CAMCMB010000074.1 GCA_945875845.1 Pirellula staleyi DSM 6068
TGTGAAGCGACGGATGGATCAGTATACGTTGATGATGGAACCCAGAAACGACTTACGAAAGAGACTCAGCAAGGGAGATAACTCATTTGAGTGAAACAACTTGTCACGATAGTACAGTGCCATTCGTGCCTGGCACCTACCGAAGGGCCGTTGCTGCGGTATAGCGGGATATCCGTTGCCAACCTGCATTCCTGTCGCTAAAACGTCAACTTAGTCCTTTTGGTTTAGTCGAACGGCTCAAAATTTTCCATCGCCGAGGAGATTTCACTGATGAACTTGAATTCACGTGTCCGCTGTAGGGTCTTAGTGGCAGTCACAGCGCTGGTTGCATGCAATTCTCTCGCATTTGCGGATCTCACGGACGATTTGAAAGTCCTCATCGACGCACACGAGGGTGAGGTTGCAATATCTGTTAAGCACCTAAAAAACGGAACGATTTTCGCTCACCGAGGAGACAGCGTTCAAGCGACTGCTAGCCTGATCAAGTTTCCGATTCTGGTCGAACTTTATCGGCAAAGCCAAGCTGAAAAAGTGTCGCTAGACAAGATGATAACGCTGAATGAAGAAGACAAGGTGCCTGGTTCGGGGATTCTCACCTCGCATTTTCCGGCCGGTAGTCAAATTCCATTGCGTGGCGTCGCTCGCTTGATGATTGCGTTTTCCGACAACACAGCTACGAATCTCGTCATTGATCAAATTGGACTTCCGACGGTCACACAAACCATGCAGGATCTAGGCCTACCAGAGACTCGCGCCAACTCTAAAGTATACCGGCGCGACACGTCCGTTGCTCCAGAACGAAGCGAGACGTATGGACTTGGAAGCACGACTGCCAACGAGATGGTCAAACTCTTAGAACTCTTGCATTCACGCAAACTAGTATCGGTTGAAGCATCCGAAGAAATGTTAAAACACTTGGCGGCCTGCGATGATGGAACAAAACTCTTGCGGTTTCTACCAAAGTCTATCAAGGCCTATCACAAAACGGGAGCTGTCGCCAACGTGCGTACCGATGCTGGACTCCTCGAAACACCAAGCGGTGTGATTGCCATTGCGGTTCTAACGACCAAGAACAAGGACGCGAGCTGGGGGGATTTCAACGCCGCAGAAATCCTTTGCGGGAAAATCGGTCAAGCCGTTTACAAAGAATTCAACCCGGAAAACGCGAGCAAATCGCCGAACGACAAGCCAGGTGAAACCGCTCTCTCCATGGGTGCGAGTGGAGAGATGGTAGAAGCCTTGCAACGGGCCTTGAACAAGAGCGTCAAACCCGATGTGGCGCTGACGGTGGATGGTGACTTTGGATCCATGACTGCCTCGACGCTTCGAAAATTCCAATCGGAAAACGGACTGGAACCAACAGGAATCGCGGATGCCACGACCTGGAGAAAACTGGGACCACTCGAGTTTCAAGAAGCAGCCGTTCCTACTCCGAGCGCTGTTAACTCGGAAAGTTTGCCTCTCCAACCTGCTGATTCCTTGACAGGCATTCCATTCGTTTCTTGTCGCGGATGGGTCGTGGCGGATGGCGAAACAGGGCGAGTGCTCGGTGAGGAAAAAATGAACGACAAGATGGATATCGCAAGCACAACCAAGATCATGACGGCTTGGCTGGTCTGTCAAGCATGTGATCGCGACCCCAAAGTGCTTGACGAGACAATCACTTTTTCGCGACGCGCCGATGAAACGGTCGGATCCTCCGCAACCGTGCGAGTCGGTGAATCGCTTTCCGTGCGCGAAGGTCTGTACGGCTTGATGCTACCCTCGGGAAATGATATGGCGGTGTCGATGGCGGAACATTTCGGTTCGCGCCTTCGTGCTCCAGGTGTTTCGGAAGATCAAGATCCCCTCGATTCCTTTGTCGATGCGATGAACCGAGAGGCCTTGCGGTTGGGCATGACCGGGACTCAATATCAAAACCCACACGGTTTGACGGTCAAAAATCACCATAGCAGCTGCGCGGACTTGCTGAAACTTTCTCGAGCCGCGCTTGAATCGACTCTCTTGAGGAGCATAGTTAAAACGCGACAGCGTGGCTGCGAACTTACTGGTGCGGCAGGATACACACGCAATATTGTGTGGAAGAATACCAACCAGTTACTTGCAACCGATGGCTACTTCGGATTGAAAACAGGCACGACCGATGCTGCGGGGGCTTGTCTGGTTTCCTGTAGCCAAAGAGACAGTCGCTCGTTAATCGTGATCGTGCTCGGTGCCAGCGGCTCCCCGGCACGCTACTCGGATTCACAGAATCTACATCGCTGGGGCTGGCAAAAGCGTCTCAAGCAATAAAAGGTGCAGGCACGCTCCGCCGTGCCGTTCGCAGTCAAGCTTTTGCCAGGATTCCAGGTGGACGGCACATGGAATGTGCCTACTACTTTGATTTTTGTCGGCTGTGTCGGTACTTGCTGCGGGACAGCCTGGTAAAGAAATTTTGTATCCCGTTGCGACGGTGATTGATGTTCCGGATGCATTGCAATCGTAAACCACTTATGGCAGATTCCAATCCGGGTCGGACTCCACATCGTTCGTATTAATCTCGAACCCGTACTCGATGAAATGGTGCTCGTACTCGAATCTCGAATCTCGAATCTCGAATCTGGTCGATGGCATCGATTACCGTATTAATTAGCCGGAACGCGCTAGCGTCCGGTTTATGGAAAACCGGCTCGGGCTCTACCGGCCTTGTGCCAGTGGACCCAAGACTTGCAGGCTAGTCGTTGTCGTTGCGACCTTGAGCCTGTCTCCCCATGTTGTGAAGGATATTGGGGCCGTATTGACAGTGCAAAGTCACTCTCGGCAAGAGTGACCTTCTTCGCCGTGGCGGAATCTCCGTTGAAAAACTGTTCGCTTGTCTCCCTTCATGTTCCGTTCAGGATTGGTGTGCTAGGCTTGCGTTACAATTAGCAAACAAGCATCGCAAGGGCGTACTAGGAAACTGAGCTATCTTTCTAAATTTTGAGCATTGCATATGCGGCTTTTGTTAGTGGAGGATGAAATCGATTTGTTGGAGTCTCTTGCGCAGGCACTTCGCGAAGATGGATATGCCGTCGACACGGCTGGTAACGGCGATGACGGTTATTTTAAAGCCAAAACCTGGGACTATGACGCCATCATCTTGGATTGGATGTTGCCTAAGCTGAATGGAATCGAATTGCTTCGTCGACTTAGACGCGACAAGAAGACTCCGGTCTTGCTTCTAACGGCCAAGGATGCCGTTTCCGATCGGGTGGCCGGATTGGACCAAGGGGCAGACGATTTTCTGGTTAAGCCTTTCAATTTGAGCGAGCTGCTGGCGAGAGTTCGGGCTCTCATTCGACGTTCCACTGGAAACGCCTCCAATCTCATCGTCATCGGCTCGATAGAAATCAATTTGGCGAGTAAAACGGTAATGGACTCTGGCAACGCCATCGAGCTTACTGCGAGGGAATACGCGATGCTTGAGTTGCTTGCCGTGCATGCGGGCAAGCTTGTGAGTCGAACGATGATCTACAATCACATTTTTGACGAACAAGATGACACGTTATCGAATCTAGTGGATGTTCATATATCGCATTTGCGCAAAAAGCTAGGCAGGGATTTTATCGAAACAAGGCGAGGCCAAGGATACATTCTGAATGTTTAGCGTGTTCCAATCCTTGCGATGGCGTATGCAGTCTTGGCACGCGTTGATTCTTTTGACCGTTGTGGTCGTCTTTGGTAGCCTTTTGCATTGGGAAATGGTTCGCGCGCATTGGGACCGCATTGACGAAGAGTTATTGGGTGCAGCCAGAATCCTCGAAGGTTCAATGCTGGCGGTTCCCCCCGCCATTCTAGAAGCGCTAGCTCAAGACGTTACTGTGTCTGGAGCTCGTATTCCACGTCCAAATTCGAATCGTCCGTGGCGGCCAGAGGATAGGCGGCCAGAGGATAGGCGGCCAGAGGATAGACGGCCACCTCCCATAGGCTCAGCTCAAATTTTGCCTTCTCGAATGTTCCCTTATCGCAACTGGAAATTCCCGGGTGCGGACACGCAGAACCTTGGAGATCGAACCGAGGAGGAATGGGAAGCGTCCATTCAACTTCCGGCTCAGCTTCCCGAGCAACTGGGGAGAAACCAGGGAGCAGTCTATTTCTTCCTCTGGCGAAGCGATGGGTCCGTCCTTCGAGAATCCAATTCTCCTGCTCAGCCGCCAACACCAAACAAAGAGATCTTAGCATCGCTTGATCGCGACCGGATGGCACGGCAAGTACGAGGGCCTTTTCGAGAAGTGTTCATTCGTGGACCAAGGGAAACCCTGATCTGCGTCGGTCGATCTGCAATTCGTGAGCGAGAAAAAATTGCAGGCATGACTTGGACGATTGTAGCCAGCGGCCTATCCGTTTTGGGCGTTGGTTTGATGGGTGGTTGGTGGTTAAGCAAACGCGCCATCGAACCGATTCAACGTATGAGTCGAACGGCGCAGGGAATCAATGCGAATCAGTTAACAGATCGCGTCAAGCTGTCTGGTTTTGATACCGAACTTGCGGGGCTTGGGGCAACGCTCAACACCATGCTGGATCGGATCAGCCAAGCTTTTGAACAACAACGTCAGTTTACTGCCGACGCCTCTCATGAGTTGAGAACACCGGTTTCCATCATTTTAACGAGCAGTGAACTCGCACTTTCAAAAACCCGAGAACCGGCGGAGTATCGCGAGCAATTGGTGAAATGCAAACGAGCCGCAGAACGAATGCGTCAACTGACCGACTCGTTGCTAACACTCGCACGGCTGGACTCAACGACCAACCTAGATTTGACCCATGTAGACTTGGATGCATTGCTTCACGATGCGGTCAGCTCCATTCACAGCATTGCCGATGCGAAATCCATTCAGATCCAAACTCAGTTGGAACACGCGTCGCTACAAGGAAACGAAACTCTGTTGCGGCAAGCGTTCCATAATCTGTTGTCCAACGCCATTAAATACAGCCATCCTGAGAGTCACATTTTCGTTCGCTTGCTCAAGTCCAAGGAATACGTCTCCATCGAAGTCGAAGACCACGGAATCGGCATTCCAGAATCAGCGATCCCTAAACTTTTCGATCGGTTTTATCGCGTGGACGAATCGCGAGCGCGGGCCGAAGGTGGAACTGGACTTGGCCTGTCTATCGCAGAGCGCATTGTGCATTGCCATCAGGGACAGATTTCGGTTGACTCCGTGCTTGGGGGGGGCAGCGTGTTTCGAATCGTACTACCGCTGCCGAGTTAAGGCGAGCGGCAGATTGCAGTATTCCAATCCGAAGCTTACCGGCTCGTTGCTTAAATGAATTGTGAGACGGGGTATGCAAAGTGGCATGGGCGTCTCGCCCATGGATTCACTAGCGCGCTCGTGCCACGCGATGGTAACCCGTGCCCGTAAGCGAGGCCCCGACTGCAATCCCTCGCTTACGTATCGTGTTATGATTGGGAGTGTTCTGTCTGCCGTTCGCCTACGCACTCGCACAAAAGTTTCCGAGCCTTACTCATCGGAAGCAACTTTGTTCTGAATGCTCGAAACCATGGCACACGGCTTCGCCAGAAAACGTTACGCTTGTGGCTCGGTCATGGAGAACGGATCCAGAGCAGCGTCTAACGTTTCCTTGGGCAGCACGTTTTGCTCGATACATAATTCCCGGATCGTCTTGCCAGATGCGAACGCTTCCTTGGTCAGCTTGGCAGCCTTTTCATAGCCGATATGTGGGTTCAGACTCGTCACCATAGACAAACTCTGCTCGACTGCCGCTTCGCATGCTTCCGGATTGGCTTCCAAGCCGTCCATGCAAAACTCGATAAACGCGTTGATGCCGTTCGAAAGCAACGCGATGCTTTCCAGCATTGCGTGCCCCATGATTGGCATCATGATGTTCAATTGGAAATTGCCGCCCGTTGCACCGCATAGGGTCATGGTTGTGTCATTCCCCATCACGCGAGCAGTCAATTGCATCATGCTCTCGCACATGACTGGATTCACTTTGCCGGGCATGATCGATGAGCCGGGTTGGCGATCCGGCAGAATCACTTCGTAAAATCCACATCGAGGACCGGACCCCAACCAACGAATATTGTTCGCAATGTTGAACAACGACATCGCAATCGTCTTGACTTGCCCATGACACTCAACAAGCCCGTCGCGCTGCGCGTTGGCCTCGAAATGATCGACTGCTTCGACAAAAGGGATACCCGTTTGTTGGACCAAGTCCGCAGCGACTCGCCCTCCAAATTCGGGATGGGTGTTGATACCACTGCCGACAGCGGTGCCCCCCACCGGCAATTCGTAAACCGCTTTAGCCGCCACACGAGCCCGGTCGAGTGAAAGCTCGATTTGCCTTGCAAAGGCGCCGAACTCTTGCCCCAATCGCAGCGGAGTCGCATCCATCAAGTGGGTACGACCGATCTTGATGATCTTGTCCCATTGCACCGCTTTGTCTCGCATCGTTCGATGAAGCTTCTCAAGCTGTGGTATGAGCGTGTTGTGGATTTCGCAAGCGGTTGCGACATGGATAGCGGTGGGGAAAGTGTCGTTGGTGCTCTGGCCCATGTTGACGTGATCGTTTGGATGGATCGGTTTCGACTTCGAAAAGCGATCGCCCCCCATCCTCTCAATGGCACGATTGGAGATGACTTCGTTGATGTTCATATTGCTCGACGTTCCCGAGCCGGTTTGGAAGACGTCGACTGGGAACTCGCCATCCATTTTTCCATCGATGACATCTTGGCAAGCCGAATACATGGCTTTCACTTGATCGATACTGAGGGGGTTTTTGCCTGTACCCGTTAATTTCCCGAGATCGTTGTTGGCTTTCGCGCAGGCCAATTTGACTCGCCCCATGCCGCGAATCAGAGGGACTGGCAACTGCCAACCCGAGATCGGGAAATTTTCAACTGCCCGTTGTGTTTGGGCGCTATAGTAAGCGTTGGCGGGCACTTGAACCTCGCCCATCGAATCAACTTCGGTTCGGTAGTTTGTCATGGTTTTACTCAGGTGATGGGGCAAAGGCCCAACTGGACCGTTGTGTCGGCTAATTCCACGTCTTCAAGCTCAATGGATTTGGCGGCGGTCTCCATGGATAATCGGACCGCTAACGTTTCCGTGCATATGAATGCATGGTTCTCTTGGATTGCATCTCGAATCAAGGAGACGTCGGTTTGCAGAATAACTTCAATTCGGTCGCTGAAGTTGCACTGTCGCTTTTTGCGCATATCTTGGATCAAGCGAATCGCATCCTTGGCAATACCCTCACGAATCAAGCTTTCGGTGAGCTCTGTATTGAGGGCGACAACACAGTTTTTGCCTTGAGCAGCAGCCCAACCGGCTTTTGCATTCATGCGAACTTGGATGTCTTCGCTGTCGAGTTCGATATCTTTTCCGTCGACGTTGAGAGTGATTTTCGAATGAAGTGTCATCTGTTCCAGCAAGAGTGCGCCCGAAGCGATCGCCAGGGCTTGCTTGACCTTCGGCAACAAAGGTCCAACGCGAGGGCCAAGTTTTCGCAAGTTAGGCAGGACTGAGTACTCGACGAATGGACTTGCACCGCTCGCGTAGTGGATTTCTTTCACGTTGAGCTCTTCACGCACGATGTCGTCATGGATTTTTAGCCACTCGATATGCATGTTGTCCGCCATCGTCACTTCCACTCGTCCGAGTGGCTGTCGCACCTTCAGCTTGGCATCCATGCGTGCCGAACGACCTAGCGAAGCGATCTCTCGAAGCAGAGCCATGCGAGTATTCAATGTGGGATCGGTGGTCGCAAAACTTCCGTCGGGGTAGTCGCACAAATGAACGCTTTCGCAAACACCGGCCAATGTGCCTTTCAAGTGCTGCCAGAGAACCTCTGCCAAAAATGGAGTGAATGGTGCGATCAACTTTGCGATGACAATGAGGCTTTCGTAGAGCGTCCAATACGCATCGAGTTTGTCGGTCGATTGCTTGTCGGCGGACCAGTAGCGAGATCGGCTGCGGCGAACGTACCAATTGCTGAGTGCATCCACCAAGGCATTGAGAGCCTGGCAAGCACCGTAGCTATCGTAGTGATCCATTCGATCGACCGCCACTTTGCAGGCTGTCGCCAACTCGCTCATCATCCAACGATCCAATTCGCTGCGATCGCCGATGGGGCGATAAGTTGGCGATTGTGCAAACTCTTTCGACGTCAACTGCGCAAGTGGTCCAACGATATCGGACGGCCCTTGGAAACCGTCGATTTCAGCATAAATCGTAAAGAAGCTAAAGATGTTCCAGAGTCGAAGAATGAACTCGGGAATACTATCTCGAATAGCGCGTTCACTGTAGAGAATGGAATTCCATGGTGGTTGGTTCGCGAAGAGATACCAACGCAAAGCGTCCGCGCCATACTTGTCAAAAATCTCCTGTGGGCTTCGGTAATTGCGAAGCGATTTCGACATTTTTCCCGTCTTGTGGACGAGGTCGTTCCCGAGAGTCTCGCGGGCTTCTTCTTCCGTCAAAAAGCGTTGTTTGCCATCCTTGCTTTCGTACCATTCGGCAAGCATCAAGCCTAAGACGATGCAGTTTTTGAACGGGTGCGGGTAAGCCACAGTCTCCTTTTCGAAGAGCATAGTACTGATGGCGAGTTGGCTGTAGAACCAGCCACGCGTTTGGTCGATGGCCTCGCTGATGAAGTCTGCCGGGAACTGGCTCTTGAACAACTCCGCATTTTGGTGTGGGTATCCCCATTGAGCAAAGGGCATTGCACCGCTGTCGTACCAACAATCGATGACTTCGGTGACGCGTACCATGCGTGCACCGGTTGCGAACGGTGAATCGTAAGTGATGGCGTCGATGTAGGGTTTGTGAACGCGCAAGTCGTCGACGAGTTCTGGATTCTTTGCCTTGGCTTGTTCCCAGACTTCGAGGCCGCGAACACCGGGCTTGGCCAGAAGTTCATCGTACTTGCCAATCCCTTGCATTTCACCGGTTTGATCGCAAACCCAGATAGGCAGCGGCGTACCCCAGTAACGTTCGCGGGAAATCGCCCAATCGACGTTCGATTCCAGGAAATTGCCAAAACGGCCTGTGCCAATGTGTTCCGGATGCCAGCCGATTTTCTGATTGTTCTCAAGCATCGCATCGCGATAAGAAGTGGTTCGAATGAACCAGCTTTCTCGCGGATACTGAATGAGTGGATCTTCGCTTGCACGCCAACAAAAAGGATAGTCGTGGACGTATTGCTCTTGGTACCAAAGGCTCCCTTGGTCTCGCAATCGGCGGGTGATGGGTTTATCGGCATCTTTGACCCATATTCCTTCGTAGTCAGGCGCCTCGGAGGTGAACTTGCCGCTCGGTGACACTGCGCAAAGCAATGGAGGTTGGTCCGACTCGGAAAAGCGTTTGCGTTGTTCGACCAGGACTTCGTAGTCCGTTTCACCAAAAGGTGGCGCCACGTGAACGAGTCCTGTCCCCGAATCGATGGTAACAAAGGGAGCCGCTACAACTCGCCATGATGGACGTTCCGCACCGCTGGCCTTGAGAGCGACGGAGGTGGATGCTTGTTGGTCATAGTAGTAGGGAAACGGAGGCGTGTAATGCAAACCGACGAGTTTTGAGCCCTTGACGGTTTTTTGAACTGTAAGCTTTCGCTTGGTTTTGTCGGCGAGCGATTGAACCAGTGCCTGTGCAACGACAATGGTTTCATCCGCTTCTTCATCGCGACAAAATGCATAGTCCAGTTGAGTGTTTACCGCTGCGAATTGGTTGTTTGGCAATGTCCACGGAGTGGTCGTCCAAACGACGAGAGAAGTCTTCTCGAGCCCTTCGATCGGAAAGCGAACAAAGACACTTGGGTCGGCAACTTCGCGATACCCTTGGCCCACTTCGCCGGCGCTAAGGGCGGTACCACCTTGAGCCCACCACCAAACAATTTTGTGACCGCGATAGAGCAAGCCGCGATCGAATAATGTCTTGAGCGACCACCAAACGCTCTCGATATAGCTTTGATGATAGGTGACGTAGGCTTGCGACAAATCGATCCAAAAGCCTAAGCGTTCGGTCATGCGTTCCCATTCTTGCATGTACCTCCAAACGCTTTCCTGACACCGCTGAATGAAGCCTTCGATCCCATACGCTTCGATTTCCTCTTTGCTATGGATACCTAGTTCCTTGCAGACCTCGACTTCCACAGGTAGACCGTGAGTATCCCAGCCTGCCTTTCGATCGCAGCGAAATCCTCGCATGGTGCGATAGCGAGGAAAGACATCTTTGATGGCGCGGGTCAAGCAATGTCCTGGATGGGGCATTCCATTGGCTGTTGGTGGTCCTTCGAAGAAAACGAAAGCCGGACCAGCGGCCCTTAGGTCCAGCGATTTTTCATAAATGCGATTCTGTTTCCAAAACGCCAGAATTTCTTCTTCGAGTTTTGGAAACTTAATATCCGTTTTGACAGCGTGAAACATGACCTAGAGTCGGGGGCTGGTGGGTGAAAACTGCGAAGCTGAGCCGTTGCTTTCAAACGACAGCTCAATCGACATCGCTAATTCCCGGCTCGATTTCCTCTTCCTCGTCCAAGATTTCTTCGTCAATATCTTCGACAGCGCCTGGAACCAATCCATCGTCGGCCGGTTCGATCTCGTATTCATCGTCCAGCTCTTCTTCGAAATCGTCGTCGAAATCATCATCGAAGTCATCTTCGTCGAAGTCTTCGAAGGGATCCTGTTCTTCGTCCTCAGTATCGCCGACGGGAAGCTCGTCTTCGCCTTCCTCCTCGTCCTCTCCCCAAGAATTTTTCGCAGGGGCGCGAACGGGAGCGTCGGCTTGAAGGGCCATTTCAAACCAATCCTGCAACGGCTCACCGAACTCAACGCTAGGTTGGTTCTGGGGCTCAATGGCCGAATCGTAGTCCGGTTCGAAATCCAAGGCTTTGGTAAGGTCGATTCCGCAGGCTGCGCCAGGTCCGAACGGCTGCTCCTCTACCGCGCAATTTCCGACAAGTCCGTTTTCCATTTGTGAATTATTAACCAGTTTCACGAATTAGCTCCACCAAAGCGGCGAATTGAAGTGTGTGTGTGTTGTCGGGCCCAGAATCCTGTGTGCCTGAATCAATAGCATTCGCGTTTCAACGTCATTAGCGTGTCTCGTCCCTGGGATACTGTCAACCGCCGTTGGTTGTTTTCCGTTATGACCAGCATTTTTTCGAAAAACACGCACGGAAGAGATCTCCGATTGCGACGGTTTAACGTACTTATTCGGGGTAACGGACGGAACGGACCAGGGAGGGTGAGGCTCCTGCCGAACCATTGCGTCGCATGCTCGGCAGGAGCCTCGCTCTCCCATTGAAGGGGCCGAACGGGCCATCCATGATTGCCCGGAGCGTTTTGTACGGCCCTTCAGGGCGAGCAAATCTAAAATCTCAAATCGCAGATCTCAAATCGCAGATCGAAGATCGCTAACCAAGAACCAAGAACCATGAACCGCTAATCCCTTCCGAACCAATCTGGCGTGGCAATTGTCAAAACTTATAGTAAACTAAGCGATTGAATCGTTTTATTAAACCTCCCCCTGGCAAACCTAATGGCACAACCGGATACGGCAACGACACTAAGACAAGTCCCGATGCACACACTGGCGGACAGCATCGAATTTGCCAAAATTGCGGCGAAGGCTGCTGCTGAGAACAAGGCCCAAGAGATTCTCGTTTTGGATTTGTCCAAGCAAACGAGTGTTTTCGACTGCTTTGTCATCGCGACGGGGACTAGTCGACGCCAGATGCAAGCCATCGCGGAAGAAATCGAACGTGTCTTCAAGGCACGTGGCGAAATTAGGCTGAGCATAGCAGGATACAATGACAGTCGATGGATAGCGTTGGATTACGGTGGGGTCGTCATACATCTGTTTGACGAGGAATGCCGAAAATTTTATGATCTCGAAGGCCTTTGGGCCGACAGCGCTCGGATCGATCTCACCGAAGCGCTTCGCGAAACCAACGCCCGGGCAACCTTCTAGGATTCCAAACGCTGGCAAGGAGCAGGCAAATGGCGATATCGATTCAATACTTGTTGTGGTTGCTTCCGATTTTGGCAGCCGTATCTCTAGTGATGGCCGCCACACGACATGAACGCAACGATCGAATCCTGAGTCAAAGTTGGCGCACCGCCGTATGGACTCTAAGCTTCCTAGGGGCCATCGCTGCGGTGCTTTGGTTCGCCATGTTCTGGATAGGTTAGGATTCACCGGACGGCTCGCGCCGTTCCGCTACCAAATGCCGTTCCGCTACCAAATGCCGTTCCGCTACCAAATGTTAGTGGAACGGCGCGAGCCGCCCGATGAGTCAAACAGAACAAATTCGCAGCTTATCCGCGAAAGCTACCCGGAGATAGCACCTTTTGAGGACACATGACAACCCGTGCCCGTAAGCGAGGTGACGACTGCAATCCCTCGCTTACCGGCTTGTTGATTTAATGGTACGACGGACTTCCAAGTCCGTCGAATTTCCCATTGACGGACTTGGAAGTCCGTCATACCGCCCTTAACCAATAAAGACTTCATTAAATCAACAAGCCCTTACGCGTCGGGTTACCAAAGCGTGGCACGAGCGCGCTCGCTCGTGAATCCATGGGCGAGACGCCCATGCCACTTTCGAATACCCCGTGTTCACAGCCCATGAAAGCAACAAGCCGTCACGCGTCGGGTTACCATGAGCCTATCCGCCTTTTGCGGAGCAAAAGGCGACCATGTTTCGACGTTCGCGAACCATTTGAAATTCGGTCAGGGATACGACAATTTCGATTTGCTCAATTGAAATGATTTGCTGTCTCCTTCCTGAAACGTCACGCGAGCCATGCGACGCATGCCCCTACCCTCCACCGAAGATATGGTTCCTTGTCCATAGGTGGGGTGCATTACGATATCACCTTCTTCGAAACGATCGACAGGGATTCCATCCGGTGTGGTTGTCACTGTAATTTGGGCGGCGGTTTTGAGACCGCCTCGGGGCAATTGTTTGTTTAAGCGATCCAGTTTTTTCGAGATGTCGTCAAGCCCCATCGGGGTCTCTTCGTCCGAAAAAACCCGCAGACTCAAATCTTGAAAGACCACGTCGTTGTCGTCTGCGTTCTCATCCGCAACGCCGCCTGGTGGCTCCTGAGAACCTTCCCACTCCTCTTTTGGTTCAATGGCAGGCTGCTTGCGCTTGGGTGCTGGAATATTAGCGCGTTTGCCCCGATGCAAAAAGCTCTTTGCTTCCCAATCCTCTTGATACGAATTGCCATGATCGTCCGCTGCAAAATCGTCACCGAAACCGAAGGGTTCGCTGCGGTCAATGATCTCCATCTCCGCTCGCGGCAGTTCCAATAAAAAGGAACTTGGGCAACTCATCTTGGAGTTTCCAAAGCCTCGAGTGCGGGCTGTGCTAATTTGCAGCCGGTTTCGGGCGCGTGTGATGCCCACAAAAAACAATCGACGTTCTTCTTCCAATTGGGCTGGGTCGCGCATCGATCGAATGTGCGGTAATACTTCTTGTTCGACAGCGATGATGAAAACGTTGTCGAACTCGAGCCCCTTAGCAGAATGCAATGTCATGAGAGTGACTTTGCTGTCGGTATCCGTGATACCATCGGCGTCGCTCAGCAGCGTCACTTGTTCGAGAAAACGTTCGATCGCATTTCCATCCAAATCTTGGCGGTCGACTTCCGCTGCGTCGGCGATGAGTTCATTGATGTTACCTTGGATGCTCTCGTCCGGTGCCTCTGACTTCTTGCCCGATAGATACTTGACGTAGTCGGTCTTGGCGACCAATTGCTGAATCAATACCGCGAGCGGGCCAGTCGAAAGATGGACCAGCTGTTCGTAGATCGCAAGGAAATCGCGAGCACCGGAAGCGGCCTTTTTGCTTAGTAATCCATGTTCAATCGCTGCCCTGAGCGCCACAAGCATCGGTATGTCTTTCGAGCGAGCCAGCTCGGTAACTTTTGCTAGGGATTTGTCGCCAAGTCCGCGTGTGGGCACATTGACGACACGTTGGAATGAAATATCGTCGGTCGGATTGTGAACCAGCCGCAAATATGCCAGCAAGTCCTTGATCTCCTCTCGGTGATAGAACCGGAATCCACCGATCAATTGATAATTGAGTTTGCGACGAAGCAAGGCGGCTTCTAGAAGTCGCGAGTGCGCATTGGTCCGGTAGAGAATAGCGAAATCTTTTGGTTTTGCACTCCCTTCGATAACCGCCACGGCGATTTGGTCGGCGATGTTGTCCGCTTCATCGCGTGCGGTCGAGTAGGCGCAGAGTCGAACTGGAGAGCCTTGCTCTCTTGTTGGGATCAATCGCTTGGCTTTGCGGCGTGTATTGCAGGAGATGAGCGCATCCGCAACGGAAAGTACCTCCGGTGTGCTTCGATAGTTTTGTTCGAGCCGAACGGTAACGACGTTGGGATAGTCGCGTTCGAAATTAAGGATATTGGAAATGTCCGCGCCTCGCCAACCGTAGATCGATTGATCTGGGTCGCCTGTGACGTTCAAGTTTGGATACTCGACGGACATAGAACGCACGATGAGATACTGTGACAGGTTGGTGTCCTGATATTCATCGACCAAAATATAGCGATGCTTGGAATCGAGTTCGCTGCGAAGATCGGGGCTTGATCGCAAAATCGAGGCGGTATGCATCAAGAGATCATCGAAGTCAACCGCGTTGTTTTGGAGCAAGAGTTTCTGATAGGCTGGATAGATCTTGCCCAAGATCTTGTCGGTCGCAGAGCGATGTTCGCCTTCTAGCATCTCGGGTGTGATGACACGATTTTTGAGTTCGCTAATTCCTTTGACAACGTCATTGAAATTCAGATGCGTCATGGATACTTGGGCCAGCTCAATGGCTTGTTGCATGGCCTTTTTGGAATCGTCCATATCGAAGATGGAAAAATTTTCTGAGATGCCTACCATGCGTCCATAGCGGCGTAGAAAGCGAGCGCAGTAGCCGTGGTACGTTCCCATCCAAACGGGTGCGTCGTCGCTGATCTTCGCCAGCCTGGATTTCATCTCCTGGGCGGCTTTGTTGGTGAATGTCAATGCAAGGATTGAATAGGGCGAAATGCCTTGTTCCAGCAAATAAGCGATTCGGTGGGTAACAACGCGGGTTTTGCCGCTGCCAGGGCCAGCTAGGGTAAGCAATGGGCCATCCACATGTGTTACCGCTGCACGCTGGGCTGGATTCAAGTTTTCTAGAATGCGGGAATTCTCAATCGCCATCGGGTTTGCTCCATGCGTCGGACGAAAATAACTTTTCACGCGAGGGGCTCGCACGAAAGCTTGGGTTGGATACGTAACGATTCTTGTTTTGGCGACCAACTTCTTGCGGTCATAGTATCGCTTATAGAGCGAGTCCTTCCAAGAGCCAGAATTTGCCAACGTTGCCTACATGCTATAACACCCTATAATCGATCTCACTTTCCAATTCTCCTAGAAGTCGACTCCACCCCGATGTCCAATACCAAGCAACCTTCCGCAAAAACGCTAGCTGAGCTTCAAGCGAGCGGCTGGAAAAGCCGATCCGTCAAAGAAGAAATTCGCTCGAATTTTCTAAAAATGCTGGCTGACGGCGAGCCCCTCTACCCTGGAATCATCGGTTACGAAGATACCGTCATTCCGGAACTCAACATCGCCTTGCTGGCTGGACACGACCTGTTGTTTCTCGGTGAAAAGGGGCAGGCCAAAAGTCGGCTTATGCGAACTCTCGTTCGATTTCTCGACGCGTACGTCCCCTTTCTGGATATCCCCGAGGTACCTGTCCATGAGGATCCATTCCATCCGATCACGAAAACTGCCAAGGAGTTTTTGGCAAGTCACACCGCAGAACAAGTGCCTATCGGATGGTGGCATCGTTCCGAACGCTATGTGGAACGACTTGCACCCGGCACCAAATTCGCCGACGTAATCGGCGAAATTGATCCTTCGAAACTGACGGGCGGTGTCAGCATGGGGGCGGAGGCCGCTCTGCACTTTGGCTTGATTCCGCGAATGCACCGCGGCATCTTTGCCATGAACGAGTTACCCGAGCTCGATGAAATGGTTCAAGTAGGCCTTTTCAACATCCTCGAAGAAAGAGACGTACAGATTCGAGGCTACCCGGTTCGATTCGACCTGGATATCTTCATTTTGTTTTCCGCAAACCCGGGAACCTACAATCGAAGCGGCAAAGTGATCCCGCAATTGAAGGATCGGATTGGATCACTCATTCAAACGCACTATCAGACCGATCGCGATCTCGGTATTCAAATCTTGCAGCAAGAATCCGGCCTCGATCTAGGCGGCCAATATCCGGTCCAAATTCCTTATTTCATGACGGAGATTATCGAAGAAATTACGACACAGGCTCGAAAGAGCAAGTACGTCGACCAAGCCTCCGGAGTGTCGGCACGTTTTTCGCTGTCGAACTATCGAACTATGATCGCATCCGCCCGCCAAAGATCCGTTTTGTTGGGAGAACCAGTAGCTGTACCGAGAATCAGCGATTTAGGGCACTTGTATTCGTCGTCCCTAGGCAAATTAGAAGTGGATTTGATGGGGAGCCACCAAATGACCGAACACAAGATCCTGGATTCATTGATAGCCAACGCCATCAAAGTCGTGTTCGAACAATACACCAGCGAGCATGGTGTTGGGCAGATTGCGGACATATTCAACAAAGGCGTGCGGATCGAAGTGGGGGATCTTTTGCCCAGTTCGGCGTACGCGGAGCGGCTCAAGCACGTCCCACCCATTTGGGACGCTGCCTTTGACGTCAATGCGACGGATCAACCCGCTATTCGAGCTTCCTGTGTCGAATTCGTTCTCGCCGGCTTGTACAGTTTGGACAAAATAAGCCGAGCGAGCAAACACGGAAAAGTGAGCTACGAAGTCTGAGGAATTGGACAGGAGTCTTGAACCAACGCTATAATGCGACGCGGATCGCTTCCATCTCTTTTTTACTAGGAACCAATTGACAATGTATCGAAAAACTCTCATGGCTGGAATCGCTACTATGATCCTCGTGTCTGGATACGCTGCAACGCCCAATGCAACATCGACTGCCGCAGCCGACGAATCTTCGAAAACGGATCTCCCGAAGGCCCTCTCGTTCAAGATGAAAACGCTCGAAGGAGAACCCGCCGACTTCAGCAAGTATGCCGGCAAAGTCGTCATGTTTGTCAACGTCGCCAGCAAGTGCGGATACACGGGACAATACGATGCACTTCAGAAGCTAAATGTAGCTTACAAGGACAAAGGACTCGTCATCGTTGGAGTTCCCTGCAATCAGTTCGGTAGCCAAGAATCGGGCACCAGCAAGGAAATCCGAGATTTCTGTACCAGCAAGTACAAGATCTCCTTTGACATGATGGAAAAGGTAAACGTCAAGGATGCTGGCAGCGAAAAGGCTTGCGAGCTTTTCAAGTACCTAACCGAGCAAGAGGCTAAGCCACTTGGCAAAGGCGCGGTAAAGTGGAATTTCGAAAAGTTTGTTCTGGATCGTAAAGGAAATTTGGTCGGCCGATTCAACAGTGGAACAGAACCCGATTCCGCTGATGTGATCAAACTGATCGAAGCCTCGCTTGCAAGTAAGTAAGGCGAACGGCAGGTGCCAACAACTTTTTTTAGTGGAGCGGCGCAAGACGCCCGGTGAATCCTCGGGTGAATCAAGAATCCTCACCGGACTGCTTGCGCTGTTCCGCTACAAAGTTAGCAAATCGCAGGCTAGGGACCGTTTTTAGAAGTAGCAAGTATTTTGTCCGTCGCCGAAACTCTGTCCGAGCTTGTTCGCATCAATAGCGTCAACTCTTTTTACCGTGAAGGGCCAGGCGAAGCAGCAGTTGCTGAGTTCATTCTGTCTTTCTTTCAATCGCGCGGTATCGAAACCAGGACGCAGTCCGTTCTTCCGGGGCGAACCAATGTGATCGCCCGGCTTCCGGGCAAAGACCCCTCGCGTCGTGTTTTACTGGAAGCCCACATGGATACGGTTTCAGTCGAAGGGATGAGCATCCCCCCGTTTGTACCCACCATCGAAGACGGGAAATTGTTCGGACGAGGTGCCTGCGATACCAAAGGAGGCTTGGCCGCGATGATGGTTGCGGTCGCGGATTTGAAGCAGTCCGGACAGAAACCTCCTTGCGAGGTTTGGATGTGTGCCGTGGTCGATGAGGAATTCTCCTTTCTTGGTGTTCAGAAACTGTGCGAGGGCCTTCACGCCGATGCAGCTCTGGTGGCGGAACCCACCGAAATGCGAGCCGCAATCGCAAGCAAGGGTGTTTTACGTTGGCGAATCGTCGCACACGGCAAAGCAGCTCATAGTTCAAAAGCACATCTGGGTGTCAATGCGATTCACCACATGGCACGACTGGTCCTGGCTCTCGAACGCTACCATGATTCGCTCTTGGCCATGGAACATCCTATGCTTGGTCCTCCCACTGGAAACGTGGGGATCATTCAAGGGGGAGTGCAAGTGAATTTTGTTCCCGATCGTTGCTTGATCGAAATCGACCGTCGGATGCTGCCTGGCGAAAGTGTCGAGAATGTACTTTTGAAATACCAATCCATCATCGACTCAATACAACACGCCGAGCCGCAGGCAAGATTCGAGATGGAGAAGCCCATGCTCATCGACCACGCAATGGCGACCGATCCAATTGCGTCCGTTGCCACCTGTGCACAAAAAACACTCAAGCAGTTGGGGCGAGAAGCTCACTTTTGCGGGGTTCCGTTCGGGAGCGATGCCAGCAAATTGTCACGCCAAGGCGTTCCAAGTGTTATCATTGGACCAGGAAGCATCGATCAAGCACACGCGGCCATCGAGTACGTCGAACTGGACCAAGTCGAATTGGCCTTTGAGTTCTACCGACGCTTTCTGCTGAATTTTGAATAGATTAGAAGTCAGATTGAAGAACGCGAACTCATTGGAAAGGCTCTTAAGATGTATCGACGCGATTTTGTCCATTCAGGCATATGTGTATTAACCGCAGGCAAGTTGCTTGCGAATGTCGAAGTGTTCGCCAATGAGAATACCACAAGCATCGATGATGCGATCGATGCACACGTGCATGTTTGGGATAAGTTCAGTGAGAAATACCCGCTTGCGACTGGATTTTCGGAAACCGATAGAGTCCCCGCTTCGTTTACTCCAGACGAGTTGTTGGGGCATTGCCGGCCACAAGGCGTAAAGCAAATCGTGTTGATTCAAATGAATTTCTTTGGATTCGACAATCGTTACATGCTCGACTGCATCAAGAAGTATCCAGGTGTGTTTTCTGGAGTTGCCGTTGTCGATGAGACACTTGCCACTGTTACCACGACCATGAAGTTGTTAGCAGATCAAGGAGTACGAGGCTTTCGACTTTACGCCGACAAATCCAATGCGGAGTCGTGGCAAAACTCGAACGGCATGAGAAAAATGTGGGAGTACGGAGCAGAAGCGGGGTTAGCCATGTGCTTGCTCTCGAATCCTGACGCCCTGCCCGCCGTGGCCACGATGTGCGAGCGATTTCCTGATACACCTGTGGTCATCGATCATTTTTCGCGCATTGGAATGAACGGGACGATTCAGGAGTCCGATCTCAACCAACTGTGCCAGTTAGCCAAGTTCAAGAGAGTTTTCGTCAAGACTTCGGCCATGTATGCGCTCGGAAAAAAGAAGTCTCCCTATCTGGATTTGTCCGACATGGTTCGTCGCCTGCGTGATACGTTTGGCGCCAAGCGATTAATGTGGGGATCGGATTGTCCATATCAAGTGCAAGCAGAACATTCGTACGACGCATCGATCGCCCTCTTTCGGGACAAACTCGACTTTCTCTCGAACGAGGACAAGGCCTGGATGCTTCGAGAAACTGCAAAAGGTGTCTATTTCGGTGACGTTTTGCGATCGTAGTCCAAAGCGACTCAATGGATAGCTTTCCTAGACAAGTCGCTTCAAAGTGGTTGAATCTCGCTTTTTAAACTACTTAAAGGGTGGTAAAACGCCAGAAAACCCCAAAAAGCGATTTTTGCGACCTGGATTTTGACGCGTTACTTCCTGTATGATTCAGTGTTACTAGTTGGTAGCTGAGAACAGGATGTCATTTCATTCTGCTGACTTAAACGAAACATTTTTTCAAAGTGATGTTTATTGCAAGGGAGAATGAGAATGTCTGCTGACTGGTTTTTTATGAAAAAGGGTTTCTTTGGGAAGACCAAGGCCGTTGGCCCAATTGGCGAGTCGGATTTCTTGCACAAGATTGAAAAGGGAGAAATCTCGCCCGAAACAATGGTATCTAGTACTTCGAAAACCCACGGTCACTGGGTGCATTTGAAAGAAATCCGTGCAGGACTAAAACACTGGGAAAAAACACATCCGACGACGAACGGCGTGGCTTAGCCCGAATAAGAGCTCGTCGCACGCCGGAGTACGTGAACGATAAAATCACCTGTTCGTGATCTTGCGCACCTTTGCCCGATGCGTTTCCGTCTACCTCTCGCTTAAGCACTCAAGCCCGCTTGTCTAGTTGCCATCGCTTCCCGGAGCGCACGCAACCCTCGCTTGAGCAGACCTGCCACCGCCATCTCTGATTTCTGCATGCGATCGGAGATTTCTTTGAGCGCCATTCCCTCGAGGTATCTCATTCGAATCGCATCGCGTTGCGTTTCAGGGATTTGATCAAGGCAAGTTGCCAGAACCACCGCCGCTTCATCGCGCATCATCCGTTGACTCGGTGACGACGTATTGGACGGCAGGTTCTCCGCCATGCCGAGCGAATTGACACCTGAGTCGGAGCTGTCCCGAATCAGCGTCTCTTTTCGCGCCGAGCGCTTTTGCGCGGCGAGATGATGTTGGTGGGCCGTAGAAACGTTATTGCGAAGAATGTTCCGAAGCCAAGCTAGCAAGGACTCGACCGAATCGCCTCGAAACTGATCAAAGTCGCGCGTCGCTTCGAGAAAAGTCGTTTGTACGACATCCGCAAAATCCATGCGTCCTCGCAACCGATCGTCTAAAAGCCGTTGGGCAATCACGTTTAAGTACGGTCGAAAACGATCAAGCAATTCTCCTTTGGCCGATTCATCACCTAGTTTGGCACGATTGAGGACCTGTTGCGAATCGAAGAGCATGAGTGGCTCGTTCAAGTGAAAGGCGGATTGGATCTAGTGCTGCATTTTGTACGGAAGTGACCCCCAGATCAAGCCGCGACTGCGGATCGTTCGAAATTAACTGTTTTCTTAGCGGAGCAACGCGAGCCGCCCGGTGAATTTTCGAGTCAATTGCGAATCCTCACCGGACAGCACCGGACGACACCGGACAGCACCGGACAGCTTGCGCTGTTCCGCTACAAAAGCTGAGCGACAATGGACTTGCGGTGAAACGCCAACGAGAATTGGAGTGTTTTTAGGCAAATGAGGAAAAGGAATCGGGAAAATCCGAAGTTTAATGGATGCACCCTTGCGTTATGCGCGGGAAAGTGGCACATTTTCCGTTCCTTCAGTGCTCAAGGCGTCTCTCCCAAGCCTGGCGAATCGTGACCCATTTTAACTTCCTTTGCGAGAGAGAAAGCACGTGTCGTGCATCGAACGAAGCGGAATAAAGGTGTCTATCCTGTTGCAGCAAGCACCTGATTTCTACCGAACAATCCAGAACGATTCGATAGCTCGTTGTCCCTCGCCTATCGCTCAACTCCCTCAGAAACATTTTCGCTATGGTCAATGAAAAAGAGAACGAGATTTTTGGTCATCACCCAGGCTTGTTCCTGCTGTTTTTTACGGAGATGTGGGAGCGATTCAGCTATTACGGTATGCGAGCATTGCTCGTGTTGTTTTTGGTAAGTGAACTCGCGGATGGAGGTTGGGGTTGGTCCCGAAAAAGCGCTCTAGAGCTGTATGGCTGGTACACTGGTTTAGTCTACTTGACGCCGATTCTCGGAGGCATACTGGCCGATAAATTGTTTGGTTATCGTGGCGCAGTTCTACTCGGTGCGCTGTTGATGACATGTGGACATGCTTCGATGGCGTTCGACACTCCTCTCGCTTTCTATCTCGGGTTGGGTTTGTTAATCTCCGGTAATGGTTTATTCAAGCCGAACATCTCGTCTATGGTGGGACAACTGTATGCCAACAATCCCGATAGAAAAGACGGCGCATACACTATTTTTTACATGGGCATCAACTCCGGAGCATTTCTCGGAATCCTCTTGTGTGGTTACATCGGAGAGAAAGTGGGCTGGTCGTACGGATTCGGACTTGCCGGCGTTTTCATGGCACTTGGGATGATCATGTTCTTCCTGGGCAAATCCATCTTTGGTGAAATTGGAAAACGCGCTACGCCGCAATCGAAAAAGCTAGCGAGGGAAACGATCGAGTCGGAACCTGCGAACGTGGTCCGCGATCGGCTGATTGTGATCGGTATCCTGTCGTTCTTCACGATCTTTTTTTGGATGGCGTTCGAACAAGCTGGCGGATCGATGACGATTTTCGCCAAAGACTATACGGCTCGCGTGTTGAGTGGAGCGTCCGCCAACGTTTTCTTTTGGGCGAACACCGCGCTGACCCTGGTACCGATGTGCATAGTGACCTTCGTGTTGTTCAAGCTCATTAGCAAAACCTACCGTCAAATACCGTTATCCAATGCTGCGATCGGCCTTAGCTTCGTCATTATTTGGGCCATTGCGATTTGGATGTTGAACAAAGAATTTAACATGAAGGCCTACGTTGTTTCGTTCGAAACGACAGTCGTACCCGAAAAGGAGGGCGACCCCAAGACGCTCAGGATGGAGCGCACGATTCAGTGGGACCAACCGCTTGCGGTCGATCAAAAACTGTTTCTCATCGACCGGGAGGCAAAGGGGGGCAACGGCAAGCTCAAGATAATCTCAGAAGAGCAAGCCAAGCTTTTTGAAGGTGAATTCAACGCGACCGTCATCAAAGAAAAACAGAATGAAACGGAGGTTCCAGCATCTTGGTTCGGAATTCTCAATTCGTTCTTCATCATTGCGTTTGCTCCATTGTTGAGTCGAATTTGGGAGAGTCCACTCAATCCGTCTGCGCCTGGAAAATTTGGGCTTGGATTGATTCTGCTTGGGTTAGGGTTCGGAGTGCTCGCATTGGGGAGTATGGGCATTGGCAACGAATCGAAATCGGCTTCCATCAGTATGTGGTGGTTGATCATTGCGTACCTTCTTCATACGCTTGGAGAGCTTTGCGTTTCGCCGGTGGGACTTTCGTATGTTAGCAAGCTGGCACCCATCAAGTTCGTCGGTTTGATGTTCGGTGTCTGGTTTCTAGCGTCGGCGATCGCCAATTATCTAGCGGGACTGACTGGAAGTTTCATCGACCCAATTTCGGAAAAATATGGTTTGGCTTTCTTCTTCATGATCTTCACCTTGATTCCAATATTGTCAGGCGTTGTCATCTGGCTCTTGACCCCCAAGATTAGAAAAATGATGCACGGGATCGAATAAGTGACCAACGGATCGCAACAGGGGCTTGTTGATTTAATGGTACGACGGACTTCCAAGTCCGTCGAATTCCCTATTGACGGACTTGGAAGTCCGTCATGCCGCCCTTAACCAATAACGACTTCACTAAATCAACAAGCCGCCAGCAAAGAAGTCTCAGCTCCCCAATGTACAAGCTATTCGTCATCGCACATCGTGAATACGTGGCCATGGTTGGCACCAAGGCCTTTTTGTTCACGTTGGTGATGATGCCGATCCTCATGTTCGGCAGCATCGTCGCGATGCCCTTACTCAACAGCATGATTGGTAGCAAAACTCTCAAGATCGTTGTCGCGGACGGCACAGCCCAACTTTTCGAGACCATCGATAAAGCTGCCACCCAACGCAATGAATCACTCAAAGTGCTGCCGAGGAAAGAAACCGATGGGGCTGATGCGAAGTTGAGCGGACGGGATTCAAAAGATTCCTTCATGAATCAGCAGGCGGACTTTTGGTTGTTCACCGAGGCGCCCAACGAACTGACGGATGAACAGCGGCTTGAGTACAGCGGTCAAATCCGAAACGGCGAACTGTATGCGCTCGTGGAGATCCCAAAGTCGCTTTGGGATGATCCGTCCAAGCTGGGGGTTGCCGATGTGGCAAAAAGCGTTGGGGACACTCCAATCGTCGCACCGAAATTCTACAGCCAAGATGCGCTTATCAGCGGGACACGTAGTTGGCTTGGTGTTGTCCTGAGTCAAAAAATACGAGAACGTCGAATCCAGCAATTCGGGTTAACTGGCATCGCACCAGAAGTCTTTGCGCAAATCGACGCCAAGGTGGATTTGGCTCCCAACATGCCGATCCAAGCGTCCCAAATCGGGAAAACAAACAGTCAATCACCAATGGATTCTCTGATTGCCATGTTCTTGCCCTTCGGCGTGATGATGCTGATGTTCATGGTGATATTGATGGCGGCTCAACCGATGCTGGAAAGCGCAATGGAAGAAAAAAGTCTTCGGATCTCTGAGGTGCTTTTGGGTTCCGTGACGCCCTCGCAGCTCATGGGCGGCAAACTGCTTGGCAATGTGGCTGGATCCTTGGTGATATTCGTTTTGTATGGTTCCGGTGGGCTTTTCCTGCTCAATTCACAAGGGCTATCCGACAAGATTCCGGCGAGTGTACTGCCGTGGTTCATGTTGTTCCAGTTGCTTGGTGTCTTGTTCTTTAGTTCGATTTTCTTGACGGTGGGCGCTTCGGTTAATGAGCTCAAGGAAGCCCAAACGATGCTTCTGCCTGTTTGGATGGTCCTGATGGCACCGATGATGGTTTGGTTCATCGCGGTTCGCGATCCGAACGGAGTTGTCTCGACGACTCTCAGTTTCTTTCCACCCTCGTGTCCGATGATGATGGTTTTGCGATTGGCATCTGGAACCACCGTCCCCATCTGGCAACCGCCATTGGCGGCTATCATCATGCTTGTTTCGACGTTTCTGATCGTCAGAACGGCAGGACGGATTTACCGTGCAGGTTTACTTAGAAACGAAGGCGCCCGGTCGATTACACAATTGCTCCGCCGATCGCTTACTCCTCGATAGAACAGACTCAAAATATGAATATCTCCGATCGTTCGATTCCTGACCCATCCATTGTTTTGGACCTTATCGAGGCGTTTCGTCGATCCAAAACCATGTTTGCTGCGGTCGAACTTGGTGCCTTCGACGTTCTGAAGTCTGCCATGCCTCTCGACGAATTGGTAGTGCGTTTGGGTTGCGACCGGATCGCATTGATGACTCTGCTCGATAGTTGCGTTGCGTTGGGATTGCTTGCTCGCGACGGCGATCGCTACCAAAATACGCCAATATCGGATACGTATTTGACTCTAGATAGCCCGCATCGAATGACGGGATACATTCACTATTCCAATCGGGTCATGTGGAAGATGTGGAGCAATTTAGAAGATGCGGTGCGCGAGGGTACGCATCGTTGGAAGCAGACGTTTGATTTCGAAGGGCCGATTTTTTCGCATTTCTTCGAAACCGATGCGGCCATGCGGGAGTTCTTGATGGGCATGCATGGGTTCGGAATGATTACGTCTCCGCATATCGTCAATGCATTTGATCTCAGCCGATTCAAAGTGCTTGCGGATCTTGGCGGTGCGACCGGCCACTTGGCAATCGCAGCTTGCCAGCGTTATTCCAATTTGACGGGGGTGGTATTTGATTTGCCGCACGCGCTGGATCTGGCCCGTGGTATGGTCGCGAAATCCGGAGTGGCCGACCGCATGCAAGTTACAGGTGGCGATTTCTTTGTGGATGATTTGCCGCAGGCAGACCTTTATGCGTTGGGCCGTATCGTGCACGATTGGAACGAACCGAAGATCCGACTGTTGTTGAAGCGAATCTATGAGGCCTTGCCATCGGGTGGTGGGTTGCTTATCGGCGAGAAGATTCTCTGGGAAGATCGAAGTGGACCCAGATGGGCGTTGATGCAGAGCTTGAACATGATTGTCTGCACAGAAGGCCGAGAACGCACGTTGTCCGAATACGGAACGCTGTTGCAAGAAGCCGGGTTTGGTTCGGTCGAAGGCTTTCGAACTTCGGTACCCTTGGACGCCATTTTAGCGATCAAAACGTCTTAGACTCCCTCGATATGCCGGCTCCTTGCTTTAATGGACTGCGACACTGGGTATTCGAAAGTGGCATGGGCGTCTCGCCCATGGATTCACGAGCGCGCGAGCCAGCGCGAGCCATCTCATGCCACGCGACGGGAGCAACATCAAGAGCTGTGGGTAAGCTATTCAAATAAGGGTAGTTGTTTCATTTTTGGTTCTTCGTTCGTTCCGACTATGCCTGCAAAATGGATCGCATTCAATACCGGTAGCTCAGGCAAATCGGGCAGACGCAACTTCACGAACTCATGAAACAACCTCGCCAAACCTGGAGCGAACTTATCGTCCGGTGCATGTAAAAATATCCATGGTTGGTAACCATCGCAAATCCAAGTTGCAATCTGCTCGGCCCAGGATTCCCAATAATTCGTTACTTCGGCGGCATTGTTTCGTCCTATCAGTCGAACCATGGGACGTTTGCCGGTGACCGTAATTCGAAACGGGCTCTTGGGTTTTCTGCTTTGGGACGCTTGCTCTGTTTCGTCTGATGCGGAATTGAAATTCAGTGGGCGAGAGTCGAAAAGAACCCTGTCAATGTTAAGCTGTCTTAGCAGATCATCCAGCCTAGCTTCGCATTCTCCGTTATCAAACCAATCTTGGTGTCGCACTTCCACAGCCCAGGGCCAATCGCGCGGTAGTTGCTTCAAAAAAAGTTCAAGCTGTGAGCGATAAGCAAAAGAAAAGGATGGGGCAAGCTGGAGAAACGTCGGCCCAAGTCGTCCGCTATCATAGAGTACAGACAGGCAATCAAGCCATTGCTTCATCTCGTCGTCGCACTGCGTTAGCTTGAGTTCGTGAGAAATTCTCCGAGGGAACTTGAAGCTGAACTGAAACGTATCGGCAGATGCGTCACGCCATTTTTCAAATGTCGATTTCGGTGGCACGGCATAAAAGGTGCTGTTTCCTTCGACAGTAGAAAACATGCGACTGTACCAACGCAAATAGTCTTCGGAAGGAGTCCCGTTCGGATAGATCATTTCGCCCCAATTGCGACATCCCCAAACTGGACAACCTATTCGATAGGACCAGATGTCCCACCTTGGATTGTGCGTTGGAATCACAACTTTTTGTGAAGTGGGCTTGCCCATTTTGGTCTCGTTGCAATGGTTATGATCGATACGATCGTATTCGAAATGATTTTCTAAAGACCAAATAGGAAAAATAGAGTCAAGTTTTGGTTGACCGCAACCGGGGATATGGCATCAGATTAATGCACCTTTGTCATGCGCTCCATCCCCTGCCTATCGGATTGGTGAAGCCATCTCGTACACAACTAGGAATTCGTCCGCTATGAAGCCATTCATCCAACGCATGCTGGCGATCAGCGTAAGCGCAAGCATTGCTTCTGCCAACGCTCAAACCAGCCAGGCAGGCCCTCGGGCCGAATCCTGCGGCTGGGGCAGTCCCGCTAATGCGTATCCTGCTGGGCCGCCAGTGCCAGTCAACGGGCGAACCGCTCAGATGCCAAGCGTCGGGTATGTTCCACCGAGCTATGCTGCCACTGCTGGCAGTCAATTGCCAGCCTACAGCCCTCCCTCCTCCTATGTTGCTCAATTTCCCAACTATGCCTATCAGTATCCGGCGCAAGCGACAAGCCAAACACTCGGGTATGGCAACTATGCTGCAGCAACGCCGCCAACCAACAACGCGCCGTCGGTCGCTCCCGGCTTTCCTCAAACCGTGGCCGGTTATCTGCCCACGGCAGCTTACGATACCCAATGGGCTCGGACACCCGTGACGTACTACCGACCAGTGACCGCATTCGATCCGAGATACGGCACGACGGTCACAAGCCTTCAGCCTTGCACATCGTATCAATATCAAGCCCAACGGGTGCCGGTCATCGCCCCGCGACCGTTGCAAGGCGACTATGGAATGCAAGCCAACAAATGGCCCGCAATCACTAGCCCTGGATACAACCCAACCGGTCTAGCGGTCAACAACGCGTATGCCCCTGTTGCACAACCCTTTCAGAATATGCCTATGGTGGGTCAGCCTATGGTGGGTCAGCCTATGCCTGCAACATCGGTGCCCACAACACTACCGGTCTACGCTTCGCAGCCAAACTACTACGGTTCCGTGGTTCAGAACCCAACCTATGCGACCAGCCTGCCAGCCATGAATTGGTCCAATCAAAGCGTTGGATCGGGTGTCGTCCCGTCGGCCGCTTGGTCCCCTACAGGGACGACGTGCGTTAATGGCAACTGCGCACCGACCGCGTCGCCAATGCAAGCACCTTATGTTCCTGGCGCAACCTCGGTGACTCCCATTGGCCCACCAACTTATTCCAGTTCGCCCATCAGCGGCTCAACCCAGCCGGTTTATGGATCTGCCGGCCAGCCCTACACCCCCAACACTCAGCCACCCGCTGGCGGCCAAGTGCTTCCGCCCAACCAATTCTTTCCTCCAGCCGCAGCCCCTACCGCTCCAGGACTTGCGGATCCAGAGTCGGTTCGCGTTCCAGGTTTAGGTTCCAGCGCGGAAGCGGCTCCGGCAAGCAATCCGGTGAGCAATCCGGCAAGCAATCCGGTGAGCAATCCGGTGAGCAATTCGGCAAGCGTTGCAGCAAGCAATCTCCGGGACATGGAAAGACTTCCTAGGGTAGCAATCGATCAAGCAGCAAAGCCAACGAACGGTAACACCAGCAATCAAGTCATGCCCGACCTCCAAGCAGGCGGACCGCGAGCCGGCACTTTACTGCAACCGGGTGCTGCTCCCGTGTCGGATTCCTCCAATATTCCATCGATCCTGCCACCTCGATCCTCTTCCGGTGTGCAGCCCTTGTCCGCACCCGACGATTACGACAGCAAGCCGCGATGGAATCCAACGTTGCTCGATCCTGAAGACCGAAAGACCATGGAACAAGTGGCTCAACTGCGGCAAACTCGCGAGGATGCAGCTCGAAAAATCAAACTTGAGGCCGTTGATTCCTCCCCCACCACGGCGATAGCACTGTCGCCAAGTTCGTCCAATCGCAACGTGATCCAGCTGGTGTCTGGATTCGAAAACAAAAAAACGGAAACGAAAGATGTTGTCGAATCGAGTTTTCGCCCGGTTTCGAACCTCAAGTAGCCTTTTAGTGGCTACACTAACGCGAAACACCCTTTCGTTTCCTCATAGCAGACCAGATGCACACGTATCAGTTCGTTGCCTTTCGCGGTCCAAACCGTTGGGCCCCGTTTTCAATGCTCGAAGTGCTCTGTCGCGATCGAGTGGACTTGAATGCACCCGAGATCGCCAAGCAACTCTCGACCATGCTAGCGAAATTCCTTGAGGCCAAGCAGTTCACAGCAAGCCACCCTCAAAGCGTTAGCAACGCAACTCGCATAGTCAGTTCGATGGATCAAATCGAGTCGGACACGGAATTGTGGCTGGCTTGCGCTCGATGGTTTTCGGCGTTGGCAGGAGTGCCGACACGTGATCTCGATCGAGCGATCGAAACCAGAGACATCGGGCAATCCACGCCGCTGACTGCCTTTGCGATGGAGATGGAGGAACAATCTCTGAGCGAAAAGTGCTTCCATTTTGCACGCGAGCTGATCGACAGCAAGGACACGATTGCATCGTATCCGCTGGTCACCAAGGTTCGCGAATTATTTGATTTCGCAGATGATGTACGGCTGGGGCCAAGCTCTCGTGCGATTCTGCGAGCTGCCCGTCGACGCAATATTCCATACACGCGACTCAACAAAGGCTCGCTGGTACAGCTCGGCGAAGGAAAACTTCAGCGACGTATTTGGACTGCGGAAACCGACGCGACCAGCGCGATAGCAGAAGCCATTGCGAGCGATAAGGACCTGACCAAGAGGCTATTGAGGCAAGTGGGTGTTCCTGTACCCCATGGGCGTTCGGTAAGCAGCGCCGAAGACGCATGGGTTGCAGCTCAAGAAATCGGCTTCCCCATCGTTGTTAAGCCATGTAGCGCAAATCATCAACGCGGAATCTCCATCGAACTGAACACCAAAGAAGAAATCGTGAAGGCCTATGATTTCGCGGTTTACGCGGGCGAAACCACCGACATTCTCGTCGAGCAATTCGCCAGGGGTGACCACCACCGATTGCTCGTTGTCGGCAATAGACTCATCGCGGCAGCCAAAGGGCACAGCGAATGTGTTCTGGGTGATGGTATCTCCACCATCGAGGAACTGGTTGCCGAAGTGAATCGAGATCCACGTCGCGGCGAAGCGTATACCGATCCGCTAGGCGTCGTGCTATTGAGCGAACCGGCAATCATCGAGCTGAATAAACAGGGGCTTAACCTACAGTCCATACCAGACGCTGGACGAGTCGTTGTGGTTCGACGAACCGGCGATTTAACCACCGACTGCACCGAAAGTGTGCATCCAGATACTGCAGCACAGGCCGTTTTGGCAGCTCGCGTCGTTGGCCTCGATATTGCCGGTTTGGATATTTTAGCGACCGACATCAGCTTCCCGCTCAGCGATCAACGTGGAGCGGTTGTCGAAGTAAATGCAGGTCCATCGTTATCACCTCACGTCACGCCGCTTTACGGCAAGCCTCAGAAAGTAGGCGATGCCATCATGCAGATGCTGTTCCCGGTTGAGCAACATGGACACATCAAAATTATCGGAGTCGTCCAAGGCCCTAATTCCGATCCGCTCGTTCAGCAATTTGCCGAACAGTTGCGATTGCGCAACATCGATTTTGGGACGCTGAGTCACGGCCAAGCTGGATTCAATGGCCGCGTCGTGGACACCGGGTGCGTGAATGATGAAGAACGCGTGATCGCATTGCTGTGCAATCCTATTCTCAGCGCGATCGTGGTACACTTGGATGTGTTGCAATCAGCAACACACGGTGTTTGCGCCCCTCGGCTGGACTGGGTCCTCTTCGCGAACGGTTCGATTGGTGAATTTCCAAGCGACGACGAATGGGCGGGTGTTCGAGCCATTCTAAACGCCGTCCCACCAAACGGTTCTATTTTTGGCGACCGCCTGTCAAAAGAAGCCATGAACAAAATTCTACAATGGAAGAACCCGCAGAGTATCGCCAAGAACACGTTGGAACGAGCCTTTGAAATAGCCTTTCAATAGGCGACTGTGTGAAGGCGAGCGGCAGAGTGAAAGATACCGGATGAAACGGGAGTTGGATGGGACCATTGTCCCGTCCAAACAAAGGGGCAAGACATTGGTCCTAATCACCTTTTGGTAGTTTCCAATCTGCGTTCGCCTAATAGACCTGTGTGTCACGCTTGGATTCATGGAAATTAGAACCATTCCAAAGAGGAGATCAAATCTTGATTAGCAACGTCGACATTGCCAATGTTTTTGAGGAAATGGCCGATTTACTGGAGCTCTCCGGCGAAAATACTTTTCGTATCCGAGCCTATCGAAATGGAGCAAAAGCCATTCGTGACCATTCCGAATCCATTGCTGGTTTAATCGATTCGGGAACAGATCTTACGACCATCGAGGGAATCGGCGCGACCCTTGCCGAGAAGTCTGAGGTATTGGTCAAAACCGGCAAATTGCCTCAACTGGACACCCTGAGATTGGAAGTGCCACCCACGCTCCGAGACATCATGCAAGTCCCCGGCGTTGGCGCCAAGAAGGCCATGAAAATGTTCCAAGAGCTTGGGGTGTCCGACTTGGTCAGCCTTCGAGCGGCTTGCGAATCAGGACTCGTCGCTTCCTTAAAAGGGTTCGGCCAAAAAACCCAGCAATCGATATTGCAGAATATGCAAATCGCCGAAAAGGCAGCGCAGCGATTGATGATCGATCAAGCGGACTATCTCGTAGAGCGATTGCGCAAGCATATGCAGGAATGCACTTCGGTGCAGCAACTTGATTTTGCAGGTAGCTACCGACGCGGTAAAGAGACGATCGGCGACCTGGACTTGCTCGTCATTAGTCGCGATGTGAATTCTGTGATGGACCATTTTGCAGCATTTCCGCTCATTCAAGAAATCATTCAACGTGGCGATACCAAAATGAGTGTCCGAGTCACGGATTCGTTTCAGGTCGATTTGCGAGTTGTCGCCGAAGAGTCCTGGGGAGCCGCTCTCCAATACTTCACCGGTAGCAAAGAGCACAACGTTCGTATTCGTGGAATGGCCAAAGCCAAAGGGATGAAGATTAACGAGTACGGAGTATTCGATGCATCGGACGAGACGAAAGTGCTCGCCGGCAGCAACGAACGCGACATCTATGCTTTGGTTGGGATGCCATGGGTGCCGCCTGAAATGCGCGAGGATCGCGGCGAATTCGATCCAGCCGTCCAGATAAGATTCGATAGCCTCATCCAGCTATCGGATATCAAAGGCGATTTGCACATGCATACTACCGCGACGGATGGAGAAAACTCCATCGAAGAGATGGCCGCTGCCGCTCGTGCGAGGGGCCTTGAATACATCGCGATCACGGACCATTCCAAACGCGTGAGCATGGCAAGGGGGCTTGATGAAAAACGCTTGTTAGCCCAATGGGCGGAAATCGACGCTATCAATCATCGATCCGACGGTTTGTTCGTCATCCTTAAAGGGATTGAGTGCGATATTCTCGAAGATGGTCGTATGGACCTCTCGGAGGAATGCTTGGCGCAAGCGGACTGGGTAACGGCAAGTATCCATTACGGTCAAAAGCAACCTCGCGAACAGATCACACAACGCATCCTAGGCGCAATCGAAAATCGACATGTGGACGCCATCTCGCATCCAACCGGCAGGCTCATTTCACGGCGTGATGCCTACGATGTCGATTTAGCCGCAGTCATCACGTCCGCCAAGGTGCATGGCAAGTTCTTGGAATTGAACGCCAACCCGTCCAGGTTGGATCTCAATGACGTTAACACGATTTCTGCGATTGCAGCCGGCGTCATGATCGCGATCAACACCGATGCGCACAGCATCGCGAACTTGGATCTGATGAAATATGGAATCACACAAGCCCGGCGGGCAGGTGTTGTGCCGAACCAAGTGCTGAACACGTTGACGCTGTCGGAATTGAAAAAGCGGTTAGCAATCAGCAATAATCAATAATCAATCTGCGATTTGAGTTTTGAGTTTTGAGTTTTGAGTTTCGAAATTTGAGTTTTGAAACCTGAGATTTGCAATGGCTAGTCACAAACGGCTAAAACTTCCCAGTTAGGCCCTTCACTGGGAGAGCGAGGCTCCTGCCGAGCTATGTACGCGTGTTTGTTCGAACCTTCGAACCTTCGCGATCAAGCAACCGCATGTTTTCTCACGATCCATACCGAACATTTCGCATGCCGAAGCACATAGCGAGATGTGCTGCCAACTAGGAACCTACTTAGCATGCCATCGCCCGTATTGCCCATAACGATTACGTCGCTCCCTTTCTTCTTGGCAAACTCCACCAGCGCATCCCCCACGTGCGTCGAATCGATGATGTGCGTCTTTACATTGGGAGAAAGCTTGGAAAGTTCTTCGGCCGCATCGCCAATCGCTTGCTCCTTCGTATCCTTGATCTCCTCAAGATCAAACTCGTAGGGAATCTCAGAGTACACAAAAGGAATGGTCACGACGCCTACGACTTCCATGTTGGTTTTTGCCCCCCAACCGAATCGACCAAGCTGCTTGATTGCTTCCGCCGATGGTTCTGATTCATCATAAGCGATACACAAATCGATCGGTCGTCTTCGCGTTTCTAATCCCGTTGGTCTCACGACGAGCACGGAGCAGTGTGCATGCGTTGCCACGAAATCACTGATACTACCGAGCATGCGTTCGAACAAAGAGTGCCCGACGGCTCCAATCACAATTAGATCGCTTTCGCGAGTCTTTGCTTCGTGCACAATCGTTGTGCCGATGTGCCCCTCAGCAATGACCAACTCCAACGAAGCGTTTGCCCCTTCGAAAAGCTCGCTCACATGCTGAAAAATCGACTTAGCTCGCAACTCGTCCGCGACTTCAATCCGTCTAATGAGCTCTGCATCGTTCATCGAACCGCGCAGATTCGGTGCATTGCTAACGTATAAAACGACCAATTCCAGCTTGTCAGAATGCGGCAAATGAGCCAGCAACCAAGCGGCATCCTCCGAATGTGCAGATCCGTCCGTCGCGAGAATAATTTTCATCAATGAGCTCCTAAGCTTCTAATCCAACGAGTCGTCGAACAAATATCAATACAATTGCAATCGCAAGAAGACAAATTCCGGTCCAGCCTATCACGTGCCACCTGCGACCGAGTTTCAACCAATCCAGCATGTTTGCCCACCATTCCTTCGCGACCATCGTTCAAGAGTCTGCCAGAGTCCATGCCTGCCACCGATTGTGATCTGACAAGCAAAGCTAGTACCAAACAGCCGAATAATCAAACATTGATCAACGGGAACCACATTCTGCCCGGCAATTACAAAATCGGTGAGTCAGAATGGCACACAGGAGCGTAACCTACCGGCACACCCAAAGTGAGCATTGTGTCCAAACGAAACCATCTCCGCTTGATCTACGATTAAGTTGAAGAACGTCACGTTGGCAACCCGATCTGAATTGAGCATTGCAACGGCAGGGATCAAGCAGAAAGCCTAAAGAGCCCATACAAATATAAAGGGAAGATCAATGTTCACTCGAAAAGCCTGGGTCTGGATTGCTAGCGGAGCGATTGCGTTGTGTGGGTTTCGGCTTGCGGCTTTTGAACAGGGGGAGGCGAAAGGACGTGACGGGCAGTTGCCTGGCCTGATGCTGGCAAAACTTGCCAATACACAACGTGTGGTTGCTGGCCTCGTTGCCAAAGACTTTGGCGAGATCAGGCGCGGGGCCGAAGACATGCTTCGCGTTTGCGACGCCGAGCTATGGGGGACGAATGCCGATCCCGTCTACACGCAACATCGGAGTGAATTGCGCCGCCAAGCGTTCAAGCTATCCGAGTTGGCCAATGCCCATAATCTCGATGGTGCTGCGTTTTGTTACATCCAAACGGTATCCACCTGCATCAGTTGCCACGAACACTGTCGCGACGTCCTACGCATCGCTCAAATTCCTAATACGGGTAGCGGAGTGATTTCTATTCCGACAAGTGAACAGGAAGCTCTCTCGCGGGGAATGCCGACCTACCGCAGGTAATAGCAAAGACGTCCACGTTGGATTCGGGAGGGTGAGGCCACCCCTGTAAACATGTTTTGTTAGGCTTTGCCCAACCAATTCATTGCTGGGGAGGGTGAGGCTCCTGCCGAACCATGGCGTAAATAGCTCGGCAGGAGCCTCGCTCTCCCGTGGGTCTACAACCGGCCTGGCGGCCCCGCCGTACCACCATTGGATTAATGGAGCAGCCTTCGTTACGATCGACTGGGCACGGTCACGACTGGGCACTTGGCGTGTCGTATCACTTGCTCTGCCACGCTACCGATCAAAATGTGCGACAAGCCTGTGCGCCCATGCGTTCCAAGTGCGATCAAATCGATAGAGTGCTTTTTCGCGTAGTCCAAGATTTGGTCGGCTGGACTACCGTCTGCGGTTGCAACCACGATATGCTTGTCGAGCAGCCATGAAGGCTCAAAAAGCGATCGGATCAACTGCTCTGCGACGGCGGGAGATTCGTGAACATACGAATTCAGAGCCAGCCCACCCGCGAAGCTTGGCGTATTGGTCAGCTTGTCCTCCAGCACGTGGAGAACATGCAATTCCGCACCGAACTTGGACACCAAGATGCGAGCATACTCCATCGCTTTCGCACTGTTTTGACCAAGATCCGTCGCTAGAAGAATTTTCTTTATTTCGATCATGATTTACTCTCAGGCAAAAACGAGATCCAACAGGATGAAGATGAAAACGACGTGATTTCCTGGCGTATCTTAGCAAACGCGCAAAATTCATCTAGCTGCGTCAGAAAGATTCGTTGATGCAACAGGAAGGCTCAATGGACATCGGGCATTGCATCCTGGGTTACCGGTCTGCATTGGTGGACAAACACAAAATCCATGCTGTGCAATTCTATCAATGGCAGAAACTCTTGTTCGAAGAGGGAGCCGTCGTTTTTGAGCGAAAGCCCAATAGCCATAATGTCCGGCGCCAAGATACGGTTAAGGACGAAAAAATCGAACAGCTTGAAGCCAAGATCAAAAACAAGAATGATGTGATGGCCGAGTTGTTACAGAAGGCTTGCTCGCTCGGTTCGCTAAGAATCCGAGCAAAAAAGGAACT
>CAMCMB010000075.1 GCA_945875845.1 Pirellula staleyi DSM 6068
CAATCCGCTTTACACGCGAACGAGTTTACTGATCTACGGGCTAACCCTCGTAAGATCGAATAGCAGCTTGCGGCGTACGACGGAAAATTTACCAACAATTGTCCCGACCACCCTTGACACAAAACAATACATAGCAGCGAAAGGCGACATTAGTCGATCGCTTTGGCGGCCAGATACTTGTTCATGTCCATCAGCATCTCGGCCAGTAATTCCATTGGCAATCCGACCACGTTGGAGGCTGAGCCGCGGTCCAAACGGATCCAATTGGGACCATCCTGAAATCCAAACGCGCCCGCTTTGCCGACCCATTGATCGGAATCGAGGTACTCGTCGAGTTGCTGGTCGCTGATCGGCTCCATCCAAAGATGGGAAACATCAACTCGAACAAGTCTGTGGGCAGAAACTTTGTCCCATAGGCAAATACCACTATAGACTGAGTGAGTTCGGCCTCGGAGTCGCGTCAGCATTTGTCGAGCATGTTCGCGATCCTCAGGTTTACCTAGAATAATCGCAACACATTCGGCAACCGTGTCGCAGGCTAGCACCAATCCCGAATCGACCTTGTCGATCACGTTGGCTGCCTTCTGGTACGCGAGCCTTGCGACAACCTCGGGCGGAGTCTCGCGGGAGCAAATTCCACATTCTGCGTGGGAGTCTGGTTCGAGAACTCGGAAACGATATCCAAATCTCTCAAGGAGTTCTCTACGACGAGGCGAAGAGCTTGCGAGAATGAGTTCTCGACGATCGGCTTGAAACGAAGGGTGAGGATCGAGAGACATCTATCCGACGTTTCGCGGTGGAGGAGGAGGAGGTTGGGGAGGGAAGTTTTGCGCTAGCCTCGGTTTGAGCTGCTCCCAAGAAGCACGCAGCGATTCGATCAAACGGTGGATGTGACCTGAAGCAAGATAGACTCGGCAGCTAACCGCCGACTGGGGATAAAAATTGGTAATGAAATCGAAACTGAACTCATATGGACCGTGACCAATCATGACCGCATTCGCATACGCCCCGCTCAGAATTTCATCGCGAATTTTGAGATCGTCGTAGACCTCTTGTGGGTTTTGACGCTTGAGCGGACTCGGATTTCCGCTTCCGAGCGCGTTGCCAAGTTGGTTGGGCGGATTGCCTCCGCTCGGCCCGCTCGCGCCGGTTCCTAGCGAATCCACCACGGATGCGTTTCCAACGCTTGCGGAGGAATTGGGTGGTGGCAGTTGGTTTGCATTTAGGTTTGGGTTGGCATTTGGGTTGGATGTCGCATCGGCACCCGGCCATACATCCACCGTGTTTGTATCGGCAAGGGGAGAAGTGGCCGGTGTTGGTGGTGTGGCTGCCCCAGTTCCAGATTGGAAAGGTTGTGTTGCGGCTGCGACACTCGGTGCGCCAGGTAGTTCGCCGTATCGATTTCGAAAAAGCTCGATATTGGCCGCTAGGGCGTCGATGAATTGAGGCATGACCAGGTGCGGCAAGATCACTCTCGCAACAATGGCGTTGGGGCGAGGCAAATTCCTAACGAAATCCAGGACGTATTCGGTTCCTCCCGTTACGACAATAACGCCGGTACTGATCTCGCCTCGCGCGATGTGCTCTGGAATACGAGCACGCATGGCAGGCATGTTCTCGTTCGGATCGGGTCTGTCTTCGGAGGAGGATGGAAACGGCATCGCACAATTCCGCGGTTGAATAGTCAATGAATCTTTCGGAAAACAGGCACTGTCGACGATGCCTTAAAGCTGTCAATTAGAATAGCAGATTTGCCGAAAGTTGTCCCTAGCAACGGTTCTCAACCGGACCATGCGACAAAAGTCCAACGCTTTGCAGTACAATCAAGGTAGTCCATTTGGAAATATCGTCTTTTTCCACATCGTTTCGCCGGCTGACCTACTCCCCCGATCGTTTCAAAAAATGTCTCGGTATATCGTTCGCTGTGGATTGATGCGTACATTGTTTGTGATGAACGCACGTACCGAACACAGCCGAGGTGCTGTCGTGATTGGCAGGACCAATCGCGGCTTAGAACGAGGCGAGGTGCTCTGCGAAGCCACCGATCATGTGGTTGGGCAAATGAAAGACCCGGCGATGGGCACGATTCAACGGGAGGCAACCCCCGTCGATGAAAACGAGCATCGGCGTCTACTCGAACAACAAAAACGCGAATTTGAGACCTGCAAACGACTTATTAACGAAATGAATTTGCCGATGTCCCTGGTGGACGTTGAATTGATCTTTGGAGGGGAGCAGGTCGTGGTTTTTTATAGTGCTGAAGACCGCGTCGATTTCCGAGAATTGGTCAAGCGGCTGTCGTCCGAGTACCAAACGCGAATTGAGATGCGTCAAATCGGCGCAAGAGATGAGGCAAAGCTGCTCGCGGACTATGGTGATTGTGGCAAACCCGTTTGCTGCAACACGCATTTGTCCGAAATGCCGCCCGTTTCCATGCGCATGGCTAAACTACAAAAAGCAACGCTGGATCCAAACAAAATCTCAGGCCGGTGCGGGCGATTGAAGTGTTGTCTTCGCTATGAAAATGACACGTATGAAGAACTTGTCGCCGAATTGCCAACGGTCGGAAGTGAGATTGTTACCTCGCAAGGAAGGGGTAAAGTAATAGGTGTCGAGATTTTGGCTCAGCAATTACTCGTTATCACCGAAGACAATCGTCGCATCCTAATACCTGGCAGCGATTGCCTAACGATTTTGAAACGAGCCGCCGAGCGTTGATCCAGTTCTAGCCTTTTTTGCTAAACCATAAGCCAGTCAATACAAACGATGAACGAACATATTTTAGCAATTGTCGAACTGCTACAAAAAGACCAACGCTACCATCTTGAGGGATACCAATTTGTACGGGAAGCGTTGGCGTACGCACAGAAAGTCATGAAAATGCCAGCGACCAACGAAGAAGGGGCCGAGGAAAAGCAAGACCACCATTTAACCGGACAACAGCTGTGTCACGCCATAAAAGAGTATGCCCTTGAGCAATATGGATTCATGGCCAAGACAGTCCTGAATAGCTGGGGAATCTTCAATACAGGGGACTTCGGCGAAATCGTCTACAATTTGATTCGCGTCAAAGAAATGCGGAAAAGCAAATCCGATCGCCGGGAAGATTTCGACAACCAATATATTTTTGAAGAAGCATTTGAACCGAAATTCGAGCTTGCCAAAGATGCAGGCTAGCTCCCGTCAATATTGGTTCATTGCAATATCGGTGGCCCTGGTAGCTTGGTCTGGCTACCTGCTATGGATCTGCATTCGAATCGCTGAAGTCGTTATTGAGTAAGGGCAGTACGACGGACTTCCAAGTCCGTCACTGGGGAATTCGACGGACTTGGAAGTCCGTCGTACCATTAAAGCAACAAACCGTTATGCTTCGCGTTGGGATACTGCAGCGAGTGGCTTTGCCCTACTTCTTGGCTGGGAAATCCCGGAACTTCCATTCGGGTGAATTCGGTGGATCCGGAAGGTTGGGTGTTTTTCCCAGTCCCAAATCCTGTGGCTTCAAATTCGCATTCTTCCAGTAGTTCGGAGTCTGAATAAACCCGTAGAAGCTTGGATAATAGGGATCGACATACGACACGTCCGCCTTGGCCGGAACATCTTGATCCGTAAGTTGATAAGCAGCATTCACGATCAGACGTCGCAAGTTCTCATCCACCAAATCCACCGAAGCGCCAGCAGTTGTGCAAAGGGCTTTGCCAGTACCGGATCCATTAGGTCGCTGGTAGGCCCGCACCCACGCCAAAGGTTGCATGGGGGAGTTCTTTTCGCCAGCGATGGCCGCCGACGCAGGATCTAGGGTCTCTGTTACTGCACCTCGCAGCAAGATCGTATCGGCATCGCTGAGATGGATGACACCGTAGATGTCCGAAGGCGTAAAAATGTCCCCCACGCCACGAAGAATCGGATGACCTGAATTGGCCGCCTCGACCACGCTTCGACCGCCTTGCACCTTGTGCTTGCCGTGATGGCTAACCCATGTCTCACCTAAAATCTTTTTCCCGAATTCGCCGAACGCGAGCCCCCCAAAATTCCCTTTCCCTTGGAACGCATGTGTGGCTGTACGAATGCCGATGACTGGCTTTCCCGCATTTAAGAATTGCGTAATGTGCTTTGCTTCTTCGTCCACCGGATTTCGAAAACGGGTTCCGATAATCATCAGGTCCGCTTGATCGAGTGCGGCCAATCCTCGCAATCCTTGGGAGTGATTTGGGTCGATGTAGTCCGCACCGTCGGGCCCCATGGAGAAGACGACTGTACACTTAAAACCGTGCTTTTGAGAGAGGATTTTGGCGAGCATGGGCATGCTTTCTTCGGTCCGATACTCTTCATCTCCCGCAACGAGAACGATACTCTTTTTTGGAGTCCCACTTGGCGGCTCGAAAACCAATTGACCCAAGCATGCATTCGAAAAAAATGCTATTTGGCTGACAAGGCAGCCCAACATCACCCTTGAGAAAGACGGAAAAAACGAGCTCTTGTTCATTGTGGGACCTGCTGATAGTGGAAACGGCACGGAAAGGTTACGTGTATTGTAAACAACACGCGACCCATTGCGTTGCGTCAACGAGCGAAAAGTGTCCCCTTTCGCTCCCGCGATCGTTGGGCCTTGGGCCGTCACATTTGCAAATGCTTGGGGCGACACCGGAGGGCTTGCGCCCTACCGCTATCATTTGGTAGCCGAACGGCGCAAGCCCTCCGGTCGCTAGCGGAACGGCGAGAGCCGTCCGGTGAGTCTACCGGTGAGCTTGCGCCAGCGTAGCGCGCGAACGGATTTCCGGTAAATTATCCACTTGACGGTCACGCCAATGTCACCATACTTCGTGCTTTCGTTGAGTTGTTCGTAAACCTCCACACAGCAATCAGGGCAATATCCAATGCGACGCGCAAAAATTACGATTATCGGGGCCGGAAACGTTGGCGCTACATGTGCCCATTGGTGTGCTTCGGCCGAACTCGGCGATGTCGTTTTGCTCGATGTTCCGCAAACAGAAAACATGCCCAAAGGCAAGGCCTTGGATTTGATGCAAGCTTCGCCCATCATGGGCTTTGATAGTCGATTGGTTGGTTCTACCGACTACGCGGACACCGCCAATAGCGATGTCGTCGTCATTACCGCCGGCATTGCAAGAAAGCCTGGCATGAGCCGCGACGATCTGCTGAGCACCAATGCCAAGATCGTCACCAGCGTGGCGGAACAAGTCAAGACAAGCAGCCCCAATGCGGTTGTTATCGTTGTCAGCAATCCTCTGGATGCGATGGTTCAACGAGCCTTCCAGGTACTTGGTTTTCCGTCGAACAGAGTCATCGGGCAAGCGGGAGTGCTTGACACTGCAAGGTTTCGTGCCTTTCTCGCGATGGAACTCGGCGTGAGTGTCGAAGACGTTTCCGCCATGTTAATGGGTGGCCATGGCGATACGATGGTTCCCATCTCAAGCTGCACCTGTGTTGGAGGTATTCCGGTCACCCAATTGATCAAAAGCGAACGCCTAGCCGAGATTGTTCAACGAACGCGCGACGGCGGCGCAGAAATCGTTTCTTTGCTCAAGACCGGCTCCGCTTACTATGCGCCCGCTGCAGCCACTGCTCAAATGGTAGAAGCGATTGTTCGCGATAAAAAGAGACTCATTCCATGCGCAGCGTATTGCGATTCCGAATATGGAGTGGGCGGATACTATGTTGGGGTACCTGTCATTCTTGGAAGCAATGGAATCGAAAAAATTATCCAGCTTTCATTGACCGATTCCGAAAAAGCGGCCTTCCAAAAGAGTGTCGATGCTGTGAAATCTTTAGTGGCTACGATGACCCAACTCCTGGCCGTTTAGGCCGGATTGGAAATGCAAGCATTTCTTTAATGCTGCGCTCAACGGAATTCTTCTGTTGAGCGCCATTGACGGCTCCCGGATGTCCTCAATACAACGTGAATTATCAAGTTGTTTTCGGCAAGCCATTTCTCATCCCATCCGCTCTTTTCGGCCAATAGGAATCTTTGAATGAGTCGCCTCACGATGCTTCATGAATCATTCAAGCAAACCCACTCGTCCATTGCGACGCTTCCAACGCGTGCACGAATCCTAGATCGAAGCATCGAACTGGAATTCCCCTATCGGCTTTTCGTCCCTGAGAACTACGAGCCAGGATACGCCTATCCGCTGGTAGTCTGGCTTCATAGTGATGCGAGTTCCGAAATGGAATTGGACAACGTCATGCCAGCTCTCAGTCTTAGAAACTACGTTGGGATAGCTCCTCGCGGAAATGTAAAATCGCGAGGAAGCCAGCGACGGTATCGCTGGGGCACAAGTTTGACCGATTGCGCCGTCGCAGAAGATTTGGTCTGGGACAGTGTTCAAGCGGCCATCGATGCGCTATCGATTCATCCGGACCGAATATTTCTGGCAGGCTTTGGAGGCGGTGGCACCATGGCCCAATGGATCGGACTCAAATATGCATCGCAGGTCGCTGGCGTTGTATCCCTAACAGGCTCCTTCCCCAAAACATCCAGGGTTCTCTCGAATTGGAAAGTCGCTCGTCACTTGAAAGTGCTATTCGCTCAACGCCAAGGGTCGACGATTTGCTCCGAAGAGGACATGATGCGGGCAGTCAAAGTAGCGCATCAGTCCGGTCTCGACTATCGATTCATGCAAGCGCAATCCGAGGACGATACCGACGATACCGAAGGGAACGAACTGGATACTGGAATGCTCCAAGCTGCCAATCGTTTCATGATGGGCATCGTGACGGGAACGGATCTGAGACTTTCCCCGGAAACGTCAAACGACTGCGAAACCGTTGAATTCGGTTTCAACTGATGGAATCGAGATCCATGCTGATCGAGATCGACAATGTCAGCATCGAACGTGGCACAACACGAATTCTAGACCGAATCAATCTCTGCATTCCACAATCACAGCATGTAGCGATTGTTGGCCCTAACGGATCGGGCAAATCGACACTTCTCAAGTTGTTGATGAAGTTCTTTTATCCATCGGTGATCGATGGAGATTCTGGAGCGGTCAAAATACTTGGCCGCGAAGAATGGAACGTTTGGGACTTGCGGGCACATTTGGGTTTCATCAGTGCCGAGATTGACCATCATTTCTGCTCGGGACGTTCTGCTCGACTGAACGCGATGCAAACTGTCTTGACTGGCTTCTCCGCGAGCGAGTTGGAGCCTGAGTTCGATTCCGTCACGAGCGAAATGAAGACGGAGGCAAAGCGATGGCTGACTCTTTTTGGCATGATGGGTAATCCAACCAAACTCATTGGACACATGTCGTCAGGCGAACGACGCCGCGTCTTGCTCGCGCGGGCCCTGGTGATGGGTCCCCAGGCGATTGTTCTTGACGAACCCACCTCAGGACTTGATATTCTGTCGCGAGCGAAATTACTGAATGAAGTGAACCAGCTTGCAACATCTGGTACGCAGATCATTTTGGTGACGCACCACCTGGAAGAACTTTTGCCGTGTATTCAACGAACGATATTACTGAAGGCGGGCCGTGTATTCTTCGATGGTCCGACTGCGGAGGCGCTCGACGAGGTCAACATCACCTCGTTGTTCGACGCGAAAGTTCGCATCGAGCGAGACGCAGACGGTTACTTTCATGCTCTCTTAGGGGAACGCCTGCCTAAGTAGCACGACGCTCCGCCGTACTTCGTTGCACGACGCTCCGCCGTCGTGATTGGTGCGACGCGGAGCCGTACTTCGTTGCACGACGCTCCGCCGTCGTGATTGGTGCGACGCGGAGCGTCGCACAACGAAGCTGAGGACCGTTCGGCCATTTCTGATTTTACCCCGCTTGATTTTGTCTTAAGAATCCCAAGCTCTATGCCAGCCACTCGGTCATCACTTGACCGCTGACGTCGGTTAGACGGAATTCCCGACCTTGGTATTTGAAAGTAAGTCGTTCATGATCGAGACCCAAGAGATGCAACACAGTCGCATTCAGATCGTGAACGTGTACCGGTTTGTCGATGACGCTGAACCCAAATTCATCTGTCTTGCCATACGACAACCCGCCGCGAATTCCACCCCCAGCAATCCAAACGGTAAACGCATCTTTGTGATGATCGCGACCACCTGTTGTCTTATTTCCGTTTCCGTCCACACCCTGCGCCAATGGCGTGCGACCGAACTCGCTCCCCCAAATCACCAATGTGTCGTCGAGCATATCGCGGCGTTTCAAGTCCGTAATCAAAGCCGCGGCGGCTTGGTCTATGTCCTGACACTTGCTTGCAAGCCGACTATCCAGATTGTTGTGATGATCCCAATCGCTGTCGTAAAGCTCCACGATTCGGACACCTTGCTCGACAAGTCTCCGAGCAAGTAGACAATTGTTGGCAAAGGATCCCTTTCCAGGCTTGGCTCCATACAACTCCAACGTTTCAACCGACTCGTCCCTCAGGTCCATCAGTTTAGGAACGCTTGTTTGCATGCGATATGCCAACTCATATTGACTGATTCGAGTCGCTATTTCCGGATCACCCACATCCGCCAAGTGGACTTCGTTCAGTGAGCCAATCGCATCGAGAACACGCCTCCGGCTATCGGACGAATGGCCATCTGGGTTGGAGAGATAGAGAACGCTCTCTCCTTCGGAACGAAACGGTACTCCTTGATGAACACTTGGCAAAAAGCCGCTTGAGTAGAGGCTTGATCCGGCTCCTCCCGTGGGCCCGCTTTGCAACACGATATATGCGGGCAAGTCCGAATTTTCCGAGCCCAATCCGTAAGTTACCCAAGAGCCGAAACTAGGCCGACCACCTCGACCAAAACCTGTGTGTAGAAACATCTGTGCTGGGGCATGATTGATCTCCTCGGTGTACAGGGAGTGCACGATACACAATTCGTCAGCCACTTTGGAGAGATGCGGAAGCATGCCGGAAAGGGCCTGCCCACTTTCACCGTATTGTGAGAATTTCTGTCGCGAACCTGCCAACCGCATCTCTCCACCGATAAACGCAAAACGGCGCCCCGTCAAAAAACTCTCGGGACAGACTTCGTTGTCATGGGCCACGAGATCCGGCTTCGGGTCAAAAAGATCGAGCTGAGACGGGGCTCCGATCATATGCAAATAAATGACGCTTTTGGCCCGAGCGGATAGGTGACTTGGACCGCCATTGGGTGGCTGCTGCGAGAGACTCGACGATTGATTCAGAAGAGAACTCAGGGCTGCCGTACCGAGCCCCAATCCCGTGGTTCGGAAAAACCCGCGTCGTTCGAGGTTGGTCGTTTGCGAGCTCATGGTGTTATTCCTTGGTGATCGTTTCGTCGAGGTTCAAAAGCGCAGAACTGATTGCGAACCAAGCTGCCGATCGAGCTTTCGATTGTACTTCATCGGATGCTAGTGACGCATTGCGGCTCAATGCTTCGTCCAGCTTGGCTTGCAGCTCGCCATCGTACAGTTTTTTCAACGTCTCACGCTCGCGTTGGTTCGGCAATCGTGCGACCGCGATCCGAAACGCATGTTCCAGTTGCTGATCTACATTCTCATCCGATTTTTCGCGAAGCACTCGCTCGGCCAGCCCATAGGCAGCATCCACGAAGACGGGATCATTCAATAGATTCAACGCTTGAAGCGGTGTATTGGATCGACCACGATTCACTCGGCATGCAAGTCGCGCGGTTGCATCGAAGTTGATAAAGCTAGGATAGGGGGACATTCTCTTGAGCACGACATAGATACCGCGACGATATTGATCCTCGCCCGGGCTGACCACATATTCGTATTGCTGCCCCCCCACTTTCTTCCAAAGACCGTCGGGTTGAGGAGGCCGGATGGGGGGTCCAAACCGTTTTAGGCTCAGTTTCCCCGCGATCGACAAAGCGTTGTCGCGAATCGTCTCGGCGGTGAATCGAAACCGAGGGCCACGAGCAAGTAGTCGATTGGCCGGATCCACCTCGCGGTCCAAAGCCGAACATTGAGACGATTGGCGATAGGTCTCGCTGATAAGAATGGTTCGAAGTATTTTCTTTTGTGACCATCCATTCTCCATGAAATCAACAGCCAACTCGTCGAGCAATTCCGGATGCGTGGGCACATCCCCCTTCAGTCCGAAATCTTCGGGGGTCGAAACCAAACCGACTCCAAAAACCTCGTTCCAAAGCCGATTCACGACGACGCGTGCGACCAACGGATTTTCGCGAGAAACCAACCAGCGCGCCAGCGCGAGGCGATTGCGGACACCCGTCTCTCGGAAAGTATGCAGCACTGTCGGCGTGGCGGGCTCAATCGGTTCCCCGGGGTTGCGATAATCGCCTCGTGAAAACATGGTCGAAATTCTTGGCTCGAGGACTTCTCGCATAACCAACGTCTTTGGGACGCTTTTCTTTTCGCGTTGATTCTCGAGGGCAGCAAGGTTTTTTCGCTGCGTGGCTATTGCCGCTGATTCTTTGCGTTCGATCGGCAAGGATTCTTCATAGTCACCCACGAGGGCGGACAAACGAAATCGTCCGATCGTGCGGGCAGCACCAAAATTTTGCACCAAGCGTATTTGGACTTGCTCGACTCCATTGAGTACGGTGGAGTCTTCGATGCGAAACGCGGCCCAGTGCGAACGTTTGAATTGAGACGCAATCGCCCACGCGGACTTTGGGTCGCTGTCGATGGCATTTGCGACATCATAATTCTTCTGAGAAAAATCCGCCCTCGCGTCGGTCAACTGGAGCGGCTTCCAAGAGGATTCGAATGGGAATCTAGCCTCGAAACTATTCAGTACAAAATTAGGACGAGCGGCATCGCCGCGTCCTGGACCGGTTCCAGGCAGCGACGGATCGGTAAGGGTCTCAAGAAGAAAACCGACCGTGGGCGCCTTACCAAGCTCCACCACTACCGAATAGGTGTCCGTGTCGGGCGGATCGTCCTGTAACAACACCGATCCATCCTCAAGTACCCTATGGCTTGCACCACCCGAGGATTCGAATGCGAGCACCTTCAGGGTACTTGCTGCGGAAACCGTTGCGATCGCACCTCCCTTTCGAGTGGCTTCTTTGAGAAGTTCATTCAAATTGGCACGTGCCTCACCGATGCGTTCGTCCTGTGCTTTGAGATCGCCTTCCTCGTCTGTTCCACTAAGATTCAAGTACGGCCCGTTAAAGCGAATCGAACCAGGCACCTTTGGGTTCGTTCGATCGGCTTCGAGTTCGCTTTGATCGAAGAATGCGAACAGTCCAAAGTAGTCTCGCTGCTGGAACGGATCGTATTTGTGGTCGTGACACTGTGCGCATTCGAGTGTCGCCCCCAGCCAGACGTAGCCCAACGTATTGACTCGATCGACGACTTGGTTGAAGCGATTTTCGCCCGGATCTGTTCCGGCTTCCACGTTACAAGGTGCACAGCGATTGAAACCCGTTGCGATAAGCTGCGACTGCGTCGGATTGGGCAGCAAATCGCCTGCTAATTGTTCGATCGTGAACTGATCGAAAGGCATGTCGTCGTTGAGAGCTTGAATGACCCAGTCGCGATAGGCCCAAAGTTCATGGAGGTCATCTCGTTGAAATCCATGTGAGTCGGCATAGCGAGCGGCATCGAGCCAAGGCCTTGCCCATTTTTCGCCGTATTGGGGTGAACGCAAAAGCCGGTCTACCCATCGCTCAACCGTCCCTTGGATATCGGAAGCTGCCTCGGCTGCAAACGTGTCGGCTTCGTCGGGAGTCGGTGGCAACCCAATAACGTCGAAATACAGTCGGCGCACGAGCGTCCTCATGTCGGCCGAGAGTGCTCCCTTTAATTGCGTCGACTCCAATCGCCTCCGAACGAGAACGTCGATGGGCGATTGAGCTTGCTCGCCTTCTTTGAGAACCTGCGTCTGCTTTTTCGGCCCGACGTACGCCCAATGGATTTGCGACTCCTTTTCGTCCGGCCATGGCGCCCCCACTGCAATCCATTTTTGAATGCGAGCAATCTCGACTTGTTCGAGGACTGCTCCCCGTTTGGGCATTACATCGTCGTGCCCTTTGGGCAATCGGATTCTTCGCAGCAATTCGTTTGTATCTGGATCTTTCGAATCGAGTGGCGTTCCGCTATCACCGCCGTCAGCAATTTTCTTCCGCGAATCGAGTCTAAGCCCTCCGTCCTGGCGTGCGGGCCCGTGGCATTCGAAACACGAACGGTTCAGGATTGCATAAACGTCGGTCGCAAGCGACGAATCGACCCTATTGTCAGCCATGGCAACTTGGGAAACCCAAAATCCCGTGAACAACAAAATCGTAGCTGCAAGGACGGTATTTCGTAGCATGGTTTTCGCCTCTAATCCATTTCGCCGTTGATGATTCACCATTTGGCTAGCGCCGTTCCGCTACCCAAATAGAGCGGCAAGGCGTCCGCTTCGAGTATACCCAAATACCGTGTACGGATTCGCGTGGGATCGGTCGATGCATAAATGTCTGCTTGCCGAAGTGAGTTATCCTATTCCACTAGCTGCTGTCGCGTTTTGCTCGCTAATTCGGGAGAAAATGGCGGCGGAGCAAAATTCGCCTGGGAACGAATCATTCCGCAAAAAAATGTGGACTTGGATCAAGTTTGCCGGTTGTTCGGTCGAAAACAACAGCAGTGATTTTGCGGATCGACGCGATTGAGGTTGGGATGCCAACATCCTCGACCTTGACGAACGACGCGGCAGGACCTAGACTCTTTGGAAGTTAAACCCAATCAGCAAAACGACTTAGGTCGTATTTCTAGGTCCCCGGAGAGTTCTGTCGTGACGAAAAAAGAGATCGTGAAAACGATTTCCGATGAGACCGGATTAAATCAGCAGCAGATCAAGACGATCGTTCAAAAGACGTTCGATGCGATTGTGACGACGCTGGTGGAAGAGGGTCGTATCGAACTCCGCAATTTTGGAGTGTTCCAAGTTCGGCCACGGGCTGCACGGAAGGCACGCAATCCTCGGACGGGACGCCAAGTTGAGGTCCCCGAAAAGTTTGTGGTAACTTTCAAGCCTGGCAAGATCATGGAACAGCAGGTCAACTCGATAGAGGGATCACCTCTTGCCCAGCAAATCCGAGACGAGATTGCAACCGGCAAGATATTGGTCTCTGTCGACGAAGACGAAGACGAAGAAGTTCAACCGACATCCGATTCCTAATGGCTCCAGAGCTTGTCAGGAATGGATCGTCGTGGATTATAGATGTATAGTGCGAGACTTTCACGGAGAATGGGTCATGCGGCTTCGAATTTGTTGGGCATTGCTGGTTTGCTGTTCATCCCTACCTTTGGTTGGGTGCGCCATTCCGATTTATTCGGCGGACCCAGTGAAGCGAGCCGAGCAATTGATTTATACTTCGGAAAATCTGCGTGCACTCGTTCAAGAGTGGGAGCGATTTTGGTTCCTTGATCAGCCTAGTCACATGACTCCCTACCGAGTTCACGGCGGCGTGATTTAAGGCCGCATGAGCGAAGATCAAGCCGATCGCCTAACCTCCAACGTTGCGTTCGCACCACTAGCTCAGTTGATCGGGTCACCATGCTACGAAGCCAACTTATTCATCCTGTGATCTCTCGCATTCTCGCGGAAGCCGGCCACCATGCGACAATTCTGATCGCGGATGGAAACTATCCCGCTTCGAGCAAGCGAGGTCCGCGCAGCGAGGTAGTTTCGTTGAATTTGATGCCGGGGTTGGTTTCGTGCAATCAAGTTCTCGAAGCGATTCTGTCCGCAATTCCGGTGGATGCCATCCAAACGATGATGACGGAAACCAGTGGGCCCTACGCATTGAACGGCGATCCGCCCGTTTGGGCCGAATACAAAGAGACGATTCGCAAAGCAGGCATCGGCGTCGAACTGGAACCCATCGAAAAATGGGAGTTCTACAAACAGGTCGCCACGGACGATCATGTGCTAACGGTTCAGACCGGGGATACGCAACGCTATGCAAACATTTTGCTCAGCGTTGGAGTGCGGATGTTTTAACGATTGCATCGTCGCCTTTCGCCGCGAAAGAAGCGTTCTCCGTCGGATAGGCTATGGTAACCCGACACGTGACGGCTTGGTGCTTCAATGGGCTGTGGCACGGGTTGTCAAACTGTCGCCAAAAAGTGGTCCAATCAAAAATCCACAGCCTATCCGAAAACTCGGCGTGCATATTTTACGCAGAGTCACGGACACACAATCATCCGTTCATAATCTGCGACCGAAAAACGATATGCTGTACTCACGGATTTTTCCGCTCGTGAACGCAATTTTTTTATGAAAAAAAGCCTATCGCGACAGGCCCGACATGGCAATCAATTTGATAGGGACAGTTTTCCATAATCCGGATGCTAGCGGCTTGTTGCTTTAGTGAAGTCGTTATTGGTTGAGGGAGGTATGACGGACATCCAGGTCCGTCAATAGGGAATTCGACGGACTAGGAGGTCCGTCGTAGCATTCAATCAATAGGACAGTGATCGATCAATTTTCCGCAGTTGCCTTGAGGCGAAATACGGTACCGATTTCAATGGTCGGTTTCGCGGGCAAATCGGTTGAGAAAATGATCTTGCCTTTCAACTCTTGGCCAAACTCACCTGCGTTTGGTTTGATGATCAATGGCAAAGCATGTAGTGTCCTGCGTTCCTCAGCCAATTTCGTTTCGATAGTGAACAAATCGCTTTGAATAGATTGGATGATGAAAGGTTCGTGACCTTTCAAAACAACCAATTGTTTGATCGGTTCGCCTTGAACGATGTCGCCAAAGGAAAGCGTTTGTGGTGAAACCGAGATTTCGGGTGCAATGTTTGCCACCAGCTTTAGCGGGACGGTCGTGAGATTGCGATCATTGGTATGAACCACGAGTTCGCTTTCGAGTGGACCGGCAGGTGCGTCTTCCTTGATGCTGACCACGAGATTGTATCGGATCCGACCGTTCTGCCTTGAAACTTCCGAATGCGACACTTTGATAAACGAATCTCCGGCGGTCACCTGGTTGATCTGCCAAGTGGGCTTTCCAGCGTAGTCGATTGCAACCTCGATGGTTTTCGATTCGCCTTGCATGATGTTTCCAAATGTTGCCTCTCCTGGTTGGAACACGACGTCTGAGCGAATGTAACCTTTGACGTGCAATTGAATTTCGGCAAAGGTCGGCTTGTCGAACGTAACGGTTAAGGTGGCAGCCCGTGAGCCAGTATGCGTTCCAGTATTGAACCTGGCGAGGATAGATCCTCTTCCGCCGGGTGGAACGATTTCGGTCTCGACAGTGGGAGTTGTACAGCCACACGAGGTGCGCACGCTTCGCACATGCAACGGCTGACTGTAGGGGTTGTTAAAGTAGAACCGATGTTCGGTTTTTGCCGCTCGAGCGACGGTTCCGAAGTCATGGTTGGTAATTAAAAACATGCTGGATAATTGGGTCGCCGATGCGGTCGACGCCCAGGCCGCTATGACAATAGCTGTCGCCAAGAGGGTGCGCATAAAGGATTCTCCACGGATTGCTTTGGAACGGATGGGGTGGGTATCGAGCGGTTGCACACTTGCGTGAATCGAAGGAGTCGCTGACCGAATCGTTGGAGCGGTAGATCAGCGTCGAAACAAGTGAATCAACGAGCTTGGAGCGGCCCGATAAGAGGTACATACCTCACCTACTCGATATCAGCTTGCGGGCAGGCAATGACACAACAATTATCGTCTGATTTTGCTTTTCATCTCAAGTTCGATCCCCATTTCCGAATCTCCAGAAATACCCACCAACACGTTAAAGATGGAACAGGTGGTCTGCATCGATACATCCGCTAAACGCGTGTCTCGGAGGCTCTCCACCTAGCTTGCGGGCTGTTGATTTAATGGTAGGACGGACTTCCTAGCCCATCGAATTCCCCATTGACGGACTTGGAAGTCCGTCGTACAGCCCTTACCCAATAACGACTTCACTAAAGCAACAAGCCGCTATCGCGTTCCGGCTGATCACCCAGCGATTGAAACTTAGACAGGAGTGTCCCAACTTGTGGCCTTCGCCGTCGTGGGGCGATTGAAGTCCGTTGGGCGTTTGCCGCTAATCCAGGTTTCCCACCATACCGACAATATCAACAGCGCATATAAAGCGTACGCATGATCGGCCTTTCCGAGGCGTTGCTCGTCCATCATGCGAGATAAAACGGGCCAATGAAAAAATCCTGTCTCTTCGGCAAATTGCTCGGTTAAATGCAATCGGAGAAGCGGCTGCCAAGAGTTCTGCATCCACGATTCCAAGGGTACGAGAAAACCCGCCTTGCGACGGTGCGTTAAATCGCGAGGAAGATCCTGCGACAACATTTCCTTTAACACGCATTTGCCATTTTTGCCTCGTCGTTTGAGAGACGGTGGAATTGACAAGCATGCCTCAATCGTTTTGGTATCCAACCATGGAACGCGCACCTCGAGTCCGTGCGCCATGCTCATCCGATCGGATTTTACCAGCAATCCGTTCGGCAGATGAAAGCAGAAGTCCATGTGAAGTTGCTGCTCCAAAGGCGTTAGATGCTCTGGAGCGTTATCCAATACGGCGACATACTCCAACCACGGGTCGCCCGCTTGCTTGAGAAACTCCGAGCGAAACAAGTGTGTTCGCAGTTCCAATGAGATCATGCTTCGCCACATCGCGTGGTCTCGAGGTGCTGAATGCTCTGCCCCAGAGAAAAAACGACCAAGCATCATCTTGGTATTGTACTTGGCAACGGAATTGGGAAGGAATTGGACCATCGGTTTCAATACGTATTGGCGTAACCAGCGTGGGCAACGTCGATAGTAGGGAGCGAGTTGGCTTGCCCGATACGTGTCGTAACCAGCCAGCAATTCGTCGGCGCCATCGCCGTTCAACGCCACCGTCACCGACTTGCGCATAAACTCCGAGAGGAGATAAAGCGGGATCGCGGAATTGTCCGCGAGAGGCTCTTCGGCATGACTGACGAGCTTGTATATCCATGCATGCGAGTCGGACGCCAAGGTGACTTCCTGATGTTGCGTGGCGTATCGGTTTGCAACTTGTCTCGCATATCCTCGTTCATCAAACGAGGCTTCTGCAAAACCGGCGGAGAAGGTTTCGATTTGTTTCGCGCCTTTGCGACGCATGCTACGAACGATGGCTGAAGAATCAAGTCCGCCACTCAGCATGGCGCCAACGGGGACATCGCTCACGAGTTGCTGCGCGATCGCCGCATCGAACGCAGACTCAAGCCGATCGACGGCAACTGGCATGCTGCAAGCGCGCTGGCTCTGCGGATAGGGCATCCGGAACCACGTTGTGCGATCGATGGAGATGCCCCGCTTCACCATCCAAGACTCACCGGGCTTTAACTGGGAGATACCTTGAAAACCGGTTCTGGGGCTTGGCGTGTAGCCAAACGCCAAGAACCGGCCGATCCCTTCGCGATCGACCTTGGCTAAATTTGGCAAGACCTTTAACAAAGCCTTTATCTCGGAGGCAAACCAAACCCTCGATCCGTCATCATGAACGAACAAGGGTTTGATTCCAACACCGTCACGCACTAACCAGAGTGACTGCTGGCTCGGATCATAGATGGCCCATGCAAACATTCCATTCAGGCGAAGGACAACGTCCCTTCCCCATTCGACATAGCCTCGCAATATCACTTCCGTGTCGGTCGCAGATGAGAAACAGTGTCCGAGTGAACGCAATTCGTCCCTCAGTTCACGGTGGTTGTACACCTCACCATTGTAAACAATACCGCAACCGGACTTGGCATCGAACATCGGTTGATGGCCATCGTGGCTGACATCCAAGATGGACAGCCTGCGATGACCGAGCAGGATTCCAGGTGCCATCCATACACCGCCATCATCGGGGCCACGATGGATGAGTGTGTCGACCATAGCCAACGCGCGGTCGCGATCAAGTGGGAGTGCATTTCGATTCGTATAGTCAAAGACGCCTGCAATACCGCACATAAAATTACTTACGCAGGTGGATGGTCAGTCGATGCCGCTTGCACGGTGATAGCAAAGGAGTTTGTTTCAACGGATCGGCGAAAGGGGGAAATCGCTACCGCCAAAAAGCCGAGGGCCATTGTCAGCACCGAACTACACATAAAAAGCCCGGATAGTATCAAGCAAACCCAGGACCAGCTCAGCAACGCCACCAACAATAACAGAATGCTCAAAAATCCCAATGGAGCAGCCAGTAGAATGAACGCTTTGATTGGATTGCATCGTAAGATAGCTTCGAGAATGATTTGCAATGCTCGGAGGGAATCGCGAAAATGGCGAACCTTGGACCGACCCGTGCGCGCGTTGTACGCGATGGGAATGTATTTGATACTAAGGTCGTTGAGCAGATAGGCCAGGGTCGAGGTCGTCGTGAACGAGAAACCAGCACTGATGATTGGGAAAAAAGGGATGATTTGATTGCGTCGAAAGACTCGCATGCCCGAATTGATGTCCGGAATTCTTTGGCCTGCTGTGAATTCGCTGAGCAAGCGAAAGACGATCCTCCCAGCGCGTTTCCAAATCGATCCGTGATACAGCACACCGGTTCTTGCGCCGATCGCCATATCGACCGAGGATGCTGCCTCAATCAGGTCTGGCAAGCGTTCGATAGGGTAGGTGCTATCAGCGTCTGAAATTGCCACGAGATTGTTGTCCGCAGCCAGGATGCCGCTTTTCAGACTTCGTCCGTACCCGAAGTTGAGCGAGTGCCGAACAATCTTCGCACCAGCAGCAGCCGCAATGTCAGCGGTGTCATCCGTCGCTCCATCAACGACAACGATGATCTCGTGCGGATAACCGTGGCGGCTCAGCACCTCGCGTGCATCCGCAATCACTTTTCCGATCGACCCTTGCTCGTTGAACGCGGGTATAATCAAGGATAGAGCAGTACGTTCCTTTGTAACTTTCTCGTCCATATTCTCAAAAACCCGATCCCGCGTTTTTCGAAATCACTCATTCCATAGCACTATCCGTCGCCGAAGTCGTAAGAGTCCGGCTACAACTCAATCCAGACCGCGTGAACTATAATTGGTCGTCGCTATCCCGCCAAGTTGACATTTCAGAATTCGAGGAGTGAACCACTTCCTCGAGATCGACATCCCGAATCGCTAGTGTCAAACTACCATTCGATCCATCACGTTCCTAATCTCAATCGTCTCATACAAGAAAACTGTCTTAAAGGATCTTCATCGATGAAATCTGCCGTTACCGTCTCACTGGTGGAAGAAGCCAGAGGCGGGCCGTTTGTTTTTTGGGGCGATGTGTTTCAAGCCATTTCGATGGCACAAAAGCTCGGATTCGACGCTTTGGAGATTTTTCCGCCCGACGCGGAAACGCTGAGGCACTTGTTCTTAACAAAGCCACTGGCAACGGCTGGCATGACCGTGGCGGCGGTTGGTACAGGTGCCGGCTGGGTGAAACATCGCTTGCAGTTGGCGGATGAGGATCCGATCATCCGCAAGCGTGCCATCGATTTCATCCGATCGATCATCGAATGCGCCGCCGAGTTAGGAGCGCCAGCCATCATCGGGTCGATGCAGGGCCGATCATGCCATGCCGTTCCTAAGGAGACGGCGAAGTCGCTGCTTCGGGACGGGCTGGCGGTGCTAAGCGAGCACTCGCAAAAATGCGGAACCGTTCTCCTCTATGAGCCACTCAATCGTTACGAGACCGACCAGGCCAACACCTTGGAGCAAGGGTTGGGCATTCTTCAAGGTTTGGATAATGTGAAGCTGTTGGCAGATTGGTTCCATATGAATATCGAGGAATCGGATATGGCAGCAGCCATTCGCCTTGCTGGAAATGCGATCGGCCATATTCATTTTGCCGATTCGAATCGGATGGCAATTGGCTATGGGCATTTGAATGTGGAGCCAGTCATGTCCGCATTGTTCGAAATCGGATACTCGGGCTATTTGAGCGCGGAAGTTTTTTCGAAACCCGATGCGATTCTGGCCGCACAGCAGACAATCAAGGCATTTCAACTGGCAATTCGTCGAACCGACGCCCGGGGTCCGCAGTAGGACTTTAAAGCCGTACCGAAAGTGCAAGGTCACGCAGGAGCGACCTACGGTTGCTCGCACCTGCCGGGTGCGACCATTTAAGTTCTTTTTGTCACAACGCATTTCCGCGATGCTACAATTGATTCTAGATATCTGCCTGCGTTTGAAAAATTATTGGATTCGATACGTTTTTTGCCCTCTCGTAGTTCGGACTTGTCCTACGCTAGGGTATCAAGCAAGGTTCTTATGAAGACAATTGGGAAATACCGGCTATTTTTGATGTTGTTCGCGGTTTTTGCGATTGGAAGCCTCGTTTGGTGGAACGTTTCGCGCGATCCGAAATTAGACAAGCCGAACACATCGAAAACATCAAAAACATCAAAAACATCGAACACATCGACGAATCGAAAAGATGAGGTTCGCAAAGACGTGCTTTCGCTTCGTACCATGCAAGCTTCACTGCCGTTTCAAAGCGCGCACGGTGGATTCACTGGCTCAACAGCTTGCAGCGAGTGTCATCGTCAAAATTTCGATAGTTGGCATGCGACGTTTCATCGAAGCATGACCCAAGTCGCCACCAGCGAGACGGTAGTGGCTCCCTTTAACAACGTGCGATTGTCGGCTCGAGGCAGAGATTATTTGCTGACGCAGGAGGGGAATTTCTTTTTCGTTACGATGCCCGATCCAGACTGGGAGGCGGGTGCTCTTGCGAATGGCGTTGACATCAGCAAGATGCGTCCTCCGATCGCCAAGCTTCCCATTGTCATGACGACCGGATCGCACCATATGCAAAGTTATTGGGTGCCCAGCAACATCAAGAACATGCTACGGCAAGTACCTTGGATCTACTTGATTTCCGACCGACGTTGGGTTCCACGCGAGGACGTATTCATTGCACCACCCGACTCACCTCGCCACTTCGCAGTCTGGAACGACAATTGCATTGTTTGTCACGCAGTGGCTGGGGCCCCCAACTTTGATCTAGAGACGATGTCTGTTGCAACGCATGTAGCCGAATTGGGAATCTCATGTGAAGCGTGTCACGGTCCTGGTCAGAATCACAAGACTTTACATGCATCCTCGGTCAAACGTCCTGTGCAAAACGACCCCATTGTGCACCCCGCCAAAGTCGACGCAAAGATATCAAACGAAATCTGCGGCCAATGCCATTCGTATTTCAAGCCACCGGACATGCTTGCTTTTACCAAGCAGGGCTATTCGTATCGGGCGGGAGGAGACCTGAATAGTACGCATCACATGATTTCGTACCAAGAGTCATTGACCAAGCTTGATGAGAGCTTGGCCCCATTTTGGAAAGATGGTACCTGTCGAATATCGGGCAGAGAGTACACCGCACAAAGCGAGTCCGCCTGCCATCAGAGCGGCCAAATGACTTGCCTATCTTGCCACTCCATGCATGACTCGCCCGCTGACGATATGTTAGCCAAAGGAATGGAAACCAACCAAGCTTGTATTCAATGCCACACGAAAGTTGCGGACAACATTGAGGAACATACACATCATTCCGCAGACTCCAATGGGAGCCTTTGCTACAACTGCCACATGCCCCACACGACCTTTGGGCTGCTGAAAGGCATTCGTAGTCATCGTGTTCAAAGCCCTCGCGTGGTGAGCAATGCGAAGTCGGATCATCCCAATGCGTGTAATCTTTGTCACCTCGATCGCACAATGGCTTGGTCGGCTGAGAAGTTGACGCAGTGGTATGGGCAACCGATGCCGGAGTTGACGCAAGACGAGCGCGATGTCGCTGCTTCGTTGCTGTGGTTACTGCGTGGTGATGCGGTCCAAAGAGCCGTTGCAGCTTGGCATATGAATTGGAAACCAGCGTTGGAGGCGTCCGGTAATGACTGGCAGTTACCCTTTGTTGCGCAGCTGTTGAGCGACGACTATTCTGTCGTTCGCTACCTCGCGTCTGGCGCACTCGATCGCTATTCGCAATGGAAGCAAATTGCATTTGACTTCGTTGGGACCGAAGAGCACAAGCGAGCATCGAAACAGAAGATTCTCGCGTCGTGGGAAAATTCTGGCGCTGTTCCATCGGCAGACCGAGCCGGTCCGATTCTATTTGATACGCAAAAGGGACGTTTGATGTACGAAAAGTTAGATCAGCTTCTCAAACAACAGGACAAAAGACCGATCTATCTACCTGAGTAACGATGGAATGGTATTCGTATGCAAAACCTCGAACTAGCATTGTATTTGTCCGCTACGATCGCCACAACGATCGTGCTGTGGAGCTTGATATCGCGAGCTGGAAAAACCCCCTACGCATCGCTTGCTCTCCCCGTCTGCGGGATCCTCGGCGCTATTTTGTGGTTCCCGCCCGACACGGAATTGCGGGCGATAAAACAAGAATTGCCGGCGATTGGACGCGAGGATTTCGCCGGATCCGATGCTTGCCGACAATGTCACATAGGGCATTATGAAAGCTGGCATCAGACTTACCACCGGACGATGACTCAGGTGGCATCGGGAAAATCCATTCTAGCTCCGTTCGACGGACGGAACCTAGAGTCCAGGGGTTCCATTTGTAGAGTCGATCGGCAGGGTGATCTGTTTTTCGTCGAAATGATCGATCCCGATCGCAACGCGGACGAGCCAGTGACGGAAGCTTCACGAGTACGTCTGCCCGTCGTGATGACGACGGGCTCGCATCATCTTCAAGCATACTGGGTGCCGAGTGTACACGGCAACAAAGTTCGGCTATTCCCTTGGGTGTATCACATCGATTCGGCGCGTTGGATTCCCAACGGTGATTCTTTTCTTTTGCCGCCTGAGATGAGTTGCCTACCTCCGGATTCCAAGCAATTTGGACAAGTTTGGAACAACAGCTGCATCACCTGCCATAGTGTTGCAGGCGATGTCGGCTACGAGCCTGGGAATTGGCAGAGCCGCGTTGCCGAGTTAGGTATTTCTTGCGAAGCATGTCATGGTCCTGGGGCTATGCACATTGCCAAGCAACAGAATCCTCTGATGCGTTACAAGCAACACCTCATGGGGTTGCCGGATCCCTCGATCGTCAATCCAGCTCGCTTGTCTCCCCAGAAGTCTGCGGAGATTTGCGGTCAATGCCACGTTGGTTTGGACGACCAAGTCGCGACACCTCACAACCAGTATCGAGCAGGGGGAGACTATCAGGCGATATTTAAACTGGCAGACAGTCATAATTCAGAGGATAGCCGTTTTTGGCGAGACGGCACGATGCGCGTCGGTGGCCGAGAGTTTTCTGGCATGATCGAGTCTGAGTGCTATCGAAAGGGAGATATGACTTGTATCTCATGCCATTCCATGCACTCCAGCGATCCCAATAAGCAGATGAAGCCTGAAATGAACGGCAATACCGCGTGCCTTCAATGCCACAAGAAATTTGAAACGGATATCACTCAACATACACATCACTCCGCAGATTCCACAGGCAGTCTCTGCTACAACTGTCATATGCCCTATACCAGTTACGCTCTCTTCACGGCAATTCGCAGTCATCGAATTGACTCGCCCAGCGTAAGTGCTAGTCAAGAAAGTGGAAAACCTGTCGCATGCAATCAGTGCCATGTTGACCAATCGCTAGGATGGACGAGCCAACACATGGAAAATTGGTACGGTACTCCTCAGCCTAAACTCGATGACGAGCAGAACGAAATCGCTGCCTCTGTCCTTTGGCTGCTTCGCGGCGATGCGGTGCAAAGAACCTTAGCGGCCTGGTCGCTTGGCTGGAAGGCGTCGAGAGAAGTTGCAGGCGATAACTGGCAGGTGGCTTTTTTGGCCGTCGAGTTAGACGATCCCTATTCTATCGTAAGGTACGTTGCCCAAATGGCATTGAAAGAGTTTGGCGTCTCCGTCGAGGGATACAATTCTTTGGTTTCACCCGAGGAACGTCCCCCAGTTGCTCCAGGTATTCAAACGACATTTCCCCCCATCAACACCTTGAACGCGGAGGGTTTAAGAGCTGTAATCGATTCAAATGGCATAAATCGGCAATCGCTTGAGATGCTGTTAAAACAACGCGATAATCGCCCCCTGACGATTCATGAATAGATCCCTTTTCGATCTAGGTAGACCTCGTGGTTAAAAAAACCCTCGAAATAGCTGAAGACTCTCGAATCGCCCAGCGACACCTCCTGTTTGGTTGGTGGTCCTTGGCGATCTTTGTTGCACTGGGAATTACATTGGAGGCTCTGCATGCCTTCAAATCTGTTTCGTACATGGGTGTCGATGCGGAGACCCGCAGACTGATGTGGACTTTGGCCCACAGCCATGGGACCTTGCTCTCCATCATTCAGATTGTTTTTGGGCTGACCATTCCAAAACTATCCGCACCGACAACGAACTTGCGGGCATGGGCTTCGCCATGCCTGCTCGGAGCAAGCTTGCTCATGCCTCTGGGGTTCTTCCTAGGAGGATTTTTTTACTATTCGGGCGATCCGGGGATCGGGATTTTTCTGGTACCTCCAGGTGGACTCTTATTGCTGTTGGGAGTTATCCTTGTGGCAGTCAGCGTCAGCCGGGATTTTCGTTGAGGATTCATCCATCGACCGAGTCCGTCTGCTATACTGTTTTCCGTAGTTTTCCCACCTCAATTTCGACTCACTTTCCTCTCTATCCTAATGATTCGAAGGAATCTCTCCATGTCTGATTCTACGGCAAATGCGGCAGCAAACGATGCAGGCAATTACGCTACTTCATCCAATGTTTTTGTGAGCAACACAAGGTGGGTGCTGGCGATTTCGCTGGTTGGATTGTTGGCTTGGTACGGCTTTACCTATCCACCGAAGTATTGGACCGTTCCAGATGAACTTGCAGATGTTGGCGCACTGAGTCCCAAGGAAGATATCGCTAAGCTAAACGCCGCGATGAATGCAAATGCGTGGAAGAATTCGCTGATGAAATACGGTATTGCAGGCTCATTAATCGGATTGGTCGGTTTCTTTCTGTTGGGTAAGCCAGGTGGGACGATAGGCTCCGGAATCGTAGTTTTGGTTGCGGGAGTCCTCTTTGGACTAGCCGCTGGAGCAGTCGGTTTGGTAACTCGACGCTATCTGGACCTCGAATATCCGATTCCTTTGATTTCACTGGAATCTCGACCCCTGCTTTGCGATATGATTTTGTTTTCAATCGTGAGTATTCTTCTCGTCATGCCTATCTTTCTATGGTTGATTCTTCATCGAGAATCGACCGTTCGAATGAAAGCATTTTCCGCCCCATTGGCTGGTCTTTTAGCGGGAATCGTTGTGCCAGTGGTTGGCGCTATTGTCCTGCCAGGAAATACCAATACAAGTTCCTTCCCATTCGCCTCAGTTACTTTGAACTTGCTATGGTTTGTATGTCTCTCCGTTTTTGTTATTTTGGCCTTTTTTGGCCTCAAACGCAAAGATCCAACAGCACTTCCCATCAATTAAACGGTAGGAAGTGAGGGGGGCCAGGATGCGCAACGTTTGTAAGCTCGCCATCGCAACGCAAATGTTATTGGCTTGTGGTGGCTGTCGCGATTCGAAATCCACTGCAGATCGAGCAAGTGTAGTCGCCAAGGAACGGATTTCGGACATTATCAATAGTCCAACTTCAGCGGTAAATGATTCCTCTGCGGCAGTCGTTCCGTCCGCAAATGCAATCGACGAAATTCCGCAAGGAAAAAGTTACCGTCTTGCTGTGGCTGCAGTCGACCGCGGTGATTTTGCCGAAGCGGATCGTGTTCGTGTTGAGTTATCCACCGATTCTCAATACAACGTTTTGGCGACAGCGATCACGGCATTGATCCTTACCAAACAAAACAAGTTAGACGAAGCCATGCGGGCCGCAGAACAGATTTCAACGGTTCCGGTGATGCAGGGCGAGTCGTACGTCATCGCCGGAGAAATTTTTCAACGCCAGAATCGATTGGACAATGCCATCGGTGCCTTCGAAAGCGGTTTGAAGTTAGATCCAAACCATGCGAGAGCGCATCGATTGCTTGGCACGACATACTATGACACTGGAGCGATGCGATTTGCGACGGATCATCTTCGCAAAGCTGCCGAGCTCGACCCGTCGGATGTCAATTCCTTATTGCTTTCCGAGCGGATTTTTCAGGACTATGAGCAATACGAAGAAGCGATTCGCGATTGTCGGACTCTACTCACGCGTGCGGTGAGCGAGGATTCCAAGAATTTCATGCGAATCAAGTTAGCAGAGTGTCTGTTGGCGATTCGGCAATTGGACCAAGCTCGTGAGGCGCTTCAAGATTGCCCAGATTCGCTGCGAGTGACTGCCACTCGCGCAGCTATCGAAGAATCGGCGGGGAACACTTCTGAGGCTCTGAAACTAGCTGAGTCGGTACTGGAACGCGTACCGAATGATCGAATGACAGGGTTGATTGTGGGAAGAATCCTGGTCGTTCGTCGCGACTGGATTCCCGCGATTTCCCTTCTCAAACGAATGACCGATTCCTCTCCATACGACCACGAATCGCGACTCTTATACGGTCGTGCTCTAGTGGGTTCCGGGGCAAAGGATGAGGGTGAACAGCAGATTCAACAGGCCACCGAACTCAAGAACACCTTTCTAAAATTCGCGGACCTGCATCAAGACGCCATCGTGCGTCCGGACGATGCCGCTCTCAGAGTCGAAATTGGCCGTATGGCGGAACAACTTGGTAAACTCAACCTGGCAAAGCAATGGTATCGTGCCGCTTTGGGACTGGACAACCAAAACACGGACGCGCGCTCTGCCCTCGAGCGGCTCGCGGGCAATCGATAGATTTGCTATCGGTTTGTCAATCGAAAAGGGAAGCAAGAGATTCTTTCCATTGCCAACCTCTTAGCGACTCAGCGACTCAGCCTTTCAGCCACTCAGCCACTCAGCCCGGAGGGCAACACATCTCTGCCGGTGGCATGAGCCACCGGACTGATGTTAAAACAATGCCGAAAGCCCGGAGGGCGACACATCTCTGCCGGTGGCATGAGCCACCGGACTGATGTTAAAACAATTCTGAAAGCCCGGAGGGCGACACATCCAATTTCGCATTCAAGGAGTCTCTATTCACGATGTCATCTCATCAACAACTCCTCTACCACATTGTCTTCAGCACGAAAGAGCGGCGGCTATTACTTCGGGATGATAGATTCAGAGAAAGCGTTTGGCGATACATGGCTGGTGTCGCCAGCAACTTGGAGGGGCACGCGCTGCGGATAGGCGGCTACTATGACCATGCGCACCTATTGGTTCGCATCCCCGCGAAAATCTCAGTGGCAGACTTTGTCAGGCAGCTTAAAGCGAACTCAAGCAAACATATCAATGAGGAAAACAACTCCATTTTGAAGTTCCATTGGCAGGATGGTTATGGTGCATTCACTGTGAGTCGTGAGTCGTTCCAAAGTCGATGCGGTATTGGCCTACATCGACGGTCAATTGGAACACCATCGCAAACGAACATTTCAAGAGGAGTACTTGAAGATGCTTGCAGATCATGAGGTTGATTATGACCTTCAATATCTTTGGGAATAGTTCCGGTGGCTGACGCCACCGGCATGGATATGTCGCCCTCCGGGCTTGGGCTCAACAAGACCGCTTCCGGTGGCTGACGCCACCGGCATGGATATGCCGCCCTCCGGGCTTGGGCTCAACAAGAGCGCTTCCAAAGCCCGGAGGGCGACAAATCTCTGCCGGTGGCGTGAGCCACCGGACTGATGTTAAAGCAATGCTGAAAGCCCGGAGGGCGACACAATCGACCTCGACCACTCAGTGCCTACAATCCATGCTCGCCAAGCCACTTGGCTATTTCATCCGCTGCGGCTGCATTCATGCGCCGCGCAATCAACAGCCCATGTTGGCCCACGCTGCTAGCTGCTTCCGATTCGCCCAATGCGACATGGATCTCAGCCAGCATCATGAGATCTCCCAAGCTTTCATATCGTGTTAATTCACATAACCGTTTCGCGTGAGGCAAGGCTTCTCGAAACTTCCCATCCGCCAAGTACAACTCGCACAAACCACGATGAGCTTCGACTTGACGTGGATCGATTTGAACTGACAGATTCCAATGTTCCATTGCTTCCGAAATTCGATTTGCTTTTCTTAACACTTGTCCCCAAAGCAAATGAAGTTTTGAATTGTAAGGTTCGATCGAGTCGGCCGTACTGTAGTGTTTGTCTGCCGCGTCCAAGTCGCCCGATACGAACGCTAAACGAGCCAGCATGGAATGGCCATATTGGTCATCTGGGTCCAATTGGTTCGCTCGGTTCAAATTCTCTTTCGCTAGCTCGAACAGTCCACGTTTCGCGTAGAGCGTTCCCAATCGTCCGTATGCTTCCGCTAACGTAGGCTTGATTTTGAGTAAACTCTGAAATGCTTCGATCGCTTGAGTGTCTTTATTCTGAACCATCAATCGATTTCCCTTGGCTAACAGAGCATCATACTCGGTCTGGACTTGAACGACACGGCGAAGTTCGGTTCGAGTCACAGTATTATCCGAGTCGATTCGCAAGGATTCGCGAAGTGCTGCAATCGCGCCGGTGAAGCGGAATTGCGACAGGCAGGTCTTGGACTCCGCTGCCCAATGATCGACGAGCCAATTTCGTTCTTGGCGTGCAGCCTCAGCAGTTTGCTCTGGATTTTCGTTGGATTGCAGATGGTTTTCCAACAGCAATTCGTGTGTCGCGACGGGATCAATCGAGATATTGTGCTTGGAACGACGGATCGGAGGTACGTATGAGTCGTCAACCAAGTCGAAATTGACATTCACCTTAACATACTTTCGCATATGACACTCAGAGCACTTTTCCCTAACCGCTGTGGGAAGCTTCGATTGCTCACCGCAATTTTCGTGGGTATGGCACTGCAAACAGCTATCGTGGAAACGCTCACCCACCGGCTCAGCAGTCTTGTGCGGATCGTGGCAAGTGATGCAGGTCATCTCACTGTTTTGAAAGCACTTCGACTGCCTCAGGGACTTGATTTGATTGGCCACATGGTCGTCCTCGCTATACGGCGGTTCGGCAAAGCGGTAGTGCTTCTCCAATTCGTCGCCAGGGCGGTACGAAAGGGCTGGACCGCGATGGCGAATGGCGTTGCTGTGGCACTGCGTACAGACTTCGATCAGTCGCTCACGTGGCAACCCGCCGGGATAGACAATACCCTGAGATACTTTCGCTTCGGGATTCTTCTGATGAAATTCTACGTGGGATTGGCCCGGACCATGGCACCTTTCACAGGTGACACCCAGCAACATGTCTTTTCGACGATAGACGTTGGTGGTTCCAGGGATATGTTGAAACCAAGTATTATGGCACTCAAAACATCGCAACGTTAATTCCCTGGCTCGATCGCCGGTCGCATCCCGGTCAAAACCACTTGCCCCCCAACAGTCCTTGGCATAGACCCATGCTACAGGCAACTCCCACATGGACTCATCTGGACGCCATGACAAATAGACTTCATCGGAAATCGGGTTCGCACCATAGATCAGATCGATCGACGATTCGAGCCGTCGCGTTCCATTGGCGCTTGGTTCAATAGTCGCTTGTACCAGTTTATTACCGCGCACAAACGTCTGAAACTCGACAGGATCACCCTCCCGCCGAAAACTCCCCAGGCCTTTTTCGAAACCGCGTGCGAGCGAGTCGACGTCTGGAACGCGGCAAGTGCGGAAATGGCTTGTCGGCATGCACTCTTCCACACGCTCGCGATGGCATTCCGAACAAGCCTGTGGACCGACGTAGCCCGGATTTGGGATGTTGGGTGGCACGAATTGGGTGATCTGGAGCGGTGAACCTTTTCTCGACGGCTCTTGGCGAGCCGAATCGGAGGGAGCGGTAGACGTCGCGCCCGACGTTTGTACTGGCTTGGCTGGTGTTCGATTGCAGGCGACAAACCAAGGGCTGCCAAGGAGACACAGTATCAACAGCCAAGCAGACGGTATCGTCCTATTAATTAGTAACCCGACGCGTGAGCGAGGGATTGCAGTCGGCTCCTCGCTTACGCGTCGCGTTACCATCGCGTGGCACGAGCGTCCCGCTCGTGAATCCCTGGGCGAGACGCTATGGCGATTCAATGATGGTGCATTGCTTTTCGTTGCTCGAAACCACATAGTCCACCTCCTTTCCGGACGGCCAAACAATTCGGATTTTTTGTGGGTCTTCGGACGAATTACCCGTAAGCCAAACTCGCGGCTCGGAACTCGACAGGTAACTTCCTCCTCCATTTTGCATCGCGATGCGTTGATCGGATAGGTGTAATACAGCTCCGATCGCGTTTCGATTGGACCCCCTGCCAATCAACCGAACTTTCGTAGCTGGCTTATTGGTTCCTACATGTCCTTTCAACACAGACACAGGTTCTTCCAAATGAGAAACGATGAGATCCAAAATGCCATCTCCGTCTAGGTCCGCGCTAGCAAGTCCACGTCCAGTGTGACCGGAACGAAAATAACCGTCCGCAAATTGCACGCGCGAAAAGTGTCCATTGTTGTTTTCCAATAGCAACGGCAGTTGCTTGAAGGGCGTATTCGGAGAGGCATACGAGACATGCCCGTTGGATACGATCAAGTCGAGATCACCGTCGAGGTCATAGTCGATCGCAACGGTTCCAAAACCGACAAAACTGCCGTCGAAGGCGGCAAACCCGCTTGCCCGGCTCACATTCGAAAACAAGTTTCCACCATCGTTTCGATATAGCCCAAATAATTCTCTCTCGAAGTTGACGACCCACAGATCAGGTAGCCCATCTTGATTCGCATCAAATACCAAAGTCCCCATACTACCCGTGCTAAAGCCGCGTTCATCACCTGCCACCCCAGAAAGGACCGCCGTTTCTTGAAAGTGACCCTTGCCATCGTTGATATAAAGAAAATTGTCGGTGGTGTCGTTGGCCACGTACAAATCCACATCGCCATCTAGGTCGATATCGCTGGCAGCAACTCCGAGTCCCTTGCCATCGGCCCTAAGCCCAACCTGTTGATCCGCTCTCCGAAATCCGCCTTCGCCATTGCCAAAGTAGATGGCATGCCCGACGGCAGAAAAGTCGCGCGGTGCACAGACTTCGCGAGGCACATTGCCCCCCGCACACACGGGATGATTGTTCCAGGACCAATTCACATAGTGGGCCACGTACACGTCCAACACTCCATCTCGATCGAAATCCGCCCAGGCTAAACTGGAACTCCACGGGTGCTCGGGATGTGTCACCAGCGTGGGCATCTTGAGGAACGTACCGTCCCCTTGATTGTGAAACATCTGCACGCCGCCGTAGCCACTTATTGCTACATCCTCAAAACCATCGTTGTCAAAATCCGCAGGGTAAATGCCATGCGTATAGAAATCAGCCGCCCTGACACCGGCCAACTCCGTCACGTCGGTGAAATGCAATTGCCCACCGTTTCGATAAAGGCCACACGAACGACCAACCACCTGCTTGTTGTCGAGCGTTCCACCTCCAGCAAAGAGCAGGTCGGGCAGGCCATCGAGGTCATAGTCAAATGCACCCACGCCCCCACCAAGCGATTCGATGATCGCAAACTCTCCCGCCGACCGACCTGAACTGAAGCGGAAATCAATTCCCGTATGGTTGACCTCTTCAAACCAAGCTTTCTTGTCGTTTAGGTTTTTTGGCATTGGATCGACCGAAGTTGTCGAAACGTTCCCAGGATCCGTCGATGCACTCGGAACGTCGGGCCCGCTCTTCGCGGCTTTGCTGTCCGTCGAGGAATTGGGTCGTTGGCAGCCCAGGGTAACCGCCATCACCACAGTCAATACCACCATCCACCTCCTGGTTATCGGGCTCTGCCCGGTAACCCGATGGCCTCCAAGTCCGTGCGCAATTCGCCGTAGGATGGACTGCCAGTCCGTCCGAAAAAAGACGAACTGGCAGTCCATCCTGCGTTTCGCAAAACCGCATATTATTTGGTGACATTCCCTTAGAATTGGTGTCATTTACTTGCTACCGATTTGTTTAGTGTCTTGTTGCAGCAACACCACATTTTGCCCTGGGGAAACTTGAACCTGTTGCGAAGTTCCGTCGGGCCAGCGAAGCAGCAAATCCACCTTGTCGACAACCGGTTCCGCCGGCCATGCGAAATGGAGTCGCGATTGGCTGTGCGACAGGTAACTTCCGCCACTAACAAGCTGACGTATCATAACACGCGATCCCACCGTCAATTCTGCGGTCGTACCGATGGGTGTGCGAGGGACTTGGATTCCGACAAGCTGAACGGTCAACCAATTCTTGTCCAACCGACCTGTGTTTTCGATCAGCGATGGCGGGCCAAATAAACTGGTTCCGACAAGATCCAGATCTCCATCGTTGTCTATATCGGCCGTTGCTAATCCACGACCGACGGACGGCTTGTTAAAGAAAGAGCAATCAGGCTTGAAATGGCTCAGTGTTTTGCCTGCTTCGTTCTGCAAGTAGGCGGGCAACAACTCCATCTTGCCTTCGTCAGGGTGATAGTGAACGTGACCACTAGCAAAGATGATGTCTTCATCTCCATCGGAATCGAAATCCGCGGCAACGGTCCCAAATGCAACAAGCTTAAGGTCCGCTCGATTGAGTCCTACCTTTCGACTGGAGTATCGGAATACATCCGATCCGTCATTGAGGTAGAGTGCCATCTTCTCATTTTCAAAGTTAGTAACAAACAAATCAAACTTGCGATCCAAATTAAAATCGAGCAACGCGATTCCCATACTTCCGTTGGCAACACCTTCGTCATCGACGGCAACGCCGGATGCAAAAGCATGTTCCTCGAATCGATTACCACGTCGAGTAAACAGAAAATTGGCGAGCAAGTCATTGGCAACATACAACCCAACTCCCTGGTCTCGATTGAACTCTGCTGCCAAGACCCCCAGTGTCTTGGAGGGTTGGTCGGTTTGGATGGCATCCGATTCGATCGAAAACGTTCCATCGCCTTGATTGATGAAAACGGCATTTACGGAGCCATTGAAAGCATTGGGAGAGCATACATCCTGTTGACCGCTGCGACTTTGGCATACTTGATTCTTCGTAATGTCCCAGTCGACATACGAACCAAGATAGAGGTCCAGCCATTGGTCGTGATTGACATCGATCCAAGCTGCTGCGGTGATCCATCCTGCGTTCGCCAAACCACTCATGGGTGCTTCAAAAAACGTTCCATCCCCTTGATTTTGCAACAACACGACGCCGCGATAGCCGTAAACCAAGACATCTTCAAAACCATCGTGATCATAATCCGAAGCGGTGATTCCGTGACTGTAAATGCGAGCGGTGTTCAGTCGTGCTTGGTCGCTTCGATTTTTGAAGTTCCAATGACCGTCCCCTTGCAACAGTTGGCAATGGAGACCGCTGATTTTTTGGCCGATGGTATCAATCGTCCCGCCTCCAGCGAAAAGCAAGTCGACGGTCCCATCCGAATCGTAGTCGATGCAGGCGACACCGCCACCCACGATCTCGAGGATACTGTTTAGCCCTGCTTCCTTTCCGTTTTGAAACGAACAAACGGAAAGAACGTTCGACTCGCGACTCTCAAAATGAGCCTGCAAAACGGGGGCATGAACTGGGACATCCGCAGTCTGGTTCGTCAAGGTCGTATTGTTACGACAGCCGCAGGTCCACACCAAAAGAAAAAAACAAAAAAGAGGAGCGGTACTCGCATAGCCCAAGCGACGGTCTGATCTCATTTTCCACCCGATGGTTTGTCCGATTGCTGGCGGCTTATTTGTTCGCGCAAAATGGCGGCTTGTAATTGAAGAGCACGCTCGCAATTTGGATCCTGATCCAGAATCTCGCTGACCGCTAATAGAGCTTCCGCCTCTGACTCGACTTGCCAATATAGCTCGGCCAACTCACAGAACTTGTCGAAATCGCCGGGATTTTGTTCCAATTCTTGCCGTAACTGGCGGCAGCGTTGGCGGCCTAAAACCATTTGGCCTTGCAGGGCTGCAACCCGTTCGCCCTCTTGGCTTCGACCGAGAGCCTGAAGATTTTTAATAAGCAATGCTCGCCCCTCGAAATCCCGATGATTGAAGGCAAGTGCTCGCTCCAGCAAGCGTACCGTTTGCTCGCGATTCCCCAATGCGTCCTCGATGCGTGCGGCCACGATCGCCACCCGATCCAAATCAACATACTCGTCCAGTTGAATATAGAGCGGCTGCGTTTGCTCTGGTCTCCAGTCCAAGAAGGGTTCGATGACCTTGGCGGCTTGTTCTGCCTCGTTCTTTTCCCAAAGGCAATTCGCGAGCTCGATCGCGAACACACTTTGGTATGGCCCCGAACCTTGCTTGCGAAAGAATTCTTCGGCACGATCAAAATCACGTGTCTTGTAAAAACAAATTCCAGCCCGAAACGCCGCTCGAATGGAACTCGGCTGCAGACTGAGAGCTTTCGAGTAGTACATGCCTGCATTTTGAAAGTCCTCATCAATCTCACAAAACCTACCTCGATGGTAGGATACGATCCCCCTGGCTTCACTATCCTTTTCCAAGTGATCGAGGATCAGGTCCGCACGTTGCCTCTGTTTACCAAATTGATAGGCGCGAATCACCGCTTCATTGGCTTCTATCGGTAAATCATAAAAACTCGAATCCGAAAGCAACTGCTCTGCGGCGTCGACATCCCCAAGCTGGGCCGCAATCATGCATCGGTACGGTTTGGTTGCCTCTTCCGGTGCGCCGATGGCCTGCGCCCGGTCAAGCCAATCACTGGCCTTGCTGTTTAAGTTGAGCTGTAGGTTGGCGCGCACGGCCAGCAACATTGCACTTGAGTCGTTGGGCTGAAATGCAAACGCCCGGTCAATCCAACTCAAAGCCAAATGGGCTTCATGCCTTTGCAAAGCTCGCTTAGCAAGGTCTCGAACCCAATAGCCGGGCAAGTTGATCCACCAACTCAGAATGAGTAGCAAAAAAAAGCACAACAGAAGCCATAGAAAGAAAGACTTCCTGGAATTAGGGCGAGAGTTGATTTTATTCGTGGCTAGACTCAATGGCACCATGGTGAAATGAATGGTTGTTGCCTGCAGGTCCTGGGGATAGGGCACAGTTCAAGTCGTGCCCCGCTCCGTTGCGCATCTCTCGGTAGCGCATCTCTCAGCCCGGAGTGCGAAATATCCTTGCCGGTGGCGTCAGCCACCGGACGACGAAGGTTAAAACAATTCCAAAAGCCCGGAGGGCGCCACATGTGTCGCCCTCCGGGCTTGAACTCAAAACAAAAACGGGTCCGGTGGCTTACGCCACCGGCAGGGATGTGTCGCCCTCCGGGCTTGAACTCAAAGCAAATACGGGTCCGGTGGCTTACGCCACCGGCAGAGATGTGTCGCCCTCCGGGCGCCGAGAGCAACTTCAAAAAAAGGTCGCACCCGGCAGGTGCGACCTACATCGTTCATTCATGTTCGCTCTACAGATCGAACTACAGGTCGAAATTGAAGTTATTCTCTTCGCCCTTTACGACGGACTTAGCTAAGCCAGACTGCGCGGGATCCGCGTATTTGGCAGGGATCGTTTCCGTTAGTACTTTGGCCATATTGCCGCCCGCAGCCGCTCCCATCATCTTGCCGTAATTCTCTCCGTAGCCCTGGGAGATATCCACATCAGCGCTTCCGCCTCCCTTGGCCTCCTGTTTCGAAATGGTTACGAGGTACTCTCCGGGTACAGCTCCATCGTTGGTATTGATACTCGACAGTTTGAAGCTCCCGTCCGCCTCGGTCTTGCCTGTGGCTGAACGACCACCGGACTTACTGTAAAAAGTCACAATCGCCCCAACCACGGGCTTACTTTTTAATGTTACTTTTCCGCCAGTAGGAACTGGCTTCTCCGAGGCACTTCCACAACCCAAACAACAAAGTACCAATAGACAGTTCAAGACGACAACGGCACGCATTTCATCACTCCTCTAAAAAAAAAGGCTTGCGAGATACAAAGATCTCGCGAGCCAGACAGTGTGTCACTAGATTCAAAAAAACTTACTCGTATGACTGCGATAACGTTTCGCCGTCATTTCTCGAGCCCATCTGTTGGTAGCTCAAGTAGTCAATGCTATTGG
>CAMCMB010000076.1 GCA_945875845.1 Pirellula staleyi DSM 6068
GACATAATTCGGCCCTCGTTGGAGAATGAAGTAATTTGGTATTCCCAACGAGTGTGCCGGATTTTTTTCTTGATGCAACCCTACATAGTTTCTCCGCGAAAGATGCGTTCTCCGTCGGATAGGCTATGGTAACCCGTGCCCGTGAGCGAGGGGCCAACCGCGATCCCTCGCTTACCGGCTTGTTGCTTTAGTGAAGTCGTTATCGGGTAAGGGCGGTAAGACGGACTTCCAAGTCCGTCCATGGGGAATTCGACGGACTAGGAAGTCCGTCGTACCATTAAATCAACAAGCCGTTACGCGTCGGGTTGTGAAACTGACGCCAAAAAATGCACCATTCATAAATTCACAGCCTATCCGCGAAAGATGCGTCATTATTTTTTCCGCAGAGACAGTAGAGACACAGAGAAAAGCATTTTTTGCCCGATGCTACGTTGTGTATTCGGAATTGAACCGAACGTATTCGGTGTTGAGGTCTGTCGTCCAGTGCTTTGCCGAACCGGGTCCTAACCCAACTCGCAAATCGATTTCCGTTAGCTTTGATCCCTTGATCGATTTGCTCACGACGGACGCTTCGAACGGGAGAGGTTCACCTCGATCAAAGAGAGGAATACCATTTATCTCCAGAGCCGTGTATTCAGGGCGAATGGGCACACCTGCGTATCCTGCCGCGGACACGATTCGGCCCCAATTCGGATCCCCACCGGTGATTGCTGTTTTGACTAAATTGCTCAATGCAATACTCCTGGCGACAGCATCTGCATCCGCGTCGGTGTTGGCACCGACAATTCGGATTTCGATGAGATGCGTTGCACCTTCGCCGTCGTCTGGAATCTTTTTTGCCAATTCAATAGCCATCTCATCCAGTTGACTCGAAAATGCGATCTCCTCAGCTCCTTGAATGGCTGGCCTGTCTGCTGTCGGTTGCGCTGCGAGCATTACCAGGGTATCGTTCGTGCTCATATGTCCCTCAACGCTAATGCAGTTGAAGGATTTGTTAGCTGCCGATTGCAGTAAACGTTGTGCTTGCGCTGGTTCCATCGGTGCGTCGGTAATGAGGATCGCTAACATCGTTGCCATCTTGGGACCAATCATGCCCGCTCCTTTGCACATCCCAACAATATGGGTTGTTTTTCCGTTAAGATCGAATTTGCGGTCCGCGATCTTACGAGCGATATCCGTGGTTAGAATTCCATCACAGGCATTCAAGAATCCTTGCTCGTTACCGGAGAGTTGCTGGGCTGCCGCATTAATACCAGCCGCAACTTTTTCCATTGGCAAGAATCGTCCGATCACGCCGGTGCTCATCACCAAGAATTGATCCGCGGTCAATTTCCCCTTAGGGTCGACCGCGCTCGCAGCAAGCCTAGTCATTTCGACCGCGTCTTGGTGACCTCGTGTTCCAGTACAAGCATTTGCATTACCGCTATTGACCACGACTCCTCGGACCGTATTCGATGGCGTTCGGCTGCGCGACACGACCACAGGGGCAGCGACGATTTGATTGGTCGTATAAACGCCTGCAGCAATGCAAGGAACGTCGGAAACAATGAGCGTTACGTCACGAGCTCCCGGACGACTTTTGATATTGCTCGACACGCCCGCGAAACGAAAACCTAAAGGAAGATGAACCACGATGTCTCCAACATCCAAGCAACCAAAGATTAGATGACCAAGTCGGCAATGTAGAAACTGCCGTACGTATGCACTCGGTCGAGTTGATGAAGTTTCTTTGCAAGGTCCGCATTGTAGCTAAGAAGCTCAGGAAGCTTAACCAATTCACCCTTGCGTTTGACTTTGACGTCCTCGATGAACTCGGTGCGGAGTCCACCGGATCGCCATAGGATTCTGGAGTTGGGTGCAGCTCGGCTTAGAATCGCTTGCCATTCCGATTCAAGGAGCGGAAAATAGTGATCGCTGAGCCAGTCCATATGGTCCAGCAAAATGAAGCGCGAAATGGAACCGTCGTGTTTCTCAAGGAACCCTTGAACCGAGTCCGTGGTCACCGTCAATCGGTCGATAACGCCACTCTTGAGTTTTTCGAAGTTCTCTTGTTTCACGTATTCTGGACAGCAATTGGGAGTGTACTTGCCCGTGATATAAACCCTCCAGAAGTAGTTATCCTGAATGGGGATCTTCGCGAAAACCGCTTCCATCGAATCTTCCACAAATTGGACGACGCCGCCTGGATACTGTTCATCGATTTGCTTGCGCTGAGCTTTTGGAACTCCCAGCATGCTCAAAGTGGTGTCGCGGTTCATCGCGAATCGCAAGGTCTTAGACCATATTTTTTCCCGCACCCGCATGTAGATCTCTTGTTGGGCCTGAAGAGTAGGTGCCTCTAGGATCTCCAGCACCTCCGGGCGACAACGTGCGACTCGGTTGATGTAAATACCGATCATCCGAGCGAATGCTCCGGACGTACCCCGGAAATAAAACGATTTGCGAGGGTTGTCAAAGAATCGCATCCAACGATCCCAGTACTTGCGACTCGTCGCCGATATCGATTGTCTCAGGTGAGACGCATAAACTGACTCGGCATTGGGCAGATATCCCTGGCCAAACATTTGAAAAAATCGATCGTAGTCCAAATTGCGAATGGCTGAGGCTTTCAATTCCAGCAAAGCGTTCTGACGCGGATTCATGTCGACGGCATAAACGTGGCCAGCTCCCGCGAGAAGGTAGTCGAGCGCGTTGCAACCTGCAGAAGTAATAACCAACACTCGATCTTGTGACGTAAGCTCCAACGCTTGCCGATCCAAGCGAGGGTCTTCCCAGCAGGTGTTGTAAACCAAGTTGTTGCCATGGACGAATTTGAATACTCGTCCACTTACCCATTCGCTGATGGCCATCGACTACTGCTTCTTGCGATTGTTCGGATTTGGATTGTTCGGATTGTTCGGATTTGGATTGTTGGGATTCGGATTGTTCGCATCTACCTTGGGGTCAGCGGCTTTTGGATCGACACCAGGTTTCTTTGGGGCTCCTCCTGCAGGTGCGTTGCCTAGAGGCGCTACTGGCTTTTTAACCCCCATGCTGGGTTCTCGAATTTGTCCACCATCCACCGCAACAAATTGATTCACTTGGGCCAGGCCCGAGGATTCTTGTGTCTTGTTCCAAGGTATCGTGTAGGCGGCAAAGAAACCGGAGCGCATGTCCACCACGTAGATCAGGGAAGCGGCTGGCTTTGTGTTTCCTCCTGACGCTACTGTTGATGTGGCACCGCTCACCAGTAAGTACTCAGGGTTCTTGCTTGCTCCAAGCAAGCCTTGGACATTGGTCATAAACAGACCTCCAAATTTTCCCATCCTTGGATAATACACCCAACCCTTGAGATCGCCCGTAACGAAGTCCAAGGCAAAGAAACCTTCGGAATTTTCGTCGACGATCGCGGTGCAAACGGCCATATTCGACCCGCCATGCGACGCTGATGCGGACAACAAGTCCGGATGGACTCGACCGGAGGGAATACCGCTCCAAGTCGATTGATTGGATCCCGTGGTGTCGAGATGGGTTGACTGTCGTCCTGCATAGAACGCGATACCCAAAAGCACGGTCAATGCGACGCCGAGAACGACCCCACCGCACACATAACTCATGTTGCAGCAGCGAGGCTGTCCATTGTCAACGATTTCTACTTGCGAGTGTTCGAGTGCCATACATTGATTTCCTTAAACGGAAGAGACTTCAGTAGGAGAACATGACGGGACCAATCCCAAAAATCAATCTGTAAGTGTACTCGACAGCCTAACGACTAGCCATTCACCTTAGCAGCCAATTTTGCGGATTGCTCACGTTTGATAAACCACAGCAGGACAGGGGTCGCTACGAAGATCGAACTATAGGTTCCCACCAAAATACCGATGAGCAAAGAGTACGCGAAACCGTGAATTCCCTCGCCTCCAAAAATGTACATGAGCAAAATGGCAATGATCGTCGTCGAGGACGTTAACAGCGTTCGACTCAACGTTTGCGTGATGCTTGAATTGATCATTTTCTCAGTCAAATTGGGACTCTTGCCCTTCACTTCGCGGATACGATCGAACACGACGATCGTATCGTTGAGCGAATAACCGATAATGGTCAAAAATGCAGCAACAATCGTTAGCGAAACCTTGAAGTCTTCGATGAGCAGGAATCCAAATGGCTGGAAAAGCCAATGGCTAATCGCAATGAAAGCCAGGGTGATCAACACATCGTGAATCAGAGCCACGACGGCTGCGATACCGTAGGCGATACGTTGAAATCGGAACCAAATGTAAGCCACGATGAACACCAAGCTCAACAGCAGTCCCGCGAGTGCTCGCTGTTGCATTTCGGTTGCAACTCGGGACTCGATCTTGCTAACCGATTGAAAAACCGGTTGATTTTGGAGTGTCGCTCGCAGCTTGTCGGTAATTTGAGTTGTGGTCTTTGCGTCGAAAGGGATCGAAACGATCCAGTCTGCATATCCAACGCCCGACTCGCGATTCCATCCAGTCGCATTTTCCGGCCTTAATTCAATCTGAGCATCCACGAGCGTGGTGTTAAGCGCGGCTGCCGCTTCGATGAAAGCTTCGGAGACTTGTGAGGCATTCATCTTGGCTAAACCAGCCCCCTTGCTATTCTTGAATTCGAGATTGACTGTCGTTTTCTCGATGACCTCTTTCGGAGTTGTCGCTTCGGTGACGGTCGCTGTGGGTGTCGCTGTGGGTGTCGCTGTTTCGACCGCCTGGAAATTGGTATTGGACTTCACTTCCGCATTCGACGTTGCCGTTTCGGTTGGTTTGGCTTCGGGCTCTTGAAACGAAACCAGTCGAACCTGTTCCTTGCTGGTCCAAGCATCGGACTGAGTGTCCGTCATCGGTTTTACGAGCAAGTCAAACGTAACAAGTCTAGCTGGCGCGTCACCGGAGAACCCTTTGAGCAATCGTGAAGTAACGTCTTTTCCATCCTTGATGGACACGTCCAGCTTGTAGACACTGTCCTTTTCAAAGTCCTTCATGTCGACGCTGGTAAGCGACGTTTGGATTGGTAAATTTTGCTCGTCCTTGTCAAACGCTTTGTTAGCGATGGCTCGAACTTTGTCCGGCGCCAGGCCCTTGTCCAATGAGAAAACAACCGAGGTACCGCCATTGAAGTCGATGTCCAAGATTTGGCGTCCCCGAGCGAAGGTCGCAATCAATCCGATCGCAATCAAGATGAGCGAACCCGCGTAGCATGCGTACCGAGCCCCCATGAAGTTGATATCCCCGGGGCCAAACAGTGCCCGCTTGCTCGAGTTGACGTAATCCGACATCCCGAGCCAAGCAAATTTCCAACGGTCCGCAATTTCAAAGAGTTTGTGCGTTACAAAGACCGCCGTGAACAAACTGATCACCAAGCCGATGATCAACGTAATGGCGAATCCTTTGATTTGCTCCGTGCCAACGAAATACAACACAATCGCAGTGATCAGCGTTGTTAGGTTGGAGTCAAAAATCGTCGTCCAGGCTCGATCGAAACCGTTGCGAATGGCCATCCGAGCCGACGCTTTCTTTTCCGTCTCTTCACGAATTCGTTCAAAAACCAAGACATTCGCGTCTACGCTCATACCGACCGAAAGCACCAAACCAGCCATTCCGGCAAGGGTCAAAGGCTGCTTAATCAACATCATCACGGCGATGATCATTGCCAAGTTGAGCAACAGCCCAATGGTCGCAATCAATCCGGAAAATCGATAATAGAGGAGAACGCAGGCAATCGTCACTATCAGAGCCACAATACTCGCGTACGTGCTCTTGGCGATCGCATCGCGTCCCATGCTGGCACCGATCGAATTCTCGCTGATGGGCTCCTTGCTCAATGTTCCAGGAAGCGAGCCTGCATTCAATATCGAGGCCAAGAAATCGACTTGTTTCTCGGTGAAGCTTCCTTCGATAAGTCCCTCACCTGCGATGGTCGAATTCAAGTTGGGTGCAGACAGTACGACGCCGTCCAGCAAGATAGCCATTCTCCGTTTGAAATCGCTGGTAGGGCTGGGGAGATTCGCACCCGTGAGTTCACGCAACTTCTGTGCGCCACCCACCGACATGGAAAAATTAACTTGATAGCCACCCGTTCTTGAGAATTCCTTCTTGGCGGTCCGTAAATCGCTGCCCGTGACTTCGGTGTATGGCGAGCCGAATTTTTCTAACGCCAGCAGCACGTCCACGCTAGTGATGTTTTGGCTTGAAAGCCAGTTTTCGAAATCGTTCGGTTTGGTGCTCGTGGGTGGTGACAGCAGACGCCCGGTTTGCGCGTTTCGAATCAAGTCGCCCGCTTGATACCCTGTAATCTCCCGGATTCCCTCTACTTCGACACCGCGACCAAGGGTTCTCCAGAGGCCAGCAAGTCGCTTGGTATCCGTGACTTTGTCGACCAGGTAAACATTCCGGTTCAAGCGGATGTTTTGATCGTCGGAGTTGGCTTGCGTGGTTGCCACGTCGATGATGTCTCTGTGATCGTTTGCATTCGCGACGATTCGGAATTGCAGAATCCCAGCATTGGTGATGATCTCTTTGATATTGGCAATTTCGGTGGGATCGACGTCCGGAATCGTGATTTCGATTTGGTCGTCGCCGATCGGGCGAATCAGGATTTCTTTGGTGCCCGACGGGTTGAGTCGAATGGAAAGCGGGACTTGGAAATCTCGTGCTAAAACCTTTTCGCCTTGCCCTTCGGTGGTCGTGGAGCGATCAATTTCGTAAATGAAATTCGTTCCGCCAATAATTTCAGGCCCGTATTTGAGAGTACCGGTTGCCAGAATGAACGCGGATGAAAGCGTTGCGAGAATGATCCAATAGAAGGCAACGTTGTGCGTGGGCATCTTCAACTGCTTCGACACGAAACGGCTGAGAATGAACGGAAGCAGCACTGCACCAGCCATAATTCCCAGGCTTTTGAAGCCCTCTAACGCTGCCGCCCACCCGGTGACGGTACTCGTTCCACCGCCGATGGACACCTGGGCGAATACTGATTGCAAAAAATTTCCAAACATCTGCTATTTCGTCCGTACTTTGGATTGAAAGAAGTCTTTTTGACTTCCCTCTAAAGGGTTGTTCAATTTTGGATTTGGGTAGTGATGTCGCTCACTTTGACACCGTTCGAATCGACATTCGATCGATAGTAAGTTTCGAATTCGAGTTTTCGTCGACTCGCAATGTGATCGTGCCGGCTTCGATATTGATATTGGACACAATGCCGTGAATCCCAGAGGTAGTCACAACACGATCGTTTTTCTTTAGATTTTTGAGTCTCTCCAACTGCTCTCGCTGTTCCCTGAGTCCCGATTTGGGCCGCAAAAACATGAGGTACGCGTATACACACAAAACCAGAAGCAGTAAGTAGTTCAGCGGATTAGAAAACAGCTCATCCCATGGGTTTTGAGGCTTTTTTAGCTTCAAAAGAGAAGTCCCATCCCCGTTCGTAGCGTTTTTCGCTCCTAATTCGCCCGCAGAATCGCCCCCCTCGGGTTTCGTTGGCGAACTTGCCGCTACGCCGATTGCGTCACTCGGTTCCGCAGCCCGCATGCTCGGTGTAACGGGCCCTGTTGCCACCTCCTCTTGACCATGCAGTAGCATCGTCGAGTCGAAGCTCAACTTCAGAATCATTAGAAATACAAATGCAAATCGGCCCATTTGGGTGGAGTGGATTTCTGGTGCTTATGCTTTGTCGGGATAGAAGCAGGAAACCAAGCAGTGTAAGGGCATGCAAAAATCATCACAAGTCCAGACTTTCCAACCCGGGGAAATACGCCGTACCTTGCCGAACGTTTTTCCGCCGTTCGATGGTCACAAAATGTTTATCCTGCGCAGTTTAACGGGCGCAGCGGTAATGTTTAAGGCGGCGAAGGGGCGATTCGTCACCAAAGTCGGGAGAGTCCCGAAACAAAGGTCGCATGCCGTCGAATTTACGAGTCGGGCTTTATCTCGAACCCGACGCGTGAACGATAAACCTGACCAAACAAGCTCAAACACGCCCAAACAGGAGTAAACCAGCTGCAGAGGACTTGCAAACAAGCTATCCTGATGATGGCTGGTAGGATCGTCTAGCCTAAGTTTGAGGGTGAGTTTTTCGTTGTGCGACGCTCCGCGTCGCACGAATCACGACGCGGAGCGTCGTGCAACTAAGCAGTCGTGCAACTAGGTAATGGTCCAAGAGCCCGTTTGAAACTCGGTCAGGATTTTTTGATGAACTGTCGTCCTTTGCTTGGTTTTTTCGTATTCGCTCTCGATGCGGTGCTCGTTCTGACTTGCACCTTTGTCATTGGCCGAGAGCCTGCTGCCCCTGACAAGATCGATTTTGATCGCGACATTCGCCCGATCTTGTCTGAGCATTGTTATGCCTGTCACGGGCCAGACGAAAACAAACTCAAGGCAGGCCTTCGCCTCGATCGTCGAGAATCCGCCTTCACCGCACGCGACTCAGGCGAGATTCCGGTCGTGGCCGGCAATTTGGGGGAAAGTGAGCTCATCCAACGTATCCGTACGATCGATCCGAACGAAATCATGCCGCCACCGGACGAAGGCAAACCGTTGACAGGTATTGAAGTGGCTTTGCTGTCGCGCTGGGTGGAACAAGGGGCAGAGTGGGCCGATCACTGGTCTTTGGGGAAAATTCAGATGCCATCCGTTCCCGTCTCAAATCTCGCAACGGGAAAAGTCGCCAACCCCATCGACGCTTTCGTACTATCGAAATTGACGGCTGCGGGATTATCTCAATCGCCTCGCGAGGACAAAGAGAGGCTGATACGTCGCGTCTCCCTCGATCTGACAGGTCTACCCCCCTCGATTCAAGAAGTAGATGATTTCCTCAAGGATGAAACGGACTTTGCATTCGAAACGGTAGTAGACCGATTGCTAAAGAGTCCGCACTTCGGAGAGCGTCTCGCGCTCCCTTGGCTGGACCTTGCTCGCTACGGTGACACGAGCGGTTATCACAATGATTCGCTTCGAGACATGTGGCTATGGCGAGAATGGGTCATCCATGCTTTCAATTCCAACATGCCGTTTGATCAGTTTACCATCGAGCAGTTGGCGGGCGATCTGATTCCCAACGCGTCGATCCAACAACAGGTCGCCAGCGGATTTCACCGAAATGTAATGACGAGCGACGAAGGGGGTTTAATCGATTCTGAGTATCGCAATCTCTACGTGGTAGATCGCGTTGCAACGACAGGGGTAACTTGGCTTGGGATGACGGTCGCATGCGCCCAATGTCACGATCACAAATATGATCCGATCACTCAAAAGGATTTCTACCAACTCTACGCGTTCTTTAACAATGTGCCAGAGAATGGCAAAGATGGTGTTCGAGATCGCAATCCGAAACCTTTTTTGCAGGTCCTGACGCCCCAGCAGCAAGAACAACGTCAGCAGTACATCGCTCATTACCAGGCTGCGGAAACGGAGTTTACCGCGCTGACGAAGTCGCTATTGGAAAAGCAAAGACTCTGGGAAAAAGAAGTATCCTCAAATGTCGATTCGGCTGCGCTTCCAAAGCCCGATGTTACTTTTCCGCTGGAGGATTCGGGCGATGGAGTGGACGCGACGGGCGAACCCGTCCAGGGAGAGCGGCATGGCGAGGCGAAATTCGTCGAGGGGGCCGTTGGTGCTAGTTTTCAGCCTGCAGGCAAGCATTGGTTCGAGTATGGCGACCGATTTTCATTCGAAAAAACGGATGCCTTTAGCGTGGCCGCAACCCTTTACTCGTCGACCAAGGGGGGCTCACCCTTTGGGAAAATGGATGACAAGAATAGTTCGCTCGGTTGGGACGTCGAATTTCACGGACTGAAACCAAGCGTTCATTTGATTCACAAATGGCCTGACGATGCAATTCACGTTCAAGCAGACGAGGACCTGCCCGCAGATACTTTCACGCACTTTTCCTTTACTTACGATGGTTCAGGAAAAGCGGCCGGATTAAAGCTTTATATCAATGGGATGTTAGCCAAAACCACTGTTAGGAAAGACAACCTGAAGGGGTCAATCCAGTCTACGACTCCGTTCCACATCGGACGTCGAGGCACATCGGGAACTCCGTTCCATGGGCGCATCGAGGATCTCAAAGTTTACCGACGCGAACTTTTACCGAACGAAGTGGCGATTCTAGGTGCGGGCGACTCGCTCAAGATCGCGGCTTTACCCGAAAAGGATCGCAGCAAAAATCAGCGGGAACAACTCGAAAAGTTCTATCGCCAAACACAAGCGCCGGAATGGATTTCGCTCCAAAAGTCGCTAGCGGCTCTTAAAAAAACCAAAGAGGATTTCGAAAACGCACTTCCCAACACCATGGTGATGTCCGAGATGGAAAAGCCGAGGGATACCTTTATCAAAGTGCGTGGCAACTACGATCAAGATGGAGAAAAAGTCACGCCCGCAGTCCCCGCATTTCTGCCGCAGCTCGCACCGAATGCAGATGGCTCTCAGTTGACCCGGCTGCAGCTTGCAGAATGGCTGGTTTCAAGCGAACATCCGCTAACGGCACGCGTCATGGCAAATCGCTGGTGGGCCATGTTGTTCGGTACGGGAATTGTCAAAACACTCAACGACTTTGGCTCGCAAGGGGAGCGGCCAAGCCACCCCGAGTTGCTGGATTGGCTTGCATCCGACTTGAAACGGGACTGGGACATCAAGCGGTCGATCAAACAGATGGTGCTCAGCGCTACCTATCAGCAAACTTCACGCGTGTCGCCGGCTTTGCAAACCAAGGATCCTGAAAATCGCCTTTTGGCTCATGGACCAAGACAACGACTCGACGCCGAATTGCTTCGCGACAATGCTCTAGCCATTTCCGGAATTCTCAATCCAACCTTGGGCGGTAGGAGCATCAAACCCGCCCAGCCGGAAGGGACCTGGGAAATCAACGAAATGAGCGGCTACAAGTACGAGAAGTCCAAAGGTGCGGACCTGTACCGCCGCGGCCTGTACGTGTATTGGCGACGCTCAACCGTCTATCCTTCGTTTGTTACGCTCGATGCTCCGACACGCGAATTTTGTGTTTCGCAGCGAGCCAAAACCAGCACTCCGCTTCAGTCGCTGGTTTTGATGAACGACCCTGTCTTCGTGGAAGCGGCGAGGGCCTTCGCTCAACGCATCCTTGCGCAACCCAATCTTGATGACACCGCTCGCATTGTGTATGCATGGCGGGTTGCGTTGGGGCGAACGCCATCGCAATCGGAACTGTCGATCTTGCTGGCTACCCTAAATCAACAACTCAAAACGTACCGTGAAGACAAAGAGTCTGCCAAGAAACTGGTGGCCGTCGGCGATTTGCCCAAGGTGGAATCGCTTGACGAAAGCGATGTTGCAGCCTGGACTGCGATGAGCAACGTTATTCTCAACCTCAATGAGACGATTTCGAACTAATGACAAACGAGTATGTTAAATTAAACGTGGTTGCTCAGCGCCGAGCCTTTCTTCAGAATAGCTCGACGACCATCGGGGCCATGGCTCTCGCTTCGTTGATGAATCCCCACGCTATGGGTGACAACTCTTTAGCCGTACCAGGAGCCATGAAGCGATTGCATTTTGCGCCCAAGGCAAAGCGGATCATCTATTTGTTTATGTCGGGCGCCCCATCGCAACTCGATTTGTTTGACCCAAAACCCACGCTCATCGAGATGACCGGTAAGGATCTTCCGGAGAGTGTTCGACTGGGGCAACGCATCACGACCATGACCAGCGGTCAAAAGAATCTCTTTTGTGTTGGATCGCCGTTCAAGTTTCAAAAGTACGGTAACACGGGAATGGACGTCTCGGAACTCCTACCGTATCTGTCCAAGATCGTCGACGAGTGTACGTTTGTACGGTCGATGAATACGGACCCCATCAATCACGATCCGGCGGTTACCTTCTTTGCAACCGGGAATCAGCAACCGGGACGCCCCACCATGGGGGCGTGGTTGGCCTACGGCTTGGGGAGCGAAAACCACGACTTGCCCGCCTTCGTTGTCCTGACAAGTGGCGGTGGCGGCCAGACCTTGCAAACGCGATATTGGGGGAACGGCTTCTTGCCAGCGCAATACGGTGGAGTGCAATTTCGTAACGCGGGTGACCCTGTATTGTTTGTCTCGAACCCACCTGGAGTGAGCGGCAGAACAAGAAGAGAGCTTTTGGATGCAACCAATGAACTGAATCAATTGGCATTAGGTGATCTTGGTGATCCGGCCATCTCGGCCCAAATCGCAAACTACGAACTTGCCTTTCGAATGCAGTCGAGCGTGCCAGAACTCACGGATCTTTCGCAAGAATCCAGCAAAACACTTGAGCTCTACGGGGCAACGCCGGGCAAGCCGTCGTTCGCAAACAATTGCTTGTTGGCCCGTCGCTTGGCAGAACGCGGCGTAACGTTCATTCAATTGTGCCACCGCGATTGGGACCATCACGGAGGATTGCCCAAGGGACTGCCAACCAAATGTTCCGAGATAGACCAAGCGTCCGCTGCATTGATCGTTGATCTAAAACAACGTGGACTACTCGAAGATACGATCGTCGTGTGGGGCGGAGAATTTGGCCGGACTGCTTACAGTCAAGGTGAGATCAAGCCCGATAATTTCGGGCGAGATCATCATCCCCGCTGCTTTACAATCTGGATGGCGGGTGGCGGATTGCGTCGCGGTTATGTCCACGGCGAAACGGACGATTTCGGCTATAACATCACGCGAGATCCAGTTCACGTTCATGATCTTCACGCAACGCTCCTACACCAATTGGGTATCGCGCACAAGAAGCTGATTTACCGACATGAAGGCCGAGACTATCGGCTGACGGACGTGTCTGGCAATGTGATTCAGCCTCTACTGAGTTGACAGGCGTTGTTCGAAAATCGAGTGGGATGGACGAGGAAGGGATTGAGCAAGCGGCCGGAGCATTGGGCGGCTGACGCGATCTTCTAACCGAACGACTTTCGGTCAATGCTTTCGATTCCAGGGGGTCTTCTTCGAACCCCAATTCGCCGTGCGCATTGGGCGCACCCGACCGTGCTGACATTAGCTGATTGCTGGCAATTGCCACACTCACGAGAAGTCCGCACAACAGCGTCGTTGGTAACCACTCTCGTAACTTTCTTTTCATCGTTCGTCCCTTGCATTTTCAAGCATAAAAATTTCGAGTCGAGCGAGCGACTCACACGATCTGCGTGGCGATGAACTGGGTTCGAAGCCGCCTCACGAGGTCTGTTTCATTCCTGTCATTCGTACTAGAGTCGCTTTGCTTGGGAAATTGTTGGATCCCCAAATTGCAAACGACAGAACCGACCGTTCTTCCATTGCATAAGGGGTCTATTTGACCCTGTAGCCAAGCTGGGTTAAGTGCGCGCGGATCCTCACAAGGTGATCTCCTTGGATTTCAAGCAAATCCCCTTCGATTGTTCCTCCGGCACCGCACGCATTTTTCAACTCGGTGAGAACATTGGGTAGGTCGTTTGCTACGGCAGGCAACCCGCAAATTACTGTCACTATTTTTCCTTTTTTCCGTTTTTCTAGTCGCAGCGTAGCAATCTGCTTTTCGGGAGCCACCCTCGCTTTCCTTTGTGGGGAACAAGTGCACTCGTTATCGAGTCGGCCGCAATGATTGCACTTGGGTGGAATATCAAACGGAGTGCCTTCAAACAATCGCATGGTCTACCTAGGGATTTTTCTTGCATCGAAATTGAGACGCACGTAAGTCATGACGACACTTTAGGATACCCAAACCGTGTCGCTTGGTATGCATGTAAGCGCCTCGAGGCTTGTCGGATCCATCGTCACGCAATCGTTTGCGATTCCTGAGTCACACTCAATGGGCATCCGAAAACTTATGATACCGAACGACCTAGTCTCGTTGCCTCAGGAAAAGATTTCCAATGTTTTCCTGGAGGATGGCGGGCCCCCCTGCAAACATGTTTTCCTCGAATTTGCCCAATCCATTCATTGCTTGGGAGGGTGAGGCTCCTGCCGAACCATTGCGTCGTAAGCTCGGCAGGAGCCTCGCTCTCCCATTGATTTCCGATGGTTCGACATAGGAAAGATGTTTAGACCGGTGGGGTGGCGTGCCCCCCAGCTTGCTGAGTCGCTTCGCCGCGCCGATTTCCTGTTTTGCAATTTGGTAGTTTCCGGTTACTCTGAACGGTCTTGAATTGGTTCCTCTAACTCTCGACGATCGATCTATGAAATCCTGCTTATCTTCGTTGTACTGCACGTGCTGCAGTTTGCTTTGGGTCGCAATGCTCACTTCACCAACCGAGGCGCAATTGACGACAGACAAAGAGTTGCCTGGGATACGCCAAACCAAGCCGGAAAGTGGGCCATTTGTTGCACTTGTCGATGGCAAAGGGGTAGAAGGCAAAGGGGGATACATGGTCCCCTACACGGAATTCTTAGAACGCACCAACATCAAATTCGAAATGATTCCTGTTCCAGGCGGGAGCATAGAGATAGGTTCACCCACGAGTGAGACGGGCCACAGCGACGACGAGGGGCCTCAATTCAAAGTCCAACTCGAACCTTTTTGGATTGCAAAAACCGAGTTGACATGGGCGGAGTACCAAACGTTCATGCGTTGCTATCGCGTCTTCAAGGACCTTTCCTCTTCTGGCATTCGACAGGTAACGGAATCGAATGGAGTGGATGCGGTGACCGTACCAACACCGCTTTACGATCCTAGCCATACCTATGAGCATGGGGACGACCCGCAGCAGCCCGCCGTGACAATGACTCAATACTCGGCCAAGCAATACACAAAATGGTTGAGCGGCCTGACGGGTATTCAGTATCGACTCCCGACCGAAGCGGAATGGGAGTATGCTGCTCGCGCCGGTTCCAAGTCCGCGTACTGTTTCGGAGATAACGTAGAAGAATTGGATAAGTACGCGGTTTACTCGGAAAACGCTGGAATGGGTTCAGCCAAAGTTGGCAGCAAAGCCCCCAACGCATTTGGCTTGCACGACATGCATGGTAACGTGTGGGAGTGGACCATCGACCAGTACTCCTCGAAAGGATTCGGAGAGCGGGGTGGCAAATCTTTCGTTGGCCTAGCTGGCACGCATTGGCCCACCGAAGCGGACTCGCGATGTGTGCGGGGCGGGGGCTGGCAAGACTCGGCAGAGCGCGTTCGATCGGCTGTTCGAATGGGTTCTGTGGATGAGGAATGGAAGATCGAAGATCCCAACGTTCCATTGAGTCCATGGTGGTACACGTCGGATCCGGCTCGCATGGTTGGAATGAGACTGGTTCGGTCTGCAACGCCTCTCTCGCAAGAAATGCTGACCAAGTTCTGGGAAATTGACGTGGCAACAATTCGAGAAGACGTCAATGCTCGGTTGAACGAAGGGCGAGGAGCACAAGGGATTTCGGTTCCAGAGTTGGTCAAGGAATTCCAACGCAAGAAATAGGTCGCTTTCCATGCATTCTCGCATTCGCGCATGGGCTCAACTGGTTCGTGTTCCCAATACACTAACCGCGTGTGCCGATGTGCTCGCAGGCTTTTCGATTGCGTCAGGCTCTTGGTTTGCAATCGATGGAATCGCAGCGTCGCTGCTGTTAGCGTCGCTGCTGTTGATGTGTTCGGCATCGGTCTGCTTCTACTGGGCCGGCATGGTGCTAAACGATGTCCACGACATCGAAGCAGACCGAATTCAGCGTCGCAACGGACCACTCGTGGATGGTCGCATCGAAATTCAAACGGCGGCAATCGCAGGATGGATGCTTTTGATCTCGGGCATACTCCTCGCGGCTATATCCTCGACCTTATTGCATGACATAAGCACTACGTCCACTCGCAACCAAAGCAAATGGTTGGTGGTTGGAATCGGTTTCCTATTGGCGATGGTGATTGCCGCCTACGACAGCAGACTCAAGGCAACCGTTTTTGGACCGCTGCTGATGGGGATGTGTCGAGGACTCAACTTGCTTCTCGGAATTTCACTTGGCTGGAACCTTGTTTGGCCGAGTGACACGGATTGGATGGTGATCGCAGTTGCTGTATTGGGGCACGTTGGATTCGTGATTGGGATTACGCTTGCCGCCCGCAGAGAGGGGCTAAACCATCAGTCGAACACGCGATTAGCGATCGCCTGGGGGGTCAGTTTTCTTGGAATTGTCGCCATCTCGCTCTGTCCGTTGTGGGTTCGAGACAGACCTCTCAGTCTTGACCCGTGGAGCTATTACCCGATCGCGATTGGGTTGCTCATGGCGCCGTGGCTTCGGCGTGCAGTCCTTTCGGTTCGCGATCCTGGTGTCGGGACTTTGATTCCGGCGATTAAACAAGCGATTTTGAGCATCCTTTTTTTGGATGCCGCGATTGCCCTGCAATTTGCGGGTAGCATACCGGGCATGATCGTGTGTGGCCTGGCGATTCCAACTTTGGTGCTCGCGAGGGTCTTTCGGATGACTTAAGCATTTGGAAATCTATGGGAGAGCGAGGCTCCTGCCGAGCTTAATACGCCATGGTTCGGCAGGAGCCTCACCCTCCCAAGCAAGGAATGGATTGGGCAAAGTCGAGGAAAACATGTTTACAGGGGTGGCCTCACCCCACCTAGCGATTACGCCCGAGTCAAAATTTCGGGTAACCAAAACATACACTCTCGACCGCCGGTTATCATGGGAAACGCTTGTTGAACCGTTTATCACTCGTTTCGCCCGTTTCGCCCGTTTTTATGTCTGAAATCACTTCATCGCCAGCAGTTAATACCGCCTCAATCGTTCCCGAGCCGGTGCACGTTCAACGCGCAAGGGAACTTTTTGAGAAAGCGACTCATGAAATCAGCAAAGTCTTTGTGGGGCAAGACGAGCTTGTCTTAACCTCGCTCGTGGCTCTTTTCTCAGGTGGCCACGTTTTGATCGAAGGTGTCCCGGGGCTTGGCAAGACTTTGTTTGTTCGCACGCTCGGACGGGTTTTGGGTTGCAAATTCGGTCGAATCCAGTTCACAGCCGACTTGATGCCATCCGACATTACGGGCGCTCCTGTCCTTGATCTTAAGACACAAGATTTTCGATTTCGACCTGGGCCTGTCTTCACTCAGTTTCTGCTTGCCGATGAAATCAATCGTTCGCCAGCCAAGACGCACGCGGCCTTGCTCGAAATCATGCAAGAGTTTCGTGTGACGATCGATGGCGTCAGTCATCATGTCCCTCGCCCTTTCTTGGTGATGGCAACCCAGAATCCGATCGAAAGCGACGGAACCTATTCGCTCCCCGAAGCACAACTCGATCGATTTATGTTTAAAGCGATGGTCGCTTACCCTGACGAAGCGGAAGAGGCCCGCGTTCTCGAGATGCATTCCAAGCAAATCGATTTTTCCTCACTTCTGGAGGAACAAGTCGGCGTTGTGTCCAACGCCGAACAGATCTCGCAAATGATCAAGGAAAATGCCAAGGTTCGGATTGATCCGAAACTATTGTCCTATGTCAATCGCATCGTCCGAGCCACTCGGAATTGGCCCACCTTTCATATGGGGGCTTCTCCACGAGCGGGTTTGTCCATCATTCAAGGGGCCCGAACTTTGGCTGCGTTTCGAGGACGTGACTTTGCGGTCCCTGATGATGTCGCTGAACTTGCATTGCCCGCGCTGAGGCATCGAGTCGTCATGTCGGCCGAGGCCGAAGTAGAAGGCCTCAAAGTCGATCAAGAACTAAGATCCCTTTTGCGAAGTATCGAAGTACCACGAAGCTAAAGTCATGTCCATTTACGATTCCGTTGGGACAACTCTTTTTTGGGCACCGTGGATAGGGCTGATCGTGTTGGCCAGTCCGTTGCTCCTACTGGCATTGGGGTGGCGGATTTTCCCCACGACGCGTTGGCTTTGGCTACTGTTGCCCCTATGCATACTCAGCCTCTTCATGCTTGCAACGCCACTCTTTATCTACTTCATGGTGGTTTTTGATCTCGTTGCGCTTTCGGTTGTCGTATTGGATCTTTTGACAATCACGGGTCCCAGTGGTTTGACCGTCGAACGGCTCATGCTGCGCAGCGCTTCGCTGGGTGGCACACACCAGGTCACGCTCAGCGTCGACAACCGCAGCACGAAGTCTCAAAACATCGAAATTCGTGACGATCTACCGGAAGGCTTGCTTGCGGATCCGGAATCGCAATCGATCGTACTGAAACCTCGCAAACATGCGGAATTGGACTACCAAATTCGCCCGACACGCCGAGGTTCCTTTTCTTTCGAATTCATCTACCTTCGGCTCAGCAGTCGACTTGGTCTATGGCAACGTTCGGTCCGACGCAATTGCCCAGGTGAATTGCTTGTTTACCCTGACATGAAGCAAATTGCCGAGTATGCATTGCTTGCACGCACCAATCGGTTGAGCTTGATCGGAATTCGAAAAACGCGCAAGGCGGGTCAAGACAATAATTTCGAACGATTGAGAGACTATTCACAGGACGACAATTACAAACATATCGATTGGCGGTCCACCGCCCGTCGAAACAAGCTTACGGTCAAACAGTTTCAGACGGACCAAAGTCAACGGCTTGTTTTCATGCTGGATTGCGGCAGATTGATGACAAACGAATACCGGGGGTTAAGCTTATTGGACTATGCCCTCAATTCCGTGCTGATGCTGAGCTATGTCGCGTTGCAACAAGGTGACTCCGTTGGAATGCTCTGCTTCTCGGACAAGATCGAATCGTACGTGCCGATGCGTGGTGGGCTTTCGCAAATGAATCAGCTGCTTCACGCCGGTTTTAATCGTTTCCCCTCTTTGAATCAAACAAACTATGGTGAAGCGTTTTTGCATTTCTCCAAGAACTGTCGTCGTCGCTCGATGGTGGTGCTAATCACGAATGTTATCGATGATGTATCCGCAGCCCAAGTGACAGGTTACCTTAAAACTTTGCAAGCGAAACATTTACCGGTGCTTGCACTGCTTCGAGACCGATCGGTGTTCGACTCGGCCGACAATCCGGACCTGGACGAATCGATTTTGTATCGAAGTGCAGCAGCAGCGCAACTCTTGATCTGGCGAAACGATGTCATTCGTCGCCTGGAAAATTGCGGTGTGTTGAGCGTAGATGCGTTTCCAGACACATTGACATCGCCATTGATCAACCGCTACCTGCAAGCCAAAGCAAAGCACATGATGTAGCGGTAACGATCCCTTGGGATGCCCCCGGGGGCATTCGATGCATGCCATCTGGCTTTATGCCAGTGGTAACTGACCTGTGCCCTAGCATGAAGGTAACGATCCCCTGGGATCAACCCGGGGGCATTCGATGCATGCCATCTGGCTTTATGCCAGTGGTAACTGACCTGCGCCCTAGCATGAAGGTAACGATCCCCTGGGATCAACCCAGGGGCATTCGATGCATGCCACCTAGCCTAATTACGTCTTCGAAAGGACTTGACTCACGAATTTGCCGTCGTTGAGTATTGTTTGAATCTCTTGCCCAATGCGCAATTGCTTTGCGCTCGAAATGACCAAGCCGGTGTTCGTGTCCATCGTTACCGAATAACCTCGTGCAAGCGTTTTTAATGGACTGATTGCATCCAGGACGCTCGATAGACGCTCGAGTCGCTCGGCTCGCGTTTGGATGTTAGCATCGATCGCGTTGTCCAGCGCTTCATGAAGATCGTCCAGACGTTGCATGGGTGTTTCAAGCGATCGTTCGGGCGAGGCAAAGACAGGCCGACTGATCACCGACCGGAGTCGCATTTCTGCTTGGCTGATTCGATGCATCATCAGCGTATCGATGCGTTGGCGAATACCTAACAACACATCGGCAATTTCCACTCGGCTTGGAGCTACTCGCTCGGCTGCTTCGGATGGAGTCAACGCACGCACGTCTGCGGCCAAATCACTGAGCGTAACATCGATCTCATGTCCTACTGCCGAGATCGTCGGCAGCGGGCATGCGACCAGTGCACGGACTACGACTTCTTCGTTGAAGCACCAAAGGTCCTCTAGCGATCCTCCTCCTCGCCCCACAACCAGGACATCCAAAGTCGGCCGGATTTGTGCGGCGACCCGTATCCCATCTGCAATCTCATTTGCCGCCCCTTCGCCTTGGACTCGCGATGGGATGATGAGCACGCTTGCGCCGGGCCAGCGCCGCTTGAGAACCTGGGTGAAGTCATGAATGGCGGCGCCGCTGGGGCTGGTAACGAAACCAATGCGCGTGGGGAACTGCGGAAGGGATTTCTTGCGTTCGGCGGCGAAAAGGCCTTCTTTGTCCAGCTTGGCATGAAGTCTGCGAAAAGCGGCTTGAAGCGCCCCCAGTCCTTGCTGCTCCATGCGGTTGATGATGACTTGGTAAGTGCCTCGAGGCCCATACACGTCGATTCGCCCTTGGACGAGAACGGCCATGCCTTCTCGCAAGTCCATTCCGAGGCGTTCCAAGGTGGATCTCCAGAGTACGGCCGAGACTTGGCTGGTCGCATCCTTGAGCGTTAGGTAGACGTGCCCGGAGGCAGATCGATTCAAGTTCCCAATTTCGGCGGCCAGCCAAAACATGGGAACGGAGTCATCGATGGCACGTTTGACCCATGCGTTGAGTTGCCCAACGCTGAGTGGAGCCGCCGAGCTTGCACCGGGCTTCGGCTTCGCATCGGGCTTCGGCTTGGCATCGGGCTTCGGCTTGGCAGGGGGTGGGCCGCTTCGTTTTGAATCGAGCTCGACCGAGTCTTGCTTTGGCTTTTCGTCAAAGAAAGCGTCCGCATCGTCACTCCATAAGAAACCGGTCACGGTGAAATGGCTCCTTGCGGTACTGGATAGAATGCACGCTCGCCGACCCTGCGCGAACCCTCGGTCGCCCACGTTTCCGATTCGAGCGTTACGGCGTGAAGTACTTCCTCGGCATGGCGGCGATACACTTCAATCTCCTCTTTGCTGAGCTTGCGAGGGACATGAATGGCGGGTCCGAGAACGATCCTTGCACGCGAACTGGGTCTTGGAATTGCAAATTTATCCCAAGATCCACTATTTCGCCATGGTCGATCAAACCCGCATCCAAGCGGTACGATCGGTATCCCCAGCAAGCCAGCAATATAAATGCAGCCACTCGACAATTCCCTTCGCGGTCCTCGTGGCCCGTCGGGTGTGATGACAAGGCTGGTGTTTTTGAATTCGCGAGTGATTTGCAAGATCGCTTTCACACCGCCCCGCGACGTCGAGCCTCGCACCGTCTTGAAGCCGAACTGCGAGATCATTTCCGAAAGCCAGTTTGCGTCGCGATGTTGGCTCAAAAGCATCGTCACATCGCAGCCTCGGCGATTGCAAGGAGGCAGAGCCAGGTACTCATGCCACACAACATAAATGGCTGGCCCTTGAAAGCTGGCCACGGCCGGGTCCATGTCGGGTTGATAGCAAGCGATGCGAGCATCGAGAGTACGCATCCAGGCGCGAATACCGAATGCCAGCAAGGTGCCGCCCCACCGCATCGTTGTTTTTTGAAGTTCGAGCTTTGGCAGGCGGAACATTGGGAATTGCATTACGATCCCAGAGGCCAAATTCCCGAGAAAACTTCTGTCGCCGGTCCGGTCATGAAGACATGATTACTGGCTTCATCCCAACGCAATCGCAATTGCCCACCCATCAAATTGTTCAAGATTTGGCGGTCGGTGTGGCCGGTCAGGACACCCGCGACGCACACGGCGCTCGCTCCCGTCCCGCATGCCCAAGTCTCACCGGATCCCCGTTCCCAGGTTCGTTGCCGGACTTCTCCGCGAGCCAATACCTCAACAAACTCGACGTTTGTTTTCTTGGGAAAGCGATTGTCGCGTTCGATCAATGGGCCGATTCCAAGTACCAGTTCGTCGGTCGCCTCGGACACAAAGATAACGCAATGTGGATTACCCATCGAGACACAAGTTGCGAAGAGTTTTTGGCCTCGAAACTCGATGGGGTGATTGATGATGGAGTCCGTTGGCTTGGTACCCAAGGTGGTGGGTATTTCCGCTGCTTGCAAGCGTGGTTCCCCCATATCGACCTTTACTTGAGATACGAGATTTGCGGTGATCGTCAAATCGAGCGAAAGGACGCCAGCTCCTGTTTCGATCTTGAGCGACTCTTTCTTGCAGATACCATGGTCATAAACATACTTGGCAACACATCGAATACCGTTGCCGCACATTTCCGACTCGCTGCCATCGGCATTGAACATGCGCATTCGGGCATCTGCTTTTTCGCTCGGAAGAATGGCGATAAGCCCGTCCCCGCCGATACCGAAACGTCGATCGGAAACTTGAACGGATAGACCGCTCAAGTCCGTTGGTAATGTTTGATCGAAACCGCTGAAATAGACGTAGTCGTTACCAGCGCCATGCATTTTGGTAAATCGAAGAGATTGGGCCATATGGAATGCTCTTGGAGGCGAGTCAATTAATTTGGTAATCGGAAATCGGGATCCGAGATTCCTCGAATCAGTTCAGACAGACGGCTGTAAAGTTGCAGAATCAATTGCCAAGTGGCAATATCGACGTTCACCGTAGGGCGTTTTTCGTTGATGGTCACGCCATTGACAACTTCACCGATTCGAGCATGAAAATACTCAAAGAGTTCCGCGAGCTGTGCCGCTTGGCTAGGGCTGAGTCGTTCGGGTAAGTCGGGCGGCTTGCTTAGCTCACGAAGCGCTCGAAGGGATTCGACAAGTCCAGGGTCTAACTCGAAATCCCCGCTGTCCGTGTTGGTGACGAGCCTACCTTCTTCGACGGCAGTCAGGCCTTCGTTGACTCGTGCGTTGATCTGCTCAGAAGTCCCAAAGAGCAACAAGCTTCGGCCCACGGCGATGATGTCGCCGAAACGCAAAATCCTGAGCTGGCAGTCTTGGCCATTGACGCGAGTGCCGTTGGTGCTCTCCAGATCGGTGAGCACCAAGTGATCGTTGTCTTCTTGGATTTTGCAATGAAACCGGCTGATTCGTTCATCATTAAGTTGAATCGTGTTTCCTTCTTCACGCCCGATCGAAATCGGGGTTTTGAGTTCAGAGTGGATGCGTCCTCGATCAGCTCCTTGGACAACGCGAAGCGTCAGTCTGGACATAGCTACCTCTGGTTCGTCACGATTCAACTAGAAAAGCCGGGAACAAATGGGAGACTCATTCTCCTAGATTACGCCTCAAGTCCGATATCTTCCAAAACCAATGGAGAAGTCGACTCCGTAATCATATCAGGTCTACGGGTAAAGGTTGGTAGACCTGCACCGGCCAAGACATTATCTAGGGAATCTTGGCTTTTGGCGACGATCGAGTCTCGCGTCATTCCGCCAAAATTGCTCGCATGTCCAAAGGCCGTGATCGGCCCTTCGTAGCCAGCTTTGCTCAAGATCGAAACGATTCTTACATTGTCGATAATGCCGCTCGTTCCAGCCAACAATCGCATTTTGAGGCTCGCATCTTCAATCGTTGGAATCGATTCTGTGTCGGCGAGACGAAGTGCGGCGATTCTGTTTCCAGGGATGGTAGCGAGTTGCTCAAACGTACCGCCGCCGACGGTCCAGTTGAATGAGTCAATGACAAGTCCAACACTTTCGTTCGTACAAGCCTTGAAAAAAGCCAAAAAGCCGTCGACATCTTGAATGAACTTGAATTGGCGATTCTCGCGGTTTTCCGCAGCAGTCGAGAAATAGAGGCCGAGCATGACATTGTTCTTAGCGAAAATCGCCGCAATCGCATCGACCCGCTTTCTCAAGACGTCAAAAAACTCATGGAAAGGCAACCGATCGGTTGCTGCTGGAAGGCGAAGGAATCCGGCCCGTGCTCCCGCTTTACCGGCGATTTCGAGGGTCTGATGAAGGGTTGCAAGTTCCTTTGCAAAGGTTTCGTCGTCCGCATCCAAGTCGATCGGTGTCTCGAAGCCACTGACCTTCATCTTGGCGCTGAGAAGGTACCTTGCCGCCTTTTCAAATTCGCTGCGTTGAGTTCTCTTGACGAGGTCAACGATATCGATGTCCAACCCGCTAAAACCATAGGTCATTGCCAATTCGATCAGTTCGCTTTGACGTCCGGAAACACCCAACACCGTCGCGTTCAAATTCTTGTACATTCCAGCCATTCTCCAAAATAAAACGGGTATGCGTCGGGCGATGGAATCGGCCGCACAGACATACAAAAATATTTCCATCGGGCCAAACAATCCTTCATGGCCCTGTTGAGAGCGCTCCCAACGAGCACTCATGGGGCGAAAATCACGCTGCGGACGTTCGACTAACAACTGTCGTAGCTGGACTCGCAAGAGTCAGTATTAGCTGTGCTTGATCCGAAATCTGGCGAGTCCGGTTGCAAAACACGACATTGATTGATCAAACGAGCCTCAGTCTAGTGGTGCATTCGCTTTGGAGAGAGTATCGCAGAAAACAGGTTGCCTTCCAAGTCGAAACGAGCGAAAGGGCATTTCACCGCACCAAGACACAAACCCCTAGTACGCGTTCCCTTCCAGCCATAAATGCGTTATTCTCAGGGAATGTCAAAACCCTCCCCTTCTCTGAAATGCCCTACATGTGAGCGAACTTTTGCCGCAGACATTCGCGGTGAATTTATGCCGTTTTGTTCCGAACGATGCAAACTTGCTGATTTGTATCTTTGGATGAGTGAATCGATCGGTATTCCAACTGGTAGTTCCGAGGAGGAAGACGATGCGGAGCCGGAACTCCCACCGGTTCGAAAGCAATGGAACTTTGATTGATTTGTCATTTCGTTTGACTGCCATGAACGGCGTACTTCGTTCAACCATGAATAACTACTTCCGACTTAGACTTAGACGCTGCATGTAAATGAATGACTCTACTGCCAAAGACGTAGCTATCCCCAAGGTCGCCATCGACTGGTATCGTTCCACACCGTGGTGGCGACTCGCATCGCAATGCATCACGATCTCTTGGCGTTCGACCCACATTTTTCTTTGTGCATTGGCACTGGTGTTGACCCATCTTTGGGTCACGGCATCTCACTGGATGTTCGATTCCGCGTCGGAGTCGATTCAATCCTGGATCACGTCCAACGATGGAAGCAATCCGATCATGACTCCGTGGAATGTTGGTATGCCCGACACTCCCTTACCCGACACTCCCTTATCGGTATGGCAACACTATTTGATTCCGATGTTTCATTGGCTTGCGAACCCGAGCCTCAACGGCGCTGCCGATTGCGTGGCGGCCTACATCGGGATTATTGCGATCTGGTCCTTCGTCGGCGGATGTTTGTGTCGGCGATCGGTCGTCGAACTTGGGACCCGCATGACGGCGCCTTGGGCGGAGAGTATTCGCTTGGTTCGTAATCGATGGCAATCCATCGCCTGGTCGACAACCATGCCCAGCGGTTTGATTTTGTTGATGGCGCTCGGCCCGTTGTTCCTCGGCTGGATTTCAAACATACCGATTATTGGAGTTTGGCTGGCGGGTTTGCTTTTGATTCCCACACTAATCTTTTCAATTGGAATTGGATGGTGCGCCGCGATCACCATCTTTGGTTTTCCCTTATCGGTTTGTTCCATCGTCACCGAAAAGCAAGCGGACGCCTACGATGGAATTTCGCGATCTGCGGCCTATACATTTCAGCGTCCGTTAACGTTAGGTCTGTGCGTCATAGCCGCCCAATTGCTCAGCATGGTTGGCGGTAGCATTCTCACGCTGGTTTTGACGGCTGGGGCTTCGGTTATCGGGGCGGCATTTGACGTCGGTTCGTTCACGAGCCTGTCTCAGCTAGGATCCAATTGGTCGCCCATCCTGACGAGCATTGTTCCACTCCTGATAACTGCCTTTGGTTTTAGTTTCTTTTGGACAGCATCTGCAGCGACCTACTTAGTCCTCCGCCTGGATGTCGATCACGCTGAGTTTGATCTTATCGATATGGACGTAGCGAGCGAACCCAAAGCGCTCCCAGAGTTGCCGAAAAAGAATGCAACGGAGCCATCTGTTATCGAGGAAAACTCGGCAGAATAAAAACCAGCATCGTCGCCGTATTTATTCGGGTACAGTTTCCCACCCTTGGTTCCGATTGGGCCCTTGGTTCCGATTGGGCCCTTGGTTCCGATTGGGAGGGTGAGGCCACCGCTCTTAACATCTTTGCAATGGCGAATGCATTGAAAACCATTGGGAGAGCGAGGCTCCTGCCGAGCTTAATGCGCCATGGTTCGGCAGGAGGGCTGAACCATACCAGGGTTGGGGGCGTAGTGCATCCAACCAAATAAGGCTGAATTGTTGGCCTTTGCCTGATGGAACAGAATCCGAATCCAGGTTAATATTCTGTTGAAATGTCCATGCTTTCTGCCCTCGCACCGATTTTTCAAAAATCATCCATGAACGAAACTGTGTTATCTGCCGAAACTGATGAGATTCTTGACTCAACCAGTTTTTCACTTGTTGCGTTGATCGGTTTCTTATTGTCGCTCGTGGGAATCTTCTCCCTGCAGTACATTCAGGTCCTCCCATTTGCTATCCTTGGCGGGGCCTTAGGGGCCCTCAGTTTGCTCATCGCCAAGCGACATCGTTTTGGATTCGTTTCGAAAATGTTCGGCTTTTTAGCCGTCGTCATTGGGGCTACCACAGCGTCTACTGGGTATTTCGGGCGGTTGCTTGAGGATAAATATGACCTGAACCAATCGCAAAAAATTTGCGATCTTTACCTGGATAGTTTATCCAAAGGTGATATGGATCGAGTCCTTTTCCTCGCTGGCATCGATCCCATCCGAGACACACAATCCGAAGTAACCGCAGCAAGGGAGGCGGTTTCTCGAATCAGGACCGATGCAATCCATTTGGCAATCAAAAATCGAAAGACCCCCGCGAAGTGGAAATTCCTAGGACCTGTTGGGGACTTTGCTAGCGCAGGCTCACACAATTACAAGTTGTCCTACCAAGATTTGGCCCTACCCAATCCGCCAACCTACATTCTGACCACGCGGAAAACGTCTTCTAAACGTGACAGAAAGGCTACATCGATCAATTGGTATGTGGAAAGTCTAATTATTGCCGACGCTCCATAGAAAATGTTGGATGGCTGAAACCTTAATTAGTCTGGGAGCAAACCTTGGCAACGTGCGTGAGTCTATGGCCGCTGCCAAACGACTGCTTGGCGATGCGTTTGGTTCGGCAAATTTGCAGTTCAGTCACCTCTATCGAACCCCTCCCGTAGGAGGGCCTGCCGGGCAAGGTGATTTCCTAAACGCAGTTGCGTCCATCGACACCGATCGGTCGGTATGGGAAGTCTGGGAGACCATCAAGCAAGTCGAAACGGATCTCGGCCGCCAAAGGCAATTTCGGTGGGAAGCACGCCGGATTGATATCGATTTGCTGCTCCATGGCCAGCAGCGTATTTGGACTCCACATCTCAAAGTTCCACATCCTCGCATGTGTATGCGCACGTTCGTTCTCAAGCCAGCCGACGAGATCGTTCCTGATTGGATCGACCCCGTCACCCGTTGGACCATACATGAATTGAACGCTCACCTGGAAAGTTCGCAGTCGGATGATTCGATCATTCGAGTGATTTCCGACGACCCGACCCGCAGCAAACGCTTGCAAGAGGCGTTTGAGCTGGCGACTCGCAATCATCGAATCCATGTCCGCTGGGACGTCGGCGTTCCAACGCATTTAACCAATATCTTGGCACCCACAAAGCAATCTGCCGGGACCGAATTGACTCAAGCCCAATTGGCTCAAGACCAATTGGCATACAAACTGACGATCGCTGCGGTTGCATGTCCGGACCCCATGACCGTTCAATGGGAGGATTTTAGTGCTCCTTGGGCGCGTTGGCTCGACTTGGAGGTTCGAAAAGAGGATTTCGCAGGAACGAATCGACATGTGGTCGGCCCTCGCTATCTGATGCCCGCAGATGACATCGAGTGGGCCGTGCATGAGATTATGGCTGCCAATCAGGCAATGCAGTGTTGGTTGGAACGAAGCGAGCCGTTTTGAAAGGCCTAGACGTTCGGCTCCCTCGGTGCACCCTACCCTACATGTGTGCACCTGCATGTGTGGATCCTGGGTACTCGAAAGTGGCTTGGGCGTCTCGCCCATGGAGTCACGAGCGAGCGCGCTCGTGCCACGCAATGTGGAACACGCTGTTGCGACGGGCAATGATCAAGACTCCAAGAAGGATGGCGGCTAAACTTACCCATTGCGCAATGCTCAATGAAGTTCCAAATTGACCAACTTCGTCGACTCGAATCCACTCCTCCATGATTCGAAGAACACCGTACCATATCAGTCCCGCTCCGAAAACCAAGCCGGTCTTTTTGACGTTCTCCGCCAACAGGAGCGTCCAGCAACACAGCAACAGCCCACCGATGGCTGCATAGATTTGGGATGGATGGACCGGCAAAGAGCTTCGCGGAATATCGATCGATGCAACGTCGATGCGGCGACCATCGATTCGTACCGTCGCTTCAAACACCGGATGTGCATAGGGCTCGCTCGGAGTCATCCCGTCCACTTGTTTTTCACCCACGAAGGCTAGTCTTTCTCCTGGAACTACGTTATTCGCCGATGCCCAGCTATTTGGCAGAACTCGCCGTATCGGCTGCGGTTCGGCTGCCGATGGTTCCTTATCTGTAACCATCCCCAGAAGCTTGCCCGACCTCAATTGATCTACATATGCCGGCGAGCCTGACGGAAACTCAATCGCAGGAAGTGACTGCTCGCAGATGCCGCCATAGCAGCAGCCATTGAGCAAACAGCCGATCCGCCCAAATGCGAGACCGATAAAAAAAGCAGGTGTCACGGAATCTGCGAGCGGCAAAAGGGGAAAACGATGCTTTCGGGCCCAAAGCAAAATCGCGATCAGTCCACCGATAACACCTCCATAGACCACTAGCCCCCCTTCTGTCACTTTCAAGGATGTCCAGAGCTTCGCTGCAATGGTATCGCCATCCAGCTCGTTCCATTTTTGTACAACGTAAAACAATCTCGCTCCCACAAGTCCAGCCACAACCGCCCAGGTCGCGAGCGAGAAGAAAGCTTCTTGCGAAACCCCCACTTGCTTGCAGCGAACCAGAGCGATCGAAACCGCACTTAAAACCCCCAGCATTAACATGACGCCGTACCCCCGAACAGGCAAGCCAACAATCCAACCCGATGCAGTTCCATCAGGAATACGGGTTTCAATTTGGGGGAGTAAAAACGCGATCACACACGCCGCCACAAGCCATACCACGCCTTGTTCTTCAAGCAACGTCCACATCGATTGCTTTTTGCTCGCAAACCATAAAAATCCAATCGCGACAGCGATCCATACGCCGAGAACCCAACCAACACCGAGTACGGGAATCCCAAGCAATTCGTGGGGTAAGTAGAAGAGTGTTTGTCGCACTAGTTTGAACCCTCGTTGTTTCGTTGGATGGGTGGCAGCAAAGTCATGTTGTCGATGAGCCGAGTACCACCAACTTTGGCTGCAATGAGTGCGACAGCGCTCTCGCTGATCTGCATCATGGGTTCAAGTGTGTCGGGATGAACAATTGTTGCGTAATCGATGGAATCAACTTGAGCAGCTAGCAGTTCCGAATGCATCGCTGCCTCCAATTCGGCAACCGTGTGTATGCCCGCATTCAAGCTGCTCTGTGCCTTACAAAGGGCTCGCCACAACCCAAGTGCCCTCGGTCGATCTCGGTCCGAAAGGTAACGATTTCGGCTACTCATCGCAAGTCCATCGGCTTCACGTACGGTGGGGCACGCTTCGATCCGAATCGGAACATTCAAGTCGTCCACCATCGAGCGAATCACCGCAACTTGTTGGTAATCTTTTCGCCCAAAGTAAGCGATGTGCGCGGGTATCAACTGAAACAACTTAAGAACGATCGTTGCGACACCACGGAAGTGCCCTGGTCGCAATTCTCCCTCCCACCGAGCTGAAACGCTTGGCGCTTCAACGTAGGTCGAATGTTCTTTGCGATAAATTCGGTCCGATGCCGGAACGAAAACGAAATCGCATTCGGCCAATCGCAGCGAAGCGATATCGGATTCAAGCGTCCGAGGATACTTGGAAAGGTCTTCGTTCGGGCCAAATTGCATTGGGTTGACGAAGATCGTGGCAACAGCCACATCGCAATCTTGCTTGGCACGACGAACGAGCGACAAATGGCCTTCATGAAGTGCACCCATGGTGGGCACAAGTCCAATCCGCTTGGAATCGCAACGGACGAAGTCGAGCTGTGTGTAGATTTCGTTTAGGTCGTGTATGACTTTCATACGTTAACCAAAGTACGCGACAGCATTTTCAAAAACCTTCAAGCCTTCACCATGCTCAGGTTGTGTTTCCCGACGCGTCCACTGAGGATGATTCGTCGCAAACAAGTGTCGCTCTGGATGTGGCATCAATCCGAAAATTCGCCCGGTGGAGTCGCAGATTCCAGCTACGTTTCCTTGAGCTCCGTTTGGATTATGGGGAAACGCCAATGGGGCTACACCCGTATTGCCGTTGGGCTCGCAATAGCGAAGCACCACTTGCTTGTGGTCCATGAGCCCTTTCTCCGAATCGGAGTCACGAAACAGGAATCGGCCCTCGGCATGGGCCATGGGCAAGTACATGGTTTCGATACCGCGCAAGAATACGCAGTTGTCTGTTTCCGGCTTGAGATGCACCCACCGATCTTCGAATCGTCCCTGGCGGTTCCAAGCTAACGTTGCAGGCGGAGCATTCGCAGGCGTATCAAAAAAGATCCCCAACCGCATCATGATCTGAAATCCATTGCAGATCCCCAAAACCAGCCGATCTTGCTGGCGAAAGGCCTCCAATGTCTCACTCAAAAACGTTTTCAGTTGAGCTGCAAATATACGTCCGGCCGCAATGTCGTCGCCGTAGCTAAAACCACCGGGAAAACAGAGGATTTGAAATGTCGAAGCGAGGGCTGGATGTTCGATCAACTGGTTGACGTGCAAGCGTACCGCTTCTGCTCCAGCCAATTCAAACGCATACGCCGTTTCAACATCGCAATTTGTGCCAGGAGCTCGCAAGACAAGCACTCTCGGTTTTGGCATCCTGTATTTTCCTTATTGGCCATCGTTGGGTATCAAATTCATGCGTCGACAACCCGAAGCGTGACGGCTTGTTGCTTTGGTGAAGTCGTTATTGGTTAAGGGCGGTATTGGTTAAGGGCGGTATTGGTTAAGGGCGGTATTGGTTAAGGGCGGTATGACGGACTTCCAAGTCCGTCAATGGGGAACTCGACGGACTTGGAAGTCCGTCGTACCATGAAAGCAACAAGCCCTTACGTATCGGGTGATGATTGGGCGTTTTCAGTCTTCCGCTCGCCTGCCACTACAAATTTACCCCCAACGGGTCGTTTTTGGCAGGGGCCAATTCCCTTTCAAGTCCGGCATACACTACAAAAAGAGCATCCTTAGGGCTGCGCCCCCTGTAAAAATCAAAATAAGGCTATCGAACAGCTTTTGAGGAATGCGCCGCACAACCATGTTGCCGATCCACAGTCCCAGCGCAATGAGAGGCAACAAGGCCGCATTGAGAGCAAGCGTATCGAGTCGAATGAGCCCGAGACTCCAACTAAACGGAAGCTTGGAAATGTTCAGAAGCAAAAAGAACCAAGCTGCAGTTCCAACGAATTCCAATTTCGGCAAACCGATTGCAAGTAGGTACAGGCCAAATACAGGTCCTGCAGCGTTGGCCAACATGGTCGTGAGCCCAACCAGGATTCCCATGCTCCATGCAAACCATCGGGCATGAGGCACGTCTGCTAACCATTCCTCTTTCCAGATTCGAATGATCTGCAAGACCGTTAAGCCGAGGATGATAGTCCCAATCAACGGACGGTAGTACTTTTCGTCGAGCCTAAACATAAGCAACCAACCAGCGACGACTCCAATCATGGCAGGGCCGAACATGCGTCGGACATACGTCCAATTCGCGTGCTTGCCATAGACCGTCATCGCGAAAATATCCCCGGCGATCAACATGGGCAAAACGATTCCCGTCGACTCGCGCGCACCAAAAACGTACGCAAAGAGGATGACGTGAACCATGCTCACACCCGAGAATCCACTCTTGGTCACTCCAATTCCAAACGCGGCAATGGCGAGCAAGAACCATCCGAAAGAGCTTTCGGGCACGAGGTAGCTTTCCGGAAAAAGGGTCAACCAATCAAGAAGTCGAGTCGAGTCAAAAACGCTCGCAATGCGTGCGCACGATGACTGATTTCGCGTTTTACTTCCAAACCTAACTCCGCAAATGTTTTGCCGTACTCTTCGATCTCGAACAGGGGGTCGTATCCGAAACCGCCTTGGCCGCGAGGCTCGGTAAGTATGCGTCCCCAACATTCGCCCTGCGTTTCGATGTGTACGCCACCACTTGGGTCCGCTAGCACAATCGTGGAAACGTAGTAGGCATGGCGTTGGTCAGCCGGCACGAACTTCATCGTTTCAAGAAGCAAATCGTTGTTGGATTGGTCCGATGCGTTTTCTCCTGAAAACCTAGCGGAAAAGATGCCTGGACGATCATCGAGAGCCTTCACGCAAAGGCCGCTGTCTTCGCCGATCGCCCACATGCCACGGTGTGTTGCCTGCGAAATCGCTTTCAGCCGAGCATTTTCCATAAACGTACTTCCTGTCTCCTCCACATCGAATGGATCCGGGAAATCCGATAATGTCCTGAGCGTAAAGCCTCGGGGCTCCAGCAGATTGACAAGTTCGACAACCTTCTTTCGGTTGTTGGTGCCCAGGAGTAGTGTTTTTGTGCCGACGAGATCGGAGATGGTATGCATGGTTGGATTCGACTCCTAGGTACTCAATCGGCCACAAAGCACATCGATCAAGTCATCTGAGAAGACTTCGCCTCGGTTCAAGAAATCGCGATCGTTATCCAATCGGTTTTTCAAGCCATCGCGATCGATACCAGACATGGGGTTGCCGCCAATGTTCCAATTCGATCGATCGTCCGCTGCGTTTATCCGAACATCCAGCGATGGACTTGGCGAAGTCTTGTTCTGGATACCATCGATGATTGCCATCAGGATTGCCGAGTGGACCAAATAAGGGTTGCTGGACGCAGGTGCACCCAAGAATTCGATCGCTCGTGCACGAGGGTTGTGCGAAGACACCATAACCCGACAAACCGAACTCACTTCTTCATTGGAACAAATGCGAAGCCAGCCATAGGCGTTGTGCTCACCACGGTTGGATAATGCGATGGCCGCAATGGCGTCGGCATGCTTAAGTATTCCGCCTAGGGCATGCAAACCCGATTCGCTCATGCCTCGATGAACTGTACCAACCAAGATAGACTCCCCGTTTCGGCTGATGGACCATTGACTGGGCATCCAGAGGTTCTGTGTGATGACTCGGCAGTGCTGCTTCCAAGCGTGCTGGCCAATCAAATAACGGAGCATCATGATGTCATCACAACATTCGACTAGGCTCGATGGTTTGAGAATCATTTCCGAACGGGAGTCAACGCCGCAGAAGTGTCGGTCTATGTGCAGCCCAGACTCGACCGCCGTGTCGGCTATCTCGCATCGTAGGGGATAATCCTTGTCGCTTGGACCGCATGCCAAAAACGTGTTCTCGGATACATCGCTCAGCAAATTTTCGCGATTCTCTGGCGCGATTCGAAATTGAAAACACGAACGAATCGAGAGAGTATCTCCGATCAATGCCGATTCAAGATACCGCATTGCGCGAACCGCCAGTTGCCGTGAATCAAGCGGACTATCCTCGCGCACGACCGAATCTTGCACCGCTGCAATGAGAATCAACGTTGGTTGATTGGTGAATGGATCCAGGTAGTTGGCGTCACTTTGAGGCAAAAGAATCAAGGGAACCGGCTGTTTGTTGGCGGAACAATCAAGCAGCAAAGAGTGGCCGAAGCCTTCTTCAAAAGACGTTTCGTTCAGTGCGCTCAGAGGAAGCGTTATTCGGCGCCACGTCCCATCGATGTCTACAAAACGAAGGTCTACAGAGCGGATCCCTTTTTCTCGGCAATAGGCTAAAACGGCCTTTGGTTTCACCGCACTACCTCACGGCTTCCAAGGAAATGTTGTCAAACCGTGCCATACCCTCTGCACCAAATAAACCTATGGAAACAATCGCTTCCTTGGTGGCGGCGGGCACGCTGAAGATGCGCTCTTCTTGTTTCCAGTTTCGGGTTCCCTTGAAACCACCCCCAATGAAGTTGTAACCAACACGATTTCGATTGGCATCAAAAAATTGAATCGCGATGGAAGGAGATTTCTCTTTGTCCGACCCAAACTTGACGTTCTCGGTTGCGATCCACCCTCCCAATTTGATTTTCTTGACAGTCGATCCATCGAGAGCCACGCCCTGCAGAAGCATGCTTGGCACACTCCCATTGTTGCTTCGGAATTCCACAGCCTTTCCTCCGTCGGGCGCATCGTTATCTTGGACGACAATGCAACCAAATTGGTAGTACCATCCGGGAATGAAAACGTTGTTGATGAGTGGAACTTCAAAGCTAACATTGAGTAGCACAGGATTGGGAGGTGGCATGACTTTGCGTTGATCCTCTGCGGTTCCAGTCATGGGTACAAACAAGGTCGGTTGCAGCTCGTCCTTTTCGAGCTTGTCACCCGACTTTCGCATGAGGCAGAGCATCTGCTGGTACCGCTCACCAACAGGGATAACCATCAAGCCCCCATCTTTCAGTTGCTTCACAAGTGGCGCCGGAACGTCTTCCGGGGAACAAGTGACGATGATTTTGTCGAACGGAGCATGTTCTTCCCAGCCCTTGAAGCCGTCACCAATGCGACAATGAACGTTGGTGTAACCCAACTTCTCTAACAATTCGGTGGTTTCTAGACCGAGCTTTTCGACAATCTCAATCGTGTAAACCTCTTGAACCAATGGGCTCAGAATCGCAGCTTGGTAGCCACTGCCCGTACCGATTTCAAGCACTTTGTCGGTGGGTTGAGGATTCAGCGCTTGAGTCATGAACGCAACGATGAATGGGCTGCTAATCGTTTGCGATTCACCGATCGGGATCGCGATATCCTGGTATGCTTGCGATTTGTATTTCGGTGGTACAAATTCGTGTCGCGGAGTCGTACCCATGGATTTCAAAACTCGCGGATCTTTGATTCCGTTGGGAATCAAAACATTGGTGACAAGTTTTTCCCTAAGTGTTTCGAATGGGTTCTTGATCTGAGATTGGACCTGCTGGGACAGAACCACTAGCAATGAGAGACAACTCATCGCTGAAAATTTTTTTGACCGGAGCATTGGATTAACCCTCGAATGACAAGAGACGGAAGGAGTCGATGCTCAAAGGATGCGTTATTATTCCATGCTGACGCGTTCGACATACTCGCCGTTGCGAGTATCAATTTTGACGATGTTGCCCTCTTTGATGAAACCGGGCACGTTAAATTCAGCGCCCGTTTCCACCTTGGCAATCTTGGTCACGTTGGTAGCCGTATCGCCCTTGGTCCCAGGATCGGTTTCGGTGATCTTGAGATGAACGTGCGAAGGAGGTGAAATAGTCAACGGATTTCCATTGAATAATACCATAGCGACCGGCGACTGTTCCTTGAGGTATTTCCAATTGTCGTCCACTTGATCGGCCGTCAGTTCGTACTGCT